>NZ_JACSQX010000006.1:71180-215947 GCF_014836395.1 Xanthomonas bonasiae
ATGATGCACTGCTCGAAACGCAGCAACTGGGTCTTGCCGTCGGCGCCGCCGTAGAACTGCAATCGCCCGCCGGCGCGCCGGCCGGGCCACAGGAGAAGCTGCATGGCGGTCATTGAGGTCAAGGTCCCGGATATCGGCGACTACAGCGAGGTTCCGGTCATCGAAGTGCTGGTCGCGGTCGGCGACACGGTGAAGAAGGACCAGGGCTTGCTGACCCTGGAGTCGGACAAGGCCACGCTGGAAGTGCCGTCGGCGGCGGCCGGCGTGATCAAGGAGCTGAAGGTCAAGCTCGGCGACGTCCTGTCCGAGGGCGCGGTGATCGCGCTGCTGGAGACCGAGGACGCCGGCGCCGCGCCGGCCGCCGCGCCCGCACCGGCCAAGGCCGAGGCGCCGGCCAGCAAGCCGCCGGTGGCGCCGTCGCATCGCGCCCCGGCCGAGCCGCCGGCGCCCAAGCCGGCGCTGGCCAGCGGCAAGCCGGCCGACATCGAATGCAAGATGGTGGTGCTCGGCGCCGGCCCCGGCGGCTACACCGCCGCGTTCCGCGCCGCCGACCTGGGCCTGGACACGGTGCTGATCGAGCGCTACGCCAGCCTCGGCGGTGTCTGCCTCAACGTCGGCTGCATTCCGTCCAAGGCGCTGCTGCACGCGGCCGCGGTGATCGACGAGGTGGCCCATGCCGGCGACTTCGGCGTGACCTTCAGCGCTCCCAAGATCGCCCTGGACAAGCTGCGCGCGTACAAGGAAAACGTGGTCGGCAAGCTCACCGGCGGCCTGGCCAGCATGGCCAAGCAGCGCAAGGTGCGCACCGTCACCGGCGTGGCGTCGTTCGTGTCGCCCAACGAGCTGGAGATCGTCGGCGCCGACGGCAAGACCCAGTTGCTGCGTTTCGAGCAGTGCATCATCGCCGCCGGTTCGCAGGCGGTGAAGCTGCCCAACTTCCCGTGGGACGACAAGCGGGTCATGGACTCCACCGACGCGCTGGAACTGCAGGAGATCCCCAAGACCCTACTGGTGGTCGGCGGCGGCATCATCGGCCTGGAAATGGCCACCGTGTACAGCGCGCTGGGCAGCAAGGTCACCGTGGTCGAGTTCATGGACCAGCTGATGCCGGGCGCCGACAAGGACCTGGTCAAGCCGCTGGCCGACCGGCTGAAGAAGCAGGGCGTGGAGGTCTACCTGAAGACCAAGGCCACCGAGGTCAAGGCCGACAAGAAGGGCATCACCGTGTCGTTCGAGGCCGCGGCCGAAGGCGAGCAGCCGGCGCTGGGCGCGACCAGCTACGACCGCGTGCTGGTCGCGGTGGGCCGTTCGCCGAACGGCAAGAAGATCGGCGCGGAGAAGGCCGGGGTGAACGTCACCGAGCGCGGCTTCATCCCGGTCGACCGGCAGATGCGCAGCAACGTGCCGCACATCTTCGCCATCGGCGACATCGTCGGCAATCCGATGCTGGCGCACAAGGCCACCCACGAGGGCAAGCTGGCCGCGGAAGTGGCGGCGGGCGAGAAGAAGGAGTGGGTGGCGCGGGTGATCCCGTCGGTGGCCTACACCAACCCGGAAATCGCCTGGGTCGGCGTCACCGAGACCGAGGCCAAGGCCAAGGGCCTGAAGGTGGGCGTGGCCAAGTTCCCGTGGGCGGCCAGCGGCCGCGCCATCGGCATCGGCCGCACCGAGGGCTTCACCAAGCTGATCTTCGACGAGGACACGCACCGCATCGTCGGCGGCGCCATCGTCGGCGTGCATGCCGGCGACCTGCTGGCCGAGATCGGCCTGGCGATCGAGATGGGCGCGGAGGCCGAGGACATCGGCCACACCATCCACGCGCATCCGACCCTGAGCGAGTCGGTCGGCATGGCCGCCGAGGTCTACGACGGCACCATCACCGACCTGTACATCCCGAAGAAGAAGTAAGCGGCTGGCGCACGCGCGACGCCGACGACGCCCCGTTCGCGGGGCGTCGTCCTGTCTGCGCGGCACCGCGCCGCGATTGCGGAGAATGCGATGCACACGCGGTCGTTGTGTTCCGAACTGCAGGCGCTGCTGGAGCGCGAGCTGGGCCAGGGCAACCGCATGCAGGAGCCGCCGCATCGGACCGACTGGCCCGAGCCCGGCTCGGTGTTCGTGGCCTTGCGGCACGATCTGCGCAGCGCCGTGGGCAGCCTGCCCGCGGCGGTACGCCATTCGGTGTGCCGCGATCCACACTACGGTTGGCACGACGAGTGCTACTGCGAGATTCACCGGCACCTGCTGGTGGCGGGCGTGGCCAAGCCGCCGTGAGCGGTGTCCGCCGCACCCGCGCCGGCATCGTCGTCCAGGCCACCGCAGGATTCGACCGCCTGCCAACCGGCCCCATAAACGACAAACCCCCGCATCGCTGCGGGGGTTTGCGTTGAAGCTCTTTGCGAGTCCCGAGTCCGAGTCCCGAAGGAATCAGAACGCGAAGGTCACACCGGCCACCGGGCCCTTGAACTCCTGCTTCAGGCCGACATTGGTCAGCGAGGCGGAGTTGGAGTCGGTCTCGCGGTCCACGTCCAGCTTGAACCAGTCGTAGCCGGCGAAGATGCCGAAGTTCTTGGTGAAGCGGTACTCGGCGATGGCATTGGCGCGGCTCAGGTCGCCGTCGTACTTGCCGAAATCGCCCCACTTGGTGTTGACGTACTGGCCCTGCACGCTGAACAGCCAATGCTCGTTCGGCTGCGCGGTGAAGCGCAGGCCGACCACCGGCGCGGCGCCGTCTTCGCTCTCGTCGATGAAGGTGCCCGAATACAGGTCGCCCAGGTCGGCGTAGGCATTGGCCTGGACCTTGGCCCACTCGGCGCCGATCTGCAGGCCCATGCTGAACTGCGGGGTGTCGATCACCGAGTAGTCGTACACCAGGCTGGCCACCTGGTACTTCATCTCGCCCTTGACGAAGCTGCCGGCCGGCACGGTGACGCCGTCGTAGCTGAGGTTCTCGCCCAGTTCCTCGCGGCGGTCCTTGTCGTACTTGAAGTAGTCGAAGATCAGGCGCTGGCGGGTGCTGATGCGGAACACGCCGTCCACGCGCGGCTCCCATTCCTTGCCGCCGAAGTCGAAGTCCTGCGAACCGGAGATCTCGTTGCCGGCGATGGTGGTGTTGCCGCGCAGGGTGTTGTCGTTGTCCACGTTCATCGCGCCGAGGCGGATGGTAAAGCGGTCGTCGGTGTCGGCGGCGTGGGCGGGAAGGGCGTAGGCGGCGGCGAGCGCGCACGGCAACGCAAGGGCGAGCAAATGTTTCATAGGGGGCGAAGCTCCGTCATCTGGGGATGGATGCGCCGATGGCGAGCGCCACCGCGTGCCGCAACTATCCTTAAAACCGTGTCCACCATCCGTGAAGGTATGGAGGTGGCATCGGTCACGGAATCGCAGGCAAAAAGAAGAGCCCCGGTCGCCCGGGGCTCCATGGGTCCGCGCTGCAAATCGACGAGGATGGGCGCAGTCCCTGCATGATCGGACCGGAGGCGGGAGGAAAAGTTCCCACGCAAATCCCTGTTGCGATGCATCAATGCGGGCCGCGGTGCGGGTCCGCGACGTGCTATCGTTGGCGGCTTGGCTGGATCCGGGGACGGCCGCGACCTTTGGCGGTTGTCTCGCAAATTGTCCCATTGCTATAATTCCGCGGCTCGATGGACGCGAAGACGTCCTCAACCCACCACCAACTGCAGGATTTTCTGTGCTGAACTCCGTTGATGCGGGTCGGCGGCTGATGCTGCGCGCAGCGATTTACCCGCTGGTGGCGGTGGCCGTGGTTTCCCTGGCGTTCCTGCTGCTGGGGCCGAAGTACGCCATGGGCGCTGCCGCAACCGGGCTGGCGACGGTGGCGGGAGGATGGCTGGCGGCACGCACCGCGTTGAGCGGCGGCGTGCAGGCGGCTGGTGCGGCGATGGCGCGGTTGATCGTGGCCATGGTGCTGAAGTGGGTGTTGGTATTCGCGGTACTCGCGCTGGGCTTTGCCTGGTGGCGGCTGCCTCCTCTGGCCCTGTTGGCGGGTATCGCCACCGGGCTGATGTTCCAGGTTCTGGCTCTGGCCAGACGTTGATCGAATCACGATAAAGGCTCAGGACTCATGGCGGGCGAGGAAGCAACCCCTACCTCCTACATCCAGCACCACCTGCAAAACCTCACCTTCCAGGTGCAGGAGGGCGGGTTCTGGCAGGTGCACGTCGATACCCTGGTCATGTCGGTGCTGTCCGGCCTGCTGATGGTGTTCGGCTTCTGGATCGCCACGCGCAAGGCCACCGCTGGCGTGCCGGGCAAGTGGCAGGCGTTCGTGGAGATCCTGCTGGAGTTCGTCGACCGCCAGGCCAAGGACACCTACCACGGCACCAGCAAGCTGGTGACCCCGATCGCGATCACCCTGTTCTTCTGGATCCTGATGATGAACCTCATCAAGATGATCCCGGCGGACTTCATCGCGATCCCGCTGAGCTGGGCCGGCGTGCACTACTGGAAGCCGGTGCCCACCGCCGACGTCAACGCCACCCTGGGCATGTCGATCAGCGTGTTCTTCCTGATGATCTTCTTCTCGCTGCGCTCCAAGGGCGTGGGCGGGATGACCAAGGAATTCCTGACCGCCCCGTTCGGCAAGTGGATGCTGCCGTTCAACCTGATCCTCAATATCGTCGAGTGGCTGAGCAAGCCGATCTCCCTGGCGATGCGACTGTTCGGCAACATGTTCGGCGGCGAGATCGTGTTCCTGCTGATCTGGGTGCTGGGCGGTGCCGGCATCGTCGGCGCACTGGCCGGCGGCGCGTTCGGCTTCGGCTGGATGCTGTTCCACCTGCTGGTGATCCCGCTGCAGGCCTTCATCTTCATGATGCTGTCCATCGTGTATCTGAGCCTGGCGGAAGACAGCCACTGACGTTTCTGCTTCACGCGTTTTAAGCAACCCTTCGTTCGATTCACCATCCTCAAGCAACTTTAGTTCTCGGAGAAAACCATGTACTTCGCCGTCCTGACCAACCTCGCCCAAGTCCAGAGCTCCACCGTCCTCGCCGTCGGCATCATGATCGGCCTGGCCGCGCTGGGTGCCGGCCTCGGTCTGGCCATCATGGCCGGCAAGTTCCTGGAATCGGCCGCGCGCCAGCCGGAACTGATCCCGGTGCTGCAGGTGCGCATGTTCATCACCGCCGGCCTGATCGACGCCGCGTTCATCATCAGCGTCGCGGTCGGCCTGCTGTTCGCGTTCGCCAACCCGATGATCGGCGAGTTCGTGTCGCGCCTGCCGCAGGGCGGCTGATCCAGTAGCACCGGCGGACGGTCGCAGCGATGCGGCCGCCCCGCTGCGGATGAAGGTTCGGACGCGCCCGCCGCGATGGCGGCGCGTCCACCCCGTCACTTTGGCTGAGCGTACCCAATGAATATCGGTCTCACCCTCTTTGCCCAGGCGCTGGCGTTTGCCGGTCTGATCTGGATCGTCGCGACCAAGATCTGGCCGCCGCTGATGCAGGCCATCGAAGAGCGCCAACAGAAGATCGCCGAAGGCCTCGCCGCCGCCGATCGCAGCCAGAAGGATCTGGCGCAGGCGCAGGAAAAGGTCAACGAAGCGCTGAAAGACGCACGCGTCAAGGCCAACGAGATCATCGATCAGGCCCACGCGCGCGCCAACCAGATCGTCGAAGCGGCCAAGAACGAGGCGATCGCCGAGGCCAACCGGCAGAAGGATCTGGCCCAGGCCGAGATCGACGCCGCGGCCAACCGTGCGCGCGAGGACCTGCGTCGCCAGGTGTCGCTGCTGGCGGTGAGCGGTGCGGAAAAGCTGCTCAAGCGCGAAATCGACGCCAACGCCCACAAGGCGCTGCTCGACGAGCTGGCGGCGGAGATCTGAGATGAGCCAGGCCCTCACACTGGCGCGTCCGTATGCCCGCGCCGCGTTCGCCGCGGCCAGCGATGCCGGCAAGCTCGCGCCCTGGTCGCAGGCCTTGGCGTTCTCCGCCCAGGTCGCCGCCGATCCGCGCGTGGCGGCGTTGCTGCACAACCCGCAGCTGCAGCGCGAGCAGGCGGTGGCGCTGCTGGCGCCGCAGGTGGCCGACGAGCAGTACGCGCGCTTCCTCAGCCTGCTGGCCGAAGGGCAGCGGCTGCCGCTGCTGCCCGAGATCGCCGGGCTGTACGATCAGCTGCGTGCCGAGGCCGAATGCGTGGTCAAGGCCAACGTGACCTCGGCCACCCAACTGAGCGACGCGGAGGTGGCCTCGTTGAAGGTGGCGTTGAAGCAGCGCTTCGGCCGCGAGGTCGAGATCACCACGGCGGTGGACGCTTCGCTGATCGGCGGCGCGGTGATCGACGCCGGCGACGTGGTCATCGACGGTTCGCTGAAAGGCAAGCTGTCGCGCCTGCAATCCGCACTGGCCCACTAAGAAGCGGGAATGGCGAATAGAGAAGAGAGAACCCGGCCCGGCGGCGACGCCACCAGCGATTCCCGATTCCCCATTCCCGATTCTCAAAGAAGCTAACCACACGTCGCCATCCGCCTTCGCGCGGTGGACGATCCGAAGGAAACCAAGATGGCAACCACGCTCAATCCCTCCGAAATCAGCGAACTGATCAAGAACCGCATCGAGCAGGTCAAGCTGACTGCGGAGTCGCGCAACGAAGGCACGGTCACCAGCGTGTCCGACGGCATCGTGCGCATCTTCGGCCTGGCCGACGTGATGCAGGGCGAAATGATCGAACTGCCGAACGAGACCTACGCCCTGGCGCTGAACCTGGAGCGCGACTCGGTCGGCGCCGTGGTGCTCGGCGACTACGAGAACCTGCGCGAAGGCGACGTGGCCAAGACCACCGGCCGCATCCTGGAAGTGCCGGTGGGCAAGGAACTGCTCGGCCGCGTGGTCAACGCGCTGGGCGAGCCGATCGACGGCAAGGGCCCGCTGGGCACCTCGCAGACCGCGCCGGTGGAGCGCGTGGCGCCGGGCGTGATCTGGCGCAAGTCGGTCGACCAGCCGGTGCAGACCGGCTACAAGTCGGTCGACGCGATGATCCCGATCGGCCGCGGCCAGCGCGAGCTGGTCATCGGCGACCGCCAGACCGGCAAGACCGCGCTGGCGATCGATGCGGTGATCAACCAGAAGACCACCGGCATCAAGTGCGTGTACGTGGCGATCGGGCAGAAGGCCTCGACCGTGGCCAACATCGTGCGCAAGCTGGAAGAGAACGGCGCGCTGGCGCACACCATCGTGGTCGCCGCGACCGCCTCCGAATCGGCGGCGATGCAGTACATCAGCGCCTACGCCGGCTGCACCATGGGCGAGTACTTCATGGACCGCGGCGAAGACGCGCTGATCGTGTACGACGATCTGTCCAAGCAGGCCGTGGCCTACCGCCAGATCTCGCTGCTGCTGAAGCGCCCGCCGGGCCGCGAAGCGTATCCGGGCGACGTGTTCTACCTGCACAGCCGCCTGCTGGAGCGCGCCGCGCGCGTGTCCGAGGACTACGTGGAGAAGTTCACCAACGGCGAAGTGAAGGGCAAGACCGGTTCGCTGACCGCGCTGCCGATCATCGAAACCCAGGCCGGCGACGTGTCCGCGTTCGTGCCGACCAACGTGATCTCGATCACCGACGGCCAGATCTTCCTGGAAACCGACCTGTTCAACGCCGGCATCCGTCCGGCGGTGAACGCCGGCATCTCGGTGTCGCGCGTCGGCGGCGCCGCGCAGACCAAGATCATCAAGAAGCTCTCCGGCGGCATCCGCATCTCGCTGGCGCAGTACCGCGAGCTGGCAGCGTTCGCGCAGTTCGCCTCGGACCTGGACGAAGCCACCCGCAAGCAGCTCGAGCGCGGCCAGCGCGTCACCGAGCTGATGAAGCAGAAGCAGTACCTGCCGATGTCCATCGCCAACCAGGCGCTGTCGATCTACGCGGTCAACGAAGGCTTCCTGGACGACGTGCCGGTCAACAAGATCGGCGCGTTCGAGGAAGGCCTGCACGCGCACTTCGCCAACACCGCCGGCGAGCTGATCGCCAAGGTCAACGACAGCGGCGACTGGAACGGCGAGATCGAAGCGGCGTTCAAGAAGGGCATCGGCGAGTTCAAGACCACGGGCAGCTGGTAATCCAGCTGCAGGGAATCGGGAATCGAGAATAGGGAATCGTAGGAGCGGGATCCGGGCGTTTGCCCATTCCCGATTCTCCATTCCCCATTCCCACGAAGCGAGCAGAGCGAGCGAGAAATGGCAGGCGGACGCGAAATCAAAACCAAGATCAAGAGCGTGCAGAACACCCGCAAGGTGACGCGCGCGCTCGAGATGGTCTCGGCCTCCAAGATCCGCAAGGCGCAGGATCGGATGAAGACCTCGCGCCCGTACGCGCAGGCGATGAAGCAGGTGATCGGGCATCTGGCGCAGGCCAGCACCGACTACACGCATCCGTTCCTGGTGCAGCGCGACGCGGTCAAGCGCGTCGGCTACATCGTGATCTCCTCCGATCGCGGCCTGGCCGGCGGCCTCAACAACAACCTGTTCCGCAAGATGCTGGGCGAAGTGCGCCAGTGGCAGGACAAGGGCGCCGGCATCGACGTGGTCACCATCGGCCAGAAGGCCTCGGTGTTCTTCCGCCGGCTCAAGGTCGACATGGTCGGCAGCGTCAGCCACCTCGGCGACGTGCCGCAGCTGGAACAGCTGATCGGCGTGATCAAGGTGATGCTGGATGCGTTCACCGAGGGCAAGGTCGACCGCGTCTACCTGGTCTACAACCGCTTCGTGAACACGATGACGCAGAAGGCCAGCTTCGACCAGCTGCTGCCGCTGCCGGCGGCGGAGAACCAGGTCGCGCACCACGACTGGGACTACCTGTACGAACCCGATGCCGCGACCGTGCTGGAGCACGTGATGACGCGCTACATCGAGTCGCTGGTGTACCAGGCGGTGCTGGAGAACGTGGCCTCCGAGCATGCCGCGCGCATGGTCGCGATGAAGGCGGCCAGCGACAACGCCAACAAGCTGATCAGCACCTTGCAGCTGATCTACAACAAGGCGCGCCAGGCGGCGATTACCCAGGAAATTTCCGAGATCGTCGGCGGCGCGGCCGCTGTGTAGCCGGGAATGGGGAATGGAGAAACGGGAATGGTCGAAGCAGCAGCGCTTGATCTTCCCATTCCCGATTCCCCTTTCCCCATTCCCGACACCAGATTCGCATAGACATTAGTGGAGTTATCCAAATGAGTCAGGGCAAGATCGTTCAGATCATCGGCGCGGTCGTCGACGTCGAATTCGCGCGTGCCGATGTGCCGAAGATTTACGACGCACTGAAGGTCGAGGGCACGGCCATCACGCTGGAAGTCCAGCAGCAGCTGGGCGACGGCATCGTGCGCACCATCGCGCTCGGTTCCACCGACGGCCTCAAGCGCAACCTGCTGGCGACCAATACCGGCCGCGCGATCTCGGTGCCGGTCGGCCCGGGCACGCTGGGCCGGATCATGGACGTGCTGGGCCGCCCGATCGACGAGGCCGGCGACGTGCAGGCCACCGACCATTGGGAAATCCACCGCGCCGCGCCGAGCTACGAAGACCAGTCCTCGGCCACCGAGCTGCTGGAAACCGGCATCAAGGTCATCGACCTGATGTGCCCGTTCGCCAAGGGCGGCAAGGTCGGCCTGTTCGGCGGCGCCGGCGTCGGCAAGACCGTCAACATGATGGAACTGATCAACAACATCGCCAAGGCGCACTCGGGTCTGTCCGTGTTCGCCGGCGTGGGCGAGCGTACCCGCGAGGGCAACGACTTCTACCACGAGATGAAGGACTCCAACGTCCTGGACAAGGTCGCGATGGTGTACGGCCAGATGAACGAGCCGCCGGGTAACCGTCTGCGCGTGGCGCTGACCGGCCTGACCATGGCCGAGTACTTCCGCGACGAGAAGGACGAGAACGGCAAGGGCAAGGACGTGCTGCTGTTCGTCGACAACATCTACCGCTACACCCTGGCCGGTACCGAAGTGTCGGCGCTGCTGGGCCGCATGCCGTCGGCGGTGGGCTACCAGCCGACCCTGGCCGAGGAAATGGGCGTGCTGCAGGAGCGCATCACCTCGACCAAGACCGGCTCGATCACCTCGATCCAGGCCGTGTACGTGCCCGCGGACGACTACACCGACCCGTCGCCGGCGACCACCTTCGCCCACCTCGACTCGACCGTCGCGCTGTCGCGCAGCATCGCCTCGCTGGGTATCTACCCGGCGGTGGATCCGCTGGATTCGACCTCGCGCATGATGGATCCGAACGTGATCGGGCACGAGCACTACGACACCGCCCGCCGCGTGCAGATGACCCTGCAGAAGTACAAGGAACTGAAGGACATCATCGCGATCCTGGGCATGGACGAGCTGTCCGAAGAGGACAAGCAGTCGGTGTCGCGCGCGCGCAAGATCGAGCGCTTCTTCAGCCAGCCGTTCCACGTGGCCGAAGTGTTCACCGGCTCGCCGGGCAAGTACGTGTCGCTGAAGGACACCATCCGCGGCTTCAAGGGCATCGTCGAAGGCGAGTACGACCACCTGCCGGAGCAGGCGTTCTACATGGTCGGCAGCATCGAAGAAGCGGTCGAGAAGGCCAAGAAGATGGCCGAGAAGGCGTAACAGCCGGGATTCGGCATTCGGGATTAGGGATACGCAAAGGCGGGTGTCGGGTTTGATGGATTCGAATGGAGGAGAAGGCGGTGACACCGCTTTGACCAATCCCGAATCCCCAATCCCCAATCCCGCCTCGCGCCAGCGAGGTAACCATGAGCACCATCCGTTGCGACATCGTCAGCGCCGAGCATGAGATCTACCACGGTGAAGCGACCCTGGTGGTCGCCACCGGCGAGCTGGGCGAGCTGGGCATCGCGCCCAAGCACGCGCCGCTGATCACCCGGCTCAAGCCCGGCAAGGTGGTGGTCACCACCGCCAGCGGCGAGCAGCTGGATTTCGCCATTTCCGGCGGCATCCTCGAGGTGCAGCCACAGGTGGTGACCATCCTGGCCGACACCGCGATCCGCGCGCAGGACATCGACGAGGCGTCGGTGCGCAAGGCCAAGGAAGACGCCGAGCGCATGCTGGCCAACCGCGGCGAGGGCATCGACGTGGCCGAGGCGCAGGCCAAGCTGGCGGAAGTCACCGCGCAGCTGCAGGCGCTGGAACGTCTGCGCAAGAACCTCAAGCACTGAGTCTCGCGGCGCGCGCCGTCTGGCGCAGGCATGCGACGAAGACGCCGGCGACTGCCGGCGTTTTTCGTTTGTGGGCCACGTCCGCTGTACGCCGTGCCGTTTCGCAGCGGCGAGGAGCGCAGCTGCCGTCTCGCGCGTAGCGCCGGCATCGCCGCAACAGTGACGCGGCGCACGGCGCAGGCTTTATCGCCGCTGACTCGGCGGCGCCGGCGCGTGCCAGGCGCGGCGCGATGCAATGAAAACGTCCTCCGGCTTCGGCAAGATGGCCGCCCGATCTGCGGATTCATTCCCCCACGCAGACGGTTTTTCAGGAGAGACCCGATGACCGCTTCCGTCGCTGCCACACTCCCGCGCGTGCTGAGCGCGCTGCTGGCCGGCACTGCCATGCTGGGCTGCTCGATGCCCGCGCGCAGCGCCACGCCGCTGGAACCGCTGCTCGACCGCATCGTCGAGCGCAACGCGATCGGCGACCAGGTGGCGCTGAGCAAATGGGACAGCGGCAAGCCGGTGCTGGACGCCACGCGCGAAGCCGCGGTGCTGGCCAGCGTGCGCGAGCAGGCGCCGGCGCACGGCGTGGATGCGGACGATGCGGCGCGCTTCTTCGGCATGCAGATCGAGTCCAACAAGCTGGTGCAATACCAGTTGCTGGATCGCTGGCGGCTGCGCGGCCGCGCCCCCGACCAGCCGCGTCCGGACCTGACCGCGCTGCGTGCGCGGCTGGACCAGCTGCAGGGCGAAATGCTGGACGCCCTGCAGGCCAGCGCCGCGGCGCGGCAGGCGCCGGAGTGTCCCGCGGCGACCGCGCGCGCGGCCGAGGCCTATGCGCTGCGCTGGCAGCTGGACCAGGTCCATCGCACCGCGCTGGTGCGCAGCCTGGGCGATTTCTGCCACTGAGCGAGGCGAGCGGGGCGCAGTCGTCCCGATTGCACGGGCATGCGGCCTGCGCGGTCGAGGGCGCGCGGGCCGCGCCATGCGCAGCGGCTTTTTTTTGTAGGGGCGGCTGAAGCCGCTCCTACAGGGGCGTGTTGCGTGCTGCGCCTAGCGGTACACCACGTGCCGCCCCACGAAGAACGACAGCACCGCCAGCAGGCCTTCGACCACCAGCTTGGCCAGCCAGGCCAGGCGCAGGCCCAGCGCGTCCACGCACAGCGCCACCAGCCAGGTGCTGAGCAGGGTCATCAGGATCCACATCGCCATGAAGCGGCCGAACCGCTGCCAGCCCAGGCGCGCGCCGTCGCCGCTGGCGAAGGTGATGCGGCCGTTGAGCCAGAAGCCAAGCAGGGCGCCGCACACGCGGCCGAGCACGTTGGCCGGGATCGGCGGCATGCCGGCGGCGGTCGCCGCGACGAACACGCTCCAGTCGATCAGCAGTTGCAGCAGTCCGATCACGACGAATTGACTGCCCTGGCGCAGTAGACTCATGGAAGCCCTGGGTTGGGATCAAGCGCGCATGCTAGCGTCTGCCACGCAGATGTAAATGCCGCAGCGTCGCGACGTTGCGGCACGCAGCCGCAGCTGCCTCTAAAATCCCCGTCTGACCCGGAATGGAACTTCCCCATGAGCCTGCCCCTGCACGTCGTGATCCTTGCCGCCGGCGCGGGCAAGCGGATGAAGTCCGCCAAGCCCAAGGTGCTGCAACCCATCGCCGGCCGGCCGATGCTGGCCCACGTGATCGACACCGCGCGCCAGTTGCAGCCGGCGGCGATCCATGTGGTCTACGGCCATGGCGGCGACGCGGTGCGCGCGGCCTTCGGCGACCAGCCGGATCTGCTGTGGGCCGAGCAGGCGCAGCAGCTGGGCACCGGACATGCGGTGCAGCAGGCAATGGCCGAGGTGCCGGATGCGGCCACCGTGCTGGTGCTGTACGGCGACGTGCCGCTGATCCGCGCCGACACCTTGTTGCGCCTGCTGCACTCGCCGGGGCGGCTGGCGGTGCTGGTGGCCGAACCCGACGACCCCAGCGGCTACGGCCGCATCGTGCGCGACGCGGAAGGCAAGGTCGCGGCGATCGTGGAGCATAAGGATGCCGACGACGATCAACGCCGCATCCGCGCCATCAACACCGGCATCGTCACCGCCGAATCCACCGCGCTCAAGCGCTGGCTGGCGCAATTGCGCAGCGACAACGCGCAGGGCGAGTATTACCTGACCGACGTGTTCGCCGCCGCCGCCGCCGAATTCACCCCGGCGGAGATGGTGCTGGTGGCCGATCCGATCGAGGCCGAGGGCGCCAACGACCCGTGGCAGCTGGCGCAGCTGGAGCGCGCCTGGCAGCTGCGCGCGGCGCGTGCGCTGTGCGAGCAGGGGGCGCACCTGCTCGATCCGAACCGGCTGGACCAGCGCGGCCGCGTGCGCGTGGGCCGCGACGTGTGCATCGACGTGAACGTGGTGCTGGAAGGCGAGGTGGAACTGGGCGACGGGGTCAGCATCGGCCCGTTCGTGCGGCTTAAGGACGTGGTGCTGGGGCCGGGTACCGAAGTGCGCGCGCACTGCGACCTGGAAGGCGTGGTCACCGAGGGCGCGGTGATGATCGGCCCGTTCGCGCGGCTGCGGCCGGGCACGGTGCTGGCCGACGGCGTGCACATCGGCAACTTCGTCGAGACCAAGAAGGCGGTGCTCGGCGTCGGCAGCAAGGCCAATCATCTGAGTTATCTGGGCGATGCGACGATCGGCAGCGGGGTCAACATCGGCGCCGGCACCATCACCTGCAACTACGACGGCGTGAACAAGTCGCAGACCACGATCGGCGACGACGTCTTCGTCGGCTCCAACAGCGCGCTGGTGGCGCCGCTGACGATCGGTGCCGGCGCGACCATCGGCGCCGGGTCGGTGATCACGCGCGACGCGCCGGCCGGCCAGCTCACCGTGGCGCGGGCGCGGCAGGCGACGCATGAAGACTGGAAGCGGCCGAAGAAGAAATAGCCGCCAGCGCGCGCCGGGCGGCGCGTGACAGGCATCGCAGCCGCACGCGCGGAGCCGCGCTAAGGTGGCGCGGCTGGCCGGATCCGGCGCCAGCGTCGCAACGCTCCATGGAGGTGTTCGATGTCGGTACGACGCATGCGCTGGTGGGTCCTGGTGTTGCTGGTGGCGGCGAGCGTCGTGCACGCGCAGACCTTCCGCCTGTACCTGGCGCCCGACGGCGACGATGCCGCGGCCGGGACCAGCGCCGCGACCGCCTTGAAGACATTGAGCGCCGCGCAGCAACGGTTGCTGGCGCAGCCGCCGCCGGCCGCGGTGGAAATCGTGGTCGCGCCCGGGACCTATCTGGGCCAGTCGGTACGCTGGACGTTCCGCAACGGCGCGCCGCTGCGCATCGTCGCCGCCTCCGGTGCAGGCACGATGCCGCACTTCGACGGACGCGGCGGCGGCACCTGGTTCACCCTGCGCGGCGGCGGCAACCAGCGCACCCAGCTGCAGTTCGTCGGCCTGGAGGTCAGCGACTACTGGATGGCGATGGATCTGGGCAGCAGCAACGCGGCCGCCGACGGCAACGCCGGCAACGAGATCCGCGGCATGCGCTTCACCCGCATCGGCGGCATCCACGGCCAGGGCGATCCGGCGTACTCGTATGCGGCGATCCGCTTGCAGAACTCGCGCGACAACGTCATCGCCGACAATCAGTTCAGCGCGATCGAGAACAGCAAGGAAACCTCCGGCTACATCCATGCGCTGTATCTGGCGCGGCATTCGACCGGCAATACCGTCGAGGGCAACAGTTTCACCGACGTCAACGGCGACGTGGTGCGCACCCGCGATGCGTCCGACGATACCCAGGTGCGCGGCAACCATTTCGTGCGCGCCGGCAAGTACGCCGCGTTCTCCGACTGGTTCGATCCGGAGCAGGGCGAATGTCCGTCGCAGGGCGGGCGCTTCGTCGACAACACGGTCGGCGCCGGCTATTACGGCGCGATACCCGCGACCGCCACGACCGGAGCCGACGACGCCTGCGGCGCGCTGGGCACGCCGCGCATCGTCGAGAGCGGCACCGTGCACGAGTAGAACTGGGGGGACGCAACGGCGAATCTGCTGCGTGCAGCGCGATGAGGGAATTTGTGGGAGCGACTCCAGTCGCGACGGGCGTTACCGGTAGAGCCCGTCGCGACTGAAGTCGCTCCTACAGTGGCAACATCACGTGGCATTGCCTGGATCGAAATGCGCTAGCTCGCCGATGCCAGCGGCAACGGCACCGCCACTCCGGCGCGATTCCCGCCAGCGCCACGGCCGGCGCCGACGCCGCGCATCGTCGAGAGCGGCACCGGACACGATTGAGCACGTGTGCACCCTTGTAGGAGCGGCTTCAGCCGCGACAGGTTCTACCGGAAATGTCTGTCGCGGCTGAAGCCGCTCCTACAGGGATGCGTGAGGCGTCATCAGCCCGCCGACGCCAGCGGCAACTGCACCGCCACGCACAGCCCGCCTTCGTCGCGGTTCTGCAGCGACAGGCGGCCGCCGTGCGCTTCGACGATCTCGCGGGTCAGCGCCAGGCCCAGGCCGGTGCCGTTGCGCTTGGTCGAATAGAACGGCATCAGCGCGTTGTGCAGCACCGCTTCGTTCATGCCGCTGCCGCGGTCCAGCACCTCGATGCGCAGCCATTCGGGGCGGGTGGAGACGCGGATGCGCACGCTGTCGGCCGGCGCCAGGCCCTCGGGACTGGACTCGTGCGCGTTCTTGACCAGGTTCAGCAGCGCCTGCTGCAGCTGCGCCGGGTCGACCCGGCTGTGCAGGTCGGGCGCTTCCAGTTCCAGCGCGAACGGGATCTGCTGCTGCAGCCCACTCAGGAACTGCGCCCAGTGCACGGTCTGCAACTGCGGCTGCGGCAGCTTGGCGAAGCGCGCGTAGCCGCGGATGAAGCCTTCCAGGTGCCGCGCGCGCTCTTCGATGGTGCCGAAGACTTCCTCCAGCCGCTCCACCTTCTGCCGCCGCACCAGCTCGGCGCCGGAGTGCGCCAGCGAGGCGATCGGCGCCAGCGAGTTGTTCAATTCGTGGCTGATCACCCGGATCACCTTCTTCCAGGTATGCACTTCCTGGCGGCGCAGTTCGGCGGTGAGCAGGCGGATCAGCAGCAGTTCGTGCGGGCGGCCGTTGAGACGGAAGCGGCGCCGCGACAGGTGATAGACCTGCTCCTCTTCCGGATCCTCGTCGTCGTCGATGGTGAACAGGCTGTCGCCGCCGCGCGCCACGGCCTCGCGCAGCGCCGGCGGCATGCCCAGCAGCAGGTCGTCCAGGCGCTGGCCTTCCAGCTTCCAGCCGCCGTGCAGCAGCTTGCGCGCGGCCAGGTTGGAGAACACCACGCGGCGCAGGCCGTCGCCGCCGTTGGAGGTCAGCAGCATCGCCACCGGCGTGTTCTGCACCATGGTGTCGAGCATCAGTTCGCGCTGCGCCAGGCCCTGGCGTTGCTCGCGCAGGATCTCGCCCAGCTGCCGGTGCGCGGCGACCATCTCGCCCAGTTCGTCGTCGCCGCGCCAGTGCACGCCGAAGTTGTATTCGCCGTCGCGGTAGCTGCTGACGGTGCCGGCCAGGGCGCGGAACAGCGAGCGCATCGGCGCGGTGGCGCGGCGCAGCGTCCACCACATCAGCGCCAGCAGCAACAGCGCCGAGAAGGTCACCACTTCCCAGCCGCGGTCCATCCAGTACGCCAGCAGCCACGGCATCGCCGCGGCCAGCGCCAGCACCGGCAGCAGGCGCAGGAACAGGCCGACGGTGAACGAGCGGCGCAGTTTCATTCGCGCGGGATTCCGTAGCGGTCCATGCGCCGGTACAGCGCCTGCCGGCTCATCCCCAATTCGGCCGCGGCCTGGGCGATGACGCCGTTGGCGCGGCCGAGCACCGCGACGATGCGCTCGCGGTCCGGTTCGGCGCCGGGCGCCGGACGCTGCGCTGCGGGCTTGGGCAGGTTGAGGTCGGCGGCCTCGATCACGCGACCGCCGGCCAGCAGTTCGGCGCGCTGGACGACGTTGCGCAGCTCGCGCACGTTGCCGGGCCAGGCGTGCCGCTGCAGCGCCTGCGCGGCACCGGCCGACAGCGCCTTGGCGCCGGACAGGAAGTGTTCGGCCAGCGGCAGGATGTCGCCGGGTCGGTCGGCCAGCGCCGGCAGCGACAGTTCCACCGCGTTGAGCCGGTAGTACAGATCCTCGCGGAAGCTGCCTTCGCGGATCATCGTGGTCAGGTCGGCATTGGTGGCGCTGATCACCCGCACCTTGACCTGGCGCTCGCGGTTGGAGCCCAGCCGTTCGAAGCGCCCGGTTTCCAGCACGCGCAGCAGTTTCATCTGCCCGGCCAGCGACAGGTTGCCGATCTCGTCCAGGAACAGGGTGCCGCCGTCGGCGGCCTCGAACTTGCCTTCGCGGACCTTGTTGGCGCCGGTGTAGGCGCCGGCCTCGGCGCCGAACAATTCCGCTTCGATCAGCTCGGCCGGAATCGCGCCGCAGTTCAGCGCCACGAACGGGCCCTGCCGCATCGGCGAATTGGCCTGGACGATCTCGGCGATCTTCTCCTTGCCGCTGCCGTTGGGGCCGGTGATCAGCACCGGCAGTTCCGAGCGCGCGACCTGGCAGGCCAGGGCGATGGCGCGTTCGCTGGCCGGATCGGCGAACACCGCGCCGCGCAGGTCGTAGCGCTGCGCCAGCTGCTGGCGATGGCGGCGTTCGCCGTCGCGGCGCCGTTCCAGTTCGCGCCGCGCTTCGGACAGCTCCAGCAGGTTGTTGACCGTGGTCAGCAGTTTGCGGTCGTCCCAGGGCTTGGCCAGGTAGTCGGCGGCGCCGGCCTTGACCAGTTCCACCGCGCTGCTGAGCTGGGTCCAGGCGGTCAGCAGGATCACCGGCAGGTCCGGATGGCGCACGCGGATCGCATCGAACAGCGCCACGCCTTCCTCGCCCGAGGTGGTGTCGGCGGTGAAGTTCATGTCCTGCAGCACCAGGTCGATATCGCCCTCGGCCAGGCGCTGCAGCCCGGCATCCGGGCTGTCCGCATGCACCGTCTCGATGTCGTGCAGCGAGAACAGCACTTCCAGCGCGGTGGCGACGGCGGGGTTGTCGTCGATGATCAGGATGCAGGGCATCGGGAACCTTGTCGGATGGCTTGGGCGGAACGGCGAATGCGGGCCAAGCTTGCATCATCGCAGGCGCCTGCGTACGCGCCCATCGTCTGTTAGCTCAGGTAGTGCGCGGCCATCATCGGTGGTAACGCGGCGTCGCGTGCGGCAGTGAATGTCCTACCCGCCAAGGAACCGAGCCACTTTAAAGCAGGGACTCCCCCTGCATATGCCGTGGTAAACGAGGGGCAAGCGATTAAGATGGCACTTACCTGCCCCCGTGATGCGTACCAGTAGTTACTAACAAAGCCCAAGGTAGAAGGGTACTGCGTTGTTGGCTTTTTTGTGCACGGTAGTTGGTGGCGAACTGTGCCAGCGGGATGCGGCCACAACTGCTATGTGGCCTGATCTCGTAGTAGTAGTGTCGCCAGTCGGTCACCACGTCTCGTGCTTGTGGCAACGACGTGAACCAATGCTCGTTGAGGCACTCGTCGCGGAACTTGCCGTTGAAGCTTTCGATGTAGGCGTTCTGCGTGGGAGCCTCCGGCTTGATCAGGGTGTGTTCAATGCCGTGCCGTTGCGCGCAGGCGACGAAGGCGCGGCTGGTGAACTCGGGGCCATTGTAGGTCCGCCCGGCACGTGGGTAGCCGCGAAAGCAGGCCGCCTGGTCCAGCAGACGCACCACATAGGCGCCGCTGATACCGTGGTCAACCGCAATTCCACGCTCTCGCGGGTGAAATTATCGACCACAGTCAGGCACTTGATGTGGCGGCCATTGGCCAATCCATCAAAGACGAAGTCCATGCTCCAGGTATCGTTTGGCATGCAGGCAGGCCGCCCCAAGTTTTCTGGCGTTCATTGACTGGACGCTTGGCCTTGCGGCGCTTGCGTATCTTCAACTTGGTTTCGAGCTGTAAACCTTCTTTTGGTTCAAGGGCGGAAACTCCGGGCGCAGCAGATCGTGCAGGCGGCGATAGCCGAAGCGGCGGTAGGTCTGTGCCAGTTCGACCAGACGGGCCGACAGCGCTTGCGTGGCCGGCGCCGGCTCAGGTTCATGGCGGAAAGCATCGCGAGAGAGCCCCGCAAGGCGGCAAGCCCGGCACTCGCTGATCACAGTCAGCTCACGCATGCACCGGATTGCCTCGCGCTTACGCTGCGTTGCTAGCGTTTTACCCCGAAACCGACCTTCAGCGCTTCGATGTCCAGATGCGCTTCGGCCAGCAGTCGTTTGAGCCGCTGGTTCTCCGTCTCCAGGTTCTTCAGGTGCTTGGCGTTTTCGGCCTCCATGCCGCCGTATTTTGGCCGCCATTGGTAGAAGCTGGTCGGGCTGAAGCCGTACTGACGTGATAACTCGGCAACGGCCACGCCCGCGCCGCCTTGTTTGATGAATCCGATGATCTGCTCGGTGGTGAGTCTGCTTTTCTTCATGTCCGTCCTCTTGGGTGACGGACGTTACAGCTGCAGCTGGTACGGGTCAGTGGGGGCAGGTCACAGATCTTAGCTATTCCAAGGTTTCACTGCTGTACGAGCATGAATTTCTTTCAATTCACCATTGTCCAGTTCATATGCTCGATCAGCAAATTCGGTTAGTGCTGAACGGTGTGCTATTACTATCCGGGTTGCCTTGACTGCACACAATGCCTCTGCGATCCGGCGCTCGCATTCGGAATCTACATGCGCGGTTCCTTCATCGAGAATCATAACCGGGCTCCTTCGATAGACCGCACGTGCTATGAGTACCCGTTGCCGCTGCCCGGCAGATAACAAACATCCTCCCTCTGCTATGGGGGTTGAATATCCCATTGGCATTGAAGAAATATCTTCATCTATCTCCGCAGTTATCGCTGCGGAACGTACCGCTTCCATGTTAATTAGCGGTTCGAAAAGGGCAATATTTTCGGATATCGAACCACTGAATAATATGTCTTCCTGGAGTAACGCGGAAAAATTGGCTCTCCAGCTTGAAAGGTCACTTTCCGACATTTCACTTGAACCGTAGAAGATTTTTCCGCTATCCACATTTAGTATTCCAAGTAGCAACTTCGCCAATGTCGATTTCCCGCAGCCCGACTTACCCGTAATGACGATGAACTCACCAGGTTCTATTCTGAGTGAGGCACGAATTAGTATTGGCTTGGCTGAGCCCTCGTGGCGGAATGATACTTCCTTTAACTCAATCGCCTCTAAGCCGGCATGCACAATCTTGTGTTGATGGGTGCGTTCAGGGGGGGCGTATCTAAGATAATCGATTCGGTTTATTTTTTCTTTAAAAGAAAGGTAGGAGGGGGCTAGATTTATTATGCTTGCTGTTTTTTCTCTTATCACTGAGCGGAAGGCAAATATGCCGAAAAGTGATGCCATTGCGCCAGTACCATGTGAGCCTGCCGGCGAGGCAATAATTAATGCAATGAACTCCAGCGGCAACAGTACTCCGGATAGAGCTGTCCGCAGTGCCCTTCCTTTGGATAAGGCTGTTTGAATGTCGGCTAATTCGATTAGCCTGCTCTTCCATTGCGAAAATCGTAATGATTCTCCATTCCATAGTTTAATGGTTTGGAAGCCACGCACGGCATCATACAGGTATGTCGCTTCAGCCGCTTGGGCATTTAGCATTTGTGCTGCAGCGTGAGC
The DNA here is from genome assembly GCF_014836395.1 of Xanthomonas bonasiae. Lineage (NCBI taxonomy): Bacteria > Pseudomonadati > Pseudomonadota > Gammaproteobacteria > Lysobacterales > Lysobacteraceae > Xanthomonas > Xanthomonas bonasiae. The sequence continues at coordinate 91,987 of NZ_JACSQX010000006.1, forward strand.
CTCACTCCTGACGCCTATAGCTCTAATAACAACATCTATTAAAACTGCGGCAAAAACAATCGCTCCCGCCATGAAATTGAAGAGCATGAGGCATATAAGCGCGGCGGTGAGAATTAACGCATCAACTACTCCGGGCGTAAAATCTTCGACAATATTCCTCCGAATCGTTTCGAGCGATTGAATTTGCATTGTTACCGCACTTTCTGCTCGCTGTCTTACGAATTCGGATGGCAACGAGAGAATCATGCCCATAACGCGCATAGAAAACTTCTCGGATACCTGTCGCCCAAGTGAATCCAGTGCATGAGTGCGTAATAAGTTTGTGAAGAATTGAATGGTTACAAGGGTGGCCAAACCTCCACATAATATTAGGGCGTCGCTCATCGCACCGCTTGAGAAGCGTTCAGCGACTTTCTGCAAAATAAATGGCTGTCCAAGGGCGGACGCTTGAAACACTAGGAAGAGGACGCCTGCTACAATGCAGCCTCTAACCATGCTACGGTCAAAAATAATCAAACTTGGTGGGGTATTCTTTGCCTTAAAAAAATAATGGGGGGCGGAGGGCTGGAGCGAGAACTCGACGGCAACACCAGTGAACTTCTCGTCGACGTCTTGCATCGTAACTTCTAAATTGCCGTAAGCTGGGTCCGCTATACAGATCGAGCCTGGCTTCATTTTCGTCATCACTACAAAGTGATTCATGTCCCAGTGCAGCATCGCTGGAAGCCGAAGGTCCGCCAAACGATTCAAGCCTAAGCGTACCGGACGTGCTGTCATGCCAATATGATCGGCCGCCCTCACAAACTGGCTCAGTGACGTACCGCTAGATGTCCCGCCCAAAAGCTTGATAGCATCACTTAACGTGAGTTCTATCCCATAAGACACTGCGATCATAGTCAAGCATGCTGCACCACAATCTGCAGGTGAAGATTGATAAACGTGGATAATTCGATTATTTCTATTTTTGCGTCTCCCGTCAGCAAATTTTTGCAATATTTTAATGAGTAGGGAAGGGTGTGATGCTGGCTTGCCTAGCGTTCTAGCGATTGCTGCGAGGCGCACGGCTCTCCTGAAAGGTTGTTGCATATGTGTCCGCTAACTGATGGGGCAAGGTATACAGGCGGCTGATGCAGAGTGATTGCCCACTTTTTTATGTCGCCAGGGATAAGGCCACTTCATTGGTCTGGCATTTATCAAAATGCTCTTGATAGAGCTGTGTAGTGGCGTCCCAGATCGAACGTCCAAAAGGCGTCAAACTCTTAGATGAACGCAAATTTTCAGAGTATATTCCGTGCCAATGCATCCACGTTGAAAGCTGCTTTTCCTCAATTTCAGAAAGGCTGCGTTTTTTCTGGGCTTTGCTCAAGAAAATCGCTGTATTTGCTGTGGCATGCGCTGCATAATAGACCATCTCTATGGGCCGTGGTACGCCTTTAATGGGTGAGTAGTGTACTTCGTTGGAACCCGGTTTGATGATGGGAGCCAAGTCCGACGCCGCATTGAGGGCCATGTGGCACGCCTCGTGCACCAAAGCTTCCGCGGTGAGCAATGGGGTGGGATGCGGGTTGAGATAGATACACCCAGGATAGCTGCTTGAACTTCCGGATGTGTCCGCCGAATTATCTTTGAGTCGCGCGAATAGCACTTGACGTACTAGTGAGTTCACCCATGTGGCATGCTGCGCGCATGTTTCTATCAATGCGTTACATGCGAGATAGAAATGTTGAATATCAGACTGTAGGCTTGTGTCAGCCTCATCCCTAGATCTTGATTGCGGGTATTCCCAGATAGAAGGAAATACTCCGTCGTCCACTTCGGCTCCCGTTTCCGTAAGTCCGAAATTCATTCCTTTTGCTGGCGCGTATGTTCGCCAGACAGCAGTCCTCTCAGGGCTAAACTTCTTGCGTCTTACATAACGACTCTGTCCACAGCGAAGCTCCCAGCCATGGGCTGTGCCATCAATTCGGATAGCGCCATGGACCGGTATGTAGGTGCCTCCCAAGTAAAGGTATCCCGGCGCCTCGATAGTGACCTCTATGGGCTCTTTCCATCCTTGTTCTGCCATGTAGCATGCCAGTTGCCCCTTCGCGCAAATTGTATCATTTCTTTTTAAGAATAGTTGCGATATTCCCAATTCTGGCGAGTATGCCGCAGGACTGCCATTGTTTATTAAAAGCTTATTTAATGACTCGATCGTGGATGTATCAAGTATAAGCCGCCTCGCAAGATAAATGGCTCTTGCGCGTCCAATTTCACTAAGAATGTACGGAAGCAAATCAAAACCAGCTCCCGCGAATGCGCGTGCGAAACGCTGAGCTGATGTCATGCTGTGCACTCTAGGTTTTGGTCGATGATTTCGGGGGGGACAGAGTTTTTCTCCAACATGCCTCTTACGTCTTGGTATAGGAGCTTTAATTGCGTGCAATATATTGATGGATTGTTGAATCCGTTGCTGCTTGAGAACCTATTTGCTGGATTTCCTCCGCGACAGACGCGACGCCATTCGCATGCCTTGCACGCAGTAGGACCGTAGAGCGCTTCTTCAAGCTCTACCCACACAGGCGAAGTGAAAACATCTTCAGGCTCGGCATTGAACACCGTAAGTTGCATGTTTCTGAATCGATCCGCCAAACTATGCAGGGTGTCTTCCGGTCCGATCTTCCCATCTGATGAAACAACGATTAGATGCCGGAAATCATGAGGAATCATCGATCGCATCGAATCTTCGCGGGATGCCATCAGCGTAATCAACTGCTGTAAAAATCTAATTTTGACGGCTGGCCGTCGCGATCTTGCCCATGCTCTGGTGACTGAGCGAAGATATGCTCCGACTCCATCAACATATTCTTTCGGCTTTCCGCTATCGTGGCTGTAGTCTGGAACTAAAAAGTTCATCCGAGAGGCATTAAGATCCGCGAGGTGAGAGAAGGTCTCTTCGCCGTTTTGAGTCGGATTTATCACGCAAAGCAGGCCGGGCTGGATGCCTATCCCGTCCGATGCACCCTGTTGTATTAGGCGTAGGCCAGTGAGAGTTTTGTCATAGGAACTGCGGCCTCGCTTATCAAGTCGGAAAATATCATTCTGTGCCTTTGTACCGTCAAGTGAAATCCCCACCCCAATACGATGATGCGCCAGAAGTTTTACCCACTCATCATCCACGAGCGCGCCGTTTGTCTGTAGATGAAATTGGAACTGAAAGCCATCTTCATAGCTGCGCAAAATATTGCACATAGAATCGAAGCGGCTTTTGGGCATCAACAACGGCTCGCCACCATGAAAGGATATGTTGATATGGTTAAGGTTGTATGACTTTGCGCAGAGAGTGGAGAAGCGGGCTAGAGCATGGATCACGTCATCAGAGACGAGCGGTTGGCGCTTCTGCCAGGTGTCGTCACCACCAAAGAAAAAGTAGCAGTATTCACATTTTAGATTGCAGCGCTCGCTGATTTTGAATACGATGCCGAGAGTGCTTTTGGGTCTGAAGATGGGGGGCACTTTCCATTGCTCCACTAAAAAACCCCTTTCCTATGCAGGAAAGGGGTGAGTTGAAGAAGCTAGACGCATGTATCGGGAGGGCAGTTTCCATTGCTGACATGTTGCCAAAAAGCAGCGTTGCCGGCTGAAACCTGTTCGATGTTCTCTGCTATTAAATCCTGAATGCCAAGAAAATCATCACTTTCGCTGAGTTCTTTATTTTCCACTGTGATCCTCCGTTGATGTAGTGACTAGCCGCAGCTGCGGCTTCTTTTTTTAAGCTATTGGCTGGCTTATTTTTGTGATTGAATGCACAAATCCAGGTGCGGGCCTCTCGCGAACGAAATTTTAACTTTGTTGGCTTGGATGTCTGACTGGCTTAGGTGGCGGTTGGGAAGATCAGCGCGGTCGATGTGGCTGCTTGTTTTCACCCAAGACGCAGCGAGCCGCTGGATCTTGTTGGCCTGAAAGCAGTTTCTGCGCTTCGCGCTCCGGCGCCGTCATCAGCGCCCCCTCTGCTGAACCGGCCCAAGCCTACCAAAGCCGCCGCACGCTACGATGCCGTAATCTGAGCGTAACGCTTCCCCCTGGAGTTGGGTCATTCCGGGGTCAGGCGCTACGGGTGGCGGTGGCGGGTGGAACGGCGGCGGTACGCAGGGCGGGGCCGAGCACGGCGAACTGGCCGAGCAGCCATACCGTGAGCAGGCCGGTGAGCACGGTGAGCGAGGACAGCCGCTCCAGTTCGAAGCGTTGCATCAGCCACTGGTTCATGACGTAGGCGAGCACGGCGCCGAGCAGAGAGCCGCCGCCGACCATCAGCAGATTTTCCAGCTGTGAAGTAGCGAAGGATGTCGCCGCGGGTGGCACCGAGCGCGTGGCGGATGCCGATCTGCCGGGTGCGCTGCTGCACCCAGAAGCTGGCCAGCCCGCCGATGCCCAGCGCGGTGACGGTGAGGAGGATCAGGATGATCGCCAGTAGCATCCGCGCCACCGCGTTGTCGCTCTTGAAGTAATCGGTCCGCAGCTCCTGCATGGTGGCGACCTGCTGCTGCACGTAGGTGGGGTTGGCGCGCTGCATCGCCGCGGACGCGCGCGGCAGCGCCTGCGCCAGCTGCCCAGGCTTGCTGCGGATCACGTAGCCGCCGCCCCGCCTTCAGTGTCGATGCGGATCTCAGTCAGCAACGCATCGGCATCGTCGTCGTGGCCGGTGAGCTCGCCGCGCAGCGGAGCCATCAGCCCGACGATGTCCAGGCGCACCGGCTGGTTGAAGGTGCTGGTGTAGAGCGTGCGCCCTAGCGGCGAGACGCCGGGGAACAGCTTGGCGGCCAGCGACGGGGTGATCAGCGCCGGCAGGCGCCGCTCGATCTCGGCGGGCGCACCGAACAACGTGGAGGCGCCAGGCAGTTCCGCATCGCGCAAGTCGCGGCCGGCGACGATGCGGATGCCCAGGGTGCGGTTCAGGCCCTGGCTGCCGAGGAACAGGCTGGCACGGGCGGCCAGTTGCGTGGCCTGCGGCTCCAGGAACAGTTGCGCTTGCGCCGGGTCCCACAGCGGCGGCGCGCCGAACGCGGCCGCTTCCACGCCGGGCACCGCCTGCAGGATGTCCACGCTGCGGCCGACGCTGCTGACGCTGTCCTGCTCGCCGATCACGCTGATGCTCTGGATCAGGCCGATGTCCTTTTCCATCACCCCGGTCGGGGTCTGCACGCGCTGGTAGGTACGGGCGATGATGAACATCAGGTTGCACAGCACCGCCAGGGTCAGGGCGATCTGCAGCGCCATCAGTACCACCGCGGCGCGATGGCTGCCCAGCGCGGACAGGATGGGGCGCACGGGAGGCAGCGAGGTCATAGCGCTTTCACCTGCAGAGCGGGGGCGATGCATGAGGCGCGCCAGGCTGGCCACAGGCCGGCGGCCAGCGCTGAGAGCGTGGCCACTGCCAGGGCGATGCCCAGGATCGCGGGATCGGCATGCGCCTGCTGCGCATAGGCCACCGGCTTGCTGGCGCACCAGCCACAGGCCGATCCAGGTCAGCGGAATGCCGAGCACACCGCCCAGGCAGCCGATCAGCGCCGATTTGGCCAGGCATTGCGCGAACACTGCGCGACGGCTGGTGCAGAGCGCGCGGCGCACGCCGATCTCGCCGGCCTTGCGCATGAACTTGGCGACCAGCAGGCCGACCGCATTGAGCAGGCACACCAGCAGCACGCCGAAGGCGATCCAGGTTTGCATGCGCACCGTGGCCGGCACCACCCGTTTGTAGTCCAGCCAGTTGACCAGGCTGCGTAGGCGGGTGTTGGGGTCACGTTCGAAGCGGCCGAGCTGTCGCTGCTGCGCGCTGTAGGCGTCCAGCGCTGCGCGGTAACGCCGCACCTGTTCCGGCGTATCCAGACCGCACCCAGTACTGCACCCAGGTGCATTGCGCGGCCTTGGGGTCGTGAAGGCCGGCCTCGCCGTCCTTGCCCCAGCACTGCATCGGCCCGTAGCCGTAGTCCTGCGGCAGGTCCAGCCATGTCTCGAACGGCATGTACAGCGCTTCCGGCGACGTGTACGCGCCGGAGTTGAGGTCGTAGAAGCGCGGCTGCGCATCCCAGGCGTCGATCACCCCGATCACCCGGAACGGGCGGGTGGCGATGGTCAGGGTCTTGCCGACGCTGTCCGCGCCACCGAACAGCGCGTCGTTGAGCTTGCGGCTCAGCACCACCACCGGCGCGCGCTGCGTGTCGTCGCGCTGGCTCCAGCCGCTGCCGTAGAGGAAGCGCATGCCGAACATCGCGAACAGGTCGGCCGTCGCGGCGCGGGTGGTGGGCACGGTCTGGCGCACCGGCAACCAGTTCGCGGTGGTCATGGTCTGCGCCGGTGCCGCCTGTGCCCTATACAGCACGGTCGCGTCCTGCCAGGTCAGCTCGTCCGGCGGCTCGCGATCGGCGCTGGGCAGATTGCGCGGACGCGGGTCCAACTGCGGATGGAACAGCGTGGCGCTGCGCCCCGGCAGCGGATCACCGGAGAGCGTACGCAGCACCGTCAGCATGGTCATCGACGCGCCGATGCCCAGCGCCACGGCCAGTACCATCAGCGCGGTGAGGATGCGGTTGCGGCTAAAGCTGCGCAGCGCCAGGCGGAGGTAATAAGCGAACATGCGGGCTCCGGGTCAGGCGCTACGGGTGGCGGTGGCGGGTGGGACGGCGGCGGCGCGCAACGCCGGGCCGAGGACGGCGAGCTGGCCGAGCGCGCACAGCAGCGCCGCACCGGCCGGCAGGTAGATGGCCGGCAGCCGTTCCAGTTCGAAGAAGCGCATCAGCAGGACGTTGCCGGCGTAGGCCAGCAGCATGCCCAGCGCCACGCCGGCGCCGACGATGAGCAGGTTCTCGGTATGGAAGTGCTGCAGGATGTCGTGGCGGGTGGCGCCCTGCGCGCGGCGGATGCCGATCTGCCGGGTGCGCTGCTGCACCCAGAAACTGGCCAGGCCGACGATGCCCAGCGCGGTCACCAGCAGCATCGCGGCGATGACCGCCACCAGCAGCTTGGCCATGGCCCGGTCGCTCTGGAAGTAGCGTTGGCGCAGGTCGTTCAACGGCCTGCTGTACTCGCCATCCAGGACCGCGTCGGGCACCGCGCGCGCTACCGCGGTGCGTGCCTGTTCGACCACGCGCGGCAGTTCGCGCGGATCGGCGCGCAGCACGTAGACGCCGGATTGCGACGCCTCGCGCACCGGGATGAGCACCGACCAGTCGCTGCCGATCGCGCCATCCTCGCTGCGGCCGGGATCGGGCCGGGCCAGGTGCGGCAGGGTGCCGACCACGCGGTAGTGGCCGCCGGCCCAGAATTCCCGGCCCAGCGGATCCTGGCCACGCCACAGGTGGTCGGCCAGGGTGCGGGTGATCCACACGTCGGCCGTGTCCGGGGCGAAGTGCTCGAACGGCTGGTAGTCGGCGTCGGTGAACGCGCGGCCGCTGTCCGGCTTGAGGCCCAGGGCGGCAACGGCGCCGGGGCTGGCCGTATAGAAATGCGGCACGCCGCCGACCTCGGTGCAGGCCCGGTCCAGGCAAATGCCGCTGTTGCCTGCGGCCGGAGCGAACGGAACGGTGTTGATGGTGCCTGCCGCGCGCACCCCGGGAATGCGGCGCACGGCATCGAGCACGCGCGCATTGAGATCGGCATTGTTGCAGCCGTCGCAGCCGGACAAGGACACCAGCCCCAGCGCGGCTTCGTCGACGCCGCTGTTCAGGTGCATCAGATCCAGCCGGTTGCCGATCAGGAAGAACGCGTTGCACAGCACCGCGCAGGCCAGCGCGACCTCCAGCGCGATCAGCGTCGCGGCGATGCGGTGGCGCGACAGGGCGCGCAGGATGGGGGCGATCTGCATCATGGAGGGGTCCCGGTCACAGGCTCTTGAGCTGCAGCGCCGGCGCGATCCGGCTGGCGCGCAAGGCCGGGAACAGGCCGGCCGCCACGCTGCAGCCGACGGCCAGCACGAAGGTGCCGGCGAATGCCGGCAGGTCCAGGCGCGCCAGATCGGCGTAGGCGGCGGGCTGCTGGCGCACGCTCCACAGGCCGAGCAGGGTCAGCAGCCAGCCGCCGATGCCGCCGATCAGCCCGATGACGCTGGCTTCGGTCAGGCACTGGGCGAAGATCGCGCGCCTGGACGCGCCCAGAGCGCGGCGCACGCCGATCTCGCCGCCGCGGCGCAGGAACTTAGCCAGCAGCAGGCCGACGCTGTTGAACAGGCACAGGCCCAGGAACGCCAGCGCCAGCCAGCTCTGCAGCCGCACGTCGCCAGGCACGACCCGGTTGTGGTCCAGCCACTGCGGCAAGGACAGCAGGCGCGCCGTGTCCTTGCGGCCGATGCGGCCGGCCGCCTGCTGCTGGGCGGCGTAATCGGCCAGCAGGCGGCGGTAGTCGGCCACCTTGGCCGGCGTATCCAACTGCACCCACAACTGCACCCACACGCACGGTGCGATGCGCAGGTCCAGCGGCTGGGCTGGCGTGCCGAAGCAGGTCCACGGCTCGATGTGGCCGTCGTTGATCTCCAGGCTGGTGGACAGCGGCGCGAACACGTCCTGCGGCTTGCCATAGAAGCTGCCGGTATCGCCATGGGAAAAGCTGCCGCCGGCCAGCGTGTAGAACTGCGGCGACGGCCGCCAGGGGGCCAGTACGCCGACGATGCGGACCGCATTGCCGCGCACCAGCAGGCTGCGTCCGACGCTATTGCGACCCTCGAACAATTTATTGTTGAGATCGGCCGAGATCACCGCCACCCGGGCGTGGTCCTGGTCGTCGCGCGCACGCCAGCCGCTGCCGTAGGCGAACGGCACCTGGAACATCGGAAAGAAATCGGCCTGGGTGGACAGCATCTGTGCCATGAACGCCGGACCGTCGCGTTCGGGCGCGCGCAGCTTGATCTGGCTTTCGGCCACGATGGCCTGGCGATCGGCGCGCCCGGTCTTCCACAGGTCCATCGCGCTGGGATAGTCGAGCTTGTCGAACGGCTGCTGGCCGGTGCTGCCGGCAGGGCGCGGATCGAGCTGCGGGTAGAAGATCCGCTGGCTGCGCCCGGGCAACGGATCGCCGGACAGCAGCCGCATCACCGTCAGCGTGGTCATCGCCGCGCCGATGCCGACGGCGATGGACAGCACCATCAACGCGCTCAACACCGGACTGCGGCGCAGGCTGCGTAGCGCAAGTTGAAGGTAGTAGCCGAACATGCCGTCTCCGTTTGCCGTCGCCGGACCGTCAGCCGTTGGCCGCGGCGCCGTGGCCGACATGCCCCAGCACCGGCTCGCGCTGCAGGTCGGTGGCCTGGCCATCGACGATGTGCACGTTGCGCTGCGCGCGCGCGGCCAGTTCCGGATCGTGGGTGACCATGACGATGGTCGAGCCCTGCGCGTTGATCTCTTCCAGCAGTTCCATCACCCCGCGCGCCATCTGCGAGTCCAGGTTGCCGGTCGGTTCGTCGGCCAGCAGCAGGCGCGGGCTGCCGGCCAGCGCGCGCGCGATCGCCGCGCGCTGTTGCTGGCCGCCGGACAGCTCGGACGGATAGTGTTTCATCCGCGAACCCAGCCCGACCCGGCCCAGCGCCTCTTCGATGCGCTGCTTGCGCTCGGCCGCGGCCATGCCGCGGTAGCGCAGCGGCACGTCGACGTTGTCGAACAGGTTGAGGTCGGGAATCAGGTTGAAGCCCTGGAAGATGAAACCGATCTTCTGGTTGCGCATGCGCGAGCGCGCGTCGTCGTTGAGGTTGCTGACGTCCTGGCCGTCGAGCAGGTACTGGCCGCTGGTGAAGGTCTCCAGCAGGCCGGCGATGTTGAGGAAGGTGGTCTTGCCGGAGCCGGACGGCCCGGTGACGGCGACGAATTCGCCTTCGCGCACATGCAGATCCAGCGAACGCAACGCGTGCGTCTCGACCTGTTCGGTACGGAAGACCTTGGAGACGGAGCGCATTTCGAGCATGACGTGGTTCCTTGGTGGTTGAGCGGGGAATGGGAGAGATCGAGATTCGGAATCAGCGGGCGGAAAAGGAAAACGGCAGGGGCCTACGAATCCCCACTCCCGAATCCCCAATCCCAGCTTCTAATGCACCGTCACCTGCGGCGCCTCGCCGAACAGGTCGCTGCCGGAGACCACGACGCGGTCGCCCGGTTGCAGGCCCGAGCGCACCTCGACTTCGCCCAGGCTGGTGACGCCGAGCTCCACCGGGCGGCGGATCGCCGAGTTGCCGTCCATCACGTAGGCGTAGCGGCCGCCGGATTGTTCGACGAACGGGCCGCGCTCGAGCTTGAGCACGTTCTTGCGGGTATCCAGCAGCACCCGCGCGCTCATGCGCTGGCTCTGGCGCAGGCCCGGCGGCTGCTTGTCGGTGAAGCGGATGCGCGCGTTGACCTCGCCGTTGACCACTTCCGGCGACACCGCCGAGATCGCGCCGGCGAACGGTTCGCCGGCACCGCTGGTCAGCTGCGCCGGCATGCCGATCGCCAGGTCGCGGGCGAAGCTCTCCGGCACCTTGATCTCCAGTTCGAACTTGGACAGGTCGACCACGCTCAGCACCGGCGCATTGGCGGCGACGTTGGTGTGCTGCGACACCTGCACCTGGCCGACCTGGCCGTCGAACGGCGAGCGCAGGGTGAGCAGATCGACCTGGCGCTTCACCTCGGTGACCACCGCGCGCTGGCGCTCGGCGAGCAGGCGCTTGTTGCGCGCGTCCAGGCCGGCGCCCTGGGTCTGCAGGCCGGAGTCCTTCTGCGCGTGGCTCATCGCGATGTCGGCCTTCTTCAGCGAGTCCTGCGCCTTTGCCAGTTCGACCGCCGGCACCGCGCCGCCGTCGTAGCCGCGCTGGTAGCGCTCCAGGTCGCGGCTGGCCGCCTGCCGTTCGATCTGCGCCTGGTCCACCAGCTTGCTGGCGTTGGCGCGCGCCAGCACCGCATCCAGGTCGGCGCGGCCGGCTTCGGCTTCCAGGCCGGCCAGCGTGGCCTCTTCCTGGGCGAGCTTGCTGCGCAGTTCGGGGCTGTCGATCTCGGCCAGCTCCTGGCCTTGCTTGACCACGTCGCCGGCGACCACCTTCAAGGTCACGGTGCCGCCGGAGATCGCGTACAGGGTGGGGCTGTTGGCGGCGATCAGGCGCCCGTCGGCGGAGATGTCGCGGACCAGGTCGCCGCGGCTGACCGTGGCGATGCGCACGCGCTGCGCGTCGAACGAACGGCTGCCGGCGATCCAGCCGCGCGCGGCGAAGGCGATGCCGAGCAGCACCGCCAACGCGATCAGTGCGGGCCAGAACCAGCGGCGCCAGGCGGCGGCGGAGCGGGGGCGGGCGAGAACCTGGTCCTGGGCGGAAGTGTCGCGGATCATCGGTCGGGTCGGCGCAGTGAGAATGAACGAATCCAAAGCACGTCGCGTGCCAATCGCAAGTGCCTGAAATGACTAGAGTTTGGTTCGGGCGGATGGCTGTCCGTGTGTCCGCGGACACGTTCGCGGACACCGTGTCCGGATCGACTGGCTCGCGCCTGGCGGCGCTCGTGGCAATCCCGGCGACTGTGCCGAGGCCGCTCATGGCCCGTCCGAGTCGCACTGACAGGCTCTATAGGACATTCAGCGGACAAGCTAGAATGGCGATCTTTCGATGCAGGGTGCGGCTATGTGCGGGATCGTGGGTGCGATTGCGGAACGGGACGTGGTGCCGGTGCTGATCGAAGGCCTGAAGCGGCTGGAGTACCGCGGCTACGACTCCTCCGGCATCGCCGTGGTCGCCGGCGACGGCGTGCGCCGGGTGCGCCGCACCGGGCGCGTGGCGGAGATGGAAAGCGCCGCGCTGGCCGAGGACCTGCACGCCACGCTCGGCATCGGCCACACCCGCTGGGCCACCCATGGCGGCGTCACCGAGGCCAACGCGCATCCGCACGTCAGCCACGGCGACCTGGCGCTGGTGCACAACGGCATCATCGAGAACCACGAGCAGCAGCGCGAGCGGCTGCGCGCGCTGGGCTACGTGTTCGAGTCGCAGACCGACACCGAGGTCATCGCGCACCTGATCCACCACCACGCCGCGCAGGGGCTTTCGCTGCTGGCGGCGCTGCAGGCTGCGGTGAAGGAACTGACCGGCGCCTATGCGCTGGCCGCGGTCAGCAAGTCGCGCCCGGACGTGCTGGTGTGCGCGCGCATGGGCTGCCCGCTGCTGGTCGGCCTGGGCGAGGGCGAGAACTTCATCGCCTCCGACGTGTCGGCGGTGATCCAGGCCACGCGCCGGGTGATCTTCCTGGAAGAGGGCGACACCGCCGAGTTGAGCCGGACCGGCGTGCAGGTCTACGACGCCGAGGACCGGCCGGCGCAGCGCGAGGTGCACATGTCCGAGGTCTCGCTGGCCTCGCTGGAACTGGGCCCGTACCGCCACTTCATGCAGAAGGAGATCCACGAGCAGCCGCGCGCGCTGGCCGACACGCTGGAAGCGCTGTTCGACGCCGGCGGTTTCGACACCACGCTGTTCGGCCGCAACGCACATGCGTTGGCCGACATCGACGGCGTGCAGATCCTCGCTTGCGGCACCAGCTACTACGCCGGGCTGACCGCACGCTACTGGATCGAGGCGATCGCCGGCCTGCCGTGCAGCGTGGAGATCGCCAGCGAATACCGCTACCGCGCCGCCTACGCCAACCCGCGCCAGCTGATCGTCACCATTTCCCAGTCCGGCGAGACTCTGGACACGATGGAGGCGCTGAAGTACGCCAAGTCGCTGGGCCACGCCAAGACCCTGTCGATCTGCAACGTGCCGGAAAGCGCGATCCCGCGCGCCAGCGCGCTGGTGCTGTACACGCGTGCCGGCGCCGAGATCGGCGTGGCCTCCACCAAGGCCTTCACCACCCAGTTGGCGGCGCTGTTCCAGCTGACCTGCGTGCTGGCCAAGCTGCGCGGGCGCCTGAGCGAAGCGCAGGAAGCCGAGTACCTGGAACAGCTGCGCTACCTGCCGGGCAGCGTGCAACACGCGTTGAACCTGGAGCCGCAGATCGCGGTGTGGGCCGAGCGTTTCGCCGACAAGCACAACGCGCTGTTCCTGGGCCGCGGCCTGCACTATCCGATCGCGCTGGAAGGTGCGCTCAAGCTCAAGGAAATCACCTACATCCACGCCGAAGGCTACCCGGCCGGCGAGCTCAAGCACGGCCCGCTGGCGCTGGTGGATGCGAACATGCCGGTGGTGGTGATCGCGCCCAACGATGCGCTGCTGGAGAAGGTGAAATCCAACATGCAGGAAGTGCGCGCGCGCGGCGGCGAACTGTTCGTGTTCGCCGACCAGGACAGCCACTTCAGCGAATCCGAAGGCGTGCACGTGATCCGCACCCCGCGCAATGCCGGCCTGCTCAGCCCGGTGGTGCACACCATCCCGGTGCAGCTGCTCGCCTACCACACCGCGCTGGCGCGCGGCACCGACGTGGACAAGCCGCGCAACCTGGCCAAGTCGGTGACGGTGGAGTAGGTGCGGGCGGGCGTCGCCCGGGCCGGCCTGTGTGCCTTCGCAGGCCAGCCCGCACCGCGCATGCAGATCGCCGGTACAGCGCTGGTTCGTGCCGGCCGCAGCCAATGGCCGCGGCAGGCACGGCCGGGTCGGCGCGATGCGGCACGGCGGCTTCTGCGTAACCGATTCGGCTACCCGGCAACGCTGTCGAAGAACGCGACCAGGCCCTGCGGCGCATCGGCGTCGAAGAACATCGTCAGATTCTGCGCCGACTCTTCGGCAAAGGCCGCGCTTCGGGGGAAGAGGTCCTTTTCGTACGCGGCCAGCGCGGCGTCGATCGCGCCGGGATTGGCGACGATGGCCTTGCCGAGTTCGGCGCCGTCGTAGAGCGCGAGATTGGCGCCTTCGCCGGCGAACGGCGACATCAGGTGCGCCGCATCGCCGAGCAAGGTCACGCCGGGCGTGCGCGCCCAGCGGTGCTCGATCGGCAACGCATGGATCGGGCGAAGCACGGGGGCGGTGTCGCCGTCGGTGACGAGGGCCGTCAACGCCGGGGCCCAGCCAGCGAATTCCGCGGCGACGCGGGCCAGTGCGGCCGCCGGGTTGGCGAAGTCGAGGCGGGCGAACCAGTCCTGCGGCCGGTTCAGCGACACGTAGGTCTGCAGGGTGCCATCGGCATGGCGATGGGCGAGGATGCCCTTGCCGGGCGCGACCGCCATCAGCGTGCCGCCGCCGATCACCTGCGCGCTGGCGGGGTGGCGGGTGTCGCCGTCGAACAGGCAGGTCTCGATGAACGAGGTGCCGGCGTAGACGGGTACTGCGGCGGACAGCAATGGGCGTACGCGCGACCAGGCGCCGTCCGCACCCACGAGCAGATCGGTGGTCGCGGTCGCGCCGTCGGCGAAGCGCAGCAGATGCCGCCCGTCGGCGAGCGGGGTCGCCGTGGCCAGCTTGCATCCCCAGCGGACGGTGCCCGCGGGAAGCGCGTCGAGCAGGAGCCGGCGCAGGTTTCCGCGATCCACCTCGGGTCTGGCGCCGCTGCCCACGTCGGGTCTGTCGATCAGGATGGCGCCTTGGCTGTCGACGATCCGCTTTGCGTCCGCACCGGGAAGCACCAGGCCGAGGAACGCGTCGTAGAGGCCCGCGGCCTTGAGCGCGCGCTGGCCGTTGTAGGTGTGGATATCGAGCAAGCCTCCCTGCGGGCGGGCATCCGCCGAGACCTCGGCTTCGTAGAGCGTTGCGGCGATGCCGTGCACGTGCAGCACGCGGGCGAGCATGAGCCCGCCGAGCCCGGCGCCGATGATCGCGATGGGGGTGTGCATCTGAATCCTTGGTCGAGTGGATGCGCCGGGACGGGCGCAAGTACCGATGGAACGTCGTTCCACATGTTGGAATGGCGTTCCATCCATGTCAAGATGGGGCATGGTCAAGACAACGCGCGGCACCCCGCGACGCGAGGCATCGCTCTCGCGCGAACAGATCGTGGAAGCGTCGATCGCGCTGCTGGACAGTGGCGGCGAGGGCGGCCTGACCTTCCGCGCGCTGTCCGAACGGCTCGCCACCGGCCCCGGTGCGCTCTATTGGCATGTCGCCGACAAGCGCGATCTGCTGACCGCCGCCTGCGACGCCATCGTCGCGCGCACCTTGCATGCGCCCTCCGCCGATGCCACGCCGGAGGCGGCGATACGCGCGCTGGCGCTGGGCATGTTCGACGCGATCGATGCGCACCCGTGGATGGGGTCGGCGCTCAACCGCGCGCCCGGCGAGTTGCCGATCGTGCGCATCGTCGAGCGCATCGGCCAGCAGCTGCGCGCGCTCGGCGTGCCGGACCACGAGCAGTGGGCCGCGGTCTCCGCATTGTTGAGCTACATCCTCGGCGTTGCCGGGCAGAACGCGGCCAACACGCAGCTCGCGCGCACGCGCGGCATCGTCAGGTCCGATTTCCTGGATGCGGTGGCGACCGCGTGGTCGCGGCTGGATGCGGACGCGTACCCGTTCGTGCGCGGCATGGCCGGACAGCTGCGCACGCATGACGACCGGATGGACTTCCTGGCCGGCATCGACCTGATCCTGCACGGTCTGGCGGCACGGCGCGCCCAGGCGCAGCCGGCCATCGCAGCGGCCCGCAGGATTGCCACCAAGAAGAAGTAGCGGGGTTGCGGTCGCGTCGCGGTGCCGGCGCGGCGCGCGCAGCGGACCGGTGCTGGTCAACATGCTGGCGCCATGCGACGTCGTCACGGTCGCGAGCCTCTCTAGTTGCCGGACCGCCGCTGGTCGTCGTGCATGCCGCACCGCTTGCAGGCGCGGATGTTCGGTGATTGCGGCGCCGCACGGCATCCGCGTATCCGCCGGGCTTCCGCGGCGTTCGCCGTGCACGCAGGCCGGATTGGCAGCCGCCGCGGTCGGCTGCCAACGCAGTGGCCCGGGTTATGCATAAGCTCCTGGCGAGGGTTCCCACCACGCAGGAGGACGCATGTACGAGTCTTTCAGACAGGGGGCGCCGGCCGAGCTGTGGCAGGCGCTGGTGCACGAGGCAGGGCAGCGGCTGGGCCGGCCGCTGGACGAATCGCGCGAGAGCTATCTGGTGTTCGTGTTGTTGCGCTACCAGGCCGACGGACACCTGTTGTCGCGTACCCAGGCGCTGGCCTGGCTGCATGCGCAGGAGCAGGTCGGGCGCGCCCGCGCCGACGCGCTGCGCGAGGTCGGCGACGGCTGCCTGCTGATCGCCGGCCTGTTTCCCGGTGTGGCCGCGCGGCGCCGGGTCAGCGTGGACTACTTCATCGATCTGGGCCGCGGCGCCTATTACGAAGTGGCCGAGACCCGCGCCAGCGACGCGGGCCTGTTCGGGCAGCTGGCGCGTAGTTACCAGGAACTGGTGCGCACGCTGGGCGCGCTGCGTCCGCCGCGTGCTTGGCAGATCGGGGAGGATGGTTCGTTGCGCGCTTGAGCGGCGGAAACCCCACGACGAAGTGTTCGTGGGTCGCCGCGGCGTCGCGTGCTGCAATTGATGCCAATACAGTGGAGGCGGTGTTGTAGGAGCGGCTTCAGTCGCGACAGGATCCATCGGGAAGGCCTGTCGCGGCTGAAGCCGCTCCTACAGGGTTCAGGCGCTCGAACGGCCGCTCAGAACCAGACGCGTACGCCGGCGACGACGCGCGTCTCGCGTGCGGCTTCTCCCGCGTCGTGGCGATAGTCGGCGGTCGTGCCGAACGCGCGCTCGTGGACCACGCCCAGATACGGCGCGAAGCGGCGGCTGATCTCATAACGCAAACGCAGCCCGGCCTCGACCGTGGACAGGCCGCTGCCGATGCCGTGCGCGCGATCGTCGGCGAACGCCGCCTCCGCTTCCAGCCGCGGCTGCAGGATCCAGCGGTTGGTCAGCAGCACGTCGTACTCGCCTTCCAGGCGCGCACTGGCGCTGCCGCCTTCGCCGACGTACAGCGTGGCCGCGACCTCAAACTTGTATGGCGCCAGGCCCTGCACGCCGAATGCGGCCGAGGTGCGTGCATCGCCGGGGGCGAAGTCCTGTTTCACGCCGACCAGCAAGTCCCACCAAGGCGACACCGCGTGGCCGTACAGCGCTTCCAGGTCCGCCGCTTCGGTGCGGCCGCCGCTGCGCTCGCCTTCGCTGCGCAGCCACAGCCGGTCGATGTCGCCGCCGTACCAGGCGCTGGCTTCCCAGGCCTGGCCGCTGCCGCGGTCGTTGTCCCAGCCCTCCAGCCGGTCGAACAGCAAGTAGCCGGTGCGCGACGGCGCATGCAGCATCGCGTGCGTACGCAGGACCGGGAACGCGGCGGCGCGGTCGGCGTCGGTGAGCGCAGGGATCGGCTCGCGCGGTAGTGCCGACGCGGGCGCACTGGCGCAGGCACACGTCGCCGCCGTACTGGAGTGAGTATGGCGCGCGTCGGCTTTTGCGGGTTCCCGCTCCCCGGTGCCTGCTCCCGGCTTCGCAGTCCCCGGCTGCATCCCGGCGTGGTCGTGCATGGCGTTGTCCGCCTGCGCTGCGGTCGGCGTGCCGTGCTTCATCGTGGCCGGGTGCATGTCCATGTGCTGCATGTCTGCATGGTCCGGCATGGCATGGTCGGCATGGGCTTCGCGATCCATGTCCATGTCCATGCTCCCGCTGCCCTCCGTGGGCGCGGCCGGAGCATTGGCGGCCTGTGCGGCGTGACCCATCGCAGCGTGATCCATGCCGGCATGCGCCATCGCTGCCTCATCGTCGTTGGCGACGGCGGGCGGCGATGACGGGGTGTGCATATGCGTTCCATCGTCGGGCGGCGGACACGCGCATGCCGCAGCTGCGGATGTGGACGCAGGTCCGCTGGCCGATGCTGCGATATCGGCATCGGCGACTCCAGGCGCATGCACATGCTGCGCTCCTGCGGCCCCGTGCGCGAACAGCAGCGCCAGGCCGATGGCCTGCGCCAGCGTGGCGAGCGGCGTGGCGTTCATGCGTCCACCCGCACTTCGCGCATCATGCCGCCGTCCATGTGGTACAGCAGGTGGCAGTGGTAGGCCCAGCGGCCCAGCGCGTCGGCGCGCACGCGGTAGCTGCGGCGCGTGCCCGGCGGCATGTCCACGGTGTGCTTGCGCACCTGGAACTGGCCGGCGGCGTTCTCCACGTCGCTCCACATGCCGTGCAGGTGGATCGGGTGCTGCATCATCGTGTCGTTGACCAGCACGATGCGCAGGCGCTCGCCGTAGTTGAGCCGCAGCGGCTCGGCGCTGGCGAACGGGATGCCGTCGAAGGACCAGGCGAACTTTTCCATGTTGCCGGTCAGATGCAACTCGATATCGCGCCCGGGTTCGCGGCCGTCGGGATCGTCGAACAGGCTGTGCAGGTCGGCGTAGGTCAGCACCCGGCGGCCGTTGCCGCGCAGGCCGATGCCCGGATCGTCCAGCTTCGGCGCGGTGGCGGAGGATTGCATGTCCACCAGCGGATTGCCGCGCTCGCTGGACGGATGCGTGGGCGCCGCGCCGGCGTCGCCAGCCGCATGCGCGCTGTGGTCCATCGCGGCATGGTCCATGCCGGCCATGCCCATGCCCATGCCGGCGCCGCAGCCGCCTTCCATGCCTTTCATCGGCGCGCCACTGCCATGGTCCATGCCGGAATGCCCCGCCATGTCGTGACCCATGTCCTGCATGCGCAGCAGCGGGCGCGGATCGTTCGCCGGCACCGGCGCCTGCAGTCCCTGGCGCACGGCCAGGGTGCCGCGCGCGTAGCCGGTGCGGCCCATGTCCTGGGCGAACACGGTGTAGGCGTCCTGGCCGCCGGGTTCGACCAGCACGTCGTAGGTCTCGGCCGCGGCGATGCGCAGTTCGTCCACGCTCACCGGGTGCACGTATTGCCCGTCGGCGGCGACCACGGTCATCTTCAGCCCGGGAATGCGCAGGTCGAAGTAGGTCATGCTGGAGGCGTTGATCAGGCGCAACAGCAGCTTCTCGCCGGGACGGAACTCGCCGGTCCAGTTGCCGCCGGGGGCGACGCCGTTGAGCAGGTAGGTGTAGGTGTTGGCGTTGACGTCGGACAGGTCGCTGGGCGTCATCCGCATGCGTCCCCACATGCCGCGGTCGGCGAGGGTGGCGCGCAGGCCGTCTTCGCGCGCGTCGCGCAGGAAGTCGCCGACGGTGCGCTGGTAGGTGTTGTCGTACGACGGCATCTTCTTCAGTCGCCGGAACAGCGCCGCCGGGTCCAGATCGGTCCAGTCCGACAGCAGCAGCACGTGTTCGCGGTCGTAGTGGTAGGGCGGCGGCTGCAGCGGATCGATCACGATCGCGCCGTACAGGCCGGCCTGTTCCTGGTGCAGCGAGTGGCTGTGGTACCAGTAGGTGCCCGACTGGCGCAGGGCGAAGCGGTAGCGGTAAGTCTCGCCCGGGTAGATGCCGTCGAAGCTCATGCCCGGCACGCCGTCCATGTTCGCCGGCAGCAGGATGCCGTGCCAGTGCACGGAGGTTTGCGTGTGCCCCGGCAGGCGGTTGGCGACTCGCACCTCGACGGTGTCGCCTTCGCGCCAGCGCAGGATCGGTGCCGGCACGCTGCCGTTGACGGTGATGGCCGGGCGCTCGCGCCCGGTGAAGTTGACCCGCGCGCTGCCGATGCCGAGGTCGAAGTCGGTGCCGTGCAGCTGATACGGCACGGCGCCATTGCGCGCCAGCGTTGCGGCCTGGGCTTGCCGCAGCGACAGGCCGCCGATGCCGGCGGCGGCGCCCAGCGCCAGTCCGGTGACGAAGCGGCGCCGCGACGGCAGGGCCGGCAGGCCGGAGGAAGGTGGTTTCATGAGCGAGCCTCGATGCGATGCGATGCGCGACCGCGTGGGCGGTGCGTGCGCAGAAGCGACGGCGCGCTGATGCGCGGTCGCCGTGGCGCCGCCCGAGCGGGCGGCGGCGTCGCGATCAGGCGCTGGGAGGTCGCTCCAGCCGCGGCAGGCCGGGCGCGCCGCGGCCATCCTGACGGCCGCGCGGAAACAGCTGTTGCGCCGCGGCCGGCAACGCCAGCGGCAGCGCGATCAGTGCCGGCAGCGGCTGCGCATGCGGGCACTGGCAACCGGCCGCGGTGCCGCAGCAGCCGTGCTTGCCGCCCTTGCTGTGGCCGTCGCCGTCGCCGTCGTGCTCGTGCACCTGCGCCGGCGTGGCCTCATGACAGGGCATCGCCGCGCTGGCGACCTGCGCGGCATGCAGGTGCTTGCCAGCATGGCCCTCGGCCATGGCATGGCCCTCGGCCATGGCATGGCCCGTGCCTGGCGCTGCGTCGGCCATGCCGTGCATGCCCGGCATCGCCACAGCCGTGCCGGCGCCATTGAGCAGCAGGCTCAGGCACAACAGCAGGCGGGTCAGCAAGGCGAAGATCGGCATGGAACACGCAAGGCACGCGAGGGGATACGCGGAGAATACTGCAGT
This sequence comes from Xanthomonas bonasiae, assembly GCF_014836395.1. NCBI lineage: Bacteria > Pseudomonadati > Pseudomonadota > Gammaproteobacteria > Lysobacterales > Lysobacteraceae > Xanthomonas > Xanthomonas bonasiae. The sequence continues at coordinate 112,295 of NZ_JACSQX010000006.1, forward strand.
GATGGCTGCGGGCAAGCGCCGGGACGGCGTGGCGGCTCGCCATCGGCGCACCCTGGAGCCGGGTCCAGGGCGCGCATCCACGCCCGGCGATGGCCTGAAGGGCAAGGGTTTCGAGTCAACGTGAGCCGCCAATGAACAAGTCGCGCGCAACGGCGACAATGGCTTGACCCTGGACCGGCGTCCAGGGAGTAGCTTGCACGCATGAATCCGGTCGTCCCTCCGTCCCGCTTCACCATCGGCGCGCTCGCGCGCCAGGCCGACGTCGCCATCGACACGGTCCGCTACTACGAGCGCCAGGGCCTGCTGCCGGCGCCGCCGCGGCGCGCGTCCGGCTACCGCGACTACGATGCGGCCGCGGTGGAGCGGGTGCGTTTCATCCGCCGCGCCAAGGACCTGGGCTTCTCGCTGGAGGAGATCGGCGACCTGCTCGCGCTGCAGGACGACCGCCAGCATGGTGTGGAAGGCATCAAGCAGCGGGCGAGCAAGCGCCTGCACGAACTGGATCGGCGCATCGCGCAGCTGACCGAGATGCGCGATGCGCTGGCCGTATTGGTCGCCGAATGCCCGGGCAGCGGCGAACCCGCCGGCTGCCCGATCCTCGGCGACATCCGCGGCGACGCCGCGCCGGGCAAGCCGCAGCCGTGAACGCGCCGGCCGCCAACACCGCCACGGTGAGCCTGCCGGTGCAGGGCATGAGCTGTGCGTCCTGCGCCGTCGGCCTGGAGCAGGCACTCAAGCAGCTGCCCGGGGTCGATGCCCAGGCCAATTACGCCGCCGCGCGCGTGCGCCTGGACTACGACCCGCAGCAGGTGGATGCGCAGGCGCTGCTGCAACGCATCGGCCAGGCCGGCTACACGGTGCCGACGCAGATGCTGACGCTGGACCTCAGCGGCATGAGCTGCGCGTCCTGCGCCGCCGCGATCGAAACGGTGCTGGCGAACACGCCCGGGGTGATCGCCGGCAGCGTCAACCTGGCCTCGGCCAGGGCGCGTGTGGAGTACGTGGCGGAACTGGTGGCGCCGGCCGGGATCGTCGCGCGGATCGCCAGCGCCGGCTTCGGCGCCAGCGTCGTGCGCGAGATGGATCAGGCCCAGTTGCAAGCGCGCGAACAGGCCGAGCGCCGCGCCTGGCATCGCGAGCTGGGCCGCTTCGCTGCCGCGGTGCTGCTGACCCTGCCGTTGTTCGTGCAGATGTTCGGCATGCTGGACATCTCCGCCATCGCGCATGCGCTCGGCGGCCAGCACGCCGAGCCGCTGCCGCGCTGGCTGCAGCTGCTGCTGGCCACGCCGGTGCAGTTCTGGCTCGGCGCGCGCTTCTACCGGGCCGGGTTCGCGGCCTTGCGCAACGGCCGCGCCAACATGGACGTGCTGGTCGCGCTCGGCACCAGCATGGCCTACCTGTACAGCGCCGCGGTCACCGTGTTCGGCCTGGCCGGCCAGCATGTGTATTTCGAGGCAAGCGCCTCGATCGTCACCCTGATCCTGCTCGGGCGCTTGCTGGAAGCGCGCGCCAGGCGCAGGACCTCCTCGGCGATCCGCGCGCTGCTCGACCTCAAGCCCAAGACCGCCAAGGTGGAGCGCGACGGCGCGATCGTGGAAGTCGATGCCGCCGAGCTGATCGTCGGCGACGTGTTCGTGGTCGCCGCCGGCGAGCGCGTGCCGGTGGACGGCGAGGTGCTCGACGGCCGTTCCAGCGTGGACGAGGCGATGCTGTCGGGCGAGGCGATGCCGGTGGCCAAGGAGCCGGGCAGCCGCCTGTTCGCCGCCACCGTGAACCAGTTCGGTATGTTGCGCGCGCGCGCCACCGGGGTCGGCGCCGACACGCTGCTGGCGCAGATCATTCGCATGGTCGATGCGGCGCAGGGCTCCAAGGCGCCGATCCAGCATCTGGTCGATCGCATCGCCGGCGTGTTCGTGCCGGTGGTGATCGCCATCGCCATGCTCACCCTGGCCGCGACCTGGTGGCTCAGCGGCAGTTTCGCCACCGCGCTGGTGCATGCGGTGGCGGTGCTGGTGATCGCCTGTCCGTGTGCGCTGGGCCTGGCCACGCCGACCGCGATCATGGTCGGCACCGGCGTGGGCGCGCGGTCCGGCATCCTGATCCGCAACGCCGAGGTGCTGGAGCGCGCGCGTGCGTTGACCACGCTGGTGCTGGACAAGACCGGCACCCTGACCGAGGGCCGGCCGCAGGTGACCGCGATCGGCGTGGCGGACGGTGGCGATGCGACGGCGCTGCTGCGCCTGGCCGCTGCGCTGGAGGTCGGGTCGGCGCATCCGCTGGCCGATGCGATCGTGCGGCGCGCCGCCGACGACGGCGTGCGCGGGACGCCGCCTCTGCCGGTGGCCGCGGTCGAGACGCTGCCCGGCAAGGGCGTGCGCGGCCGCGTCGCTACCCGCGAGGTGGCGCTGGGGTCGCTGGCGTGGCTGCGCGAGCTGTCCGTGCAGGTGCCCGACGCGGCGCTGCTGCAGCGGGCCGAGGCGGCGCAGGCGAAGGGCCAGAGCGTGGTCGCGGTCGCGCTGGACGGCCGCCTCGCCGGTTACATCGCCATCGCCGATCCGCTGCGCGACGGTGCCCTCGAGGCGGTGGCGCGGCTCAAGGCGCGCGGCATCGACGTGGTCATGCTCAGCGGCGACAACCGCCATGTCGCACAGGCCGTGGCCGCGCAGGTCGGCATCGCGCGGGTGCTGGCCGAGGTGTTGCCGCAGCACAAGGCCGAGGAGGTGCAGCGCCTGCGGGCCGAACCCGGCGCGCACGTCGGCATGGTCGGCGACGGCATCAACGACGCGCCGGCGCTGGCCGCGGCCGACGTCAGCTTCGCCATCGGCGCCGGCTCGGACATCGCCGTGGAGGCGGCCGACGTGGTGCTGGTGCATGGCGACCTGGACGGCGTGGCCACCGCCATCGACCTGTCCGCGGCGACCTTGCGCAAGATCCGCCAGAACCTGTTCTTCGCCTTTTTCTACAACGTGCTCGGCATCCCGCTGGCCGCGTTCGGCCTGCTCAATCCGGTGCTCGCCGGTGCGGCGATGGCGCTGAGTTCGGTCTCGGTGCTGGCCAATTCCCTGCTGCTGAACCGCTGGCGGCCGCGCTGAGCGCGGTGCGGCGGCAACACTCTTTCCACACGAGGACACTGCAATGCGCCATCTCGAATTGACCGTTCAGGGCATGAGCTGCGGCGGCTGCTCGGCGCGGCTGAAACGGGTGCTGGACGCCAGCGCCGGGGTCGCCGCGGCCGAGGTGGTGCTTGACGGCGGGCGCGTCGGCGTCGATTACGATGAGGCCCGCACCGACGCCGCGGCGATCGAGCGCGCCATCGTCGATGCCGGTTTCGGCGTCGCGGCCCGCTGAGCGGCGCCGCGCCACCCGGGGGCAAAGCCGCAGCCGCCAGGTGAACGTCGCCACGCCCCGGCGCCCGGCGCAGCCCCGGGGCATGGGACGGGCGTGTATCGTGGACGCGATTTTTCCGTCCTGCGCACCGCCATGACCCCTCGCGATTGGGTGGCCAACGCCATCCAGAAGATCGAAGCCGATTTCAACCGTTCGGCCGACACCCACCTGATTCCGCTGGACCTGCCCGGTTTCCCCGGCATCGACCTGTATTTCAAGGACGAGTCCAGCCATCCCACCGGCAGCCTCAAGCACCGCCTGGCGCGCTCGCTGTTCCTGTACGCGCTGGCCAACGGCTGGCTGCGCGAGGGGCGCCCGGTGATCGAGGCCTCCAGCGGCTCCACCGCGGTGTCCGAAGCCTATTTCGCGCGCCTGCTGGGATTGCCGTTCATCGCGGTGATGCCGGCCGCGACCTCGCCGGAGAAGATCGCCGCGATCGAGTTCCAGGGCGGGCGCTGCCACCTGGTCGAGCGCGCCTGCGACCTGCACGCCGATTCGGTGCAGCTGGCCCGCGAGAGCGGCGGCCACTTCATGGACCAGTTCCTGTACGCCGAACGTGCCACCGACTGGCGCGCCAACAACAACATCGCCGAGTCCATCTTCCGGCAGATGCAGGAAGAACCGCACCCGGTGCCGGAATGGATCGTGTGCAGCCCCGGCACCGGCGGCACCGCCGCCACACTGGGCCGCTACGTGCGCTACCGTCGCCACGCCACCCGCATCCTGTGCGCGGATCCGGAAGTGTCGGTGTTCTTCGAAGGCTATTGCGAAGCGCTGGCCGGGCGCGACTACGCCGGCCTGGCCAGCACCGGCGGTTCGCGCATCGAGGGCATCGGCCGGCCGCGGGTGGAATCGAGCTTCATCCCCAGCTGCGTCGATGCGATGGTCAAGGTGCCCGATGCGCTGAGCCTGGCGGCGATGCGCTACGTGAGCGCGCGCCTGGGCCGGCGCGTCGGCGGCTCCACCGGCACCAACTTCGTCGGCGTGCTGCAGGCGGCGACGCGGATGCGCGAGCACCGCCGCAGCGGTTCCATCGTCACCATCCTGTGCGACAGCGGCGAGCGCTACGGGCACAGCTACTACCGGCCGGACTGGTACCGCGAGCACGGCATCGACGTGGAGCAGGCCGACGCGCAGCTGGCCGCGGCGGTGGCCGGCGCCGGGCTGCCGCCGCTGGCTTGTGCCGCGTTGTCCTGACCGCCATATCCCGACCATGGCCGGCGCCGCCGGCCCTTCCCCCGCTACCGAGATTCCCGCGATGACCAATCCCCTGCTCGATTTTTCCGGCCTGCCGCGCTTCGATGCGATCCAGCCCGAGCACATCGGCCCGGCGATCGATGCGCTGCTGGCCGCCGCCGAAGCCGCGGTCGCGCACGCCGAGCAGGTCGCGCCGGTGAGCTGGGACAGCTTCTTGGTGCCGCTGGACGACGCCACCGAGCGCCTGTGGCGCGCCTGGGGCCAGGTCAACCACCTGCAGGGCGTGGTCAACACCCCGGCGCTGCGCGAGGCCTACAACGCCAACCTGCCCAAGGTGACGCGCTTCTCCAGCGCGCTGGGGCAGAACCTGGCGCTGTTCGCGCAATACCGCGCGCTGGCCGCCACGCCCGAGGCCGCCGGCTACGACGCAGCGCGGCGCAAGGTGCTGGACAACGCGCTGCGCGATTTCCGCCTGGGCGGCGCCGAACTGGGCGATGCCGACAAGCAGCGTTTCGCCGCGATCCAGGAAGAACTGTCGGCGCTGTCGGCGAAGTTCTCGCAGAACGTGCTCGATGCCACCGATGCGTGGTCGCTGCCGATCGACGACCAGGCGCGTCTGGCAGGCCTGCCAGACGACGTGATCGCCGCGGCGCGCGCGGCGGCGGAAAAGGACGGCCAGGCCGGCTGGAAGCTGACCCTGCAGATGCCGTGCTACCTGCCGGTGCAGATGTACGCCGACGACCGCGCGCTGCGCGAGACCCTGTACCGCACCAATGCGATCCGCGCCTCGGAGTTCGGCGACGCGACGCTGGACAACAGCGCGGCGATCGAGCGCATCCTGGCGCTACGCGGCGAACTGGCCGGCCTGCTCGGTTTCGCCAGCTACGCCGAATATTCGCTGGCGACCAAGATGGCGCAGAGCCCCGACGAGGTGCTGGGCTTCCTGCGCGATCTGGCCGCGCGCGCCAAGCCGTACGCGCAGCGCGACCGCGCCGAACTGGAAGCGTACGCCCGCGAGCATCTGGGCCTGGACGAACTGCAGGCCTGGGATATCGCCTACGCCAGCGAAAAGCTCAAGCAGGCGCGCTACAGCTTCTCCGAGCAGGAAGTGAAGCAGTATTTCACCGAGCCGAAGGTGTTGGACGGCCTGTTCGGCGTCATCAATGACCTGTACGGCCTGCAGGTGCAGGCCGACAGCGCCCCGGTGTGGCATCCGGACGTGCGCTTCTTCCGCGTCAGCGATGCGCGCGGCCGCCTGGTCGGGCAGTTCTACCTCGACCTGTACGCGCGCGAGGGCAAGCGCGGCGGCGCCTGGATGGACGACTGCCGCAATCGCCGCGACCGCGCCGACGGCGTGCAGACGCCGCTGGTATACCTGGTGTGCAACTTCGGCCGCGGCGGCGACGGCAAGCCGGCCACCTTCACCCACAACGAAGTCACCACCCTGTTCCACGAGATGGGCCACGGCCTGCACCAGTTGCTGACCCAGGTCGGCGAACTCGGCGTGGCCGGCATCAACGGCGTGGAATGGGACGCGGTGGAGCTGCCCAGCCAGTTCATGGAGAACTTCTGCTGGGAATGGCCGCGGCTGCAGGCGATGACTGCGCACGTGGACAGCGGGCAGCCGCTGCCGCGCGCGCTGTTCGACAAGATGCTCGCGGCGAAGAACTACCAGAGCGGCATGTTCACCGTGCGCCAGCTGGAGTTCGCGCTGTTCGACATGCAGCTGCATCACAGCTTCGACGCCGCCGGCGACAGCATGCTGCAGCTGCTCGAACGCGTGCGCGACGAAGTCGCGGTGAACCGGCCGCCGGCATGGAACCGCTTCCCGCACCAGTTCAGCCACATCTTCGCCGGCGGCTACGGCGCCGGTTACTACAGCTACAAGTGGGCCGAAGTGCTCAGCGCCGACGCCTACGCCGCGTTCGAGGAAGCGCCAGACCAACTGGCCGCCACCGGCGCGCGCTTCCTGCGGGAAATCCTGGCGCGCGGCGGCAGCCGTCCGGCGCTGGAGAACTTCACCGCCTTCCGTGGCCGCGCGCCGGAACTGGACGCCTTGCTGCGGCACAGCGGCATGGCCGGCTGATCCACATGCGCCGCGCCGCAGTGCATGCGGCGCGGCGAGGCGCAAGCAGGGGCGATAGCGCACACATCCGCTTGTTGCGGCTTGCAATCCGACGATGCGCTTGGGCGCGTTCACGGCGGCGTGAGCGCACTTTCGCGCATGTCGTCGGTTCATTGCATCTCTTCCGGCCTCACATGCGGCCAGGCATGGCGGGCCCGATCGGGTTAACAGGTCCTTAGCGCATCGGCGTGCTAGAACATTGCCGAACACGATGGCTCGCACGAGCCCATGGAAGAAGCGCCGGCCACAGGGCCGGTCAGACACAGGAGGTTGGGCATGAAACGCTGCATCTGGATCGCGCCGTTGCTGCTGGCCGCCGCCGCGCCGGTACTGGCGCAGAGCAATGGCGGGTTCGCCCGCAGCGGCGCCAATCTGCGCGCAGGCCCGGCCAACGACTATCCGCGCGTCGCCACGGTGGTGGGCGGCGACAGCCTCACCGTCTACGGGTGCGTCAACGATTTTTCGTGGTGCGACGTGCGCTGGCGCGAGGCGCGCGGATGGTTGCCGGCCGGCGTGATCGAGTTCGACGCGCGCGACGGTGTCTTCGCTCCAGCCATCGGATTCGCCATCGATCCCTATTGGGACGCGCATTACCGTGGCCGGCCATGGGCCCGCGACCGCGCACGCTGGCGGCAGCAAGCGCAGGCCTCGCCATCTGCGCCGGCGCCGATGCCCGAGGCGCTCAAGCGCCAGCTGATCCCGCAACGCATCGCCGACACGCGCGGCTACCCGCCGGCGCCGCCCGCCGTGGAAGCGCCGGTGCAGTCGCAATGGGTGCCGCCGGGCGAGCGCATGTACCAGGCGCCGCCGCCGGATGCGCTCAACCCCAAGCGCAACAAGGAGCTGGCGCGCGAGTTGGAGCGACAACGGCGCGTGGCCGAGGAAGACGAGGCGAGGGGCATCACCCCGCCGCTGGGCAAGGTGCCTCCACCGCCCGCGCCTTCGTCGTCGAACGAAGCGTGGTGGCCCCCGTCACCGGCCGCCGTCGAGTGGGTCACGCAGCATCCGCCGAAACCGGCCGCGGCTTCGCCGCCGCCTACGCCACCGCCCAAGGCATCACCGCCACCGCCCGCGCAGGTACCGGCCAAACCGGAACGGAGCAAGGACGACAAGGCCAGCCACCGTGGCGTGAAGGAACTGGAGCGCTGAACCGGCGCAACCGGCGCAGCGCGTCGCCGGCGCGCACGGGTCCGATCAGCGCTTGCCGAACACCAGCGCGGCGTTGGTGCCGCCGAAGCCGAAGCTGTTGGACATCACCGTGCGCAAGGTCGCCTCGCGGCTCTCGCGCACGATCGGGAAGCCCTCGGCGCGCGGGTCCAGCGCGTCGATGTTGGCCGAGCCGGCGATGAAGCCGTCGCGCATCATCAGCAGGCAGTAGATCGCCTCGTGCACGCTGGCCGCGCCCAGCGAATGCCCGGACAACGCCTTGGTCGAGGACAGCGGCGGCACCGCATCGCCGAACACTTCGCGTACCGCGCCCAGCTCGGTCACGTCGCCCAGCGGCGTCGAGGTGCCGTGCGTGTTGAGGTAGTCGATCGGCGCGTCCACGCCCTGCATCGCCATCTGCATGCAGCGCACCGCGCCTTCGCCGGACGGGGCGACCATGTCGGCGCCGTCGGAGGTCACGCCGTAGCCGAGCAGTTCGGCATGGATGCGCGCGCCGCGCGCCACCGCGCGTTCGTAGTCCTCCAGCACCAGCATGCCGCCGCCGCCGGCGATGACGAAACCGTCGCGCTCGGCGTCGTACGGACGCGAGGCCACCGCCGGGCGGTCGTTGAAGCCGCTGGACAGCGCGCCCATCGCGTCGAACATCAGGCTCATGGTCCAGTCCAGCTCTTCGCCGCCGCCGGCGAACATCACGTCCTGCTGGCCGTGGCGGATCAGGTCCGCGGCCGCGCCGATGCAGTGCGCCGACGTCGCGCACGCCGCCGACAGCGAGTAGCTCACGCCCTTGATCTTGAACGCGGTGGCCAGGCTGGCCGAGACCGCCGAACACATCGTGCGCGGCACCATGTACGGGCCGACCTTGCGCACGCCGCGGTTGCGCAGCAGGTCCGCCGCTTCCACCTGCCAGTGGCTGGAACCGCCGCCGGACCCGGCGATCAGGCCGGTGCGCACGTCGCTGACCACGGCCTCGTCCAGGCCGGCGTCGGCGATCGCATCGCGCAGCGCCAGATACGCGTACGCGGACGCATCGCCCATGAAGCGCTTGAGCTTGCGATCGATCAAGGCCTCCAGGTCCAGCTGCACGTCGCCGGCGACCTGGCTGCGCAGGCCGTGTTCGGCCGCCTCGGGGTTGGCGCGGATGCCGGCGCGGCTGTCGCGCAGCGCGCGCGACACCGTGTCCAGGTCGTTGCCCAGGCATGAGGTGATGCCCATGCCTGTAATCGCGACGCGGCGCATCAGAACGCCTCCGTCGAGGTGAACAGGCCCACGCGCAGATCCTTGGCGGTGTAGATCTCGCGGCCGTCCACCGACATGCGGCCGTCGGCCACCGCCATCACCAGCTTGCGGTTGATGACCCGGCTGATGTCCAGTTCGTAGACCACCTGCTTGGCGGTCGGCAGCACCTGTCCGCTGAACTTCACTTCGCCCACGCCCAGCGCGCGGCCGCGGCCGGGCGCGCCGATCCAGGTCAGGAAGAAGCCGGTCAGTTGCCACAGCGCATCCAGGCCCAGGCAGCCGGGCATCACCGGATCGTCGATGAAATGGCAACCGAAGAACCACAGGTCCGGGCGCACGTCGAGTTCGGCGCGGACCATGCCCTTGCCGTGCGCGCCGCCGTTGTCGTCGATGTAGGTGATGCGGTCGAACATCAGCATCGGATCGTTGGGCAGGCGTGCGGCCTCGGCGCCGAACAGTTCGCCGCGCGCGCTGGCGAGAAGGTGTTCGCGTGAATACGAAGTGAGGCGGCTCATGAGCGAATTTCCCAGGGCAGACAGTCGAGGCGCGCAAGCGTGCACGACGCTCGCGCTTTCAATCAAACGTTTTATCCGTACGCACGCGTAGCGTAGGCAGTGCTGCAATGCGGCGCGCTGAGCGAAATCAAGGCATGCGTTCGCAGCGCATGCGCAGGCCTGGCTTATCATGCGGCTACCGTTCGCTGGCGTAGGGTGCAGGGCCGATGCGCAAGATCATTCACGTCGACATGGATGCGTTCTACGCGTCCGTGGAGCAGCGTGACGATCCCGCATTGCGCGGCAAGCCGGTGGTGGTGGCCTGGCGCGGCATGCGTTCGGTGGTGTGCGCCGCGTCCTACGAGGCGCGCGTGTTCGGCATCCGCTCGGCGATGCCGGCGTTGCGCGCCGAGCGCTTGTGCCCGGACGCGATCTTCGTGCCGCCGGATTTCGCGCGTTACAAGGCCGTGTCGCGGCAGGTGCGCGAGATCTTCCAGCGCCACACCGACATGATCGAGCCGCTGTCGCTGGACGAGGCCTATCTCGACGTCACCGCGCCGAAGGGCGAGCTGACCACCGCGACCGAGATCGCGCAGACCATCCGCGCGCAGATCCGCGAGGAAACCCAACTGACCGCTTCGGCCGGCATCGCGCCGAACAAGTTCCTGGCCAAGATCGCCTCGGACTGGCGCAAGCCCGACGGTCAGTTCGTGATCCGCCCGCACCAGGTGGAGGCGTTCCTGACGCCATTGCCGGTCGGCAAGGTGCACGGCGTGGGCAAGGTGATGCAGGCCAAGCTGGCGGCGCTGGGCATCGTCACCGTCGGCGATCTGCGCACGCACGGCGAAGCGGAGCTGGAAGCGCATTTCGGCAGCTTCGGGCTGCGCCTGTATCAGCGTGCGCGCGGCATCGACGAGCGTCCGGTGGAATCGGACCAGCAGGTGCAGTCGATTTCCTCGGAAGACACCTTCGCCGAAGACCTGGCGCTGGATGCGCTGGAGCCGGCGATCCGGCAACTGGCGGAAAAGACCTGGAACGCGACCCGCCGCACCGAGCGCGTCGCGCGCACCGTGGTGCTGAAGCTGAAGACCGCGCAGTTCCGCATCCTGACCCGCAGCTTCACCCCGGAGCAACCGCCGGAATCGCTGCAGGCGCTGACCGATATCGCGCTGGCCTTGCGCCAGCGCGTCGACTTGCCCGCGTCCACGCGCTACCGCCTGGTCGGCGTGGGCCTGGCTGGCTTCCACGAGCGCGAGCCGGGGCAGGCGCAGGGGCGGCTGTTCCGTTGAGCTGCGCGCCGGCGCCGGCGGTCGTGTGCGCCGCTGCGCGCCGGCAGTTCGTTCATGGCCAGCGCAGTTCGCCCTTGGCCACCTTCGCGCTGAGCTGCAGCGTCTCCACGCCGCCCAGCTGCGGATAGCGCTGCCGCATCGCCGCGACCAGCGCGGCCGCATCCTTGGCCTTGGCGGTTTCCTGGTCGAAGGCGCGGATGTAGTCGGCGGTGAAGCGCACCGCGGCCAGGTCCTGCGCCGCGCCCGGCACGAAATGTCCGGGAATCACCCGCTGCGGCTGCAGCGCCTGGATCCGTTGCAGCGTGGCCAGCCACTGCGCATGCGATGCCGGAGTCTGCGTATCGGCCATCCACACGTGTTCGCCGGCCACCACCGGGATCCCGCCGAGCACGGTCTTGATCGACGGAATCCACACGAAGGTCCGGTCCGGGCTCGCGCCGTCCAGGCCGACGATCTGCAGGTCGCGGCCTTCCAGCAGCAGGCGGTCGCCGTGCAGCGGCTGCGGCAGCACGATGCGCTGCGGCGCGTCGGCACCCAGCTTCGGCGCCCACACCTGCAGCTTCTGCGCCTGGGTCTGGCGGATATGCGCGACGGTCGCCGGGCTGGCCAGCAGCTTGGCCTGCGGGAATGCCTGGGTCAGCACGTCCAGGCCGAAGTAGTAGTCCGGATCGCCGTGGCTGACGTAGATCGTGGTCAGGCGCTTGCCGGAGGCGCGGATTTGCGCGACCAGGGCGCGCGCATCGGCCGCGGAGAACTGCGCATCGACCAGTACCGCGTCCCTGGCGCCGCTGACCAGCACCGAGGCGACGCCGAAGATCGCGTTCGCGTCCGGGTGGTAGACCTGCACCTGCAGCGGTGCGGCGGCCGGCTGTGCGGCGCTGGCGGCGGTAGTCGCGGCGTGGGCGGCGGTGCCGGTGGCGGCGTGCGCGGCGGCGGCGCCGGCGAGACCGAGGGCAAGGATCAGCGTAGCGCTCAGGCGCGACAACGAAAGGGACGGCATGCGGAACTCCATCGGAGAAGGCGACGCCACGCGTCGGCATGGCGTGCGGGAAGCGGGCCGCGACCGAGCTGCGGCCGCGGCGGGAGGGGGGGGCGACTGCGTGGCGCCATCGGCACGCGCGCAGCCGCCTGCCCGGCGTTGCGCTCAGTACGCGGCGGTGGCGATCTGGCGCAGGTACTGCGGGCGCTCGATCTCGTCGACGAACGCGCTGGCGTAGTCGGCATAGCTGATCGCGCTACGGCCCTGCGCATCGCTGAGCAGCGCGGTGGCCTGGGTGCGCACGCCGCCGCGCTGGTCGCCGGGGCCGATCTCGGCGGCTGGCGCGAAGAAGGTCCACTCCAGATCGGTAGCGGCCTGCAGATGCTGCAGGGAGGCACGGTGCGCCAGCGCGTAGGGCTTGTAGGCGTCGGGGAAGTTCGGCGTGTCCACCAACTGCACGCCCGGCGCCACCTCCAGGCTGCCGGCGCCGCCGACCACCAGCAGGCGCTGCACGCCGGCGTCGCGGGCGACCTCGATCAGCGCCTGGGCGACGGCCGGAATGGTATCGGCGGCCGCGGCGCTGGGGCCGTAGGCGCTGGCCAGCACGTCGTGGCCGCGCACCGCGGCGGCGAGGGCGGCGCGGTCGTCCAGCGACGCGAGCACGATGCTGGCGCTGTCCAGTTCCGGCGGCAGCGGTTGCGTGCGGCGGACCAGCGCGGTGACCGCGTGGCCGCGGCGCAGGGCTTCCTGGGCGATATGGCGGCCGATGTTGCCGGTGGCGCCGAACAGGGCGATGTGCATCGAGGTTCTCCGGGGAGGGTGGACGGGATGCGCACAGCCTAGTCCTGGCAATTAGCGCGATAAACAGCGTATAAGTCGCCAATTTGTTGCATGGAACGATCAAATGGACCGTCTGACCGCGATCGCGGTGTTCGTCGAAGTCGCCGAGCGCGGCAGTCTCACCGCGGCCGCCGAGGCGCTGGACCTGTCGCGGCCCATGGTCTCGCGCCATCTGGCCGAACTGGAGCGCTGGCTCGGCGCGCGCCTGCTGCACCGGACCACGCGGCGGGTGACCCTGACCGGCGCCGGCGAGACCGCGCTGGCGCGGTTCCGGCCGATGCTGGCGATCGGCGCCTCGCTGCGCGACGAGCTGGCCAGCGACGACCCGGAGCCGCACGGACAGCTGCGCGTCACCGCCTCGGCCTCGTTCGGCCAGGCGCATCTGGCCGCGGCGGCGGCCGAGTTCGTGGCCCGCTACCCGCAGGCGCGGGTGGACATGCTGCTGGCCGACCGCACGGTCAACCTGGTCGAGGAGCGCATCGACCTGGCGGTACGCATTTCCCACCGCGTCGACCCTGGGCTGATCGCACGGCGCCTGAGCGTGTGCCGCTCGGTGCTGTGCGCCGCGCCGACCTATCTGCAGCGGCATGGCGCGCCGCACAGCGCCGCCGACCTGGCCGCGCACAACTGCCTGGGCCATCACTACGTGGGCAGGCACGAATGGCCGCTGCGCTACCGCGGCGAACCGGTGTCGGTGGCGGTCAGCGGCAACTTCACCGCCAACGAAGCCACCGTGCTGCTGGAGGCGGTGCGCGCCGGCGCCGGCATCGCCATGCTGCCGACCTACCAGGCCGCGGCGCTGCTGCGCAGCGGCGAATTGCAGCGCGTGCTGCCCGACCACGAACTGGACACGATGGACATCTTCGGCGTGTACGCCTCGCGCCGGCAGCAGCCGGCGATCGTGCGCGCGTTCCTGGATTTCCTGGTCGCGCGTTTCGGCGAGGTGCCGTACTGGGATCGCGACTGAGCGCGGCGCCTACAATGGGCGCTGCTTTCGCACCCGGGAACGACATGACATTTCCGTACGCGCTGGTGGTGTTCGATCTGGACGGCACCCTGGTGGACAGCGGCGCCGATATCGCCGAAGCGCTCAATCGCACCCTGGCCGACTTCGGCCTGGCGCGCGTGCCCGAAGCCACCGTGCTCGGCTGGATCGGCGAGGGCGTGCGCAAACTGGTCGAGACCGCATGGCGGCATGCGCACGACGCCACCCCGATCGACGCGGTAATGCCGGCTTTCATGCGCCACTACGAAGAATGCCTGTTGCGCAGCCCGCGCCTGTATCCGGGCGTGGCCGAGGCGCTGGCGCAGTTGCGCGCGCGCGGCGTCACGCTGGCGCTGTGCACCAACAAACCCTCGGCGTTCGTGCAGCCGCTGCTGCGCCATCTCGGCGTGGCCGATGCGTTCGCCGCGGCGCTCGGCGGCGACAGCCTGCCCGAGCGCAAGCCCAGCCCGCTGCCGCTGCTGCATCTGGCGCAGCAGTTCGCGCAGCCGCCGGCGCACTGCCTGATGGTCGGCGATTCCGGCACCGACCTGCAGGCCGCGCACGCCGCCGGCATGCCGGCCGCACTGGTGCGCTACGGCTATCCGCGCGACCTGGACCTGGCCACGGCCGATGTGGCGCTGCTGATGGACGACATGCGCGAGTTGCTGGCGCTGGGCTGACGCGGGTCGGCCATTGCGCCTGGCCGGCCATTTTTCGCCGCCTGCAAGGCAACCGCAGCGGTTTCGCCGGGTCGGGGCGTGGCCGGCAGTCGTCGACGCGGCCATCACTGATTTGCCGTGACTGCCCGATCCACGCGGAAGACGCACTCCTCATGCCGCATAGGTCATCGCATAGGCCGCGTTGGTTCGCTCGATGCGTGCGAAGCCGAGTTGGCCCAAGTGCATGCCGGCGATCAGGAGCCGCTCCGCGCTGACCAGGTCCAATAGCCGCGACCGTGTCGCGGCCGCAACAGCCGGGTCCTGATCGAAGACGATCGCCACCTCCGGATGCGGCACCTGGATCTGCGGGAAATGCACGATGTCGCCCCAGACCAGCAGGCTGCGATCGCCGGCGTCGAGCCGATAGCCCGTGTGCCCGGGCGTGTGCCCTGGCAGCGGCAGGGCGGCGATGCCAGGAAACACCTCGCCTGCATCGAAGATGCGCAGCCTGTCGCGATAGGCGTCGAACACCTGGCGCGCGAGCAGGAAATTGCCGCGGGCGCGCGCGGCAGCGCGGCTCAGGTTGCCGTCGTCCTGCCAGAACGCGACCTCCCGCTGTTGCACGACCAGTTCGGCGTTCGGGAAGGCGACGTCTCCCGAGGCGTCGATCAGTCCCCCGACATGATCGGGATGGGCATGGGTCAGCAGGATCGCATCGATCTGTGCGGGGCGCAGACCTGCCAGCGACAGGTTGTCCAACAGCCGGCCGCCCCATTGCTTGAAGCCGCCGGCACCGGCATCGATCAGGATCGTGCGGTCGCGACCACGCACCACGTAACAGTTGATATTGACTGCGCAAGCGTCCTCCACCCGCCCATCGTTCTGCAGTTGCAGGGCGTCGGCCGGGTCCACGTGCAAGAGCGCGTCCAGGCCGACGCGCAGATAGCCGTCGCTGATGGCGGTGATGGTGAAATCGCCGATCCGCTGGCTCGGGAAAACGTCCTTCGTCATCGCATTTCTCCGGATCGCCGATCAGTTGCGTGCATGGATGCAGTGCGCCGCGTAGCCGAAACAACGGATGCGGGCCTCGAACCCGGTCGCTTGCCGGATGGCGTCGTCGAGTCCTTCCATGAACTGCGCCATTGTCGTCGGCGTACGCGCTGCGGCGAGCCGGTAGCGGACCTCCGCGAAGATCGGTCGGCCGCGACCATGCAGGACGGGGACGTAGATGACATGCACGTTCTCCACAGCGGCGAGAAGCAGGCCTGTGCACAGTTCGGTGCATTGCTCGGTCAGGTCCGAGAGCGCCGTGTCCGGCGGCATCGTGTGCGCCGGCAGGAAGAGGGTGACGTTCGGCATCGGTCGTCCTAGCGCGCCACGTCGGAGGCGCTGCCGTGGCCGCTGGTCAATTGCGCGGTCATCGGCGCGTAGACGTGCACGTCCTCCGGCAGCCGATCCATCGCAGGCAGCCTGGTGCGGTCTAGCGTCGCCAGCCAGCGGCGCTCCGGACATTTCTCCAATTCCACCGCATGCATGGCGCATGGAGTCAGTCCCAGCCCGATCAGCGGCTCGGCGCCGGTGGCACTCGACAACAGCACTCCGTGGCTGCCCACGGCGGGGGCCCGATCGAGGCCGGCGTAGAGGTTGCGGTGCCAGTCGACGATGTGCTGTTGCCAGCGTGCGAAGTTGCCGCCGCCCTTCCGGCGATAGTCCTCGCCGGTCAGGATGTGCAGGCCATCGATCGCGTGCACTGCCAGATAGGTGGGGTAGCCGCGGCGCAAGGCCTTGAAGCGTTGCGAACTGTGGAAGCCCTGCACCGAGATGAGCGCCGGCAGCTTGTCCAGGCTGTAGAAGTCGTTCCATTCCGCTTCGCTGGCGGGATCGGCAAAGCTGCATTCCACCGTGTAGATCATTGCGTCGGCCTTGCCTTTCGTTGATGTCCGCTCATGGTAGGCCGGCGTTTTCAGCGCGAATATCGATATTCGATCACGCTTCAGTGACTCGATGTCATGGTGGACGGGTCGAATGCCGTATCACCGCGTTGGAGCCGTACATGCGCCGCAAGATTCCCAGCCACTCCGCGCTCATGGCATTCGAGGCGGCTGCCCGGCATGCCAGCTTCGCGCGTGCGGCCGAGGAACTTGCCTTGACCGAAGGGGCGATCAGCCGCCAGATCGGCCGGCTGGAAGATTTTCTGGGCGTCACCTTGTTCGCCCGGATCGGCAACCGGGTCAGGCTCTTGCCGAACGGCGAGCGTTATGCGGCACAGGTGCGCGAGACGCTCGACCGGCTGGAACGCGACAGCCAGTACCTGATGGGCCAGCGCAGCGACGGGGCCAGCCTCGACATCGCCGTGCTCCCGACCTTCGCCACACGCTGGCTCATCCCCCGCCTGAAACACTTCCAGACCCGGCACCCGAACATCACCGTGCATCTGGCCGAGCGCATGCAGCCTTTCGTCCTGGCCGGCAGCGGTTTCGATGCGGCCATCCATTTCGAGCACCCGGCCTGGACGGGGATGCGCACGCATCGGTTGTGGCAGGAGGTGCTGGTGCCGGTCTGCCATCCGGCGCTGCTCGCTGGGAAAGACGCCGCGACGGCGCTCGACGCGTTGCCACGCCTGCATCGCCGCCAGAACCCGGACGCCTGGCAGCGCTATGCGCAGGAAACCGGAATGGGGCTGACGCATCCGGCGATCGGCGCCCGCTACGATCTCCACGCGATGTCGATCGAGGCGGCGCTGGCCGGTCTCGGTGTCGCGCTGGTACCACGCCTCTATGTCGCGGCCGAGCTGGCCGCCGGGCGGCTCGTTGCGCCATGGCCCGACGGCACGTCGATCTCCAAGACCTTCTGTCTTGTGCTGCCGGAACCGATCCGGTTGAACGATGCGCCAATCCAGATGCTGGCGGACTGGCTCATCGAGGAAGCGCGGACGTCGTCCCCCATGCCCTGAAGGCGGTGCCTGGGCCATGCCGCGCGACGCACGGCGAAGCCTATGGCGCGGCGTCAGACGCGACGGATGTTGCCAGCGGCGCCGGTGGCGCCCGATCGCCGAACCCGCGTTGGGCGAGACACGTCGCGTCGCGCGCGCATGCCTGCGATGCATGCATGCGCAGCGGGCCACGCCGTCCGGCGCAGCCCGCTGCGGGGGCTCAGCGCGCCGCCGGCGCGTAGCGCAGGGTCAGCGCGTACTCGCGGCCCGGCTGGTTGTACCAGCTGATGGTCTGGTAGTCGCGATCGAACACGTTGCTGGCCTTGGCCTGCAGCGTCCAGTCCGCCGCGAACGCGTATTCCACGCGCAGGTCCAGCGTGCCGTAGCCGGCCAGGCGCACGCTGTTGGCCGCGTCGTCGTAGCGGTGGCCGCTGCCGAACGCGGTGACGCCGAGCTTGACCGGGCCGAAGCCGCGGTCCACGTCCAGCCGCGCGGTGTCCTGCGCGCGCCGCGCCAGCCAGTTGTCGCGGTTGGCGCCGTCGCTGCGGTTGCGCGGATCGGTGTGGCTGAGCTGCGCCGACAGTTCCCAGCCGGCCAGCGTCGCGTAGCCGGTCAGCTCGGCGCCGCGGATCCGCGCCTTGTCCACGTTGACCGGCAGGAAGGTGGCGGCATCGTAGGAGATCAGGTCGTCGACCCGGGTCTCGTAGACGTTGAACGTCCAGTTCCAGCTGTCGGCGTACTGCGCCACGCCCAGGTTGCCGCTCTTGGACTTCTCCGGCTTCAGTTCCGGATTGCCGGAAAACGGGTAGTACAGGTCGTTGAAGGTCGGCGCCTTGAAGCCGGTGCCGAGGCTGGCGGTGAGCTTGAAGCCGCCGTCCAGCGCCAGGCCCCAGCCGAGGCTGCCGGTGGTGTGCTGGCCGAACTGCTCGTTGTCGTCGCTGCGCACGCTGGCCTGCACCTGCTGCGCGCCGAAGCGGCCCTGGTACTCGGCGAACACGCCGGTGTTGTCGCGCTGGTCCACGTCGAAGGCGGTGGTGCCGGTGACTTCCTCGCGCTGCCAGTCGGCGCCGGCGCTGAGCAGATGGCCTTCGGCCAGGCCGAAGTCGCCCTGCAGCGAGGCGGTGTCGCGGCGGCTGTCGAAGGTGCTGACGAAGCTGCGCGTGTCGCTGCCGGCGGCGTGGTAGTAGCTGTCGGCCTGGTCGGTGTTGCGGCCGAGCTGCGCGGCCAGGTGCACGCGCTCGGACGGGGTCCAGTCGAGCTTGCCGCCGAACACCTGCTGGGTGTTGTCGGCCTCGTTGCCGGCGAACAGCGCATCGCCGTCGTACTCGTTGCGGCTGTCGATGTTCAGCGCCTGGCCTTCGATGCGCAGCGTGTCGCTCAGCGCATAGCCGCCGCGCGCGCTGAGCGAGGTGTTGCGGTAGCCGTCGCGGTCCGGCTCGTCGACGTAGCAGCCGGCGAACAGGGTGGCCGAGCCGTTGCAGGCATTGATGCCGTCGGTCTTCTGGTAGCCGCCCTGCACCGACAGCCAGCCGCGCTCGCCGCGGTTGCTGAAGCCGGCGCTGGCCTCGCGCAGGCCGTTGCTGCCGGCGCCCAGGCTCAGGTTCTGCTGCAGGCCCTGGCCGCCGCGGCGGGTGAAGATCTGGATCACGCCGCCGATCGCATCGGAGCCGTACAGGCTCGAACGCGGGCCGCGCACGATCTCGATGCGGTCGATCTGGCTCAGCGGCAGGTCCTGGAACGCGGCCAGGCCGGCGCTGGCCGAGCCGATGCGCACGCCGTCCACCAGCACCAGCACGTGGTCCGATTCGCTGCCGCGCAGGCTCAGCGTGGTCAGCTTGCCCAGCCCGCCCTGGTTGGACACGCCGATGCCGGCGCGGCCCTGCAGCAGCTGCGCCAGCGACGTGGCCTGGCTGCGCTCGATCTCGGCGCGGTCGATCACCTGCGCCGGGACCACGCTGTCCTCGACCGAGATCTGGGTGCGGGTGGCGGTGACCAGGACTTGGTCCAGGTCGGTGGCGGCATCGGCGGCGAGCGCCAGCGAGGGCAGGGACAGGGCGGACGCGATCGCGACCGAAAGCAGGCGGAACGACATGGGGCAACTCCGGCGCGCGGACGCGCTGTGACGGCGAAGGAGTCGCGAACGGAAGGTGCAAGCGGACGGCGCCAGACGCGGCGCGGCACGCCGCGACGCCCTCCGCATCGCAACCAGTGAACTGCAAGGCCGGTCTCCGGGCTGGCGATCTGGGAGTCGGACTCCCGGCTGCGACGCCTTCCCATGCCCGAGGCACAGTGGCGCAAGTCGTCAGCGCGGATCGCTTACCGTTGCGGGGGCAGCGCCGGCCTTGTCGCAAGACGCACCGGCTTCCCGTTTCAACCTGCAGGCCGGAGCCGGCAGGTCACCTTGAAGCGGCGCGATTGTACGCGATCGCCGCTGTTGCGCGCGGATCAGCCGTCGTCGCGCTCGCTGGCGTGGCCGTCGTCGCGTTCGTGGTCGTCGGATGCGTCGTACGCGTCCTGCGCATAGGGCGTGTCGCTGCGGTCGCCGTCGCGGTCGAAATGGGTGGTCGCCACCGGTCCGGCCACCGGCAGGCCGCGCTGCGCCGGCAACTGCGCCGCCGCGGCGTCCAGCTCGCCGAGCAGTTGCGCGCGCCGCGCCTCGGGCAGTTCCTGCCAATGGCAGCCGGTCAGCGCCCCTTCCAGCGAATACAGCAGGTTGAGGCTGGGCTTGAAGCCGGCGCGCTTGACCTTCAGGAACGCGCCGACCGCGCCGGCCGCGGCCAGGTCCTGCTGCGTGCGCAAGCCGACCTGGCGCAGCCAGGCCGCGCTCTTGGGGCCGATGTTGCGCAGTTTTTCGGTGCTCATCGCCGGCTCATCGCAGTGCGCCGACGAAGACCTGCGCGATCGCTTCCAGGCCGTGCTGGTCGTCGGCATCGAAGCGCGCCAGGTCCGGGCTGTCCAGGTCGAACACGCCGATCAGCTCGCCAGCGCGCAGCAGCGGCACCACCAGCTCCGAGCGCGATGCCGCATCGCAGGCGATATGCCCGGGAAAGGCCTCGACGTCGTCGATGCGCTGGGTCTGGCCGGTGCTGGCGGCGGCGCCGCACACGCCCTTGTGCAGCGGGATGCGCACGCAGGCGGGCAGGCCCTGGAACGGCCCGACCACCAGTTCCTTGCCGTCGTACAGGTAGAAACCGACCCAGTTCAGCCGCGGCAGCGCGTGGTACACCAGCGCCGCCAGATTGGCGGCATTGGCGATGCGGTCGGGCTCGCCGCTGACCAGGGAACGGGCCTGGGCGAGCAGCTGGGCGTACTGTTCCGGCTTGCTGCCGGTGAGCGAAGAGGAAGCGAACATCACGCGAGTCTAGCAGCGGCCGATGGCGGCCTGTGCGCCGGCGCCTGTCGAGGCGCGAGGCAGGACCGCGGCCCGAGGCGCCAGTCCCGAGCGCACCGGCGAAAGGCCGGGCAGCGCTGACGCGGCGCGGCGCGCCGGCTATCCTGCGCGCCCGCGCCGCATGCGCCGACCTCGAGGATCCTGCCACGATGCGCTTCCCCGCCTTCTACGTCACCGGCACCGATACCGGCATCGGCAAGACCGTCGCCAGCACCGCACTGCTGCACGCGTTGCGCGCGCGCGGGCAGACGGCGGTGGGCATGAAGCCGGTCGCCAGCGGCTGCGAGCGCAGTGCGGACGGCTGGCGCAACGAGGATGCGCTGGCGCTGCAGGCGGCGAGCATGCCGCGCCCGGACTATGCCGACCTCAACCCCTACGCCTTGCCGCTACCGCTGGCGCCGGAACTGGCCGCCGCCGATGCCGGGGTGTGCGTGGAACTGGCGCCGATCGCCGATGCCTTCGCGCGGTTGCGTGCGCAAGCCGACGTGGTGGTGGTGGAAGGCGTCGGCGGCTGGGCGGCGCCGCTGTCGGCGACCCTGGAGCAGGCCGATCTGGCGCGCGCGCTGGCGCTGCCGGTGGTGCTGGTGGTCGGCCTGCGCCTGGGCTGCCTCAACCACGCCCGGCTCACGGCCGCGGCGATCGCCGCCGACGGCCTGCGCTGCATCGGCTGGATCGGCAACGAGATCGATCCGACGATGGAGCGCATCGACGCCAACATGCGCATGCTGCAGGAGCGGCTGCCGATACCGTGCTGGGGACGCTTGCCGTATCGGCCACATCCGGACCCGGCGGCGCTGGCGGCGTCGCTGCGCCCATGGCAGGACGCGCAGACAGCGCAGGACTGAATCGGCGTCTGGGCGGAAGCGCGCGCAGCGCAGGAACCGCTCTGCGAGGAAAGGGCTGTCGTGCAGGAGAGGCTTCAAGCCCTGACGCCGGACTGAAACTTCGGGTCGAGGCCCAAGAGCTGGGAATGGGGAATCGGGAATCGGGAATCGGGAATCGGGAATCGGGAATCGGGAATCGGGAATCGTAAAAGCGGGCTTCCGTGGTCGGGAGTTTGGCGAGACGCGCAGGAATGCCCGCACTTGCGCCCCCCGATCCCGCCCGCTCTTCGACAGCCGCAGGCTGTCCATCCCGAATCCCAAATCCCGAATCCCGGCCATAAAAAAGACCCGGTAGAGGGAGGGATCTACCGGGTCTTGGCTGCGCGGGGGGAGGGACCCGCGCGTACCACTGGTCAGTCGTGCGGCTGCGCCGCAGTGGACTTATTTGGTCTTGGCCTTCGGTGCGGCCTGGTCGCTGGCCGCCTCGAACTGGCTCTTGGCGAGCTGGCCGATGGCTTCGGAGGTCTTCAGGCCGAGGCCGAACACTTCCTGGTTGGCCGTGGCCAGCCGCTCGAAATTGTCGCGGGCGATCTGCAGGCCCTTCGGCCACAGCGACTGCACGCTGCCCAGGTCGCGCGCTTCGGTGAGTTCGCCGAGGAAGCCGGTGGTCGCGGCGACGTTCTTCTCGAAGGTCTTCAACTGCACGCCGAACACGCTCTCAGCGCTTTCCAACGCCAGGCGGTTGGCGCGCGAAGCGGCGGCGGCGAACTGCTGGGTGTAGCTGCTGAATTGATCGTTGAACTGAGCGGACATCATGCGACTCCAAGGGAATGCCGATTGCTGTTGCAGTGCAACATACGCGCATTCTGCTGCAATGCAACATTATTTTCTGAAGCCGCTCAGGTTTCGTTTAAACTTACTTTGGGATCAATAGGTTGAAGACGCTCTGCCTGTCGCCGACCGGGCCTGCGGATGCACCGCGCAGGCGCCGGTTGCGCCGCCGCGGACCCAGGAACGGGACCGTTCATCGGCACCTGGTCAGTCGCCGTCACGCCGCCCTTGCGAATCTCCGATCCCTAATCCCCAATCCCCGCCTCAAGCAGGACCGCGATACCGGCAACCAGAGGTGCAGGTCTCGTGGACCACCACCTCGCTCAGCAGCGGCAATGCCGGCTTGAGCCGTTCCCAGATCCAGATCGCCAGGCGTTCGCTGGTCGGGTTCTCCAGTCCCTCGATGTCGTTGAGGTAGTGGTGGTCGAGGCGGTCGTAGATCGGGCGGAACGCGGCCTTGATGTCGCCGAAGTCCATGACCCAGCCGGTGTCGGCGCCAGGTTCGCCGCTGACGTGCAGCTCGATCCGGAACGAATGCCCGTGCAGCCGTGCGCACTTGTGGCCGGGCGGGACGTTGGGCAGGCGGTGCGCTGCCTCCAGGGTAAAACTCTTGAAGATGTCCATGGCGTCATTGTAGGTGGCGTGGGAATTGGCCGGCGCATCGCCGGTACTGCCGCGGTCCCGCGACAGCGGCGCGTCGCGAAAACACGAACGCCGCCCGGAGGCGGCGTTGGTGGTGCTGCGGTCGGCTGCGCTTAGCGCGCGGCGCTGGGCTGGCCGCCGCTGCGACGGCGCTCGCCCTGGCGACGTGCGCCGCCCGGCTGGGCGCCGCCGGCCGGCTTGGCGCCGGCATGCGCGTGCGGGCGCGGCGCGTCGCCGTGCGGACGCCGTGCGTGGGTGCTCTTGCGCGGCGGACGCTGGCCGCCCGGACGCTCGTCGGCCGGATTGTTGTTGCCCCAACGGATCGGCGTGGACGGCTCGAAGCCCGGTACGTCGCGGATGTCCATCTCGCGCTTGAGCATGCGCGAGATCGCACGCAGCAGCTTGGCCTCGTCCTGCGCCACCAGCGACACCGCCTCGCCCTGCGAGCCGTTGCGGCCGGTGCGGCCGATCCGGTGCACGTAGTCCTCGGCGACCATCGGCAGGTCGTAGTTGATGACCTTCGGCAGCTGGTCGATGTCGATGCCGCGCGCGGCGATGTCGGTCGCCACCAGCACGGTGATGCGGCCGGCCTTGAAGTCGCTCAGCGCGCGCAGGCGCTGGCCCTGGCTCTTGTTGCCGTGGATCGCGGCGGTCTTCAGCCCGGACTTGTCCAGGAACATGGTCAGCTTGTCGGCGCCGTGCTTGGTGCGCGCGAACACCAGCGTCTGCATGCGCGAATCGGCGGCCAGCAGGTGCAGCAGCAGCTCGCGCTTGCGCGTGCCGTCGACCGGGTGCACGCGGTGGGTGATGGTGTCGGCGACGGTGTTGCTCGGCGTGGCCTGGATTTCCTGCGGGTCGTGCATGAATTCGCGGGCCAGCTGCTTGATACCTTCCTCGAAGGTCGCCGAGAACAGCAGGGTCTGCCGGTTCTGCTTGGGCAGCTTGGCCAGGATGCGCTTGATCGAGGGCAGGAAGCCCATGTCGAGCATGCGGTCGGCTTCGTCCAGCACCAGGATCTCGATGCCCGACAGGTCCACGCTGCGGCGCTCGAGGTGATCGAGCAGGCGGCCCGGGCAGGCGATCAGCAGGTCCACGCCGCGACGCAGCGCGTCGAGCTGGTTGCCCATGCCGACGCCGCCGTAGATGGTGGTGCTGGGGATGCGCAGGTACTTGCTGTAGCCGCGCAGGCTGTCGTGCACCTGGGTGGCCAGCTCGCGGGTCGGGGTCAGGATCAGCGCGCGCGGCTTGCGTGCGCCATTGCCGACCGGCTGCGGCGAGGTGCCCAGGTGCTGCAGCAGCGGCAGGCCGAACGCGGCGGTCTTGCCGGTACCGGTCTGCGCGCCGGCCATCAGGTCGTGGCCGGCCAGCGCCAGCGGAATCGCCTGCAACTGGATCGGGGTGGGGGTTTCATAGCCCTGCTCGGCCAACGCACGCAGCAGGAAGGGCGCCAGGCCCAGGGATTCGAACGACATCGAGGAAAGCTCCGGATAACGCGCCGTCGCCGGGACATGCCCGGCGGGAAGACGCAAGTTGGGTGAGGCTCGGAGCGTTCCCGTGAACCGCGCTGCGAGAGGGTGGATCAACCCGGAGCAGACAGCGCTCGGGTTTGTCGGCACCACGAAAGGCGTCGGGCGGGGCGGGCGAGCGGATCGAAACGATCCTGGCCTCGCCGGCGATCCCTAAGGGAAACGGACGGCCGCATGCAGACCTGGCCAGTCTACGCTGAATTGGCGCGTTGCACAAAAGTCGCAGTGAACCATCCGACAGTCGGCAATTCCGTTTCAGTTGCAACCAATATGCGGTCTGGCCGTACAATCGCCCGATCAGCTCCCCAGCACTGGACGGACATGAAGCTAGGTTCCCTGAAGGAAGGCGGCCGCGACGGCACCCTGATCGTCGTTTCCCGCGATCTGACCCGCGCCGTGCGCGCCACCGGCATCGCCACGACCCTGCAGCGCGCGCTGGAGGACTGGAGCAATCTGGCGCCGCGCCTGAACGCGCTGTCCGAGTCGCTCAACGACGGCAGCGCCGACGGCCAGTTCGACCTGGACCTCGCCGCGCTGGCCGCGCCGTTGCCGCGCGCCTACGAATTCCTCGACGGCAGCGCCTACCTGCCGCACGTCGAGCGGGTACGCCGCGCGCGCGGCGCCGAAGTGCCGGAGAGCTTCTACACCGATCCGCTGATGTACCAGGCGGTCAGCGCCGGCTTCTACGGCCCGCGCGATGCGGTCAAGGTGGTCAGCGAGGACTACGGCATCGACCTGGAGGCGGAGATCGTGGTGGTCACCGACGACGTGCCGATGGCGGTCGATGCGCAGCAGGCCGCCGCGCATATCCAGCTGGTGGGGCTGGTCAACGACGTGTCGCTGCGCAACCTGATCCCGGCCGAACTGGCCAAGGGCTTCGGCTTCGTGCAGTCCAAGCCGCGCTCGGCGCTGTCGCCGGTGTTCGTCACCCCCGACGAGCTGGGCGAGGCCTGGCGTGGCAACAAGCTGCATCTGCCGCTGTTGACCCACATCAACGGCGCCTGGTTCGGCGCGCCGGAAGCCGGCGAGGACATGCAGTTCGACTTCGCCCAACTGGTCGCGCACGCGGCCAAGACGCGGCCGCTGGCGGCCGGTGCGGTGATCGGCTCGGGCACCATCGCCAACCAGGACACCACGCGCGGCGCCTCGTGCTTCGCCGAGCTGCGCGTAGTGGAAACGCTGCGCGACGGGCAGCCGAGCACGCCGTTCATGAAGTTCGGCGACGTGGTGCGGATCGAGATGCTGGACCGTGACGGAGTGAGCATCTTCGGCGCGATCGAACAGCGCATCGAGCCCGCCTCCCGGCCCTGAGCCGGCCAGTGGCGGCACCGAGACGACCGGCGGTGCCGCTGCTACTGTGTCCACCGGTATCGTGATCGTCCGGACGGGAGGGCAGAGCGTGGAAGAGGCGTTGCAGCTGTACACCTACTGGCGTTCCAGCGCCGCCTATCGCGTTCGCATCGGCCTCAATCTGAAGGGGCTGGCCTACCAGGCGTTGCCGGTGCACCTGCTGCGCGACGGCGGCCAGCAGCATTCGCCTGAGTACGCGCGGCTCAATCCGCAGGAACTGGTGCCCACGCTGTGCCACGACGGCCAGGCGATCCGCCAGTCGCTGGCGATCCTGGAATACCTGGACGAGCGCTGGCCGGAGCCGCCGTTGTTGCCCGACGCGGCGATCGACCGCGCGCGGGTGCGCGGGCTGGCGCAACTGATCGCCAGCGACGTGCATCCGCTCAACAACCTGCGCGTGACCCAGTTCTTCGAGAACGTCTGGAACGTGCCGCAGTCCGAACGCGAAGAGTGGATGCTGCACTGGATCGTGCTGGGCTTCGATGCGCTGGAACAGTTGCTTGCCGAGTCGCCCGACACCGGCACTTACTGCCACGGCGAACAGCCGGGAATGGCCGATTGCTGCCTGGTGCCGCAGGTGTTCAACGCGCGCCGCTTCGGCGTGGACATGCAGGCGTATCCGACCATCGCGCGGATCGAGCAGGCCTGTCTGGCGCTGCCGGCGTTCGAGGCGGCGCGCCCGGAGCGGCAGCCGGACGCGCAGGGCTGAGGCTGGCGTCCTGCCTCTGTAGGAGCGGCTTCAGCCGCGACAGGGTCTTGCCGGATGCTGTGTGTCGCGGCTGAAGCCGCTCCTACAGGAGTGCGGCTGTCTCAACCGAAGCCGTGCGTGATCCGCGGTGAGCTGACGCCGCCGCTGTTGCCGGCGTCGTAGTCGGCGTAGGGATCGTGTTCCCCGCTGGAGCCTTCGGACAGGCGGAATTTCAGCGCCAGGCCGTCGCGCGAGTCGGCCGCGCGCAGCGCCTCCTCCTGCTCGATCTGGCCCTGCTTGACCATCCGGAACAGGCACTGGTCGAAGGTTTCCATGCCTTCCTCCAGCGATTCCTCCATCGCCGCCTTGATCTCGTGGACCTGGCCGCGGCGCAGCAGGTCGCGGATCATCGGCGTGTTCAGCAGCACCTCGGTGGCCGGGCGGCGGCGCTCGTTCTTGTCCTTGACCAGGCGCTGCGAGACCACCGCGCGCAGGTTCAGCGCCAGGTTCATCAGCACGTTCTTGTGCGCGCTCTCCGGGAAGAAGTTGAGGATGCGCTCGATGGTCTGGTCGGCGTTGTTGGAATGCAGCGTGGCCAGGCACAGATGCCCGGTCTCGGCGAAGGCGATCGCCGCCTCCATCGTCGTCGCGTCCAGGATCTCGCCGATCAGGATCACGTCCGGCGCCTCGCGCATCGCGTTCTTCAGCGCGTTGTGGAAGGCGTGGGTGTCCAGGCCGACCTCGCGCTGGTTGACGATCGACATCTTGTGCTTGTGCAGGTATTCGATCGGATCCTCGATGGTGAGGATGTGCCCGGTGGTGGTGCTGTTGCGGTGGTCGATCATCGACGCCAGCGAGGTGGACTTGCCGGAGCCGGTGGAGCCGACCACCAGCACCAGCCCGCGCGGGGTCATGATCACGTCCTTCAGCACCTGCGGCAGGTGCAGTTCCTCGATGCTGGGGATCTTGCTGCGGATCGCGCGGATCACCATGCCGACCTCGCCGCGCTGCTTGAACACGTTGACCCGGAAGCGGCCGGCGTCCTGCAGCGCGATGGCCATGTTCAGCTCCAGCTCGCGCTCGAACTGCGGCACCTGGCCCTCGTCCATCAGCGAGTAGGCGATCTTCTTGACCATGCCCGGCGGCAGGCCGGTGGCGCCGAGCGGGTACAGCTTGCCTTCGATCTTGATATAGACCGGTGCTCCCGTGGTCAGGAACATGTCCGAGGCGTTCTTTTCGGTCATCAGCTTCAGGAAGTAGCCGATATCCATGCGCAATGGTTCCCCAACAATCTGCGGCCGCCCGTTGCAAGCGCGCCACAGGCTTCCGACAATGGCCGCGCTCGACGTCTCCGCCTACGGCCCCCCTTGATGAAAACTAGCTTCGCACAAATCCGTTGCCCGCAGTACGTGATGGCGTGCGCATTGGCGCTGTTTGCCACGCCCGCCGCCTTTGCCCAGGTCGCCTCGCCGGAACTGCAGACCGCGCAGCAGGCGGTGCAGCGCGCGATCCAGGCCGACGCCGACCAATACGCCCCGGACCTGATCGCCACTGCCCGCCAGGGCCTGGAGCAGGCGCAACAGGCGGCGCTGGACCGCCGCCAACGCAAGATCGCACCGCAGCTGGCGCTGCGCGTGGCGGCCGATGCCGACCTGGCGCGGGTGCGCAGCGAGGAGGCGGTGGCGAATGCGCAACTCAAGCAGCGCAAGGCCGAGGTGGCCGACCTGCAGCGCAGCTTGAACACCGGGGAGGCGCGTCCATGAGCCGCCGCCTGGGAATGGCCGGCCGCCTGGCCGCGCTGCTGTTGCTGGTCGCGCCGCTGGCCGCGTTCGCCGCCGACGATCCGGAGCTGGCGGTCCTGAACCAGCGCCTGGTCGCGCTGCAGGCCGATCCGCTGAGTGCCGACGTGGCCGCCTACGAGCGGTTGCAGGCGCAGCAGGCGGTAGCCGCGTTCGCCGCGGCCAAGCGCAAGGAGCAGGACGACGCGCGCTATCTCGCCGAGCGCCGCGTCGAGATCGCCGAGACCGCCGCGCGCGCCGCCCTGGCGCGGCGCCAGGTCGACCAGTTGGAGAAGACCCGCAGCGACTTGCTGGTCGAGGCCAGCCGGCGCGAAGCCGCGCGCGCGCGCCAGGAAGCCGAGCGGCTGCGGGTGCAGGCGCAGATCCAGGCCGAAGAAGCCGAGAGCCTGCGCCAGGCCGCCGAGGCCGAGCAGCTGGCGCGGCAGGATGCCGAGCAGGCGCTGACCAACGTGGCCGGGCAGCAGACCGCCAAGCTCAGCGCCGCGCAGCAGAAGTCGGCCAAGCTGGCGCGCGAGGAGGCCGAGCTGGTCGCCGGGGCCAAGCTGCCGGCGTCGCGTTTCGAGCCGCGCGGGGAGGTCTTCACCGTCACCGGCGGGGCGTTCGCGGCAGGCAAGGCGGCGCTGTCGGCCGATGCCGCCGGCCAGGCCAAGGCGCTGGCGCAGTACCTGCAGATCGGCGCCAAGGGCCGGGTGCGGATCGAGGCCTACGACGCCGATGCCGGCGTGGCGCAGAAGCGCGCCGACGCGTTGCGCGAGGCGCTGGTCGCCGGCGGCGTGACGGCGAGCCGGTTGCAGGCGGTCGGCAAGAAGGCGCCGGCGACCAAGGCGCGTGCCGCCGAGGTGGTGATCGCGCCCTGAGCGGGGTTGGCCGTTGCAGGCCCTGGAGCCCGTTTAACGCGGTTTTTCTCTGGGCCTGAGCGGCAAGCAACTGAATGCGGAAAGCGCGCGCTGCTGCCCTTGCCGGAACTGGTGGGGAGGCGTAGGGTCGAACTCCCAGGCGACACACCGTCGCCTGGTTCCACGGAGACTCCGGGCCGATGAAGCAGTGGCACGCACCGCAGCGAGACGTTCCAAGGGCAGCAGGCCCGGGCGTTGCGGTGGAGTGGCTGGCGACCCGCGCGACTCCGCTCCCAGGCAACGCCCCGTGCCGTTCCGGCCGGGGCGTTCTTGTTTCCAGCTGAAGGAGGCTATTCCTATGTTCGAAGGGCAACCGCAGACCGAAATCGACGCGTTGATCAAGTCCGATCCGGAGTTCAAGCAGCTCTACCAACGCCATAAGACCCTGGACAAGAAGTGCATGGACGCCGAGCTCGGCGTGCTGCCGATCGACGATCTCACCCTGTCGCAGATGAAGCGGGAAAAGCTCGCGGCCAAGGAAAAGCTGTTGCGGCTCTACGACGAGCAGCAAAAGCCTCACTGATTCCTCCCTCCCACGACAAGCGTTCAATTGTCGCGGGCGGTGGCCGGCCTCCTCGTCGGCTTGCCACCGTCCGCGTCATCTCCTCCGAAGCCGCGATCGCGGCTTTTTTCGTGCCGGTTCGGCGCTTTGTCTGACATTCCGGCGCATACCGCGGATAATCACCGGTCCAGCCGCTATGACGGCGCGATGCATCCGGACGCGATGGCCATTCACTCTTCCGTACTCGATCTGATCGGCGACACCCCCATCGTAAAGGCCAGCAAGCTCGACACTGGCGTGTGCGAGCTGTACCTGAAGCTGGAAAGCGCCAACCCCGGCGGCTCGATCAAGGACCGCATCGGCCTGTCGATGATCGAGGCGGCCGAGCGCCGCGGCGAGCTGAAGCCCGGCGCGGTACTGGTCGAGGGCACTGCCGGCAACACCGGTATCGGCCTGGCCCTGGTCGCCCAGCAGAAGGGCTACAAGCTGATCCTGGTGGTGCCGGACAAGATGAGCCGGGAAAAGATCTTCAACCTCAAGGCGATGGGCGCCGAAGTGGTGCTGACCCGCTCGGACGTGGCCAAGGGCCATCCCGAGTACTACCAGGACCTGGCCGCGCGCCTCGCCGCCGAGACGCCGGGGGCCTATTTCGTCAACCAGTTCGGCAACCCCGACAACCCGGCCGCGCACGAGTTCGGCACCGGTCCGGAGATCCTGCGGCAGATGGACGGCAAGCTGGACGCGATCGTGTTCGGCTGCGGCAGTTCCGGCACCATGACCGGCCTGTCGCGCGCGTTCGCCGCCGCCTCGCCGCACACCGAGCTGGTGCTGGCCGACCCGGTCGGCTCGATCCTGACCGAGTACATCGAGCAGGGCACGGTCAGCGAGAAGTCCGGCAGCTGGCTGGTCGAGGGCATCGGTGAGGACTTCCTGCCCGACATCTCCGATTTCTCGCGGGTCAAGAAAGCCTATTCGATCAGCGACGCCGAGAGCTTTCATACCGCGCGCGAACTGCTGGCCAAGGAGGGCATCCTCGGCGGCTCCTCGACCGGCACCCTGCTGGCCGCCGCGCTCAAGTACTGCCGCGCGCAGACCGAGCCGAAGCGCGTGCTGGTGTTCGTCTGCGATACCGGCAACAAGTACCTGTCGAAGATGTACAACGACTACTGGATGCTGGACAACGGCTTCCTGGAGCGCCCGCAGCACGGCGACCTGCGCGACCTGATCCTGCGCCCGTACAGCCAGCGCGACACCGTGGTGGTCGGCCCCAACGACCTGCTGACCACCGCCTACCAGCGCATGAAGCTCTACGACGTGTCGCAGCTGCCGGTGATGGATGGCGACCAACTGGTCGGCATCGTCGACGAAAGCGACGTCTTGTTGCACGTTTACGGCGACGAGGCGCGGTTCCGCGACCCGGTGGCCACGGCCATGGTCAGCAAGCTGGACCGGCTCGACGTCAAATCGCCGATCGAAGCGCTGCTGCCGGTGTTCGACCGCGGCCAGGTCGCCATCGTCATGAACGAAGGCGCCTTCCTCGGCCTGATCACCCGCATCGACCTGCTCAACTACCTGCGCCGCCGCGTCCAGTGACGGTGCCTCGTGGACGGCTCCCGATACAGGGGGCCGTTCAGACCTCGCTGCTAGAATCACGCCCCTTCTCCGGGAACCCCTCATGACGGACCACACGTCCAACCCCAATGGCGACGGCCCCGCGCTGTCGCTGGCGACCCTGGCGATCCATGGCGGCCAGCATCCGGACCCGTCCACGGGCGCGGTGATGCCGCCGATCTATGCGACCTCCACCTATGCCCAGTCCAGCCCCGGCGAACACCAGGGCTTCGAGTACTCGCGCACCCACAATCCGACCCGCTTCGCCTACGAGCGCTGCGTCGCCGCGCTGGAAGGCGGTTCGCGCGGATTCGCGTTCGCCTCGGGCATGGCCGCCACCTCCACGGTGATGGAGCTGCTGGACAGCGGCAGCCACGTGGTGGCGATGGACGACCTGTACGGCGGCAGCTACCGCCTGTTCGAGCGCGTGCGCCGGCGCACCGCCGCCCTGGACTTCAGCTTCGTCGACCTGACCGATCCGGCCGCGTTCGAAGCGGCGATCGGACCCAAGACCAGGATGGTGTGGATCGAGACGCCTACCAACCCGATGCTGAAGATCGTCGACATCGCCGCGATCGCCGCGATCGCGCGCAAGCACGGCCTGCTGGTGGTGGTGGACAACACCTTCGCCTCGCCGATGCTGCAGCGCCCGCTGGAACTGGGTGCGGACATCGTGGTGCATTCGGCGACCAAGTACCTCAACGGCCACTCCGACATGGTCGGCGGGATCGCCGTGGTCGGCGCCAATGCCGAACTGGCCGAGCAGCTGGCGTTCCTCCAGAACTCGGTGGGCGGCGTACAGGGCCCGTTCGACAGCTTCCTGGCGCTGCGCGGGCTCAAGACCCTGCCGCTGCGGATGCGCGCGCATTGCGCCAACGCGCTGCAGCTGGCGCAGTGGCTGGATACTCATCCGGCGATCGACAAGGTGATCTACCCCGGGCTGGCCTCGCATCCGCAGCACGCCCTGGCGCAGCGGCAGATGTCCGGTTTCGGCGGCATCGTCTCGATCGTGCTCAAGGGCGGCTTCGACGCGGCCAAGCGCTTCTGCGAACGCACCGAGCTGTTCACCCTGGCCGAATCGCTGGGCGGCGTGGAAAGCCTGGTCAACCATCCTGCGGTCATGACCCACGCCTCGGTGCCGGTGGAACGGCGCGCCCAGCTCGGCATCAGCGATGCGCTGGTGCGGTTGAGCGTGGGGGTCGAGGATGTGGGGGATTTGCAGGCCGATCTCGATCGCGCGCTGCGGAGCTGACACATGCACGACGTGCTGCAACGGGCGAATCGCATTTCGCCGACCGGTCCGTTCCATGCCTGGCTGCACTATCCCAGCCTGACGATGGAGATGACCCGGCGCGACGTGCTCGGACGCTATCGCGGCGCCAGCTTCGGTCTGCTGTGGTCGCTGATCAGTCCCTTCATGATGTTGATCATCTATACGTTAGCGTTCGGCTACGTGCTGAAATCGCGCTGGCCGGGGACCAGCGGCAACATCGCCGACTTCGCCATGCTGCTGTTCCTCGGCCTGATCGTGCATGGCCTGTTCGCCGAATGCCTGACGCGTGCGCCCACCTTGGTCATCGGCAATTCGAACCTGGTCAAGCGGATCGTGTTTCCGCTCGACGTGCTGCCCTGGACGATGGTGCTGTCGGCGCTGTTCCACGCCTGCACCAATTCGCTGGTGTTCGTCGTGCTGAACCTGATCGTGCGGCACGAAATGCACCCGACGCTGGTCTTCCTGCCGATCGTGTTCCTGCCGCTGGCGGTCGGATTGCTCGGCCTGGGATGGCTGCTGTCCTCGCTGAGCGTCTTCCTGCGCGACATCGGGCAGATGACCGGCGTGATCGCCACGGCGACGTTGTTCCTGTCTTCCGCCATCGTTCCGGTGAGCACGCTGCCGCCGAAGTACCAATTCATCTTCCACCTCAATCCCTTGACCTTCATCATCGACGAGGCGCGCGACGTCGCGTTCTGGGGGCGCGCGCCGGATTGGGCGGGCTTGGGGATGTATACGCTCGGCGCGCTGGCGTTCGCCTATTTCGGTTACTTCGTCTTCCAGAAGACGCGCCGGGGGTTCGCCGATGTCCTCTGAGCTCTTGACCGTGGCGCAAGCGGACAGCCCGATATCCAGCGACGCCGACCTGGTGGTCGATGCGCGCGGCGTCGGCAAGTGCTACCACATCTACGACCGGCCTTCGCACCGCTTGCTGCAGGGTCTGGTGGGCGGTTCGCGGCGCTACTACCGGGAATTCTGGGCATTGCGCGGCGCCGATCTGCAAGTGCGCCGCGGCCAGACGGTCGGCCTCATCGGCCGCAACGGCTCGGGAAAATCGACCTTCCTGCAGATGATCGCCGGCACGCTGACCCCGACCGAGGGCAGCATCCAGGTGCAGGGGCGCGTGGCGGCATTGCTGGAACTGGGGAGCGGCTTCAATCCCGAGTTCACCGGGCGCGAGAACGTCTATCTCAATGCGGCCATCCTCGGGTTGAGCAAGGACGAAGTGGATGCAAGCCTCGATCGCATCCTCGCATTCGCCGACATCGGTGCGTTCATCGACCAGCCGATCCGCAGCTATTCCAGCGGCATGGTCGTGCGCCTGGCGTTCGCGGTGCAGGCGCAGGTGCACCCGCAGCTGCTGATCGTCGACGAAGCCTTGTCGGTCGGCGACGCGAAGTTCCAGGCCAAGTGCTTCGCGCGGCTCAAGCAGCTCAAGGACGATGGCGCTTCGATCCTGCTGGTCAGCCACTCGGCCGATCAGATCGTGCAGCACTGCGAGTTCGCCCAGTTGCTCGATAGCGGCCGCGTCCTGCGCCAAGGCAAGCCCAAGGATGTGGTCAACGCCTACTACAACTTGCTGTTCGGTAGCGGCGATACCGATGCTCCCGCGCCCGACGCAGGCGAGCGGATCGCGGACGCGCCGTTCGAAGAGAGCGTGCCGTTCTCCGGCGAGGGCGGTGGCTACGAGTCGCGCCCCAACTACAATCCCCATGAATTCCGCTGGGGCGACGGTGCCGCACGCATCACCGACTTCGAATTGCGATCGGCGCAAACGCTTTACCCGCCGATTCTCGAGTCCGGTCAGGAATTGCGCCTCGTGGTCAGAATGGTGTTCGAGCGCGAGGTGATCAGGCCGATCGTCGGCTTCACCCTGAAGACGGCCGAGGGCGTCGTCGTTTACGGTACCAATACCGAGTACAAGCCGCTGCCTGCGTTCACCGCTGGCGGCGCTGCCGGCAGCGCGGTCGATGTGGTGGCCGCATTCCGCTGCGACCTGGCCGATGGCGACTATTTCCTTTCTGTCGGCGTGGCCAGCCGCGGCGAAGAGGATGTGGTGCCCCATGACAGGCGCTACGACAGCATCCATTTCAAGGTGATCAACGCCGATTTCTTCGGTATGGGCGGGCTGGACATGCGTCTGGAAGTCGCAAGTCCTCGCCAGGCTGTTTGATCGATCACGCCGACGATGATTCAAGAGGACGCATTGCATGATTGATTCATTGGCAGCCGCTGGTTATGTCATGCCTGCGGACGTCGCCGTATGGCGTCGCGAGGGCTACGACAGCATCGGCTACAGCGATGGCGACAACTCCGAAGATGGGCTGTTGGCGACGTTGCGCGCCGCTGCCGACGTCAGCGTGTTTTCTTCCGAGCTGGCGGCCGCTTGCGTCGACTGGCCGAGCCGTTATCACCTGTCCACGGAACGCGCGAACCTGCTGCGACCGTTCGCGCAGCATCTTCAGCCGGGTGCGAGGGTTCTCGAAATCGGCGCCGGATGCGGTGCGGTCACGCGCTATCTCGGCGAGAGCGGGGCTGACGTGCTGGCGCTGGAGGGCTCGTTGCGGCGCGCACGCATCGCCCGCGAGCGCACTCGCGAGTTGCGCAATGTCGTTGTGGTGGCCGAACGCTTTCAGGATTTTTCCGTCGCCCAGCGCTTCGACGTGGTGACCCTGATCGGCGTGCTGGAGTACGCCAGTCTGTTCTCCGACGCGCAGAACCCCGCGCTGCACATGCTGCAGGCCGCAAGGCAGCTGCTGGCGCCAGGAGGGCGCCTGATTCTGGCCATCGAGAATCAGCTGGGCCTGAAGTATCTGGCCGGCGTGCCGGAAGACCATCTGGGGCAGCCGATGGTCGGGTTGGAGGACCGTTATCAATCGCGCGGCGCGCGCACATACGGGCGCAACGAACTCGACGCGCTGCTTCGGCGCGCCGGCTATGCGCGCAGCCGTTTCTCGGCACCGTTGCCCGATTACAAGATGCCGGCCACGATCCTGACCGAGCGCGGCATCTCGGCCGACCCCGCGCTGTTCAATGCCGGCGCGCTGGCGGCGCAGGCGGTTCGCCGCGATCCTCAGCTCACGCCGACGACATTCAATCTTCAGCGTGCCTGGCCGGTGGTCGCGGCCAACGGCTTGGCGCTGGATCTGGCCAATTCGTTCCTGGTGGAAGCCGTGGCCGACGATTCGGCGATGGCCGAGCAATCGGCGCTGGCGTATCACTACAGCACGCAGCGGCTGGGCGCCTATGCCCGGGAAACGCTTTTCGTGGCGGAGCAGGACCAATCGGTACGCGTGCATGCGCGCAGATTGTCCGACGCACCATCGGCAGAGACCGGGATTCGCTTGCAGGTGCAGAGCGCGACCGACTATTTCCAGGGTCCCTTGTTGGTCGATGCAATTCGCGCGGTACTGAGCCAGCCTGGCTGGACCCGTGCCGAGCTGGTCGCGGAAGTGCGGCGCTATTTGCAGGCGTTGGCGCAGGTGCTGCACGGCGAAGGGCATGCCGTTGCGCTGGACAGCGTCGACAGCGTTCTGCCCGACGACTATCTCGACGCCACGCCATCGAATTTGCTGTGCGCCGCCGATGGCCGGATCGTCTACTTCGATCGCGAGTGGGTCGCCGAGGGCCCGACGCTCGGCTGGCTGTTGTTGCGCTCACTGTTGTTCACCTATGGCGGCAGCGTCGTGGCGATGATGGCGGAAGGCGAGCCGATCACGTTGCGTGCCCTGCTGCTGGATGTGGTGGCTGAACTGTTCGCTGCCTCGGCGGCGAATGGTTTCGATCTCTGGCTCGAGCGCGAATTGGCGTTTCAGCGCCAGGTCACGGGCAAGGACCAGCGCGAAGCGATCGAACGCATGCTCGATGCGCCGTTGCCGCGTGCCGCAGCTCCGGTTGCTGCCACCGGTCACCAGCATGCGGAGATCGCCGATGGGTTCGCGTCGCTTCAGCACTCGCTCAACCTGGCGGGCCAGCATGGCGTGAACATGTATGCCTCCATCGACGCGCTGCACACGGCGCTTGGAGACGGTCTGGCGCAGACGTTGCCGGCGTTGCAACGGATTGAGGCCCTCGTCCAGCAGTTGGCCGAGGGCCAGGGCGCCTTGCACGACCGAATCGTCGCCAGCGACGATCGTCTGGTCGATTCGATCCAGCACTGGAGCACGCAGCAGGGTGAATTGACCGCCCGGCTCAGCGATGCGCTGGACCGGATGGAGCGTGGCGATGCACTACGTGCGCTGGAAGCCAAGGTGGATGCGCTCGCTGCCGTCCAGGGCGAGCAGATGGCCATGCTTGCGCAGCTGCAAGGACGCAGATGGTGGAAGTTGCGGTGACCGTGGCGGACCTGAGCCAACGACCGCCGGTGCGAATGCGCTGGGACGCGACGCCGTTGGCCGATCTTGCCTGCCTAGCCGCTGGCGAGGTCACGACCTGGGAATCCGTCGGGTCCGATCCGCAATTCGCGCTGGCCCAGCCGGCGCTGCCGCTTGCCGCCGGCTGGTACCGGCTGCGTGGTGTCTTGCGCGAATTGGATGGACGTCTGGCCAACCCCTGTCTCTATCCGGACTATGGCAACGGGATCGCCGAAGACACCCGGATCGATCTCGCGCTGGCCGCTGGCCGCGGCAGCTTGGATGTTGTGGTGCAGTTCCCCGAGCCATTGCAGGCGCTGAGGTTCGACCCGACAGACGCCTATGCGAGATTCGAACTGGGGCCGCTCGAGAGTTACCGGTTGAGCGAGCGAGAAGCCTTCTGGTTGCTGCTGCGCGGCGGTGTCGGTGAACGGCTGCGCGATGCGCCACGGGAAGCGCTGGAACTGGTCGGTGACGCGCAGTCGCAGTGGCGCGAGCAGGGCGCGGACGCATCGTTGCACGCCTTGCTGCGCACGCAGCGTGCGGACACGACGGCGCGTGATGCCGGCTATGCGACCTGGGTGCTGCGCGAGGATCGGCGACTGGCCGAACTGGTGTCGACGCCACGCAGCGACACGCGTGCCCAGGCTCCTGTTCTTTCGTTGGTATTCCACGATCGCGCGGGGGCGGATTTCTCGGCATGCCTCGATGCGCTCGGTTCCCTGGCGGGGCAGGCGGTCGAGATCGTGGCCGATGCCCAGCAGTTGGACGAGTGGCCCGTGGACCGTGCGCTGCCACCGCTGCAGATCGTGGATGCTGCGGCTTTGCTCGGTGCGCGTCTGCGCGCTGCGCAAGGCGCCTACGTGGCGGTGCTGGCGGCGGACGATCGCATCCATCCGATGACCGCCAAGGTCCTCGCCGAGATGATCTCGCTTCCTGCGGCCGCCTTGGTCTACAGCGACGAAGACAGGGTGGATGAAGCTGGGCGGCGTTTCGCGCCGCTGTTCAAGCCGGCGTGGGACCGCCTGCGTTGGTACGAGCAGGACTATCTCGGGCGCAGCGCGTTCGTACGCAGGGATGTGCTTGTAGATGGCCTGCTCGATGGCCTCGACCCGGATGCGCCGTGGTTCTCGCTGCTGTGCGCGCTGATCCACGAGTGCGACGCGATTCCGTTGCACTTGCCGCACATGTTGCGTCACGTGAACGGCGACGTCGGCCCAATCTGTGCCCCGTTCGCACGTAGCGAGGCGGATGCGACGGCGCGCGTGCGCGTGCTCGGCCGGGCATTGCAGTCCCAGGGCGCACGGATCCATGCGGTGGGCCGGCAACGCTTGCATGTGCGATATGCGCTGGACGCCGAGCCGGACGTGGAGATCGTCATCCCGACGCGCGATCGCATCGATCTTCTTGAACAGTGCATTTCCACCCTGCTCGCCAGGACGGAATATTCTCGCTATCGCATCACAGTGGTGGACAACGGCTCGGTCGAAGCGCAATCGCATGCCTATTTCGAGGCGATCGGCCAAGATCCGCGGGTCCGGATATTGCGTTACGACCGCCCGTTCAACTATTCCGCGATCAACAACTACGCCGTGGCGCATTGCACTGCGCAGATCGTGGTCTTGCTCAACAACGATATCGAAATCACCGATGCGCAGTGGCTGC
The DNA here is from genome assembly GCF_014836395.1 of Xanthomonas bonasiae. Classification (NCBI taxonomy): domain Bacteria; kingdom Pseudomonadati; phylum Pseudomonadota; class Gammaproteobacteria; order Lysobacterales; family Lysobacteraceae; genus Xanthomonas; species Xanthomonas bonasiae. Next base: position 150,935 of record NZ_JACSQX010000006.1, read on the forward strand.
AGGAACTGGTGCGGCTGGCCTCACGCCCGGGGGCGGGGGCGATCGGCGCGAAGCTGTTCTATCCGGACGGGTCGCTGCAACACGCTGGCGTCGTACTGGGAATCGGCGGTGTCGCCGCCCATGCCTTCGCCCACGCGCCGCACGATTTCGCCGGCGAATACGGACGCGCTCTGCTGACGCAGCGCTATTCGGCGGTCACTGCGGCTTGTCTGGCAGTGACGCGCGCGGCCTATATCGCGGTGGGCGGCCTGGATGAATCGATCGCGGTGGCGTTCAACGATGTCGACTTCTGTCTGCGGTTGCGCGCGCACGGTTACGACAATGTGTGGACGCCGCACGCCCAGGCCTACCATCATGAATCGGCCAGCCGGGGCATCGAGGACGATCCGGTCAAGCAGGCGCGGTTTGCCGGCGAGGTTGCCACGATGCAGGCGCGTTGGCAGCAGGTGCTCGGTGACGATCCGGCCTATAGCCCCTGCCTGTCGCTCGATGCGCCCGCGTTCGCGCTGGATCCTGACCGTCACGCGCTGGCGCTGGCACGGGATTTACATCCCGTTTATCCTATAGAGTACGTTCCCCCGGTGATCCGAGGGACTTTTCCCGAGAGCTAGATGTCCGAAACGATTGCACTTAGCGTCACTCCGCTGCAGCAGATTGCGCCGCTGGCTGCCGAATTTTCTCCCCCGCCATCGCATGCTGCCGCGTGGCGCGCGTCCGGCAGCGATCCGCAGATGGAACTGCGCTGGCAGGGCGAGGCCCTGGCTGGCGGTTGGTACCTGCTCACCGGCGAGCTGTCGGTCTATCGCGGGCGTATGTTCGCGCCGGTGCTGTATCCGACGTATCGGGTCAGGCACAGCGGCGAGGCCGAGCGCATCGATCTTCCCCTGAATATACCCAGCGGTGAAACGCGCCGGTTCGAGATCGTGGTCCGTCTGGTGGAGTCGACCACCGGCATCCGCTTCGATCCCTCTGTCGCGCCGATGGATTTCAGTCATTCCGCTCTGCAGCTGCAGCGTATCGAGCGCGGCGATGCCATGCGGCGTCTCTTCGGCGCATCATTCGATCGCCGCGAAGGCGGCGTGAACAAGCTACAGCTAGTGGCGCGAACGGCGATCGATCTGCTGACCAAGGGCGTCCGCAGGATGGCCGATCGGCTCTATCACGAATACTCGACCCGCATGCTTTCGGGGTCTTTCTCCGACTACCAGGTATGGCAGGAGTTCTACGATTGCCGCGATGCCGCGTGGAAGGCGGCGGCGGATGCGGAACTCGTCTCGTTAGCGCGCAGGCCGCTGGTCTCGGTCATCGTACCGACGTACAACACTCCTGAGCGCTGGTTGCGGCGCTGCATCGAAAGCGTACGCGAGCAGGTCTATCCAAATTGGGAGTTGTGCATCGCCGACGATGCCTCCACCGATCCAGTGGTGATGCAGGTGCTTGCCGAGTATGCCGAACGCGACGATCGCGTGCGGTTCCAGCGACGGGAGCAGAACGGACATATTTCCGCAGCCTCGAACACGGCCCTGCAGATGGCCAGGGGCGAGTTCATCGCATTGCTCGACCACGACGACGAACTGCATCCCTTGGCTCTGCTCAAGAGCGTTCACGCGTTCGAGAATAATCCGCAGTGGCAGATGCTGTTCACCGACGAAGACAAGATCGACGTGGAAGGGAAGCGTTCGGATCCCTACTTCAAGTCGGACTGGAATCCCGATCTGTTCCTTTCGCAAAATTGCGTCTGCCACTTGACGGTCTACCGTGCCGAACAGGTGCGCGCGGTCGGCGGTTTCCTGGAGGGATTCGAGGGCGCTCAGGATTGGGACCTGACGTTGCGGATCACCGAGAGGCTTCCTCACGATGCGATCGGCCATCTTCCGCTGGTGCTGTATCACTGGCGCATGATCAGTGGCTCCACCGCGATGGCGCCGGGTGAAAAGTCGTATGCGCATCTTGCCGCGCTGCGCGCCGTCCAGGCGCATCTTGATCGGACCGGCAACGGCGGGAAGGTGCTGGAGATGGCCACCTATAGCGGCTATTTCCGGATTTCCTATCCGCTGCCGGAACCGGCGCCGCTTGTCAGCCTGTTGATTCCCACCCGCGATCGCATCGATCTGCTCAAGCAGTGCATCGATTCGATTCTGGAACGCACCGACTATCCCAACTATGAGATCGTGGTCATCGATAACGACTCCCAGGAAGAGGCGTCCAGGAAGTATTTCGCGCAAGTCCAGCAGGATCCGCGCGTACGCGTGTTGCCGTATCCGCATCCGTTCAACTACTCGGCGATCAACAACGCCGGCGCGCACATTGCGCGCGGCACGGTGCTGGGATTGCTGAACAACGATATCGAAGTCATCAGTCGCGATTGGCTGGACGAGATGGTCGGGCACGCGCTGCGCCCCGAGATCGGGGTGGTGGGCGCGATGCTGTACTACCCGAACAATACGATCCAGCACGCTGGCGTGATTCTCGGCATCGGTGGCGTGGCCGGGCACTGCTATGTGGGCATGGCGCGTGGCTGGCCGGGCGACAAACACCGCGGTGGCTTGGCGCAGAGTCTGAGCGCGGTGACCGCAGCCTGTGCGATCGTGCGCCGTTCGGTGTTCGAGCAGGTCGGTGGCCTGGACGAGCAACTGGAAGTGGCCTTCAACGACGTCGACTTTTGCCTGCGCGTGCGCGAGGCCGGCTATCGCAACCTGTGGACCCCGTTTGCCGAGCTTTATCACCACGAATCGGCTTCGCGTGGCTACGAGACCACGCCTGAGAAGATTGCCCGTTTCAAGCGCGAAGAGAGTTTCATGAAGCAGCGCTGGGGCTGGGCCTTGCAGCAGGATCCTTATTACAATGTCAATCTGACGTTGGAATCCACGCCGTTCTCGCTAGCCTATCCGCCGCGGCTTTGGCAGCCGCAATCGCTACATCGTGCGCTTGCGTGAGCGCGCGGCGTGGTGCGGCAACCTTTAAGGTCAAGAGCCGCCTGTCTTGGTTGGCTATATCGGTTGAGACAATCTCAATCTGACAGTTGACGCGACGCCATGCTATAGCTTATCGGCCACGAAGCTGGATACGTAAGTAAGGTCCCCCCCGCCGTGCGTGGCACCTGGCAGCGCTTGCACGTGCTGCGCTCGGCGAGGGATTCAGTGCGTGGCCCGTGATTGCCTCGCCTCGGATGCCGGGCACGGTCAGCTCAAGCGTTTGCGCTTGATGGTGGTATGCAAGCTGAAGCGCGGTATATTGGCGATGTCGTAGCCGATGAATGCCAGTAAAAATTGGAGCCCGCTGGTCAGGGATACGATGGCCAGCATGATTGTTCCGACCGGCGTAACAGTTCCCTCGGCGGCGGAATAGGCCCAGTGATAACAGCCGAACACGAGACCGAATGCTAGCAGTGCCAGGCCTGCAATAAGCTCAAGCGATGCGATGGGGAGGTCGCGCAAGAAGTAGTTGTAGCCGATGCGCTTGAACAGATTGCGCGTGTGCTTGAAGGCAAATTCGCCAGCGATCTTGGAAATCTTCAGGTTGCTCTCTTCATCGCCATACTGGGCATCCATCGGTACGTCACGGACCTTGGCGCGGATCGTGTTGAGCCGGAACAACATATCGGTCTCGAAAAAGTAACGGTTGCTAATTGATTCGAATGGCAGGTGGCTTGCCACATTGGCGTGAATGGCGGTGTAGCCGTTAGTAGGGTCAAATATGTCCCAGTAGCCGGAAGAGGCCTTAGCCATGAATGACAGGCCCAGATTCCCGAAGCGCCGGATCAACGGCATGCGCCTGATCTGGGACAGATCCCAGAAGCGGTTCCCCTTGGTGTAATCGGCATTGCCAGATGCGATCGGTGCAACAAAGTCGCCCAGGAGCGAAGGGTCCATCTGCCCGTCGCCATCGATCTTCACCAAAATATCCATGCCTTCTTCGATGGCAAGCCGATAGCCGGTCATGACTGCGCCGCCAACGCCTTGATTGTGTGAGTGGCGTGTCACACGCACGCGGGCATCCTGATTGTGCTCTTGAATGAATGTCCCGCTTTGCTCCGGGCAGGCGTCATCCACGCAATAGATTGCGTCTACTTCAGGCCCAATGGCGGCGATTACCTGGAGGATATGCCGCTTGACCTTGTAACAAGGGATGACGACCGCAATGCGCATTGCGTTGGTATGTGTGCCGGTATGCATGAAGATCCTTTCGAATGCGTAATTCAGTGGACGGAAGTACAGCCAAGCCTGCCGTCGGGGAAGCGAACAGTGCTGCTGCGGTCCTTCTGTTCGACCAGCAAGCACAGATCGCTGGCCTTGACTCCGGGGGCGAATCTCACTGTTAGGCGAATTCCTGAGGCGCCGAGCGCTGGATCGACTGCAGCGGCAACGTCAGGTCGCAGCATACGGATGGCCGAGCTCTGACTTGGGCTCGCGGAGGTCCAGACACTGATCTTGGTTGAGTCGTCAATCGGAGCATGCAACCAGCCCTGCAGCGTAATTTGCCCGTTTTCCCACGGAGAAATCGAGTCGACATGGCCGAAAACGCTCTGTGCGATCGCCGCTACCGGTCGGGCATTTAGCATGTGGATTTGAAGTGGGTCGCCATTCTGTGGTGCACTGCGCTTTGGCTTGGAGAGAGCGCCGGCGACGAAAGCGCTGGCCGGGACCGCGATGTGATCGGCGCCCACAATCACAGGAGCTTCAGTGTCACCCACGGAAATGTGAGCGTAGCGGTTGAAGGTCAGCTGAAACTGCTCATCAGACATTTCAGAGAAGTGCCTCTTGAAGAAGTCGAGCTGCGGGTAATAGAGCACATGGTTGATTGATGGCAGTCCGGCGCCGGCGATAAGCGCTCCGTAGTGCCCGGGCGCCACAATCACGCCATTGGCATCGGTGGCGGCACCACGCTGCTGCAGATTCTGGCGCACCTGCTCGCGGTCAAGCGAAAAGATCGGATAAGCCGATTGGATTGGATTGAATAGGCCGTAGGTCAGCAGGTTTCCGAGCAAGGCGACAGTCAGTACCGCTTTCGTTCGCGCACTATCTCGCCGGACCCGGCATGCGATGAGCACTAGCAGCCCGAGGCATAGCAGAGGTACTGCGTCCTTCCAGCTGTAGAGTCCATGGACGCTGCCGTCGCCGTAGGCGAGTTTGGCCAGGATGCCTGCCACGGTGAGCAGGGCTAGGGCCGCAAGCCTGCGCGTGCTCAGGCGGGCGCCGCATTGGCTCAGGATCACGGCCGCAGCGAGATTCAGGATCAGGCCCAGTCCCAGCACCGCGCGGGAAGGTGGCACCATGAAGAGTCCAGTTGCCTTGCCGACAATCGCGGGCAATGGCAAGAAGATCCAGCAGCCGAAGAACCCTAGGCCTGCGCCGATGACCAGCAGGCTCGGCCGATGCTTCCAGGCCCAGTGGCGCCATGCATCGCCATCGATGAGCGTGGCGGCATAGAGCGGGATTAGCGTGGACATTACGGTAATCTCGCAGGCATTGGAGTTGACAAAGGCTGCCAGCGGCTCGAATCCACGCGTGGTGAGCGACGGATTGAAATGCGCGAATAGTTTCGCCCACTCGACACCTCCCGCAATGCTTTGGCGCCGTCCGGGATAGACGGTGTTTTGCATGATGTCGATCAGCTCATGGAAATAGGTGATGAACAATGCCAGCGCGATGGCGCCAGCGACTGTGGCATCGAACAATCGCGCCCGTGTCACCGCGTTCGACCTGAAGGCAATGATCAGCACTGCCATGGCCACACCCGACGCATAGAGAAATGGCGGATAGGCGCACGAAAGTAGCCAGACGGTAAGTGCGTAGGTGCTGGTGCCGATTCGCCAGAACCTGTTGTCGAAATGCAGCCAGCACACCGCAACCCAAGGAGCAAGCGCAAACGCTCCCGCGTTGCTGGTCCACCAGACTTGTACGAAGGGGGAAAAATAAAGTGTCGTGGCGACTACTAGGCTGATGATCGGAGTGGCGCGCATTTGACGCAGAAAGATCGACCAGCCGGCGATAAAGGCAGTCGACATCGTGGCAAAGTAAAGCGAGTACGCATTGGCTGGCGGCAGCAGCAGAAAACCCCAGTAATAGGGTTTGAAGAGCATCGCCCAGTCCTTGATCGGAAGTGCCTGAAACGAGCGAAGGATTTCCCGGTACGGTGAAATCGTGTTGACGCCTTGCAGGTCGTTGGCAACGGCAATCTGGATATAGGGGGTCAACACCATCCACTCATCGGACCGGATCTGGCGGGCTTGTCCTAGCCAGAGCCCGCTCGGCTCGATGCCCATGACACGCAATCCCATGGCATAGGATGAGGGGGAGAGTCCAAGCGCCACATAGATTGTGATCGCCAGCACTCCAATCGCTGCCGCCCACAGATACTTGGTTCTGAGGTCTGTCGACGTGAGAGGGTTGGTAAACATCAGGCTGGCTCGGGCGCCGCTAAGCATGGAAATCCTTCCGATAGGTTTTGAGCGCCCACTCGGGAAGTGCTCGTGCCCCCTATTCTAGCCGGGACGGCCGCCACGTCGGACGATGCAGGCTTTGGGCCACCGACTCTCAAGCCTGCAAGAAGCCGCGTGTGGAGTGTTTGCTTGCGCTCCGCCACCACCATGATGCGAGATCCAGCGCAGCCTCATGTTTGCGGCGATGGCGGCTGCGGTGCACGCGATAGCATCAGGCCGGCCTGCTTCAAGGGGTTTGGCCTCGCGTTTTTACGCTCGGCGAACCACGTAGAGAGCCGAAGAGACGGTACGATACGCCACCGAGCCTGCTTAGTAGGGGTTTCGCAAAGAACCCTTTGCCTAACGGCGTAGCCTCGACTCCAGGATGTTGATTGACGTTGTAACAAGGCGTAGCGGTCTGGTATCGCGTCTGTAGCCCGTGTAGTTGAGGGCAACTTGCTGGATGCCCACGCACGCATAGGTATGCTCTAGCGTATTGCAATGCTGCTGGCGAAGACGGGCAGGCCAGGTGCTTTCGAGAGGGTGCGGCAGAAGGATTTTCCCCCGCCGCATGTCCATTATTTGGACGATGACTCGGTCGGGCGATTGCTTCACATGCTGGCCTCACGCCTTGCCGGACCATCACGCTGCGGTCTGTCAGTCATCACGGCTTGCTGGCGCGAGTTCGCTATGGCCGCAATGTTTCGCCGTTTAAGGGGGATGATAATGGCAACTATCATCATAGTCGCCATTCCGATACTTCGGATAGTTCCTTCCGACCTCAAAGTCTGGATGTTGCAACTTCCCGCCTGACAGTCGGCGTGCCTGCCATCCTTTAGGATGGCAGGAGCCGTGCAATAGCATCTGGCGCCCGAGCTAGGCCGCAAGAGGTGGCTCTGCGATGGGCCTGGTTGTGGCCTGTGAGGTGCTGTAGCTCAACCCAGTGCCGTTTCCAGTTCCGGGAGCAAGGTGAACAGGTCACCCACCAGCCCGATGTCGGCGATCTCGAAGATCGGCGATTCCGGATCCTTGTTGATCGCGACGATGGTGCCGGCGTCCTTGATCCCGGTCAGGTGCTGGATCGCGCCGGAGATGCCGACCGCCACGTACAGGTCCGGGGCGATGATCTTGCCGGTCTGGCCGACCTGCAGTTCGTTGGGCACGTAGCCGGCATCCACCGCCGCGCGCGAAGCGCCTACCGCGGCGCCGAGCTTGTCGGCCAGCTTGTAGATGATCTGGAAGTTCTCCGCCGAGCCTACGCCGCGGCCGCCGGAGACCACGCGCTTGGCGCTCTGCAGGTCGGGGCGGTCGGAGCTGCCCGCGGCCAGGCCGACGAAGCGGGTGTGGGTGGGCAGCGTCGCGCTGACGCTGGCCGCTTCGATCGCCGCGCTGCCGCCCTGTGCCGCTTCCGGCCACGAGGCGCTGCGCACGGTGGCGACCACGGTCTGGTCGGCGGGCGCCTGCACGCTGATGATCGCGTTGCCGGCGTAGATCGGGCGCTTGAAGGCATAGTCGCCATCGACCGCCATCAGGTCGGAGATCTGGTTGACCCCGAGCAGCGCGGCGACCACCGGCATCAGGTCCTTGCCGAAGGTGGTGGAGGGACCGAACACGTGGCTGTAGCCCTGCGCCAGCTGTGCGATCTGCGGCCCCAGCACCTGCGCGATGGCGTGTGCGTTGGCCGGGTCGGCGACGGTGAGCACGCGGCTCACGCCGGCGATCTGCGCGGCCTGTGCGGCGACCGCGGCCGGGTCGGCGGCCAGCACCACGATGTCGATGGTTTCCGGCGACAGCGCCTGCGCGGCGCTGACCGTCTTGGCGGTGGCCGCGTTGAGCTGGCCGTTCAGGTGTTCGGCGACGACGAGGATCTTGGCCATTACAGCAACCCCTTCTGCTTGAGTGCGGCCACCAGTTCGGCGGCGTCCTTGACCATCACGCCGCGGCTGCGCTTGGGCGGCGGCGCGTAGTGGGTGGTGGCGAGGCTGTCGTTGGACTCCACGCCCAGGTCGGCGAAGGCCAGGGTCTGCAGCGGCTTGCTCTTGGCCTTCATGATGTCGGGCAGCTTGATGAAGCGCGGCTCGTTCAGGCGCAGGTCGGTGGTGACCACCGCCGGCAGGTCCACTTCCAGCGTTTCCAGGCCGGCGTCGACTTCGCGGGTCACCGTGGCCTTGCCGTCGGCGACCACCAGCTTGCCGGCGAAGGTCGCCTGCGGGCGGCCCCACAGCGTGGCCAGCATCTGCCCGGTCTGGTTGGCGTCATCGTCGATCGCCTGCTTGCCCAGGATCACCAGGTCCGGCTGCTCCTGCTCGACCAGTTTGAGCAGGGTGCGGGCCGCGGTCAGCGGCTGGATCGCGGCATCGGTGACGACGTGGATGGCGCGGTTGGCGCCCATCGCCAGGCCGTTGCGCAGGTGCGCGGCGGCATCGGCAGGAGCCAGGGTGACCACCACCACCTCGCTGGCGATGCCGGCGTCGCGCAGGCGCAGCGCCTCTTCCAGGGCGATTTCGTCGAACGGATTGGGGGAAAGCTTGACGCCCTCGGTCACGACGCCGGAGCCGTCCGGCTTGACCTGGATGCGGACGTTGTAGTCCACCACGCGCTTGTAGGCGACGAGGATTTTCATCTTGTACGAGATCCTTCAGCAGTGCGGGAAGGCCCGGCCGCGGCGGCTGGCACGGGGCAGTCGGTGGATTCTAACCGGCGGCGATGGACCATGCGAGGGCGTATGGTGGCGGTCGGAGGCGGCTGCCTCAGTCTGAACCCGGCCCGGCCCGGCAGGCGCAGGCGACCATCCCCGGCAAAGCGTATATCCTGTGCGGTTTGAGCAGCGGCGCGCCTCGCAGCGCCGACCAGGAGACGTGACAGTGGCTACATGGCTAGTAACCGGCGGTGCCGGCTTCATCGGCGGCAATTTCGTACTGGAAGCGGTGTCGCGCGGGGTGCGCGTGATCAATCTGGACGCATTGACCTATGCCGGCAATCTGAACACGTTGGCGACGCTGGAGGGCAATCCCGACCACGTCTTCGTGCAGGGCGACATCGGCGACCGCGATCTGGTGGCGCAACTGCTGCGCGAGCACCAGCCCGACGCGGTGCTGAACTTCGCCGCCGAGAGCCATGTGGACCGCTCGATCGACGGCCCCGGCGCCTTCATCCAGACCAACGTGGTCGGCACCCTGGGCCTGCTGGAAGCGGTGCGCGACCACTGGAAGGCGCTGCCGGACGGGCCGCGCGCCGCGTTCCGCTTCCTGCACGTGTCCACCGACGAGGTCTACGGCACCCTGGGCGAGACCGGCAAGTTCTCCGAGACCACGCCGTACGCGCCCAATTCGCCGTACTCGGCCTCCAAGGCCGCTTCCGACCACCTGGTGCGCGCGTTCCACCACACCTACGGCCTGCCGGTGCTGACCACCAACTGCTCCAACAACTACGGCCCGTACCACTTCCCGGAAAAGCTGGTGCCGCTGGTGATCGCCAAGGCGCTGGCCGGCGAGCCGCTGCCGGTCTACGGCGACGGCAAGCAGGTGCGCGACTGGCTGTTCGTCGGCGACCATTGCGCGGCGATCCGCACCGTGCTGGCCAAGGGCCGGGTCGGCGAGACCTACAACGTCGGCGGCAACTCCGAGAAGCAGAACATCGAGGTGGTGCAGGCGATCTGCGCGCTGCTCGATGCGCGCCGCCCGCGCGCCGACGGCCAGCCGCGCGCCAGCCAGATCACCCATGTCGCCGACCGCCCCGGCCACGACCGGCGCTACGCGATCGATGCGTCCAAGCTGAAGAACGAGCTGGGCTGGGAGCCGCAGTACAGCTTCGAGCAGGGCATCGCCATCACCGTGGACTGGTACCTGGCCAACCAGGCCTGGGTGCAGGGCGTGCTCGACGGCAGCTACCGGCTGGAACGCATCGGCACGGCGGCATAACGCGAGTCCCTCGCAAGAGCCCGCACATCGATGTGCGGACTTCCTAGGAAGCACCTCATGACCCAACGCAAAGGCATCATCCTGGCCGGCGGCTCCGGCACCCGGCTGTATCCGATCACCAAGGGCGTCAGCAAGCAGCTGCTGCCGGTGTACGACAAGCCGATGATCTACTACCCGCTCAGCGTGCTGATGCTGGCCGGCATCCGCGAGGTGCTGATCATCAACACCCCGCACGAGCAGGCCTTGTTCCGCGCGCTGCTGGGCGACGGTTCGCAGTGGGGCATGCGCCTGGAGTACGCGGTGCAGCCGAGTCCGGACGGGTTGGCGCAGGCCTACCTGATCGGCCGCGAGTTCATCGACGGCAAGCCGAGCTGCCTGGTGCTGGGCGACAACATCTTCCACGGCCATGGCCTGACCGAGACCCTGCGCCGCGCCGACGCGCGGCAGCACGGCGCCACCGTGTTCGGCTATTGGGTCAACGATCCGGAGCGCTATGGCGTGGCCGAGTTCGACCAGGCCGGCAAGGTCATCGACATCGCCGAAAAGCCGGCCCAGCCGCGCTCCAACTATGCGGTCACCGGCCTGTATTTCTACGACGGCCAGGCCAGCGAGCACGCGGCCGCGTTGAAGCCCTCGCCGCGCGGGGAGCTGGAAATCACCGATCTCAACCGGCGTTACCTGGAGGCGGGCGAACTGCACCTGGAACCGCTGGGCCGCGGCTACGCCTGGCTGGATACGGGCACGCATCAGTCGCTGCACGAGGCCTCCAACTTCATCGAGACCATCCAGTCGCGACAGGGCTTGCAGGTGTGCTGCCCGGAAGAGATCGCGTTCGGCCAGGGCTGGATCGATGCCGCGCAGCTGGAGAAACTCGCCGCGCCGCTGTTGAAGAACGACTATGGCAAATACTTGCATGAACTGGCTGTCCGAGGAATCGTTCCGTGAAAGTGATTGAAACCAATCTGCCCGGCTGCGTGGTGATCGAGCCGGCGGTGTTCGGCGACGAACGCGGCTATTTCTTCGAGACCTGGAACGCCGAGCGGTTCGGCCAGCATGGGCTGCCCACCCGCTTCGTGCAGAGCAACGTCTCGACCTCGGCCAAGGGCGTGCTGCGCGGGCTGCACTATCAGTGGCCGCGCCCGCAGGGCAAGCTGGTCAGCGTGCTGGAAGGCGAGGTCTACGACGTCGCCGTGGACATCCGCCGCGGCTCGCCGCACTTCGGTCGCTGGGCGGCGGTGGTGCTGAGTGCGGAGAACAAGAAACAGTTCTGGATCCCGGAAGGTTTCGCGCATGGCTTCGCGGTGCTGTCCGAGCGCGCGGTGTTCAGCTATCTGTGCACCGACGTGTACGTGAAGGAAGCCGACGCCGGCGTGCGCTGGGACGACGCGGCGATCGGCGTGGACTGGCCGATCAGCCAGCCGGTGCTGTCGGCCAAGGATGCGGTGGCGCCGTTCCTGGCCGACATCGCCGAAGACCGCCTGCCGGTGTACGCGCCGTGACCACGCTGGTGTTCGGCGCCAACGGCCAGGTCGGCCAGGAGCTGTTGCGCGCGCTGGCTGGGCGCGGGCCGGTGCTGGCGACCACGCGCAGCGGCCGCCTGCCCGACGGCAGCGCCTGCGAAACAGCCGACTTCGATCAGCCGCAGACGCTGGGCGCCTTGCTGGACCGGCTGCAGCCGACGGCCGTGGTCAATGCGGCCGCCTATACCGCAGTGGATCGCGCCGAGCAGGACCGAGACGCCGCGCTGCGCGCCAATGCCGAGGCGCCGGCCGCGATTGCCGCATGGTGTGCGGCGCATGGCGTGCCGATGGTGCATTACTCCACCGACTACGTGTTCGACGGCCAGGGCACCCGCCCGTATCCGGAGGACGCGCCGACGGCGCCGTTGGGCGTGTACGGCGCGACCAAGCTCGCCGGCGAAGACGCGATCCGCGCTTCCGGCGCGCAGCACCTGATCTTCCGTACCGCCTGGGTCTACGCCGCGCACGGCAGCAACTTCCTGCGCACCATGCTGCGCGTCGGCGCCGAACGCGACGAATTGCGCGTGGTCGCAGACCAAGTGGGCACGCCGACGCCGGCAGCGTTGATCGCCGACGTCACCGCGCACGTCCTTGAGCAGCGCGCTGCCGCGCAATCTGGCACCTGGCACCTGACCGCTGCCGGCGAGACCACCTGGCACGGCTTCGCCGAGGCGATCTTCGAAGAGGCGCTCGTCGCAGGCCTGCTGGCGCGCGCGCCGCGCGTGCTGCCGATCGCCACGGCCGAGTATCCGACGCCGGCCAAGCGTCCGGCGTATTCGCGGCTGGACATCTCCAGGCTGCAGCGCGATTTCTCGCTGGTGTTGCCGCAGTGGCGCGATGGCCTGCGCCAAGTGATCGGCGAACTGGCCGCGCATGCGCCGCAGTCCGCATAGCGCGGCGCATGTCGACCTGAAAGGCGGAAACGAAAAAAGCCGGGCATCGACCCGGCTTTTTTTGTTTCGCTGCGGCAGGACTCAAGTGCGGCCGTAGGTATCCTCGAAGCGCACGATGTCGTCCTCGCCCAGGTAACTGCCGGACTGCACCTCGATCAGTTCCAGCGGCAGCTTGCCCGGGTTCTTCAGGCGATGGGTCACGCCCAGCGGGATGTAGGTACTCTGGTTCTCGGTGAGCAGCAGCACTTCCTCGCCACGGGTGACCTCGGCGGTGCCGCTGACCACGATCCAGTGCTCGGCGCGGTGGTGGTGCATCTGCAGGCTCAGCGTGGCGCCAGGCTTGACGGTGATGCGCTTGACCTGGAAACGCTGGCCGTTGTCGATCGAATCGTAGGCGCCCCACGGGCGATACACCTTGCGGTGCCAGGTGGCTTCGGAGCGGCCGCTGGCCTTGATCCTGGCCACGATCTCCTTGACCTCCTGGATCCGCTCGCGGTGCCCGACCAGCACCGCGTCGTCGGTCTCCACCACCACCACGTCCTGCAGCCCGACCATCGCGATCAGCCGCGAACCGTAGGCGTAGGTGTTGCGGCAATCGATCTCGATCACGTCGCCGTGGTGCGCATTGCCCTGCGCGTCCTGCGGCGAGACTTCGAGCAGGGCCGACCAGGAGCCGACGTCGTTCCAGCCGGCGTCGAGCGGTACCACCACCGCATCGGCGGTCTTCTCCATCACCGCGTAGTCGATCGAGTCCGACGGGCTGGCGGCGAAGGCGTCCTTGTCCAGGCGGGTGAAATCGGCGTCGCGCTTGGACGCTTCCCAGGCCTTGCTGCAGGCGTCGGCGATCGCCGGCTGGAAGCGGCGCAGCTCTTCCAGGTAGCGCGAGGCGCGGAACAGGAACATGCCGCTATTCCAGTAGTACTCGCCCGAAGCCAGGTAGCCCTGCGCGGTGGCCAGGTCCGGCTTCTCGACGAAGCGCTCGACCGCGCTGACGCCGTTGCCGGCGCCGGCCTTGATGTAGCCGTAGCCGGTTTCCGGCGCGGTCGGCTTGATCCCGAAGGTGACCAGCTTGCCCTGCTCGGCGGCGGCGGCGGCCGCGCGTACCGCGGCCTGGAAGGCCGCTTCATCGCGGATCACGTGGTCGGAGGGCAGGACCAGCAGCAGCGGATCGGCGCCGTTGCGGGTGGCCTCCAGCGCCGCCACGGCGATCGCCGGGGCGGTATTGCGGCCCTTGGGTTCGAGCAGGATCGACTGCGGCTTCACGCCGATCTGCTGCAATTGCTCGGCGGCGACGAAGCGGTGCTCTTCGTTGGCGACCACGATCGGCGCGTGCCCGGCCACGGGTGCCGCGCGCAACCACGTGGCCTGCAGCATGCTGTGTTCGCCGACCAGCGGCAGGAACTGTTTCGGATAGGACTCGCGCGACAACGGCCAGAGCCGGGTGCCGGAACCGCCGGACAGGATGATGGGTAGGACGTCGCTCATGGGCGGGGGAACTCCATAGTGCGTCTGGGGGGAGGGGAGATCAGTCGCGCAGCAGGTCGGAAATTTCCTGCGTGCGCGCTTCCAGCAATGCCGCATCGCCACGCGTTTCCACGTTCAGGCGCAACAGCGGTTCGGTATTGGAGCTGCGCAGGTTGAAGCGCCAGTCGGCGAATTCGGCGCTGATGCCGTCGGTATAGTCCAGCGCCGGCGCGTGCGTGGCGAAATGCTCCATCACCCGCGCCACCGCGGCCTTGGCATCGGCGACCTTGAAGTTGATCTCGCCGCTGCACGGGAACTTCTGCATGCGCGCCTCGACCAGGTCGGCCAGCGAACGGCCCGACTGCGACACCAGTTCGGCGATCAGCAGCCACGGGATCATGCCCGAGTCGGCGTAGGCGAACTCGCGGAAATAGTGGTGCGCGCTCATCTCGCCGCCGTACACGGCGTTTTCGCTGCGCATCTTCTCCTTGATGAAGGCATGCCCGCTCTTGCACAGCACCGGCACGCCGCCGGCATCTTCCACCATCTCGATCGTGTTCCAGGTAAGGCGCGGGTCGTGCACGACCTTGCCGCCCGGCTGCTTGGCCAGGATCGCCTGCGCGAGCAGGCCGACCAGGTAATAGCCTTCGATGAAGCGGCCGTTCTCGTCGAAGAAGAAGCAGCGGTCGAAATCGCCGTCCCAGGCGATGCCGAAGTCCGCGCCGTGTTCCTTGACCGCCTTGGCGGTGGCCTCGCGGTTCTCGGGCAGCAGCGGATTGGGGATGCCGTTGGGGAAGTGGCCGTCCGGCTCGTGGAACACGCGCACGAACTCGAACGGCAGGTGCGGCGCCAGCAGATCGACGATGGCGCCGGCGCCGCCGTTGCCGGCGTTGACCACCAGCTTCAGCGGCTTGAGCGAGCCGATGTCGATGTAGCTCAGCAGGTGCGCGATATAGGCGGACTTGTCCGTGCGGCTGTGCTCGGCCGCGGTCGGCGTGCCGGCCGGCGCAGTGTCGGCGGCCACGGTGTCGCGGATCGCGAACAGGCCGGTATCGGAGCTGATCGGGCGCGCATTCTCGCGCACCAGCTTCATCCCGTTGTAGTCCATCGGGTTGTGGCTGGCGGTGACCATCACCCCGCCGGCGGCCTGCAGGTGGTCGGTCTGGAAATACACTTCCTCGGTGCCGCACAGGCCGATGTCGATGACTTCGCGGCCGCTGGCGCGCAGGCCGGCCGACAGCGCGTCCTGCAGCCCCTGGCTGGCCAGGCGCACGTCGTGGCCCACCACCACCGGCCCGCTCTCCAATTGCCCCGCCAATGCCACGCCGATGCGGCGGGCCAGGTCCTCGTTCAGTTCGTCGGGAACGCGACCGCGGATGTCGTAGGCCTTGAATGCGGGAAGCGACATAGGGGAGGGACCTTGCATGGGGGAACCTGGAGTGTAACGTTCCGGCCCTTAATCGGTCATTGCGGCAGTGCGCAGCGGGCCGCGGCCGGCGAGCGGCTAGACTATCTGTCTACTTCCAATGCGGATGCGGGCCAATGGGCGATACCTCCACCCGGGTGACCGGGCGACGCGGCAAGCTTTTCCCCGACGCGGCCACGGCGCTAGCCGACGTGGTGGCGGACGGCCAGACCCTGGCGGTCGGCGGTTTCGGCCTGTGCGGCATTCCCGAGGCGCTGATCGCGGCGTTGCGCGATTCCGGCGCGAACGGCCTGACCGTGATCTCCAACAACGCCGGGGTCGACGGGTTCGGCCTGGGCCAGCTGCTGGCGACCCGGCAGATCCGCAAGATGATCTCGTCCTACGTCGGCGAGAACAAGGAATTCGAGCGCCAGTACCTGGCCGGCGAGCTGGAGCTGGAGTTCAATCCGCAGGGCACCCTGGCCGAGCGCCTGCGCGCCGGCGGCGCCGGCATTCCCGCGTTCTTCACCGCCACCGGCTACGGCACCATCGTCGCCGAGGGCAAGGAGACGCGCGAATTTGACGGCAAGCACTACGTGCTGGAGACCGCGCTGCAGGCCGACGTGGCCCTGGTCAAGGCCTGGAAGGCCGACGCGGCCGGCAACCTTGTGTTCCGCAAGACCGCGCGCAACTTCAACCCGGCCTGCGCGATGGCCGGCAAGGTCTGCATCGCCGAGGTCGAGGAGGTCGTCGAGACCGGCAGCATCGATCCGGACCAGGTGCATCTGCCCGGCATCTACGTCGATCGTATCGTGCACAACCCGCATCCCGAGAAACGCATCGAACAGCGCACCCTGCGCCAGAAGGACGCCTGACATGGCCTGGACCCGCGACGAAATGGCGCAGCGCGCCGCCCGCGAACTCACCGATGGCGCCTACGTGAACCTGGGCATCGGCCTGCCGACCCTGGTCGCCAACCACATCCCCGAGGGCGTGGACGTGTGGCTGCAGTCGGAGAACGGCCTGCTCGGGATCGGCCCGTTCCCGAGCGAGGACGAAGTCGACGCCGACCTGATCAATGCCGGCAAGCAGACCGTCACCGCCCGCGCCGGCGCCAGCTATTTCGGCAGCCACGATTCCTTCGCGATGATCCGCGGCGGGCATATCGACCTGGCGATCCTCGGCGCGATGCAGGTCAGCGCGCGCGGCGACCTGGCCAACTGGATGGTGCCCGGCAAGATGGTCAAGGGCATGGGCGGGGCGATGGACCTGGTCGCCGGGGTCAAGCGCGTGGTGGTGCTGATGGAGCACGTGGCCAAGGACGGCAGCCACAAGCTGCTGCCCGAGTGCGACCTGCCGCTGACCGGCGTGGGCGTGGTCGACCGCATCATCACCGACCTGGCGGTGTTCGACGTGAGCGCGGAGGGCCTGGTGCTGGTCGAGGCGGCCGACGGCGTGGACGAAGCGGAACTGGTTGCCAAGACCGGGGTCGCTTTCCGCAGAGCCTGACGCTACCGCGGCGCGGACGCCGCTCAGATGGTCACGGCGACCCGGCCGCGGCCAGTGAACGCGTCGCCGACCGCCAGGCCTCGCGCCCAGTCGCCGGCCTGCCAGCGGCCCTCGCCCAGGCAGCGCAATGGCGCCTGGATCAATGCCCGGTCGAACGTGAATTGCCAGGTCTCGCTGCCGCCGACGGCGCAAAGGTCGGCGACGAAATCGAGCGCGCCTTGCTGGACTGCGGCGACCGTGGCGAAGTGCGTGGGATCCAGTTCGTTGTCGGCGAAGACGGGTTCGACCTTGCCATCGTCGCGCAACGCGAAGTGCGAGAACTGGCCGTCCGGTGCGGTCAGGAAGGTTTCCAGCAGCAGGTCGTGTTGCAGGATCGCCGAGGTTTCCGCATCCGCGTTGCGGCCATCGAAGTAGCGGGCTTCGGCCCAGCCGCTGGCCTGGACCTGCGCGATGCCGTCGTTCACCGCGAAATAGCCGCCGCCCAGCGCGGTTCCGGTCAACCTGCCCAGTTGCGCCTGGATGGTGCCTGCGTAGCCCAGGTCCGCCACCATGGCTGGCGCGTCCTCGACCGTGGCGCGCCAGTAACGCAGATAGCCTTCGCGTTCGACTGCGGCGACGTCGAGCAGCGCCGGCATCGCAGGCGCCAGTTTTTGCAGCAAAGCGGTGCGCATCTCCGGCAGCATCACCATGCCGCGCATGTCTGCGGCGCCGAGCTGCGCTGCGATCGCGCGTGTCGCTGCAGTGCCGAGCCGTGCCTGCAGCAGATCCTGCAGGCTGCCGGTATAGGTACTGCCGAGCAATGCCTCCAGGTCGCTGGCCTCGCGCAGCGTCGGCACGCCGGTGCCGCGGCGCGAGGCCAGCAGATAGCGGCCGCGCAGCGCGGCCAGCGGCGGACATGCCGCCTGGAGCTGCGCAAACGCCTTTTGCAGCAGATAGCCTTCCCGGCTCAGGAACAGGATCTGGCCGATGCCGCGCGACAGCGCCACGCGCGACAGCCACAGCAGGTAGTCGGCGAGCAACGGGCCGAAGACCAGGTAGCCGAGCGAGGTCGGCGACTCCAGGCGCAGGCGGTGGCCGAACTGCTCCGGCCGGGCATCGGCCAGATCCGCCAGGTGGCCACTGAGCAGGCCCAGCCACAACTGATCCTGCCAGGGACTGGATGCGCCGGCGGCAGGCCGCAACGGGCGCAACGCCGGGACCACGTCGAGCAAGGCCGCTGGCCGCAGCACATGCACGGGCGTGAGATAGCCATGCATCTGCGGGCGCTGGATATCCGCCTGTTCGTTGTCGCCGACGTGCAGCCACTGCCGCGCCGCCACGCCTTCGCGCGCCGGCAGCCGTTCCCAGGCCTGGTCGTCGTCCTTGCGCCAGCCGGTTTCGCAAGACACGTACCAGGCTTGCGGCAGTCCGCGCACTGCCGATGGCAGCACCCTTTGCAGGTCGGCGCTGTCCAGGTACATGTCCGACACGGCGACCAGGCGCCGGCCGTTGCCGGCGAGCGCGGCGGCAGCGGCGACCAGCGCCTGACGCGGCCGCAACAGGCGCGCTTCGGTATCCAGTTCGAGTTCCTGCAGGGCGTGCAGGGGAAGGTCTTTCGCCTCCGCGAGGTGCGCCATCGCGGCATAGATGGCGTCCAGGTCGACATCGCGCCCGGCCGTTGCGCGCGCGCGCCCTTCGGCACGCTCGCGCAACATGGCGAAGTCGGCGACGCCCAGCGTTTCGGCGGCCAGATGGGCGAGATAGGCGCGCGCGCCGGCGGGGGTCAGGAAGGGGCGCGTCACCAGGGTGTCGAACACGTCCAGCGATACCACGTTTGCGTCGATCGCCGAGAGCGCCACGCGCGTGGCCAACGGCATCTGGAAGGCCTGCATCCAGTTGCGGCTTCCTTCCGTGCTCAGCGCGAGCGTTCCGTCCGCTGGCAGAATGCCGGCCAGCAGCCCGTGCTGGCGCGCCACCGCCACGAACATCCGCTCCAGGGCATGCTGCAGCGTCCCGTCGATCTGGCCGCGCTCTTCCGGGAAGTCGTGCAGGTTCAAGCCCAGTGCGTAGATCGGCCGCAATGCCTCCACGCGCGCCCAGAACATCGAGCCGGCCGGGAAATCGATGTAGGCCGTCGCATCGATGCCGACGCCCAGTCGCTGGCCCAGTTCGCGGCAGGCCTGCAGGTTGCTCAGCCACGTATGCGCCCACAGCGGCACGCCGGCGAAGCTTTCCGGATACACGATGCCCAGCCGCGGTTCGGCGGCGAACATGCCCAGAATCCAGCCGATCCGCTGCGCCGAACCGAACAGGGACGCGGTCAGGTAGTTGCGCCAATCCTGGCGCTCGTTGCCGGTATACAGCGATTTTTTGCTATGCCAGTGCGCCACGACGTCGAGCGCGAGGATGTCCTCGCGGAACGTCACGATCAACGGCGCCAGGTCGCGGCCACGATTGGTGACCTTGCGCACGTGCAGCGTCTGCAGGTTGGGCAACGACGACAGGCGCTGTTGGGCCGCGGCCTGCGCGTCGGCGTCGATGACCGACACCATCAGCACGTACGGCACCGGCATGGCGGTCAGCGCCTGCGCCAATTCACCCAGCAGGTCGGGGTAAAAAACGTGGGCCATCACGCCCACGCGCAGTTGCACGCGCTCGATCGGCGTCGGCGCGGGAAACGCGACATCCGATGGCGGAGGTGCCGACGTTTGCGCGTGCGCGGCATTGCGCAGGCGCCGCACGAAACCGGCAAGGCCCAGCGCTCGCAGGACCTTCCAGCTGCGCTCGGCAACCGCGACCAGGCCACGCCAGCCGCCGCCGTGCCGCTCGACGGCCGCACGCGCGGCAAACCCGGCCTTGCGCCAGCGGGCTCTCATCGCGATGTCACGTGGCGAAGAACGCGGCGGCGGCGCAACAGGAGCATCGTGTCGGAAGCGTGTGGCTCACAGGTTCTGGTAGTTCGGCCCGGAGCCGCCTTCCGGCGTGACCCAGTTGATGATTTCGTAGGGGTCCTTGATGTCGCAGGTCTTGCAGTGCACGCAGTTGGCGGCGTTGATCTGCAGGCGCTTGCCGGCCGCGTCGTCGACGATCTCGTACACCGCGGCGGGGCAGAAACGGGTGCAGGGGTTGCCGTATTCCTCGGTGCAGCGGGTCACGCAGATCTGCGGGTCCAGCACCTGCAGGTGCACGGGCTGGTCTTCGTCGTGTTCGGTGGCGGCGAAGTACACGGCCTGCAGGCGGTCGCGCGGCGCCAGGTCGCGCTGCACGTAGTCGCGCTTGGGCTGTTCGTGTTCGCCCAGCCGGTCCAGCGACGACCAGTCGGCGGTCACCTTCAGCGTCCACGGCGAGGCGCCCTTGACCAGGGTCTCCCAGGCGCCGTTGAGCAGGCCGAACCACATGCCCTTCTTGAAACCGGGCTTGATGTTGCGCACCTGGCGCAGTTCGGCCATCACCTCCGAGCCGCGCAGCCGCGCGTCGAAGCCGGCCGGGTTCAGCGCCACGCCGGCGGCAAGGTGTTCGGCGGCGAGCATGCCGCTGCGGATCGCCTGGTGGGTGCCCTTGATCTTGGGCACGTTGAGCAGGCCGGCGCTGTCGCCGATCAGCAGCGCGCCGGGCATCTCCACCTTCGGCAACGACTGCCAGCCGCCGCTGGCGATGGCGCGGGCGCCGGCCGACAGGATGGTGCCGCCTTCCAGCAGCGGCTTCATCAGCGGGTGGTTCTTCCACTGCTGGAACGCTTCCCACGGCCGGTATTCCGGGTCGTGGTAGTCCAGGCCGCTGACGTAGCCCAGCGCCACCTGGTTGTTCTCCAGGTGGTACAGGAAGCTGCCGGCATAGGTGGCGTTGTCCGCCGGCCAGCCCAGGGTATGCACGATCTTGCCGGGCACCACGCGGCCTTCCGGCAGCTGCCACAGTTCCTTGATGCCGATCGAATAGGCCTGCGGGTCGCTGTCGGCGTCCAGCGCGAAGCGCTTGACCAGGCGCTTGGTCAGGTGCCCGCGCGCGCCTTCGGCCAGCACCGTGACCTTGGCGCGGATATCGATGCCGGGGGTGTAGCCGGGCTTGTGCGACCCGTCCTTGGCCACGCCCATGTCGCCGATGCGCACGCCGAGCACCGTGCCGTCGTCGGCATGCAGGGTCTCGGCGGCGGCGAAGCCGGGATAGATTTCCACGCCCAGCGCCTCGGCCTGCGGCGCCAGCCACGCGCACAGCGCGCCGAGGCTGACGATGAAGTTGCCGTGGTTACGCATGCCCGGCGGCACGATCGGGAACTTGCGCCCGCCGTCCTTGCTCAGGTGCCAGAACTCGTCTTCGCCGGCGGGCACGCAGATCGGCGGCGGGCTGTCGCGCCAGCCGGGCAGCAGCGCGTCCAGCGGCGCCGGTTCGATCACCGCGCCGGACAGGATCTGCGCACCGACCGTGCTGGCCTTCTCGATCACGCAGACCGAGATGTCCGGGTTGAGCTGCTTGAGCCGGATCGCGAACGCCAGCCCGGCCGGACCCGCGCCGACGGTGACCACGTCGTATTCCATGACGTCGCGTTCCACTGGCTCCGGCGCGCTGGCGCCGCCCTCCAATTCCGTCATCTGGTCCGCTCCCGTTGGCTCGATCTGGCTGTCTGCATTTTCAGGCTTTGTGCGTGACGGGGCAAATTCCGCACGCTGGCGTATGGTGCCGGCCGGCATGCTAGCGTGGCGCGATGCAACTCGATCTGCCCGGCGCCGACGTCCGCTGGCTGCCCGGCTGGCTCGCCCCGGCCGAGGCGGCGGCGCTGTTGGCGCACCTGCTGGCCGGGGTGGCCTGGGAGGTTCACCGCATCCGCCTGTTCGGGCGGATGGTGGATTCGCCGCGGCTGAGCTGCTGGATCGGCGACCCGGAGGCGAGCTACCGCTATTCCGGTACCCGCTTCGCGCCGCATCCGTGGCCGCCGGCGTTGCAGCCGTTGCGCGAACGGCTGGCCGCGGAGACCGGAGTCGCGTTCAACAGCGTGCTCGCCAACCGCTATCGCGATGGCCGCGACGCGATGGGCTGGCACAGCGACGACGAAAAGGAATTGGGCGCGCGTCCGCTGATCGCCTCGCTGAGCCTGGGCGCCACACGCCGCTTCGTGCTGCGCCATCGCCAGGAGCCGGCGCTGCGCCAGGCGCTGGAACTGAGCGCCGGTGGCTTGCTGTTGATGGGCGGGGAGACCCAGCGCCTGTACCGGCATGCCTTGCCGCGGACTGCAAAATCGGTCGGCGAGCGGATCAATCTGACGTTTCGGAAAATCGCAGCGCCTTAGCGGCCACGAATTCCTTTCACCCCTCGGGAGCATGGCCCCCTTTTCCGGGGAAGGTGCCCCGATGGGGCGGATGCGGGTATGGGCGAAGCCTGGTGCATCCAACTCCGCGAGTCGCTTTCGCGCCGTACCCTCACCCCAACCCCTCTCCGGGTGGGAGAGGGGCTAGACGTTCCCTTCTCCCATCGGGAGAAGGTGCCCCGAAGGGGCGGATGAGGGTAGGGCGCAGCCTGGTGCACCCGAACTCCGCGAGACGCTTCGCGCCGCACCCTCACCCCAACCCCTCTCCCGGTGGGAGAGGGGCTAGACGTTCCCTTCTCCCATCGGGAGAAGGTGCCCCGAAGGGGCGGATGAGGGTACGGGCGCAGCCTGGTGCCCCCAAACTCCGCGAGACGCTTTCGCGCCGTACCCTCACCCCAACCCCTCTCCCGGTGGGAGAGGGGCAGACGTTCCCTTCTCCCATCGGGAGAAGGTGCCCCGAAGGGGCGGATGAGGGTACGGGCGCAGCCTGGTGCCACCCAACTCTGCTAGACGCTTCGCGCCGTACCCTCACCCCAACCCCTCTCCCGGTGGGAGAGGGGCTTCGGATCAGCGGCGCGGTGCCGGTGCGACCTTCGGCACCGGTGCCAGGGCCGTGGCTGCGTCGGCCTGGCCCTGCTGCAGGGTCCAGCCGACCACATCGCCGGTCACCTGCGACAGCGCCTGGCTGAAGGCGTCGGCGACCTGCGCCTGCGCGGTGCTGGCCGCCGGTTGCGCGGCGAGGAAGGTGCGCGAGGCGACCACGCGCTGGTCGGGCGTGTACAGCAACTTGGCGTTGAGCTCGATCGTGGCCGATGGCACGTCGTGGCCGGCGTAGTCGGATTCGAAGCGGCGCAGGTCCAGCAACAGCTTGTAGTCGGCGCGGATGCCGGTGCCGAGCCGGGCCACGCCGGGAATGCGGCCGGAATCCTCGAACGCGCGGACCAGGGTGTCCTCCAGCATGTCGGTGGCCGGCTGCGCCCAGCTGACGCCGCTGTAGACCTGCAGTTCGTCCGGGGTGGGGCGCACTGCGATGCGCGGGCTGTCGACCACCCGCGCGGCGCTGGGCTTGGCGATCGCCAACTGCCAGGTTACCTGCGGCCATGACGGATCCGGCGCGACGCGCACGTTGGGCGCGTAGATCGTCACCGGATCCTTGCTGCCGCCGGTCAGCGCGGAGCAGCCAGCGAGCAGTAGGGCCGGAAGGGCGAGCAGCAGGAGGGCGCGCGTCGGCTTCATTTGGGTTTGAACTCCTTCGGGGCGTCGCGGCCGAGCAGGTAGCGCGCGGGGTTGTTGTCCAGGCGGTCGCTGACCCGGCGCAGGTCGCGGATCAGCCCGCGCAGTTCGGTCAGGGTCGGGCCGAGCTGGCCCAGGCCGTCGTTGGCGAAGCTGTTGATCGCCGCGCGGTTCTCGCCCAGGATCTTGTCGGCGTTGCCGGACGCCGAATCGAGCTTGCTCAGCGTGCTTTCCAGCTTGTCCAGGATCGGCGGCAGCTGCTGCACCAGGTTCTGGTCCAGGCGCTGGATGGTGCCGTTGGTGGTCTTCAGGGTCACGTCGAGATTGCGCGCGGCATCGCGCGCGCTGAGGATCAGCGATTGCATGCCTTCGTCGCGGTCGGCCAGCGAGCCGCTGATCGTTTCCAGGTTGTGCAGGGTGGCGGTGATGCTGGCCACGTTGCGGTCGCTGAGCACTTCGTCCAGGCGCTCGACGATGCGGTTGGCGGTGTCGGTGATGTTCTGCAGCGCCGACGGCGTGGTCTGGATGATCGGCGCGTCGCTGGCGTCGATGGAGGTCAGCGACGGCGCCTCCGGGGTGCCGCCGGAGAGCTGGATGATCGACGGCCCGGTCAGGCTGGTGATGCCCAGTTTGGCGCGGGTGTCGCTCTTGATCGGCGTGGTCGAATTCAGCCGCACCCGCGCCACCACCTGGCGCGGATCGTTCGGCGCCAGGGTCAGTTCGGTGATCGAGCCGACCGCGATGCCGTTGTACTGCACCGGGCTGCCCACCGACAGGCCGGTCACCGCCTCGCGGAACACCACCCGGTATTCCTGCCAGGTGCGGTCGGACGAATACTTGGCGGCCCACAGCCCGAACAGCAGCAAGGCCAGCCCGGCCACGATGGTGAAGGCGCCGATCAGGACGTAGTTGGCTTTGGTTTCCATGGCTCAGTGGGTCTCGGTCCAGGCGGTTTTGGCGTCGCGCGCCGCGCGCGCGCGCGGGCCGTGGAAATAGTCCTGGATCCAGGGGTGGTCGACCTGCTCGATCTCGGCCAGCGGCGCGGTGGCGATGACCTTGCGGTCGGCCAGCACCGCCACGCGGTCGCAGATAGCGTACAAGGTGTCCAGGTCGTGGGTGATGAGGAACACGGTCAGCCCCAGCGCTTCCTGCAGGGTGCGGATCAGGCGGTCGAAGGCGGCCGCGCCGATCGGGTCCAGCCCGGCGGTGGGTTCGTCCAGGAACAGCAGCGGCGGGTCCAGCGCCAGCGCGCGCGCCAGCCCGGCGCGCTTGCGCATGCCGCCGGACAGCTGCGAGGGCAGCTTGTTGATCGCATCGGCCGGCAGTCCGGCCAGCTTCACCTTCAGCAGCGCCAGTTCGTAATGCCAGCTGTCGGGCAGTTCGCCGAAGTGCTCCTTCAGCGGCACCTGCACGTTTTCGCCCACGCTCAGCGAGGAGAACAGCGCGCCGTCCTGGAACAGCACGCCGGTATTGCGCTCCACGTGCAGGCGGTCTTCGCGGCGCCGGGAGTCGGTGTCCACGCCGAGCACGCGGATGTGGCCGGCATCGGGCTCGCGCAGGCCGAGGATGCTGCGCATCAGCACCGACTTGCCGGTGCCCGAGCCGCCGACCACGCCGAGGATCTCGCCGCGGCGCACGTCCAGGTCCAGGTCTTCGTGCACGGTCTGGGTGCCGAAGCGGTTGAGCAGGCCGCGGACCGAGATGGCCAGTTCTTGATCGGGATTGGGGATTGGGGATTCGGGATTGGTCAAGGCAATGGCTCCCGGCCAGGCAGCGCGCGGCGCCCGCCTTCAACGAATCCCCAATTCCCAATCTCCAATCCCGGCTCCATCACCACCCCACGTTCATGAACCACAGCGCGGCGATCGCGTCGATGATGATCACCAGCGAGATCGTCTGCACCACGCTGGAGGTGGTGCGCTCGCCGACCGATTGCGCGGTGCCTTCCACGCGCAGGCCTTCCAGACAGCCGATCAGGCCGATCACGATCGCGAAGATCGGCGCCTTCGACAGGCCCACCAGCATGTGTCGCAGCTGGATGGTGTCGTGCATGCGCGCCAGGTACATCTGCGGCGGGATGCCCAGGTCGAAGGCGCCGACGGTGACGCCGCCGGCCAGGCCGGCGATCATCGCCACGAAGGTCAGCAGCGGCAGCATCACCAGCAGCGCCACCAGCCGCGGGATCACCAGCAGGTCCATCGGGTCCAGACCCAGGGTCTGGATCGCATCCACCTCTTCGCGCGCCTTCATCGCGCCGATCTGCGCGGTGAACGCGCTGGCGGTGCGCCCGGCCAGCACGATCGCGGTCAGCAGCACCGCGAATTCGCGCAGGAAGGCGATGCTGACCAGTTCCACCACGTAGATCTCGGCGCCGAAGTCGCGCAGGATGGTCGAGCCCAGGAACGCGATCACCGCGCCGACCAGATAGGACAGCAGGGCGACCAGCGGCACCGCGTCCAGCCCGACCTGTTCCATGTGGTGCACGGTGGAGGTCAGGCGGAAACGCCGCGGTTCGTGCACCAGGCGCAGCACCTTGACCAGGGTCTCGCCGAGGAAGCCGACCAGGGCGACGATCTCCTTGCCGTTGCGGTGCACCGCGTAGCCCAGGCGCTCCAGCGCCGCGGCGAAGCCGTAGTCGCGCTTGCGCTTGGGGCGGTCGTCGGCGACGTCCTCGATGGTGCTGACCAGCGCCTGGTGGTCGTGGCGGAAGTTCAGTGCCTCGTGGGCGATGCCGTTGCGGGTGGCGTAGCGCATCAGCTGCAGCACGCCGGCCGAATCCAGCTGGCCGATGCCGCTGGCGTCGATGCCGGTGGTGCCGGCCGGCAGCGTGCGCAGCACGTCGGACGACGCCAGCGCGGTGGCCAGCGTCCAACTGCCGGATAGCCGCACCCGCGTGGGGTCTCGGTCGTCCTGGCTGAGTGTTGGCGGTTGCGGTTCGATCATGGGGTGTCCGGGCGCGAGCATACCTGTTTCGCCTGCACCGCAATGTCGTCGTGCGCCACAGGGTGGCTGTGCGCGGGGTTCGCGCCATACTAGCCGACATGCAAGCCGCGCCCATCGCCACTCCCTCTGCCAGCGCCACCTATGCGCAACGGATCGCCTTCGTCTCCGAGATCGCCGGCCGCCTGCACACCTACGGCACCACCGCGCAACGCCTGGAGGCGGCGGTGGTGGCGTTGTCGCAGCAGTTGGACCTGGATTGCGAACCCTGGTCCAACCCGACCGGGCTGATCCTCAGCTTCAGCGATCCGACCAAGGCGATCGGCTCCAGCGACATCACCCGCGTGGTGCGGCTGGCGCCGGGCGACAACGATCTGCACAAGCTCAGCGTCGCCGACAGCATCGCCGACGACGTCGCCAGCGGACGCATGAGCGTGGCCCAGGGCCATACCGCGCTGCGCCAGCTGGACCGACCGCCGGGGCGGCGCTGGAAGGCGATGCAGGTGCTCGGCTTCGGCCTGGCCGCGCTCGGCGTGGCCGGGCTGTGGCGGCTGCCGTGGCTGGATATCGCCACCGCCACCGCGATCGGCCTGCTGATCGGCGCGCTGACCCAGCTCACCGACAAGCGCCCGGCCGCCAAGGAGGCCAACGAGGCGCTGGCGGCGCTGCTGGCCGGCGTGGTCGCCGCGCTGGTGGCGACCTTCGTGGCGCCGCTGAACCTCAATTCGGTGATCATCGCCTCGCTGGTGGTGCTGCTGCCGGGGATGGCGCTGACCAATGCGGTCAACGAACTGACCAGCCAGCACTGGGTGTCCGGCACGGCGCGCTTCGCCGGCGCGGTCACCACCATCCTCAAGCTCACCGTGGGCGCGGTGATCGCGGTGACCCTGGCGCAGTTGCTCGGACTGGAGCCGCTGGTGCACGCGTCGCGGCCGCAGGCGGTGTGGGTGGAATGGGCGTCGCTGCTGGTCGCGGCGTACGCGTTCGCGTTGCTGTTCAAGGCCAACGGCCGCGACTATCCGTGGGTGATGGCCGCCTCGGTGGCCGGCTACGCGATCGCGCGCTTCGCCGGCGAGGCCTGGGGCAGCCCGGTCGGGATCTTCCTGTCGGCGATGTCGCTGACCGCGGCCGGCAATCTGTTCGGCCGGCTGGTGCAGCGTCCGGGCGCGCTGATCCGCCTGCCCGGCATCATCATGCTGGTGCCCGGCAGCGCCAGCCTGCGCGGACTGCTGACCCTGGTGCAGCAGCACGACGTGTCCGGCGGGCAGTCGGCGCTGCTGGCGGTGACCAATATCGTGATGGCGCTGGTCGCCGGCCTGCTGTTCGGCAATCTGCTGGTGCCGGCGCGGAAGAATCTCTAGTTCCGCGGTCGCTGCGGCAGGCATAAAAAACGCCGGCTTGCGCCGGCGTTTCTCGAATAAACGACCGATCCCCGACCCGTTGCCGGATCGGGGTGCCGATCAGTTTTTCGGGGCGGCGGACTTGCTGGCTTTCTTGGCGACCTTGGCGACTTTCTTGGTGGCCTTCTTCGCCGTCTTCTTGGCCGGCGCGGCGGACTTGGCCGGCGCTGCGATCAGGAAGTCGTCGACCTTCTTGCCCTTGGCCACCTGCTCGGCCAGCCAGCGCGGCTGCTTGCCGCGGCCGGTCCAGGTTTCGGCGGTATTGGCCGGATTGCGGTACTTCGGCGGCACCTTGCCCAGCTTGCGGCCCGGCTTCGGACCCGGCTTGCCGGCAGCCGGCTTGCGGCCGCGCTTGGCCGGAGCGGCGCCATCGAAGACTTCGTCGATGCTGTAACCGTGCGACTTGGCCAGGCGTGCCAGCTGCGTGCGGACCTTGGCGATGGGCGTGCGCTTGGCGACGATGGTCTGTTGCTTCTTGGCCGTCTTGATGAGAGCGCCCAACTGCTTGGCCGACAGGCCACTGAGATCGATGGTCATTTGTACTCCGGAAAATGGGTGATGGGCATACAGCCATTCCCTGGCTAGAGCGGAATCATAATATCGCTTTATCGGATTGACAAATATTCCGGGTATTTCGATAGGCACGCCGATCGCTGGATCGGCCTGGGTGTCACTTATACGCACCGAATTCCGATTGTCAAATCAACGCGGGGTAACGCCGCTGATTCGATCGCATATTGACCCGGCAAATGTCGAGGCCGCGTCGTGACGAATCGCGGCGCAAAAAAAAGGCCGGGATATATTCCCGGCCTTTCCGATTAACCCTGCAGGCGCGCCAGCAATCCGGCGCGGTCCAGGTTCTCGGCGTCGCCGCCGCTGCGCGCGCGATATTCGAAGGTGCCGGCGGCCAGCCCGCGCTCGGAGACCACCACGCGGTGCGGGATGCCGATCAGTTCGATATCGGCGAACATCGCGCCGGCGCGCAGGCCGCGATCGTCGAGCGCGGCGTCCAGGCCGGCCTGCTGCAGTTCGGCCAGCAGCGCCTCGCCGGCCGCGTCGATCGCCGGATCGCGCTTGGGATTGATCACGCACACCGCCACCGACCACGGCGCCATCGGCTGCGGCCAGCGGATGCCGGCCTCGTCGTGGTTCTGCTCGATCGCCGCGGCGACGATGCGCGAAATGCCGATGCCGTAGCAGCCCATCGCCATCGCCACGGTCTTGCCGTTCTCGTCCAGCACGGTGGCGTCCAGCGCCTGCGCATACTGGCGGCCGAGCTGGAACACATGGCCGACTTCGATGCCGCGCGCCAGGCGGATCTCGCCGCCGTCGTGCGCGCGCTCGCCTTCGACCACGTTGCGCAGGTCGGCCACGGTGTCCGGCTCGGGCAGGTCGCGGCCCCAGTTGACCCCGGCCAGATGGAAGCCGGTCTCGTTGGCGCCGACCACGAAATCGGCCATCGCCGCCACGTCGCGGTCGGCGACCACGCGGATCGGCTGGCTGGGGTTCAGCGGTCCGAGGAAGCCCGGCTCGCTGCCGAGGTGGGCGCGGATCTCGGCCTCGTTGGCCATGCGGTAGCCGGCCAGGCCGGCGACCTTGCCCAGCTTGATCTCGTTCACCGCGTGATCGCCGCGCACCAGCGCCAGCACGAACGCGTCGCCGGCCATCACCGCGACCGACTTGACCGTGCGCTGCAGCGCGACGCCGAGCAATTGCGCCACGGCCTCGCAGGTCTTCTGGGTGGGCGTGGCGACCTTGCGCAGTTCCTCCTGCGCCGCCGCGCGGGGCGCAGGATCGGCGGCGACCGCGGTCTCGACATTGGCGGCGTAGTCCGAACCGGTGGAGAACGCCAGCGAGTCCTCGCCGGACTCGGCCAGCACGTGGAATTCCTGCGAGGCGTCGCCGCCGATGTCGCCGGAATCGGCCTGCACCGCGCGGAACTGCAGGCCCAGGCGGGTGAAGATGCGGCTGTAGGCGGCCTTCATGTTCTCGTATTCGCGGGCCAGGTCCTCGTCGCTGACGTGGAACGAATAGGCGTCCTTCATCAGGAACTCGCGCGCGCGCATCACCCCGAAGCGCGGCCGGATCTCGTCGCGGAACTTGGTCTGGATCTGGTAGAAATTGACCGGCAGCTGCTTGTAGCTGCTCAGTTCCTGGCGCGCGAAATCGGCGGCGGCCTCCTCGGCGGTGGGGCTGTAGCAGTATTCCTGCTCCTTGCGGTCCTTCATCCGCAGCATCAGGCCGCCGAACTTCTTCCAGCGCCCGGTGGCGTCCCACAGTTCGCGCGGCTGGATGGTCGGGAACAGCACTTCCACCGCGCCGGCGCGGTTCATTTCCTCGCGCACCACCGCTTCCACCTTGCGCAGCACGCGCAGACCCAGCGGCGACCAGGTGTACAGGCCGGAGGCGAGCTTGCGGATCATGCCGGCGCGCAGCATCAGCCGGTGGCTGACCAGCTCGGCGTCGGCCGGAGTTTCCTTGGTGGTGTGCAGGTGGAACTGGGAAAGGCGCATCGAGGGGCTTCGCTAACGGCGGGCGCCCATTTTGCCAGTCATTGCCGGCGCTGCGGGGATGTGCGGCGGCCAGCGCCGCGTCCGTGCCGCCGCGGCGCGCTCACTCCGCGGCGGCGGGGGGCGCGCAATAGGCCTTGATCGCGGCCTCGGCCAGGCCCTTCTGCGCGTCGCGCTGGGCGTCGTCCAGCTCCGCGTCGGGCTTGCCGTCGCCGTCGCGGTCGGTCATCACCTTGCCCGGCTTGCCCAGGATCTCCAGGTTCTTGCGCGCGCTCAGGCAGTTGGCGTTCTCGGCCGGGGCGGCGGCTTCGGTGGCCTCGACCGGGGCGTCGCCGTGGCGGTCGACCCGCCGCGCCTGGTACTTGCCGCCGGGCGGAGGGCTCTGCGAATAGTGGGTGACGCCCTGCGCATCCTTCCATTGGTACAGGGTGGCGGCGCCGGCCACGCCGCTGGCGGCGAGCAGGGACAGGCAGCAAAGCCGGGTCAGGGCGCGCATCACGTTCTCCGGGGGCACGAGGGCGAGGGCCGATTGCAGCACCCGCCGTCGGGCCTGGCAAGTCGATTAAACTGCCCGGCATGGACCCATCCCGACCGCCTCCCCGTTCGCGCACCATCTATCTGCTGCCGAACCTGTTCACCACCGCCGGCCTGTTCTCCGGTTTCTACGCCATCATCGCCGCCGCCAACGGCCAGTTCGTGCACGCCAGCGTGGCGGTGTTCGTCGCCGCGGTGATGGACGGGCTGGACGGGCGGGTGGCGCGGCTGACCGGCACCAGCAGCGAATTCGGCGTGCAGTACGACTCGCTGGCCGACCTAGTCAGCTTCGGCATGGCCCCGGCGCTGGTGATGTACCACTGGTCGCTGTCGGCGCTGAAGTTCGACGGCAGCGTGATGGGCCGGGTCGGCTGGTCGGTGGCGTTCCTGTACGCGGCCTGCGCCGCGCTGCGCCTGGCGCGCTTCAACACCCAGGTCGGCACCGTCGACAAGCGCTGGTTCGTGGGCCTGGCCAGTCCGGCCGCGGCGGGGCTGATGATGGCCTTCGTGTGGGCGTTCGCCGACGGCAACCTGGGCTGGGACGGCGAGCAGCTGCGCTACGTGGCGCTGGGCGTGACCGTGGTCGCGGCGCTGCTGATGGTCAGCCGCATCCGTTTCTGGAGCTTCAAGGGCGGCGCCGCCAAAGGCCCGCGTGCCGACCGGGTGCCGTTCCTGATGCTGGTGCTGGCGCCGGTGGTGATCGCGGTGCTGGTCATCGACCTGTCGCGCGCGTTGCTGGCGATCGGCGTGCTGTACGCCCTGTCCGGCCCCTGCTACTGGCTGTGGCGGCGCTGGCGCAAGCTGCCGGACGCGACGTGAGCGAGGCGATGGCCAACGCCGCGCCGCTGTGGTCGGCCGAGCAGCACGGCTGGCTGCAGGCATTGGGCCATACGCTCTATGTCGGGGCCGACGCCGACGTCGGCGCGGTGGTCGCGCAGCCGGCGCTGGCCGAGGAGCGCGATGCCCCTGCCGCCGACGTGGCTGCGCCGGCCAGGGCGTCCGCGCACGCGACACCGGCTCACGCGCCGCGCGCCGCAGCGCCCGCGCCTGCGGAGCCGTCGCCGCGCGGGCGGGCGCCGGCCGCGCCCGCGGACTATCCGGAGCCGCAACGCGCGGCGCCTGCGCCGGCTGCGCGCCGCGCCGGCCTGCGTCTGCCGGATCGGCTGCAGATCGCGTTGTTGCGCGCCTCCGGGCGCAATCCGAACGATCCGGCCACGCAGACGTTGATGGCGACCTGGCCGCTGGCCGAACTGCGCGGCAATGCCGCCGCCAAGCGCGCGCTGTGGCCGCAGCTGCGCGCGCTGCGCAAGCAGGCGCCGCGATGAGCGCGCTGGGCACGGCGTCCTCGCCGGCGGCGGCCACGCTGCGCACGTTGCGCGAGACCGACCTCGACACGGTGATGGAGATCGAGCGCCGCGCCTATCCGTTCCCGTGGACGCGCGGCATCTTCCGCGATTGCCTGCAGGCCGGTTATCCGGGCTGGGTGCTGCTGGAGCAGGGCCAGATCGTCGGCTACGGCGTGATCAGCGTCGCCGCCGACGAGGCGCACATCCTCAACGTCTGCATCGCGCCGGAACGGCAATCGCGCGGCTACGGCCGCCTGCTGCTGCGCGCGCTGATCAAGTACGGCGCCGACCTGGGCGCGCGCCGCGTGTTCCTGGAAGTGCGCCCGTCCAATCCCAGCGCGATCGCGCTGTACCACAGCGAAGGTTTCAACGAGATCGGCCGCCGCCCGCGCTACTACCCGGCGGCGAACGGCCGCGAGGACGCGCTGGTGATGGCGATCGAACTGTTCTTCGAAGGCATGTCGTAACCCGCGACGGCCTGCCGCCGCCGCCACTCTGCGGGCGGTGCGCGCCGTTTCACTTCCGATGATTGGAGCATTTCGGCCTTGGCCGTTTTGCGGCCGGCGGAATGCGGTGGGAGCGACGCCGGGTGATCCAGGGCCATCGGTCGCGATGGACGTGATCGGTGTTGCCAGCCGCGACCGATAGACCCGGTGTCGCCCGCTGTCGCTCTGCCGATGCCTGCCGACGATGCCGCCTGCGACACGGATTTTTCAGCACGTTCGGAATGCATCGCGCATTCGCGCAATGTCGCGACATGTCGTCGGGACAGCGTTGTTGTCCCGCAGCGGGAGCGGATGCGAAAGCGGCATCGCCAGTGGGTTTTGTTAGATGCCTTCCCCATATCGCAGCGTTGGATCCGCACGCGCTGCATTTGTCTCTTCCCAAGCCGAACGCGCTCCCTACAGTGCGCGCCTCTTCGGCGCTGCCTGATTCGATGGCATGAGGCGCAGTTGTCCGAAGGGACAGCGAATGCGCGCGCGTCGCTTGCGTTTTCCGCGCTGCGGAACCGCGCCACGCGTGCGACGACTCCACCCATGCTTACGAGGTTCCAGGATGAAGACACAGTCACTCATCGCATCCCCGCGCACGCTCACCCACGCGATTGCGCTTGCAGTCTGTCTGGCGGGCGCGACCGGCAGCGCCTACGCCGATGCCAGCCTGGAGGTCGCCAGCACCGGGTGGGCGACGCAGAACGGCGGCACCAAGGGCGGCTCCAAGGCCGCGGCGGCCAACGTCTACAGCGTCAGCACCGCCGCGCAGCTGAAGACCGCGCTGAAGGCCAGCGTCGGCAGCAACGGCCGCATCATCAAGATCAGCGGCATCATCGACGTCAGCGAGGGCACGCCGTACAGCACCACCGCGGACATGAAGAGCCGCGCGCGCCTGGACGTCCCCACCAAGACCACGCTGATCGGCGTCGGTTCCAATGCGCAGATCCGCGAAGGCTATCTGTACGTCAAGGCCAACGACGTGATCATCCGCAACCTCACCATCGAGAATCCGTGGGATCCGCAGCCGGTGTGGGATCCGGACGACGGCAGCGCCGGCAACTGGAATTCCGAGTACGACGGCCTGACCATCGAAGGCGCCAGCAACGTGTGGGTGGACCATGTCACCTTCACCGACGGGCGCCGCACCGACGACCAGAACGGCACCGCCAACGGCCGCCCCAAGCAGCATCACGACGGCGCGCTGGACGTCAAGAAGGGCGCCAACTACGTGACCATCTCGTACTCGGCGTTCAAGTCGCACGAGAAGAACAACCTGATCGGCTCCAGCGACAGCGCCTCCAGCACCGACAGCGGCAAGCTCAAGGTGACCATCCACAACACGCTGTTCGAGAACATTTCCGCGCGCGCGCCGCGGGTGCGGTTCGGCCAGGTGCACCTGTACAACAACTACCACGTCGGCAGCACCAGCCACGCGGTGTATCCGTTCTCGCATGCGCATGGCGTCGGCAAGGAGTCGAAGATCTTCTCCGAGAACAACGCCTTCGACATCAGCGGGGTCAGCAGCTGCGACAAGATCGCGGCCAACTACGGCGGCAGCGTGTACCGCGATTTCGGCTCGCTGCTCAACGGCAAGGCGCTGACCTGCTCGTGGAACAACAGCATCGGCTGGACCCCGCCGTACACCTATTCGCTGTTGCCGGCGAACCAGGTGGCGAACGACGTCAAGGCCAAGGCGGGCGCCGGCAAGCTCTGAGTGTTGAAGACCGCCGCCCGCGATGCCGGGCGGCGGTCGATTGTCGTCGTTGTGAAATTCCCTCTACAGCCAGCGGCGCACGCGCCGGCAATAACCCGCGTAGTCCGCGCCGAAACGTTCGCGTAATGCCTCTTCTTCGCTCGGAATCTGCACGCGATCGACGTACAGCAGGTAGAGCACCAGGGAAAGACCTGCGGCCGGATGGCCGAGGCACAGTAGCAAGCCCAGCAGTATCAGCGCATGCCCCACGTACATCGGGTTACGCGAATAGCGATGCAGCCCGGATTGCACCAAGGCGCTGGCGCGCTGCGGGTGCAACGGATTGACCGTGGTCCCGGCGCGGCGAAAATGCAGCTTGGGCGCCACGTTGGCGACCGCTCCGGCAACGATCATCGCTGCGCCCAACGGGCGTTGACCCGGCAGCAGCAACGTCGCCGCCGGCCAGGCATGTGCGGCAACCCATGCGCACAGCGCGCCGGCGACCACGATCAGCGGCGGCGGCACGCGCAGCTTCATGCGCTTGGGATTGTCCGCGACTTACAGCTTGGCGCGCTGCTCGCGCAGGCCAGCCAGTTGCGTGGTCCAGTCGGCCAGGCGCGCGCGTTCCTGTTCGACCACCGCCGCCGGTGCGTTCTGCACGAAGGTGGCGTTGCCGAGCTTGCCGTTGCACTTGCCGATCTCCGCGTCCACGCGCTTGATCTCCTTGTCCAG
Organism: Xanthomonas bonasiae; assembly: GCF_014836395.1. NCBI lineage: Bacteria > Pseudomonadati > Pseudomonadota > Gammaproteobacteria > Lysobacterales > Lysobacteraceae > Xanthomonas > Xanthomonas bonasiae. The sequence goes on from NZ_JACSQX010000006.1 coordinate 186,227, forward strand.
GCGGGTGCGTTCGGCATCCAGGTCGACCAGCCCTTCCAGCGGCACCAGCAGCCGCAGTTCGCCGACGATCGCCGCCGCGGCCGGCGGTGCGTCCTGCGCCGCGTCCAGCCACTGGATCGCCTCCAGCCGCAGCAGGAACTTCAGCTGCGAGGCGAAGCGTTCCACCCGCGCGCGGTCTTCGGCGTGGCCGCCCTGCAGCAGCAGCGGCACCAGCCTGGACGGCGGCACGTTGAGTTCGCTGCGCACCCGGCGCAGCGCCGAGACCATGGCCTTGAGCCATTCGATATCGGCTTCGGCACCGGCGTAGGCGCTCACGTCCAGGTCGCCGGCGCGCGGATACGGTTGCAGCGAGATGGTCGGCGCGGCGATGCCCAGGCGCGGCGCCACCTGCTGCCACAGTTCCTCGGTGACGAACGGGGTCAGCGGGTGCAGCAGGCGCAGCAGCGTCTCCAGCACCTGCAGCAGGGTGTGACGGGTGCTGTCGGCGGCGACCGCGTCGTCGCCGTTCAAGGCCGGCTTGGTCAGCTCCAGGAACCAGTCGCAGAACTCGTTCCAGGCGAACTCGTACAGCGATTGCGCGAGCAGATCGAAGCGGTAGGCGGCGTAGTGCGCCTGCGCTTCGGCGGCGACCTTGTCCAGCCGCACCAGGATCCACTTCTCGGCATCGGTGACCGGCGCGTGCTGTGCCGAGTCCCGAGTCCCGAGTCCCGAGTCCCGTCCCTCCGTGTTCATGAGCACGAAGCGGCTGGCGTTCCACAGCTTGTTGCAGAAATTCTTGTAGCCCTCGGCGCGGCCGAGGTCGAACTTGATGTCGCGGCCGTGGCCGGCCAGCGCGGCGATGGTGAAGCGCAGCGCGTCGGCGCCGTGGGCGATGATGCCCTCGGGGAATTCCTTGCGCGTGGCCTTCTCGATCTTCGGGGCGTCCTTGGGCTTCATCAGCCCGGTGGTGCGCTTGGCGACCAGGTCCTCGATGCTGATGCCGTCGATGATGTCCAGCGGATCGAGCACGTTGCCCTTGGACTTGGACATCTTCTGCCCGTCCTTGTCGCGGATCAGGCCGGTGATGTACACGTCGCGGAACGGCACCTGGCCGGTGAAGCTGTCGGTGGCCATGATCATCCGCGCCACCCAGAAGAAGATGATGTCGAAGCCGGTGACCAGCACGCTCGACGGCAGGTAGCGATCGAAACCGCGCTCGGCCATCGCCTGCGGATCGGGCCAGCCCATCGTCGAGAACGGCCACAGCTGCGAGGAGAACCAGGTCTCCAGCACGTCGCTGTCCTGGTGCAGGGCGACATCGGCGCCAAGGCCGTGCTTCGCGCGCGCCTCGGCCTCGTCGCGACCGACGTAGCAAGTGCCGGCGTCGTCGAACCAGGCCGGAATGCGGTGGCCCCACCACAGCTGGCGGCTGATGCACCAGTCCTGGATGTTCTCCATCCAGTGCCGATAGGTGTTGATCCAGTTCGGCGGCACGAACTTGACCTGGCCCGACTCGACCAGTTCCAGGCCGCGTTTGGCCAGCGCGTCCATCTTCACGAACCACTGGTCGGTGAGGTAGGGCTCGATCACCTGGCCGGTGCGGTCGCCGCGCGGTACCTGCAGCTTGTGCGGCTTGGTCTCGACCAGGATGCCGAGGTCTTCCAGATCGGCCAGCACCGCCTTGCGCGCGTCGTAGCGGTCCAGGCCACGATACTTCTCCGGCGCGTTGTCGTTGATCGCCGCGGTCGGGGTGAACAGGTTGATCATCGGCAGGCTGTGGCGCACGCCGACCTGGTAATCGTTGAAATCGTGCGCCGGCGTGACCTTGACCACGCCGGTGCCGAACGCGCGGTCCACGTAGTCGTCGCCGATCACCGGCACCTGGCGGCCGGTCAGCGGCAGCGTCACCGTCCTGCCGATCAGGTGCGCGTAGCGCGCGTCCTGCGGGTGCACCATCACCGCGGTGTCGCCGAGCAGGGTTTCCGGGCGCGTGGTGGCCACCACTAGGTAGTCGCGGGTTTCGCGCAGGGTCTCGTTGCCGTCGGCGTCGTGCTCGACGTGCTCGTAGCTGGCGCCGTCCTCGAGTTTGTAGGCGATCGACCACAGGAAGCCGTCTTCCTCCACGTTCTCCACTTCCAGGTCGGAGATCGCGGTCTTCAGCACCGGGTCCCAGTTGACCAGGCGCTGGCCGCGGTAGATCAGGCCCTGTTCGTGCCAGCGCACGAACGCCTCGACCACCGCCGCCGACGGCTGCGGGTCCATGGTGAAGGTGCTACGCGACCAGTCGCTGGAGGTGCCCAGGCGGCGCATCTGCCGCTCGATGGTGTCGCCCGACTGCGCCTTCCACTCCCACACCTTGGCGATGAAGCCCTCGCGCCCCAGCGAGTCGCGGGTCTCGCCCTTGCCTTCCAGCGCCAGGTTGCGCGACACCACCATCTCGGTGGCGATGCCGGCGTGGTCGCTGCCGACCTGCCACAGCGTGTCGAAGCCGCGCATGCGGTGGTAGCGCACCAGCGCGTCCATCAGCGTCTGCTGGAAGGCGTGGCCCATGTGCAGGGTGCCGGTCACGTTCGGCGGCGGCAGCAGCACCGTGTACGCCTCGCCCTGCCCGGACGGCTTGAAATAGCCGGCCGCCTCCCACTGGGCGTACAGGCGCGATTCGAAGGAGGTGGGGTCGTAGCTGGGGGCGAGGGTGGTCATTGAGGAGCCGGGATTGGGGATTCGTGATTCGGGATTGGTGAAGCGCAGGGACGGGGACTGAGACGTGGCCGATGGAAGTGACGTGGAGACTAATCTCGAATCCCCACTCCCCAATCCCGGCCTCATCACATGTCGTACTTGCTGACCTCGAAGCCCAGCGCCTTGTACTGTTTCCAGCGTTCGCGCAGCGGTTCGCGCGCGGCGGGGTCGGCCGGCACCACTTCCAGCACGCGCTCGCAGGTGCCGCGGTAGGCGTCGTCGCGCAGGTTGATCACCAGCGCGCGCGACGGCGCGTCCACGCCGGGTGGGACGATCAGCACCTGCGCCTCTTCCTCGTCGACATCGGCGCCGGCGATCTGGTGCGGGATATAGGCGTCGTCGTCGAACGCCCACAGCAACTCGTCCAGTTCCTCGGCCTGTGCCTGGTCGCGCGCCATCACCAGCGTCCACAGATTGGCGTCGTTGGCCTTGCGCGCCAGCTCGCACACCAGCCGCAGCGGCTCGGTGAGGAAGCGCGGCTTGGCGATCAGGTAGAAATCGGCGCGCATCAGAGCAGGGATTCGTTATTCGGGATTGGGGATTGGCTGACGCAGGTCACGATCGCCGGCGGAAGGTGCGGGACGGGGGAAAAGGGGACGCGCTTTTCGCGAATCCCCAATCCCGACTCCCGAATCACGCCGCGCCGCCTGCGGCGCGGTCGAGCAACCACTGCGACAACAACCCCACCGGCCGACCGGTGGCCATGCCGCGCTTGCCTTCGTCGCTGGCCACGCCGGCGATGTCCAGGTGCGCCCAGCGCTGGCCTTCGGTGAAGCGCGACAGGAAGCAGCCGGCGGTGATGGCGCCGGCCCAGCGGCCGCCGATGTTGTAGACGTCGGCGAAGCTGGAATCGAGCAGGCCCTGGTATTCGTCCCACAGCGGCAGGCGCCAGGCGCGGTCGAACACGTGCTCGCCGGCGGCCAGCAGTTCGTTGGCCAGGTCGTCGTGCTTGCTCATCAGGCCGGCGGTCTGGTGGCCGAGGGCGACCATGCAGGCGCCGGTCAGGGTGGCCACGTCGATCAGCGCCTCGGGGTTGAAGCGCTCGGCGTAGGTCAGCGCGTCGCACAGGATCAGGCGGCCTTCGGCGTCGGTGTTGCCGACCTCGATGGTCTTGCCGGACATGCTGGTGATCACGTCGGAGGGGCGGTAGGCGTCGCCGTCGATCGCGTTCTCCACCGCCGGCACCACCACCACCAGGTTCAGCGGCAGGCGCGCCGTCGCCGCGGCGACGAAGGTGCCGATGACGTTGGCGCCGCCGCACATGTCGTACTTCATCTCCTCGATGCCGCCCTGGGTCTTCAGGTTGACGCCGCCGGTATCGAAGGTGATGCCCTTGCCGACCAGCACGTAGGGCTTGGCGTCGCCGCCGCCGTTCCACTTCAGCACCAGCAGCCGCGGGCGGTTGGCCGAGCCGCGCGCCACCGCCAGCAGCGAGCCCATGCCCAGTTCCTGCATCTGCGTCTCGTCGAGGATCTCGGCCTCGGCGCCGTCGACGCCGTGGGCGAAGGCGGCCGCGGTCTCTGCCAGGTAGGCCGGGGTGCACAGGTTCGGCGGCAGGTTGCCGAGCTCGCGGGCGAACTTGACGCCGGCGGCGATGGCCTGGCCCTGGGCCAGCGCGGTGGCGTCCTCGCCGAGCACGGCCAGGCTGGCCAGGCCGCTGTCGTCGGGCTTCTTCTTGCCCAGCGTGGCGGTGTAGCGGTAGCAGGCGTGGTCGCTGGCGATCACCGCCTGGCGGATCGCCCAGGCCTGGTCGCGGCCCTTGATCTCCAGCTCGGACAGGGTGAACAGCGCCTTGGCGGACGGCCCGCTCTTCAGCGCGCGCGCCGCGTCGCCGACCGCCTTCAGGTACTGCGGCACGCCGAACTTGGCGGCCTCGCCCAGGCCGACCACCAGCACGCGCGGCGCGGTCACCCCGGGCAGGTCGTGCAGCAGCGCGCTGGCGCCGGTCTTGCCGCTGACGTCGCCGCGGCCGGCCAGGGCCGTCAGGCGTCCGCCGCTGGCCGCATCCAGGGCCTGGGCGGCGGGCGACAGGCGCTTGTCGGCGAACATGCCGACGACGATGCAATCGAACGCCGCGGTAGCCGGGGCGTCGTGGTTCAGGGTGAATTCCAGGGCCATTGATCAGATTCCGTTGGCAAATCCGTACAATCGCGGGCTGTTTACGTCCAGCCGGGTTAGGCTGGCTCCGCCGCGAACGAATCCGAGAGTTTAAATCAACCCACCCCCATGCCGAAGCTCGATCGATACCTGCTGCGCGATTTCATCCAGAGCTTCTTGGCGACCCTCATCGTGTTGCTGGTGGTCAGTGTCGGCGGCGTGCTGGTCGACATCCTGGGCAACATCGCCGATGGCCGCATCCCGGCCAAGTTGCTGTTTTCCCAGTTGGGCCTGCAGTTCGTGGTGTATCTGCCGCTGATCCTGCCGCTGGCGCTGATGCTGGGCCTGCTGCTGGCGCTGGCGCGGCTGTACCGCGACTCGGAAATGGCGGTGATCACCGCCATCGGCGTCGGCCCGCGGCGCCTGCTGCGGCCGATCCTGATGCTGGTGGTGCCGGTGGTGGCCCTGGTCGGGCTGTGCTCGCTGTGGCTGGGTCCCTGGGCCGACCGCACCTCCGACCGGCTGATCGACGAGGCCAACCGCAGCCTGCTGATGGCCGGGCTGGAGGCCGGGCGCTTCACCCCGCTGTCCGATGGCGGCATCGTCTACATCAGCACCCTGTCCGGCGACGGCACCAAGCTGGGCAAGGTGTTCATGCAGCGGCAGAAGGACGACCGCCTGGACGTGGTCACCGCGCAGCGCGGCGCGATGTTCTTCGAGGGCAAGGCCGACCGCTACCTGCGCCTGGAGGACGGCTACCGCGTGGAAGGGCCGCTGGCCGGCGACGGCATGGACTACCGGCTGATGCGCTACGTCAGCAACGACGTGGCCCTGCCGGACCGCGATGAGGCGCGCAAGGACGACGATCCGGAACTGCTGCCCACCGCCAAGCTGATCGGCGACCCGCGGCCGCAGGCCAATGCGCAGCTGCACGCGCGCATCGCCCCGCCGCTGCTGGCGCTGGCCTTCGCCCTGCTGACCCTGCCGCTGTCGCGCAGTTCGCCGCGGCAGCAGCGCTACGGCCGGATCATGCTGGCGTTCCTGGCCTACCTGGTCGGCACCAACCTGATGTTCATCGGCACCCAGTGGCTGAGCACCGACAAGCTGCCGCGCGCGCTGGGCCTGTGGTGGCTGACCGTGCCGCTGCTGGTGCTGGCGGTGTGGACCTATCTGCGCGACGGCCAGCTGTCGCGGCCGCGGAGGCAGCCGGCATGAGGCTGCGTCCGAACCTGCACGACGTCTACGTCGGCCGCGCCGTGCTCGGCACCGTCCTGCTGACCTGGGCGGTGCTGCTCGGGCTCGACGTGATCATGGCCTTGTCCAACGAATTCAAGGACATCGGCAAGGGCAGCTACAGCCTCGGCCACGCCGTGGCGTTCGTCGCCTACACCGTGCCGCGGCGCGCCTACACCCTGTTCCCGACCGGCGCGGTGATCGGCGTGCTGATGGGCCTGGGGCAGCTGGCGGCCACCTCCGAGCTGACCGCGCTGCGCGCGCTGGGCCTGTCGCGGCCGCGGCTGAGCCTGGCTGCGGCGGCGACGATGCTGCTGCTGACCGTGGCGATGGTGTTCAGCGGCGAGACTCTGGCGCCGTGGGCGCAGAACCAGGCCGACACGATCAAGGCCAACGCCAAGTACAACGGCAACATGAGCATGGCCCGCTACTCCGGGGTGTGGGCGCGCGAGGGCGACACCTTCCTCAACGCGCAGGCCGGCGAGGAACACCTGGAAGGCAGCGGCGGCACCTGGCTGGAGCTGCGCGACGTGCGCCTGTACACGCTGGACCAGGCCGGTCGCCTGGCCTCGCTGACCCACGCCACCACCGCCGAGCACCGCAGCAGCGGCTGGACCCTGAAGCAGGCCTACCGCGACACCTTCGCCGAGCGTTCGGTGCAGCGCGAGAAGTTCGACAGCCTGCCGTGGGCCTCGCGGCTGGACGCCGCGGCGCTGGCCTCGGGCCTGGCCAAGCCGCGCAACCTGTCCGCGCACGACCTGCACACCAGCATCGAGTACCGGCGCCGCAATGGCCTGGACGCGCGTGACTACGAGGACCAGTACTGGAGCCGCTGGTTCTATCCGGTCAACGTGCTGGCGCTGTGCTTCGCCGCGATCCCGTTCGCGTTCGGCGCGCTGCGCAGCGGCGGCATGGGCAAGCGCCTGTTCCTGGGCATCCTGTTCGCGCTGGTGTTCTGGCTGCTGCAGCTGTTCTTCGGGCGCATGGCCGGCGCGCTCAAGTTCGACTACCGCATCGCCTACGCGTTGCCGCCGCTGGTGATGCTGACCGTGTCGTGGCTGTTGTTCCGCAAGCGCAGCAGTTGAGTCGATGCGCCGGTTGAGCCTGCTCGGCGTGGGCCTGTGCCTGCTGTATGCAGTGCCGACCGCGTTGTGCGTGTGGGGTGCCCAGGGTGCCGACGACAAAGGGCACTTCGTGTTGCTGCAACTGCCGTTGACCCCGCAGTTGCTGGTGCTGGATGCGCTGGGGGCCGACGCGTGGTTGCGCGGCATGTCCTGGATTGCCGGTTACGTGTTGCTGGTGCCGCCGCTGCTGCTATTGCTGTATTTGGCGGGACATCTGCTGGGGGCGACGTTGCGCCGCATCGCGATACGCCTTGCGCGACCGGGCTGAGCGGAGCGCCTTGCGCCGCAGTGGCATTGACGCGGCAATCGGGTTCGCCGCGTGCCCATGCGCTGCGGTCAGGGCGTTTGCTTCGGAAGTCGAACCAACCGCGTGCCGCTGGCACGGTCGTGCCACGTCAACCGGTCGCGATCGAACAGCGCCCACCAGAACCCCAGCCCGCCCAGCAGCAGCGACAGCGTGCCGACCAGGTAGCGCCGCCACAGCGCGCCCCAACTCGGCGTGCCGCCATCGGCGCCGTGCAGGCGCAGCCGCCACGGGCGCATGCCCAGGGTCTGGCCGCCGCGGCGCCAGCTCAGCGTCGCGTACAGCCCGGCGGCCAGCCAGCAGCACAGCCACAGCAGCCACTGCAAGGCGCTGAACGGGGCGATGTTCTCGCGCGGCGCATGGCCTTCGAGCGTGTAGCCCAGGGTGAACAGTGCGGAGATCGCGAACCACAGCGCCAATACCGGCCAGGCATCGTAGAACAGCGCCAGCAGCCGCCACGGCAGCAGCGCGCGCGGACGGGAAGCGGTGGCGGTGGATGCGGCGGTCATCGCCACAGCTTAGCGGCAGCGCCATCGGTGCGTCACCGGCTGGCGCCGCGATCGGCGCAGCCCCGCATTGCGCCGCGCGAAGTCCGCGCTAGGCTTTCCCGAGTCCCGAGTCCCGAGTCCCAAGTCCCAAGTCCCAAGTCCCAAGTCACGTAAGCTCTCCCGATGCCCGAACTCCGCACCCCCGCCGAACGCCGCCAGCAGGCGCAACGGCTCGCCCCGCTGCGCGATGCCGATGCCGCCGCGATCCAGCAGTTCCTGGACACGGCCTGGGCCGAGCAGGGCCTGGCGCGGCAGAGCCTGGACAGCTACCGGCGCGACCTGGAGGGCTTCGCGCGCTGGCGCGACGGCGCCGGCGGCGGCCTGCCCGGCGCCGATCGCCAGGCCTTGTTCGACTACCTGGCCTGGCGTGCCCGCATGGGCTATTCGCAGCGCAGCAACGCACGCTGGCTGTCGTCGCTGCGCGCGTTCTTCGCCTTGCGCCTGCGCCGCGGGGAGCGGGGCGACGATCCGACCGCGCTGCTGGACCCGCCCAAGCTGCCGCGCTCCCTGCCCAAGGCCTTGGCCGAGAGCCAGATCGACGCGCTGCTGGCGACCCCGGACGACACCGCCCCGGCCGGCCTGCGCGACCGCGCCATGCTCGAGCTGATGTATGCCGCGGGGCTGCGCGTCAGCGAACTGGTGAACCTGCCGGCGAACGCGGTGAACCTGCGCCAGGGCGTGCTGCGGGTCACCGGCAAGGGCAGCAAGGAACGCCTGGTGCCGCTGGGCGAGGAATCGCAGCACTGGCTGCAGCGCTACCTGGACACGGCGCGGCCGGCGCTGGCGGCGGGGCAGGCGGTGCCGGCCAGCGATGGCACCGTGCCGATGTTCATCGATGCGGCGCGGCGTCCGCTGAGCCGGCAGCAGTTCTGGGGCCTGGTCAAGCGCTATGCGGCGCTGGCCGGCATCGACCCGGTCTCGGTCAGCCCGCACGGCCTGCGCCACAGCTTCGCCACCCACCTGCTCAACCGCGGCGCCGACCTGCGCGCGCTGCAGATGCTGCTCGGGCACAGCTCGCTGTCCACCACCCAGATCTACACCCTGGTGGCGCGCGAACACCTGCAGAAACTGCACAGCAAGCACCATCCGCGCGGCTGAGGCGCCCCGGGCGGTGCCCGCGTCCGCTTGCGCTTGCCGCGTCCAGGGCCGGCTCAGCCTGTCTACATGGAGCGGACCAATCGGTATGCGACAATCCAGCCGATTCGCAGCCCTCATGGATAGCCAATGCTCCGTTTTGCTCTTTTTGCGCTGCTGGGCGCCACGTCCCTTTCCGCCTGCGCGCAGCCGGCTTCGCCTACCGGTGCCGGCGCCGCCCCCGCCAAGCCGGCCGCCGCTCCCGCCGGCACCCCGGGCGACCAGCGCGTGCGTGCGGCGCTGCTGCAGCTGGATCCGAACTTCAAGCCCGACTTCATCGGCGCCGCGCCGTTCCCGGGTTTCCGCGAAGTGGTGGTCGGCGGGCAGGTGCTGTACGTGTCCGACGATGGCCGCTACCTGTTCCAGGCGCAGCCGTTCGACATCCAGGAAAGGCAGTTCGCCTCCAGCGAGGGCCTGCTGAACTACCGCCGCAAGCTGCTGGAGTCCGCGCCGCGCACCGAGCGCATCGTGTTCGCCCCGGCCAACCCGAAGTACACCATCAGCGTGTTCACCGACATCGAGTGCGGCTACTGCCGCAAGCTGCACAGCCAGATCGCCGAGCTCAACAAGCAGGGCATCGCGGTGGAGTACCTGGCGTTCCCGCGCATGGGCCTGGGCAGCCAGGACTACAAGGACATGGTCGCGGTGTGGTGCGCGGCCGACAAGAAGAAGGCGCTGACCGAGGCCAAGGCCAACGGCAAGGTGCCGAGCGCGGCCAACTGCAAGAACCCGGTGACCATGCAGTACAACCTGGGCCAGCGCCTGGGCGTCAACGGCACCCCGGCGATCTTCGCTCCGGACGGCACCCAGCTCGGCGGCTACCTGCCGCCGGCGCAGCTGCGCGAGGCGCTGGACAAGCGTGCGGCCGAGGCGGGTCGGGCGGGGGGCGGTCGCTAAGCGGCCGGGATTGGGCCTTCGGGATTGGGGATTCGCAAACGCGCGTCCCCGGCATGTGAGCGTTGCCGCGGGCATTCGTGTCGTGTGCGTTAGTTATTGATTTTCCGGGAATTTTCCCGGTCGCCGAAAACAGCTTTTGCGAGTCCCGAGTCCCCGGTCCCGAGTCCCGGCTACACTACGCAGCCCGTTTACCTCACACGGTTCCCCGGACATGATCGTCCTCGAGGGCGCTTCCGCCCTTTCGCCGTTCCGTCGCGCTCGGCTCGAAACCCGCCTGCAATCCGTCGTTCCCGGTCTGCGCATCGCCGGCGCCTGGCACGTCTACTTCATCGACAGCGACGCCGACGGCGCGGTGGATACCGCCGCCGCGCAGCGCATCCTGCAGGCGCAGGACGCGCCGATCGCGGCCGAGGCCGGCACCTGCTCGCGCTACGTGGTGCCGCGGCTGGGCACGCGCTCGCCGTGGTCGAGCAAGGCCACCGAGCTGGTGCGCGGCGCCGGCCTGGCGATCCGCCGCGTGGAGCGCGGCACCCGCCTGGACCTGGCCGGCTGGCCGGACGACGCCAGCCAGCAGGCGCTGGCCAAGCTGCTGCACGACCCGATGACCCAGTCGCTGCTGGACGGCGCGGCGCAGGCGCAGGCGCTGTTCCAGGCGCCGGCGCGCGGCGACGTCGAGCGCATCGCGCTGGACCAGCTGGAAGCGGCCAACGCGCGGCTGGGCCTGGCCCTGGCGCAGGACGAGATCGACTACCTGCGCCAGCGCTTCGGCGAGCTCGGCCGCGATCCGGCCGACGTCGAGCTGATGATGTTCGCGCAGGCCAATTCCGAGCACTGCCGGCACAAGATCTTCAACGCCAGCTGGAGCATCGACGGCAAGGAGCAGGACCGCTCGCTGTTCCGGATGATCAAGCACACCCACCAGCAGACCCCGCAGCACACGCTCAGCGCGTACAGCGACAATGCGGCGGTGGTGGAAGGGCATCGGGCCGCGCGCTACCGCCCGGACCCGGCCAGCGGCGAATACCGCAGCGAGGCGGTGACCCCGTCGGCGTTCTGCATCAAGGTCGAGACCCACAACCACCCGACCGCGATCGCGCCGTTCCCGGGCGCCTCCACCGGCGCCGGCGGCGAGATCCGCGACGAGGGCGCCACCGGCCGCGGCGGCAAGCCCAAGGCCGGCCTGACCGGCTTCAGCGTCTCGCACCTGCGCATCCCGACCCTGCCGCAGCCGTGGGAAGCCGAGCGCCCGTTGAACCCGCGCATGGCCCCGGCGCTGGAGATCATGCTCGAGGCCCCGCTCGGCGGTGCCGCGTTCAACAACGAATTCGGCCGGCCCAACCTGCTCGGCTATTTCCGCAGCTTCGAGCTGCCCGAGGCGCAGGACCTGACCCGCGCCTACGACAAGCCGATCATGCTCGCCGGCGGCCTCGGCGCGATCGACCGCATCCAGGTCGAGAAGATCCGCCTGCAGCCGGGCGATGCGGTGATCGTGCTCGGCGGCCCGGCGATGCTGATCGGCCTGGGCGGCGGCGCGGCCAGTTCGGTGGCCTCCGGCGACAGCGCCGAGGACCTGGATTTCGCCAGCGTGCAGCGCGACAACCCGGAGATGGAGCGGCGCGTGCAGGAGGTCATCGACCGCTGCGTGGCGCTGGGCGCGGACAATCCGATCCGCTGGTTCCACGACGTCGGCGCCGGCGGCCTGTCCAACGCCATTCCCGAGTTGCTGCACGACTCGGGCGTGGGCGGCATCGTCGACCTGGACCGCGTGCCCAGCGACGACCCGTCGCTGTCGCCGATGCAGCTGTGGTGCAACGAATCGCAGGAACGCTACGTGCTCGGCGTGCCGCAGGCGCGCCTGGCCGAATTCGCCGCGATCTGCGAACGCGAGCGTTGTCCGTTCGCCGCGGTCGGCGTGGCGACCGCCGAGGAACGGCTCATCGTGGGCTATGGCGTCTTCGACGGCGGGAATGGAGAATCGGGAATCGGGAATGGTGAAAAGCCAGCCCATCCCGCTTCTACCCATTCCCCATTCCCCATTCCCCATTCCCAGCATCCAATCGACCTGCCGATGGACGTGCTGTTCGGCAAGCCGCCGAAGATGCACCGCGATGCGCGGCAGCCGCCGGCGCCGCGCTGGCCGGAGCTGGATACCGACACGCTGGACCTGCGCGAGGCCGGGTTGCGCGTGCTGGCGCATCCGGCGGTGGCGGCGAAGAGTTTCCTGGTCACGATCGGCGACCGCAGTGTCGGCGGCCTGACCGCGCGCGAGCAGATGATCGGTCCGTGGCAGCTGCCGCTGGCCGATTGCGCGATCACCCTGGCCGGGTTCGATACCTACGCCGGCGAAGCGATGGCGATCGGCGAACGCACCCCGCTGGCGCTGCTCGATGCCGCCGCGGCGGCGCGCATGGCGGTCGGCGAGGCGATCACCAACCTGTGCGCCGCGCCGGTCGAGGCGCTGGACCAGGTCAAGCTGTCGGCGAACTGGATGGCCGCGGCCAACCACGCCGGCGAGGACGCGCGGCTGTACGCCGCGGTCAAGGCGGTGGGCATGGAACTGTGCCCGCAGCTGGACCTGAGCATTCCGGTCGGCAAGGATTCGTTGTCGATGCAGGCGCAGTGGAATGTGGCTGGGAATCGGGAGTTGGGAATCGGGAATCGGGAAGAGCACGACGCTTCCGCGACCGGTGCCGCCGCTTCTGCCATTCCCGATTCCCCATTCTCCAGTCCCGGCGCAACGCACAAGAGCGTTTCCCCCGTCTCCCTGATCGTCTCCGCGTTCGCCCCGGTAGCCGACGCGCGCGCGCAGCTGACGCCGTTGCTGGCGCGCGAGGCGGAGAGCGAGCTGTGGCTGATCGGGCTGGGCGGCGGCAAGCAGCGCCTGGGCGGGTCGGTGCTGGCGCAGGTGCATGCCGAGGGCGGCTTGCCGGCATTCGGCGGCGCGGTGCCGGACCTGGACGATGCGCAGCGCCTGCGCGCGTTCTTCGAACTGATCCGCGATGCGCGCGAGTCCGGCTTGCTGCTGGCCTACCACGACCGCAGCGACGGCGGCGCCTTCGCCACCCTGTGCGAGATGGCGTTCGCCTCGCGCCAGGGCCTGGAGATCAACCTCGATGCCTGGGGCGACGATCCGTTCCGCAGCCTGTTCAACGAGGAACTGGGCGCGGTGGTGCAGGTCGCCAACGAGGACCGCGCCGCGTTCGCCGATCTGATCGAGCGGCATGCGCTGACCGAGTGCGCGCAGCGCATCGCCCGTCCCAGTACCGCCGCGGTGGTGCGCGTGGGCCTGGCCGGCAAGACCCTGGTCGAGTGGCGCTGGGAAGAGCTGTTCGATGCGTGGTGGTCGGTGAGCCACGCCATGCAGAAGCTGCGCGACAACCCCGACAGCGCCGACGAGGAACGCGCGGTGGCGCGCGATTTCGCCGCGCCCGGCCTGAAGCCGAAGCTGGCGTTCGACCCGGCCGAGGATGTGGGAGCGCCGTTCGTCGCCAGCGGGCAGCGGCCCAAGGTGGCGATCCTGCGCGAGCAGGGCGTCAACGGCCAGATCGAGATGGCCAACGCGTTCGAGCAGGCAGGCTTCCGCGCCTTCGACGTGCACATGAGCGACCTGATCGCCGGCCGCGTGGACCTGGCCGAGTTCGTCGGGCTGGCGGCCTGCGGCGGCTTCAGCTACGGCGACGTGCTCGGCGCCGGCCGCGGCTGGGCCACCTCGATCCTGGAGCGGCCCGCGCTGCGCGATGCGTTCGCGGCGTTCTTCGCACGCCCCGACACCTTCGCGCTGGGCGTGTGCAACGGCTGCCAGATGCTCAGCCAGCTCAAGGACATCATTCCCGGCGCCGAACACTGGCCGCGCTTCCTGCGCAACCGCAGCGAGCAGTTCGAGGCGCGTACCAGCTTGCTGGAAGTGGTGGAGTCGCCGTCGATCTTCCTGCGCGGCATGGCCGGCTCGCGGATCCCGGTGGCGGTGGCGCACGGCGAAGGCCGCGCCGAGTTCGACAATGCCGTGGACCAGGCCGCCGCGCGCGTGGCGCTGCGTTTCGTCGACGGCAACGGCGAGGTCGCACAGCGCTATCCGCTGAACCCGAACGGCTCGCCCGACGGCATCACCGGCCTGACCAGCGACGACGGCCGGGTGACGATCCTGATGCCGCATCCCGAGCGCACCCCGCGCGCGCTCAACCTCAGCTGGCATCCCGAGGGCTGGGTGGACGCTTCGCCGTGGCTGCGCATGTTCCGCAACGCGCGGGTGTGGGTGGGCTGAGAGCGCCCACCTGCCGCGTCCGCCGTCGGCGGGCGCGGCGGCATGGTGCAGGCGAGCACGCCCTGCGCCGGCCCGGTGCAGAGCGCTATGCACTCAGCGGCTGTTCCTTCTCCCACCGGGAGAAGGTGGCCCGCAGGGCCGGATGAGGGTACGTGCGCAAGCCTCGTGCGCCCAACTCCGTGAGCCGCTTCGCGCCGTACCCTCACCCCAACCCCTCTCCCGGTGGGAGAGGGGCTATGCGTGCTCGGCTGTTTCCTTCTCCCTTCGGGACCATGGCCCCGAAGGGAGAAGGTGCCCCGAAGGGGCGGATGAGGGTGCGGGCGTAGCCTCGTGCTCCCAAACGCTGCGAGACGCTTCGCGCCGGACCCTCACCCCAACCCCTCTCCCGGTGGGAGAGGGGCTAAAGCACACCGCGGCCGTTCCCTTCTCCCGTCGGGACCATGGCCCCCTTTTCGGGGGAAGGTGCCCCGCAGGGGCGGATGAGGGTCCGGGCGCAGCCTCGTGCATCCAACTCCGCGAGTCGCTTCGCGCCGTACCCTCACCCCAACCCCTCTCCCGGTGGGAGAGGGGCTATGCGCGCGCTTGGCTGTTCCCTTCTCCCCACGGGAGAAGGTGCCCCGCAGGGGCGGATGAGGGTACGGGCGCAGCCTCGGCGCACCGTCAGAGCCGTGTCTCGTATCGCCGAGTGGCGGCCAGGCCGCTGCAGCCTGAAACCGGCTGAAGAAAACCTCGTTTCGCCCCCCTCGGCGGCGGACTGACCGCGGCCTTCCGCTGCCGGCCAACGGCTGCATTCTGCGCAGTTGCGCTTGTGCACGGCGGAACACGGCCCTCGCCCTCGGGCCAGCGGCAAGCCTTCTCCGCCATCACCCCGATTCGCGTCAAACCCTTGGCGCAACAGCGAATGCCGCGCCGGCCCAATGTCAACGCATGGCAAGTGCCGTGCCGAGAATTTGGCGGAATGTCTTGTTTTGATTGAAATTTATCGAAATATTAACAATTAAGTTGTAAATCCGAGATCTCCATCCCTTCTCGTGCCGTTTTTAGTCAAAAACTTGACGTACTCAAGATACGGGGTTAACACTCCAGACAGTTCCGCATTTCGTCTTGGTTCATCAAGGCAGACGGGCAGCGACAGGCGCCAGCCTGTCGCGCTGCGAGTCAGGGATGCGGCGCATATACCGACAGGGGGTCGGCCGGCTGGAATGCCGGGCGAGGGTGGCTTTTTGACCAAAAACCAGCCTATTGAGGAGCAGTACTCGATGAATCGGATTTATCGCAAGGTCTGGAACAAGGCGTTGGGGATGTGGACCGTGGCCTCGGAACTGGCCAGCGGCGATTCCCGCGGCCAGCTCGTTCGCGAAGGCAGGGCTGGGCGCGCGCAGGGCCTGGCCTTGTCGGCCGCGATCGCCATGGCGCTGGGCGCCGGCGGATCCGTGCTGCCCTCGGCCGCACAGGCGCAGGCGCTGCAGATCGGCGACGGCGCCAGCGCGAGCGGCGACTACGCCACCGCGGTCGGCGCCGAAAGCAACGCCAGCGGCGAACAGAGCACCGCCACCGGCGCGGCCAGCAACGCCAGCGGCGATGGCAGCGTGGCCAGCGGCGCGCTCAGCGAAGCGAACGGCCTGGAATCCACTGCCCTCGGCTACTACAGCACCGCCAGCGGCATCGGCGCGACCGCGCTCGGCGCCGAAAGCGTCGCCAATGGCACCGCCACCGCGGCGGTCGGCCTGGGCGCCACCGCCGATGCCGACTTCGCGACCGCGGTCGGCGGCTTCGCCACCGCGACCGGCTACAACAGCACCGCGCTCGGCAATGCCGCCGTGGCGCAGGGCGAGAACAGCGTGGCGCTGGGCGCCGATGCGCTCGCCGATCGCGACAACAGCGTGTCGGTCGGCAAGGCCGGCGGCGAACGCCAGATCACCAACGTCGCCGCCGGCAGCGAAGCCACCGATGCGGTCAACGTGGCCCAGCTCGACGCGGTGAAGCAGACCGCCGACACCACCGCCAAGTATTTCCAGTCCAGCGGCAGCGCCGACAGCGATGCCGGCGCCTACGTGGAAGGCGACAACGCACTGGCCGCCGGCGAAGCCGCCAATGCGATCGGCAACGGCAGCAGCGCGCTGGGCAGCGGCGCCACCAGCGTGGGCGGCAATGCCACCGCGGTGGGCAGCAACGCGACCGCGACGGGCGCTTCGGCGACCGCGGTCGGCGGTGCGCTGTCGATCGTCGACGAGAACGGCGAGGTGCTGCTGGAAGGCACCACCAGCGCCGCGGCGCAGGGCGCCAGCGCGTTCGGCGCCGGTGCGCAGGGCAACGGTGCGTTCTCCACCGCGCTCGGCACCGCCGCGCGCGCCGACGGCGTGCAGAGCACGGCCACCGGTTTCTCCGCCGAGGCCGGCGGCCTCGCCAGCACCGCGAACGGCGGCTTCAGCCAGGCCGGCGGCGATTTCGCCTCCGCGTTCGGTTACGGCGCCAACGCCAGCGGCGGCAGCGCCGTGGCGGTGGGCGAGTCGAGCCTGGCCAGCGGCGAATCCAGCACCGCGGTCGGCGGCAGCGTGCTCGGCTTTTTCGCCACCGAAGCGCAGGGCGAAGGCGGTTCGGCGTTCGGCGCCGGCGCCTGGGCCAACGGCGCGTTCTCCACCTCGATCGGCTGGCTGAGTTCGGCCGACGGCGACTCCAGCACCGCGCTCGGCGGCGCCTCCTGGGCGCAGGCCGAGGACTCCACCGCGCTGGGCTACGGCGCCAAGGCCGCGGCCGCCGGCAGCGTCGCGCTGGGCCAGGGCTCCACTGCCGATCGCGCCGACACGGTCTCGGTCGGCAGCGCCGGCAACGAGCGCCAGATCGCCAACGTCGCCGCCGGTACCGAGGGCACCGATGCGGTGAACCTGGACCAGCTCGATGCGGTCGCCAACGTCGCCGACACCACCGCGCGCCTGTTCTCCGCCAACGGCGAAGGCAGCGCGCTGGCGCAGGGCGAGGAGGCCACCGCCTCCGGTTCCAACGCGCTGGCCGACGGCGACTACGCCACCGCGCTGGGCTCCAGCAGCTTCGCCGGCGGCACCGCGGCGTCCGCGATCGGCAGCGGCGCGGTGGCCAACGGCCAGAACGCCAGCGCGCTTGGCGCCAACGCCACCGCTGACGGCGAGTCGGCGACCGCGATCGGCGGCGTCGCCACCGTGTACGAATACGACGAGAACGGCTTCATCGTCGGCAGCCGCGAGCAGACCACGCAGGCGCTGGGCACCGCGTCCACGGCGGTCGGCGGCGGCGCGCAGGCGCTGGATCCGCTGAGCACCGCGGTCGGCACCGGCAGTTCCGCCAGCGGCGTGCAGAGCACCGCGCTGGGCTACCACGCGCAGACCTTCCAGGACGGCGCCACCGCGGTCGGCGGCCTGTCCGAAGTGTCCGGCGCGCTGGGCACGGCAGTGGGCTACGGCTCGCGCGCCGCGGGCGACTACGCCACCGCGACCGGCATCGGCGCGCGGGCGACCGCGACCAGTACCGTGGCGATGGGCATGAATGCCCTGGCCAGCGGCACCGACAGCGTCGCCATCGGCGGCGTCAGTACCGCCGCCGAAAGTGCCGGCAACAGCGTCGGCATTGCCGCGGCGACCGGCGTCGGCGGCGTCGCCCTGGGCGCGGGCGCGCAGAGCCAGGGTGACTACGCGATCGCGCTGGGCTACAACGCCAACGTGTTCCCGAACCTGGAGAACGGTACCGCCGACTCGGTGGCGATCGGCCACAGCGCCGGTTCGTTCGCGCCGCACACCGTCTCGCTCGGCGCCCATGCGCTGTCCGCGGGCGAGGGCGGAGTGGCGATCGGCCAGGCGTCCACCGCGTGGACCGCCAACAGCGTGGCCCTCGGCGCCGATGCGGTGACCTCGATGTTCCACGACAGCAGCACCGCGATCGGCGCCAACAGCGCGGCCAACGGCACCGACGCGACCGCGATCGGCTACGGCGCGCGGGTCAGCAGCTGGCTCGAGGACGCGCAGAACCGTTCCGCATCCAGCGCGGTCGCGCTCGGCGCGTATTCCTACGCGGACCGCGACAACAGCGTCTCGGTCGGCGACGTGGCCAGCGGCCTGACCCGGCAGATCACCAGCGTCGCCGCCGGTACCGAGGCCACCGACGCGGTCAACGTCGCGCAGCTGCAGGCGGCGGGCAAGTACCTGCAGGCCAGCGCCGGCAACAGCGACGCCGGCGCCTATGTCGAAGGCGACGATGCGCTGGCCGCGGGCGAGGCGGCCAATGCCATCGGCAACGGCAGCACCGCGCTCGGCGGCGGCGCCGATGCGCTGAGCAGCGGCGCCACCGCGGTGGGCAGCGGCGCGGTCGCGGCGGGGCAGAACAGCGCCGCGTTCGGCACCAACGCGCAGGCCACCGGCCCGGCGGCGGTGGCCGTGGGCGGTGTGGCGGTCGACGAGAACGGCGACCCGCTGATCACCAACGGCGGGGTGGCGGTGGACACCGGCGCGACCAGCGCCGGCGTCGGCGGCACCGCGCTGGGCGCCAGCGCCGATGCCGGCGGCTTCGCCGCCTCGGCGGTGGGCGTGGGCGCCTACGCCAGCGGCGCGCAGGCCTCGGCCTTCGGCGCGGTGGCCAACGCCACCGGCGACTACGCCACCGCGGTCGGCACGCAGAGCGCGGCGACCGGCGCCAGCAGCGTCGCCGTCGGCGGCCCGGCCGACCTGATCCCGGGCCTGGGCCTGTTCGTGCAGACCCAGGCCAGCGGCGAGAGCGCGGCGGCGTTCGGCGCCGGCGCGATCGCCTCGGGCGACTACAGCCTCGCCAGCGGCAGCCTCAGCGAGGCCTCCGGCCTGGAAAGCACCGCGCTGGGCTACTTCGCCTATGCGCCGGGCGCGTTCGCCACGGCGCTCGGCGCCGAGTCCTGGGCCAGCGGCGCCAACAGCACCGCGATCGGCTACTACAGCACCGCGCTCGCCGCCGACAGCGTGGCGCTGGGTTCCAACTCGGTCGCGCGCCGCGCCAACACGGTATCGGTCGGCGATGTGGGCAGCGAACGGCAGATCGCCAACGTCGCCGCCGGCAGCCAGGCCACCGACGCGGTCAACGTGGCGCAGCTGGACGCGGTGAAGCAGACCGCCGAGACCACCGCCAAATTCTTCACCAGCAGCGGCAGCGGTACGGTCGGCGCCTACGCCGATGGCGAGGGCGCGGTCGCGGCAGGCGATGCGGCCAACGCCTACGGCAACGGCGCGGCCGCGTACGGCAGCGGCGCCGCCGCGATCGGCAGCGACGCGGTCGCGCTCGGCAACGGCAGCACCGCCGGCGGTACCGGCAGCACCGCGATCGGCGGCCAGGGCCAGGCCTTCGACCAGTACAACCAGCCGATCACCGATGCCGACGGCAACGCGCAACTGATCGGCGCCAACGCCGGCGAGAATGCCACCGCCATCGGTGCCGGCGCACAGGCCACCGGTGCGCTGGCGACCGCCACCGGCTACGGCGCGCAGGCCACCGGCGACCACAGCACCGCCGGCGGCTACAAGGCGCGTGCGACCGGCAGCTACAGCCTGGCGCAGGGCGACAACGCCTGGGCCAGCGGCGACGACGCCAGCGCCAGCGGTGCCTATGCCTGGGCCACCGCCGACGGCGCCTCGGCGTTCGGCGCCTCGGCGTGGGCGACCGGCACCAATGCCTCGGCGTTCGGCACCGGTGCGTGGGCCAGCGGCAGCGGCGCCACCTCGATCGGCTTCAACAGCTGGGCACCGGGCCTCAGCGCCACCGCGGTGGGCCGCGGCGCGTTCGGCTACGGCAACTACAGCGTGGCGATGGGCTTCCAGGCGCTGGGCAATCAGGTCAACACGATCGCCCTGGGCACCAACAGCCTGGCCGATGCGGAAAGCGCGGTGGCGATCGGCGCCGGCAGCGAGGCGACCGCCTCCAACGCCGTGGCGCTGGGCGCAGGCTCGGTGGCCGATCGCGCCTACAGCGTGTCGGTGGGCAGCGCCGGCAACGAGCGCCAGATCACCAACGTCGCCGCCGGCACCGAAGCCACCGACGCGGTCAACGTCGCCCAGCTCGATGCGGTCAAGCAGGCGGCGGAAACCACCAGCAAGTACTTCCAGGCCAGCGGCAGCGACGCCAGCGATGCCGGCGCCTATGTCGAAGGCGACAATGCGCTGGCCGCCGGCGAGGCGGCCAATGCGATCGGCGACGGCAGCACCGCGCTGGGCGGCGGCGCCAACGCGCTGGCGGCCGGGGCCACCGCGATCGGCTTCAACGCGGTGTCCAGCGGCAGCGATGCGGTCGCGCTCGGCAGCGACAGCCAGGCGCTGGGCCAGGACAGCATCGCCATCGGCAACGGTGCGCTGGCCAGCGAGATCGGTGCCAGCGCCAGCGGTGCCGGTGCGCAGGCCAGCGGTACCTACTCCACTGCCACCGGCAGCGAGGCGGTGGCGTCGGACAACCAGGCCACGGCCACCGGTTTCCGCAGCAGTGCCTCGAACATCGGCGCCACCGCGCTCGGCGGCTACAGCGAAGCCAGCGGCTACCTGTCCTCGGCGCTGGGCTATGGCGCGCTCGCCGCTGGCGACTACGGCACCGCGGTCGGCGTCGCCTCCACCGCCTCCGGCACCAGCAGCGTGGCGGTGGGCGAGTACAGCGTGGCATCCGGCGAGGAGAGCGTCGCGGTCGGCGGCACCTCGTTCTTCGGGCTGATTCCGGCCGAAGCCTCCGGTGCCAATTCGTCGGCGTTCGGCGCCGGCGCCGGCGCCACCGCCGACTTCAGCACCGCCATCGGCAGCCTGGCCTACGCCAGCGCCGCCGATTCCAGCGCCTTCGGCTACGGCGCCTATGCGTCCGCCAGCAACAGCGTGGCGCTGGGCGCGCTGTCCGAGGCCGACCGCGACAACACCGTGTCGGTGGGCAGCGTCGGCAGCGAGCGGCAGATCGCCAACGTCGCCGCCGGTACCGAAGCCACCGATGCGGTCAACGTCGCGCAGCTGGATGCGGTCAAGCAGTCCGCCGATGCCACCGGCAAGCAGTTCAAGGCCAGCGGCGGCGCAGAGCCGGCCGACGATGTCGGCAGCTATGTCGAAGGCAATTACGCCACCGCCGCCGGCGAGGCGTCCAACGCCTTCGGCACCGGCGCCTCGGCGTTCGGCAGCGGCGCGCTGGCCGGCGCGCAGTACGCCACCGCGTCCGGCTACAACGCCACCGCCACCGGCGAGTCCAGCACCGCGATCGGCGGTTCGCTGTACTACACCGACGACGCCGGCAACGTGCTGCTCGACGGCACCACCACCGCCAGCGACGTCGGCGCCACCGCGCTCGGTGCGGGCGCGCAGGCCACCGCCGCATTCAGCAGCGCCAGCGGCGCCGGCGCCACGGCCGCCGGCCTGCAGTCCACCGCCAACGGCTACAAGGCCGAAGCCACGACCGACTACAGCACCGCGGTCGGTGCGTTCAGCAGCGCCAGCGGCACCCGCACCAGCGCCTTCGGCTACGGCGCCGAGGCGGCGGGCGACTACGCCTCGGCGCTGGGCTGGGGCAGCACCGCGTCCGGCGCGTATGCGTCGGCGCTGGGCTACAGCTCGCGCGCCACCGGCGAGGATGCGACCGCGCTCGGCGCGTCGGCCTGGGCCACCGCGGCGCAGACCACCGCGGTGGGCCAGTTCGCCTGGGCCACCGCGCAGGGCGGCACCGCGATCGGCCAGGATGCCTACGCCTACAGCGGCATCAACGCCACCGCGCTGGGCACCAGCGCCTGGGCCAGCGGCAGCAACAGCGTCGCGCTGGGCGCCGGTTCGCGCGCCAGCGAGGCCAACGTGGTGTCGGTGGGCGGCGGCAACGGCGTCAGCGCGCCGGCCACGCGTCGCATCACCAACGTCGGCGCGGCGATCAACGCCACCGATGCGGTGAACAAGACGCAGCTCGATGCGGTGGCGGCGGCGGCCGGCGAAACCAGCGCCAACTTCCAGAGCTCGGGCAGCGGCGTGGCCAGCGCCAGCGGCGTCAACAGCACCGCGGCCGGGGCGGGCGCCACGGCCAGCGGCCTGCGCAGCACCGCGCTGGGCGTGGACAGCCTCGCCAGCGGCGCCGGCGCGACCGCGTCGGGCGCCAGCAGTTCGGCCAGCGGTGCGCGCAGCACCGCCGTCGGCCTGCAGACCAATGCGATCGGCGAGAACGGCGTGGCGCTGGGCTACAACAGCTTCGTCCGCAACAGCGGCAGCAACGGCGTGGCGATCGGCGCCAATGCCGGCGTGTCGGCCGACAATGCGGTCGCGCTCGGCGCCGGTTCGCGCGTCTACGAGGCCGACACGGTGTCGCTGGGCAGCGGCAACGGCCGCGGCGGCCCGGCCACGCGGCGCATCGTCAATCTGACCGCGGGCAGCATCGCCGCCGGCAGCACCGAGGCGATCAACGGCAGTCAGCTGTACCAGTCGCTGAGCAACATGGCCACGTTCCTCGGCGGCGGCGCCGGACTCGGCGCGCAAGGCCTGTTCGTGGCGCCGACCTACGTGATCCAGGGCGCCAGCTACAGCAACGTCGGCGATGCGCTGGCGGCGCTGGACGGCAAGGTCAGCGAACTGGATGCGCGCAGTGGCGGTACCGCCAGCGTGGCACGCAATGCGCGTGTCGCCAGCGTGGCGTCGGTGGCCGAGCCGGAGTCGACCGTGGCCAGCGCGCAGGCGGTGTCCGAGTCGGCGACCGTGTCCGGCACCGCGTCCACCGCGCAGGTCGGCGAGACGGCCGTGGCCGATGCGGGGACGAGCGCGACGGCGGTCGGCACCGCGGCGCGCGCCAACGACGTCACCGGGACCGCGATCGGCGGCAGCGCCTATGCGCACGGCCCCAACGACACCGCGATCGGCAGCAACGCCAAGGTCAACGCCGACGGCAGCACCGCGGTGGGCGCCAACAGCCACATCGCCGCGGTGGCGACCAATGCGGTGGCGATGGGCGAGGGCGCCAGCGTCACCGCCGCCTCGGGCACCGCGCTCGGCCAGGGCGCCAGCGCCACGGCGCAGGGGGCGGTCGCGCTGGGCCAGGGCTCGGTCGCCGACCGCGCCAACACGGTGTCGGTGGGCAGCGCCGGCAACGAGCGCCAGGTCGCCAACGTTGCCGCCGGCACCCAGGCTACCGATGCGGTCAACAAGAGCCAGCTCGACAGCGGCGTCGCCACCGCCAAGTCGTACACCGACACGCGCTTCAACACGATGGCCGACAGCTTCGACGTGCTGCGCGGCGACGTCGATGCGCGGTTGCGCGACCAGGACCGCCGCATCGACCGGCAGGGCGCGATGAGCGCGGCGATGCTCAACATGGCCACCAGCGCGGCGGGCATCCGCACCCAGAACCGGGTCGGTGCCGGCGTCGGTTTCCAGAACGGCGAGTCGGCGCTGTCGGTGGGCTACCAGCGCGCCTTCAGCGAGCGCGCCACGCTGACCATCGGCGGCGCGTTCAGCGGCGACGACAGCTCGGTCGGCATCGGCGCCGGCTTCGGCTGGTGAGCCATCGCGGACGGCGGCGCGTGCCGCCGTCCGCCCACGCAATGGCCTGAGGGGGCAGACCTAAGGACCTTGGCTGGGCCGGCCAACGGATTCGGGAAAAAGGAGCTTTTTTACGGCCGCAACAGTCGCCTGATCCACGAAACTTTGAAGAGGACGTCAACGTGATCGACAAGCAAAATCTCCGTATCAATGCCATCGCCGCCGCCATGCTGGCGATGTCGCTGGGGGCCTCGAGCGCATTCGCGGCCGGTGCCGCGTCGCTGCCGGTCAAGCAACCGGCCAAGGCCGCGCCGGCCGACGCGCAGACTTCCAGCCGCATCGTGGTGCGCTACAACACCGGCAGCGCCGCCGCCAGCGACCGCAGCGCCAAGCTGTCGGCGGTGCAGTCGGCCGTGACCCGCGCCAGCCTGGGCGGCAGCAACGGCATCTCGCGTGCCGCGGCCGCCAGCGTGCGCGCCGAATACGTGCGTACCCTGGGCGTGGGCGCCGACCTGATCCGCCTGTCGGGCAAGCTGAGCAAGGCCGACGTGGACAAGGTGGTGGCGGAAATCGCCGCCGACCCGGCGGTCAAGTACGCGCAGGTGGACGTCAAGCTGCAGCGCACCGAGCTGCCCAAGGCGACGCTGGAGCAGCCGCAGCTGGTGCCCAACGACCCGCTGTACGCGCAGTACCAGTGGCACCTGAGCAGCGCCACCGGCGGCATCAACTCGCCGGCCGCCTGGGACGTGTCCAAGGGCGACGGCGTGGTCGTCGCGGTGCTGGATACCGGCATCCTGCCGAACCATCCGGACGTGGCGGTGAACCTGCTGCAGGGCTACGACTTCATCTCCGATGCGGAGACCTCGCGGCGTCCGACCGACGCGCGCGTGCCGGGCGCGCTGGACTACGGCGACTGGGTCGAGAACGACAACGAGTGCTATGCGGGCTCGCTCGCCGAGGACAGCTCCTGGCACGGCAGCCATGTCGCCGGCACCGTCGCCGAGGCCACCAACAACGGTGTCGGCATGGCCGGCGTCGCGCCGAACGCCACGGTGCTGCCGGTGCGCGTGCTCGGCAAGTGCGGCGGCTACCTGTCCGACATCGCCGACGCGATCACCTGGGCCTCCGGCGGCACCGTCGCCGGCGTGCCGGCCAACGCCAATCCGGCCGAGGTCATCAACATGAGCCTGGGCGGCAGCGGCACCTGCGACACGCTGTACCAGGATGCGATCAACGGCGCGGTGGCGCGCGGCACCACGGTGGTGGTGGCGGCCGGCAACAGCGCCGGCAATGCGGCCAACTTCCGTCCGGCCAGCTGCGCCAACGTGATCGCGGTCGGCGCGACGCGCATCACCGGCGGCATCGCCTACTACTCCAACTATGGCGCGGCGGTGGACCTGTCCGGTCCGGGCGGCGGCGGCAGCGTCGACGGCAACCCGGGCGGCTTCGTCTGGCAGAACGGCTATACCGGTGCGACCACGCCGACCTCGGGCAACTACACCTACATGGGCATGGGCGGCACCTCGATGGCCTCGCCGCACGTGGCGGCGGTGGCGGCCCTGGTGCAGAGCGCGGTGATCGCCGCCGGCAACGCGCCGCTGACCCCGGCCGCGCTGGAAACCCTGCTCAAGCAGACCGCGCGTCCGTTCCCGGTGTCGATCCCGACCAGCACCCCGATCGGTACCGGCATCGTCGATGCCAAGGCCGCGCTGGACAAGGCGCTGGAAGTGCCGTGCGACCCGCAGACCGAAGAGTGCGCGCCGCCGGCGACCGCGCTGACCAACAAGGTGGCGGTGGCCGGGTTGACCGGTGCGGCAGGCAACGAAGTGCTGTACAGCTTCGAGGCCGAGGCCGGTGCGGTGCTGAGCTTCCTCACCTACGGCGGCAGCGGCAACGTGTCGCTGTACGTGAGCTTCGACAAGGAGCCCAGCACCACCAGCTACGACGCCAAGTCGGCGCGTCCGGGCAACAACGAGACGGTGCGCTTCACCGCGCCGCAGGCCGGCACCTACTACGTCAAGCTGGTCGGCACCTCGAGCTATAGCGGCGTCAGCCTGGTCGCGCGCCAGTAAGCGTGCGCTGGACGGCGCCGGCAACGGCGCCGGAGTGACCCAGGAAACCCGGCTCCGGCCGGGTTTCCTGCGTTTTGGAGCTGAAAACCTCGAGCGCGCCGGTCGCTGCCGTTGCCGGCGCAGCGGCCGCTGCGCAAGCGTGCGCCACTGTCCGTTGCGCTTGTGCGCTGCAACGCCGGTGCCGCGCGCGCCGTGCACACCGCGCCGCAACGCGCGATGCTGCGCGCCGCGTATGTCACGCCAATGACGGCGTGCCGTGCCGCCACGGCGTCGTAGACAGTGCGGCGGGCCGATGCGGCGCGGGCGGGCGGCAGGTCGCGCCGAACTGCTAAAGTCGCCGCACGCTCTGGAGGGATTGTGTGAACGCGCTCGTCAAGGACACTGCTGCCGCTGTCGATACGCCCGAGGCGCGCATCGTCGATGCGTTGCTGGCCAAGGGCCGGCTCAAGGAGGGCGACCTGCTGCGCGCGCGCCAGTTGCAGCGCGAATCCGGCGGCGGCCTGCTGTCGCTGCTGGCGCGGCTGGGACTGGTCTCCGAACGCGACCATGCCGAGGTCAGCGCCGAAGTGCTGGGCCTGCCGCTGCTCGACGCCAAGCAATTGCCGGCCACCGCGCCGGAGCACCTGCCCGAGGCGCAGCCGCTGTCGCTGCGCTTCCTCAAGCAATTCCACGTGTGCCCGCTGGGCGAGCGCGACGGCGTGCTGGAACTGTGGATGTCCGACCCGCACGAGGCCTATGCCGCCGATGCGGTGCGCCTGGCCACCGGTTTCCAGGTGCTGCCGCGGGTCGGCCTGCGCTCGGAGATCGACGACCTGATCGAGCGCTGGTTCGGCCAGGGCCGCAGCGCGATGGGCGCGATCGTGGAGACCGCCGACGGCGACAGCACGGCGGCCGACGACATCGAGCACCTGCGCGACCTGGCCTCGGAAGCGCCGGTGATCCGGCTGGTGAACCTGGTGATCCAGCGCGCGGTGGAACTGCGCGCCTCGGACATCCACATCGAGCCGTTCGAGAACCGGCTGAAGGTGCGCTACCGCGTCGACGGCGTGCTGATCGACGGCGAAAGCCCGCCGGCCAACCTGACCGCGGCGGTGATCAGCCGGGTCAAGATCATGGCCAAGCTCAACATCGCCGAACGCCGCCTGCCGCAGGACGGACGCATCATGCTGCGCGTGCAGGGCAAGGAACTGGACCTGCGCGTGAGCACCGTGCCCACCGCGCACGGCGAGAGCGTGGTGATGCGCCTGCTCGACCGCGAGACGGTGGTGTTCGACTTCCACCGGCTCGGCTTCACCGACGCGTTCCTGCCGCAGTTCCGCAAGGTGCTGGAGCAGCCGCACGGGATCCTGCTGGTCACCGGCCCCACCGGATCGGGCAAGACCACCACGCTGTACACCGCGCTGAGCCAGCTCAATACCGCCGACGTCAAGATCATCACCGTCGAGGATCCGGTCGAATACCAGATCGAGGGCATCAACCAGATCCAGGCCAAGCCGCAGATCGGGCTGGATTTCTCGCATGCGCTGCGCAGCATCGTGCGCCAGGACCCGGACATCATCATGATCGGCGAAATGCGCGACCTGGAAACCGCGCGCATCGCGATCCAGTCGGCGCTGACCGGCCACCTGGTGCTGTCCACCCTGCATACCAACAACGCCGCCGGCGGCATCACCCGCCTGCTCGACATGGGCGTGGAGGACTATCTGCTGACCTCCACCATCAACGGCATCCTGGCGCAGCGCCTGGTGCGGCGGCTGGAGCCGACCCATGCCGAGCGCTATGCGGCCTCGCCGGAGGAGATCGAGAAGTTCGAACTGCGCCGGCTGCAGCCCGAGGGCGACATTTTCCTGTTCCGCCCGCGGCCCTCGGCGATCGCGCCGACCGGCTACCTGGGCCGCACCACGATCATGGAATTCCTGGTGATGAACGACGCGCTGCGCCGCGCGGTGATGCGCCACGCCGGCATGGGCGAGATCGAACAGCTGGCGCGCGAGGCCGGCATGCGCACGATGTACGAGGACGGCATCGGCAAGGCGCTCAGCGGCCAGACCACGATCGAGGAAGTGCTGCGCGTGACGGAGGAAACCTGATGCGCACCGTCCCCGGCGCGGCAGCGCGCAGCGGCGCAGTGGGGCTGCGGCGTTCGCGCCGGCACGCGCGCAGCCTGCTTTCCGATTCCCCATTCCCCATTCCCCATTCCCAGCCCTAATGCCCCTGTACCGCTACAAAGCGCTCAACCCGCACGGCGAGATCCTGGAAGGCCAGATGGAGGCCGCCAGCGACGCCGAGGTGGCGCTGCGCCTGCAGGAGCAGGGGCATATGCCGATGGAGGCCAAGCTCGCGGCGCAGGGCGGCGGCACCTCGCTGCGCGGCCTGTTCCGGCCCAAGCCGTTCGACGGCGCGGCGCTGGTGCAGTTCACCCAGCAACTGGCGACCCTGCTCGGCGCCGGCCAGCCGCTGGACCGCGCGCTGACGATCCTGCTCGAACTGCCCGAGGACGAGCGCTCCAAGCGCACCGTCGGCGACATCCGCGACGCGGTGCGCGGCGGCGCGCCGCTGTCCACCGCGCTGGAGCGACAGCATGGGTTGTTCTCGCGCCTGTACATCAACATGGTCCGCGCCGGCGAGGCCGGCGGCAGCCTGCACGACACGCTGCAGCGCCTGGCCGAATACCTGGAGCGCAGCCGCGAGTTGAAGGGGCGGGTGATCAATGCGCTGATCTATCCGGCGATCCTGGTCAGCGTGGTCGGCTGCGCGCTGCTGTTCCTGCTCGGCTACGTGGTGCCGCAGTTCGCGCTGATGTACGAGAGCCTGGACGTGCAGCTGCCGTGGTTCACCCAGGCGGTGTTGAGCGTGGGCCTGTTCGTGCGCGACTGGTGGATCCTGTTGCTGGTGGTGCCCGGGCTGGCGCTGCTGGCGGTGGACCGCAAGCGCCGCGATCCGGTGTTCCGCGCCAGCTTCGACGCCTGGCTGCTCAAGCAGCGCTTCATCGGCGTGCTGATCGCGCGGCTGGAAACCGCGCGGCTGACCCGCACCCTGGGCACGCTGCTGCGCAACGGCGTGCCGCTGCTGGCCGCGCTGGGCATTTCGCGCAACGTGCTGTCGAACCTGGCGCTGACCGCCGACGTCGGTGCCGCGGCCGACGACGTCAAGAACGGCCACGGCCTGTCGGCGTCGCTGTCCAAGGGCAAGCGCTTCCCGCGGCTGGCGCTGCAGATGATCCAGGTCGGCGAGGAATCCGGCGCGCTGGACACGATGCTGCTGAAGACCGCCGACACCTTCGAACAGGAAACCGCGCAGGCGATCGACCGCCTGCTCGCCGCGTTGGTGCCGTTGATCACCCTGGTCCTGGCCTCGGTGGTCGGGCTGGTGATCATTTCCGTCCTCGTCCCCCTGTACGACCTCACCAATGCGATTGGGTGAGGCCATGCGTTTGCGAACCACTGGTTCGCGCATGGCCGAACGCCCGGCCATGGATGGCCGGGCAGGTCTGTCTGGGTGCAGCCCTGTCGCGCCATGGACGGCAGCGGACATACCTGCAGCATCCGCGCGCCGCGCCATGGCGCATGTGGCGCCGAACGCCCGGCCACGGATGGCCGGGCCGGTGGTTCCGGCGCACGTGGCGCCGCGCCAGGGAGGGCGGCATGAACCGAAGGCGCAGCGGATTGCCGGATTGAAGGAGGCCATGCGTTTGCGAACCACTGGTTCGCGCATGGCCGAACGCCCGGCCACGGATGGCCGGGCAGGTCTGTCTGGGTGCAGCCCTGTCGCGCCATGGACGGCGACGCCCATGCCGGAAGCATCCGCGCGCCGCGCCATGGCGCATGTGGCGCCGAACGCCCGGCCACGGATGGCCGGGCCGGTGGTTCCGGCGC
>NZ_JACSQX010000006.1:216047-345557 GCF_014836395.1 Xanthomonas bonasiae
ACGTGGCGTCGCGGCAGGAGGGCGGCGTGAACCCGTCGCGCCGCGCACGGTCCAAGCGATGGCGACAGCCATGACCAGGTCATCTGTGCGCCACGTCATGCGCGAAATGCGGCATGGGTCGATCGCCGCCGCGCCAAACCCGTTCCCGCGCATGAAGCGCAGCTGCACGCACCGCACCCGATGGCGACCCTTGTCACCGCGTTCGGTTACATAAGGTTTTTCACCGCAAGGATCCGATGCAATGCGAAATATCCGTTCCATGACCCGTTCCCCTTCCGCCGCGCGCCAGTCGG
This sequence comes from Xanthomonas bonasiae, assembly GCF_014836395.1. Lineage (NCBI taxonomy): Bacteria > Pseudomonadati > Pseudomonadota > Gammaproteobacteria > Lysobacterales > Lysobacteraceae > Xanthomonas > Xanthomonas bonasiae. The sequence goes on from NZ_JACSQX010000006.1 coordinate 216,341, forward strand.
GCATGAGCCTGCTGGAAATCATCATCGTCATCGTGCTGATCGGCGCGGTGCTGACCCTGGTCGGCAGCCGCGTGCTCGGCGGTGCCGATCGCGGCAAGGCCAATCTGGCCAAGTCGCAGATCCAGACCATGGCCGGCAAGATCGACAACTACCAGCTCGATACCGGCAAGCTGCCGTCCAAGCTCGACGACCTGGTCGCCGCGCCGGGCGGCGTCAGCGGCTGGCTCGGCCCGTATGCCAAGCCCGCCGAATTGAACGATCCGTGGGGCCACCCGATCGAGTACAAGGTGCCCGGCGACGGCAAGCCGTTCGACCTGATCAGCCTGGGCAAGGACGGCCAGCCCGGCGGCAGTAGCTACGACGCCGACATCAAGTACGAGTGATCCCAGCGCCGTGATCCACGCCCCTGCCGGCGTTCCCCAGCGCGGTGCGCACGCGTGCGTACCGCTGGCGCGTGCGCGCATGCGCGGCGTGTCGCTGCTGGAGATGCTGCTGGTGGTGGGGCTGATCGCGATCGCCGCGATGCTGGCCGCCTCGGTGCTGACCGGCGGCATCGACGGCATGCGCTTGCGCTCGTCGGCCAAGGAGATCGCCGCGCAACTGCGCTACACGCGGGCGCAGGCGATCGCCACCGGGCAGCCGCAGCGCTTCCTGATCGATCCGCAGGCGCACCGCTGGCAGGCGCCCAACGGCCGCCATGGCGAGATCCCGCCGTCGCTGGCGATCCGCTTCAGCGGCGCGCGCGAGGCGCAGCGGCGCGAAGACGAAGGCGCGATCCAGTTCTTCGAGGACGGCGCCGCCACCGGCGGGCGCATCGAATTGCTGACCCGCAAGGCCAGCTGGCGCATCGACGTGGCCTGGCTGACCGGCGAGGTCAAGGTCGAGCGTCCGCCGCAGCAGGGCATGCCATGAAGGCGCAACGCGGCTACACGCTGATCGAGGTGATCGTGGCGTTCGCGCTGCTGGCGCTGGCGCTGACCCTGCTGCTCGGCTCGCTATCCGGCGCCGCGCGCCAGGTCCAGCGCGCCGACCAGCTCAGCCGCGCCACGCTGTACGCGCAATCGTTGCTGGCCGCGCAAGGCGTGGAGCAGCCGCTGCAACCCGGCCGCGAACAGGGCAGTTTCGAGCAGGGCCATTACCGCTGGACTCTGGACGTGGCGCCGTACGTCGATGCGCGGCGCCCGCCGGACACGACGCTGACGCCGGGCGCGCCGACGCTGCTGCAGCTGAACCTGCAGGTGCGCTGGGGCGATGCGCCGGCGCAGGCGCTGCAGTGGAAGACGCTGCGCCTGGTCAGCGCGCAGGGCAACGGGGTGCCGCAGTGAAGCGCGCACCGCGCCGCGCCGCCGCGCGCGGCTTCACCCTGATCGAGGTGCTGCTGGCCACGGTGCTGCTGGTCGGCGGGCTGACCCTGGCGTTCGCCACGCTGCGCTCGGCCACCGCGATCAGCGGCCGCGGCGAGACCATCGCCGGGCGCAGCGAGCGCATGCGCGCGGTCGAGGGGTTCCTGCGCCGGCGCCTGAGCGGCGCGCAGGCGCTGGCGCTGGACATCGACAGCCGCACCCTGCAGCCGGTGCGCTTCGTCGGCGAACCGCAGCGCATGCAGTTCGTGGCCGATCTTCCCGATTACCTGGGCCGCGGCGGCCCCTACGTGCACGACCTCAGCGTCAGCGGCGATGGCGGCCGGCAGCGCCTGGCGATCGCGCTGGTGCAGGTGCAGGCCGGCAAGCAGATCGCCGAGGACAAGCCGCGGGCGCCGGAGCCGCTGGCCGAGGGCCTGCGCCAGGTGCGCTTCCGCTACCGCGGCATCGATCCGGAGCGCGGCAGCATCGGTCCCTGGCAGGAGCGCTGGGAGAAGACCGACCAGTTGCCGCTGCTGGTGTCGATCGAACTGAGCAGCGACGACGGCATGGTGTGGCCGCCGCTGGTGGTGGCGTTGCGCCAGGCCGGCGGCGCGGAGGCGCGGCAATGAGCGCGGCACCTCGGCAGGCGCGCGGCGCGGCGTTGGTGCTGGTGCTGTGGCTGATCGCGCTGCTGACCGCGCTGATCGGCGCGTTCGCGCTGACCGCGCGCACCGAGGGCCTGCAGGGCAAGGTGCTGGGCGACGGCGCGGCGGCGCAGGAGCGCGCCCGCGCCGGGCTGGAGTACGCGCTGACCCGGCTCGCCGGCACGCCGACGCAGCCGGGCTGGCGCGCGGACGGGCGCCGCTACCGCTGGCAGTACGAAGACGCCACGATCGACCTGCGGATCACCGACGAGAGCGGCAAGGTCGATCTGAACCTGGCCGACGCGCCGCTGCTGGCGGCGCTGGTGCGCGCGGTCGGCGGCGATCCGCAGCGCGCCGACCGCATCGCCGCGGCGATCGTGGACTGGCGCGACCCGGACAACCTCAGCCAGCCCAACGGCGGCGCCGAGGACCCGGACTATGCCGCCGCCGGGCTGCCGTACGGCGCCAAGGACGCGCCGTTCGAGAGCCTGGCCGAACTGCAACTGGTGCTGGGCATGGATGCGGATCTGTACGCCAAGCTGCTGCCGAACCTGACCCTGTACAGCGGGATTTCGCGCCCGGCGCCGGATTTCGCGCCGGCGCCGGTGCTGACCGCGCTGGGCCTGGATGCGCAGCAGGTGCTGGCGCAACGCGAGCGCAACGACCCGGCGCAGGCCGCTGCGATGGGCGGGGGCGGCGGCACCTATAGCATCGAAAGCCGCGCGCAACTGGCCGCTGGGCGCGCGGCGGTGCTGCGCGCCGTGGTGCGCCCAGGCTCGTCGGCGCTACCGGGCTCCGCCTACACTGTGCTGCGATGGGAAGAAGGATCGACCGTTCGATGACTGCGTGGCGAGATACGATGGACAAGCTCGGCGTGCGCATGGCGCCCGGTGCCGGCGGCGTGCTGGCCTGGTGGCAGCGTTCGCTGATGGCGTGGCTGCCGCCGCGCTGGCAACTGCAATTGGGCTGGTCGCAGGCGCGGCTGCTGCTGTGGCGCGACGGCGAACAGCTGTACGTCGCGCGCCAGATCGATGCCGAACTGGGCACGCCGCTGGCGTTGCCGTGGCCGCTGCTGCCGAGCGACCTGGAGGCCGTGCTCGGCCCGCGCCTGGCCGCCTTGCCGCGGGTCTGGCTGCTGCCGGCGCAGTCCGCGCTGCAGCGCACGCTGCGCCTGCCGGCCGCGGCCGCCGACCACCTGCGCGACGTGGTCCGCTTCGAGATCGACCGGCAGACGCCGTTCCAGGCCGACCAGGTGGTCTACGACGTGCGCCTCGGCGCGCGCCGCGACGATGCGCAACTGGACGCCGAACTGGTGGTGGCGCCGCGCCGCGTGCTGGACGAACTGCACGCCAGCGCCGGCGCGCTGCGCCCGACCCTGGCCGGGGTCGATGTCGCTGGCGCCGACGGCGCGCCGCTGGGCGTGAACCTGCTGCCGCCGGAGCAGCGCCATCGCCGCGCCGATCCGATGCGGCGCTGGAACGCGATCCTCGCCGCCACCGCGCTGCTGGCGCTGTTCGCCGCCGGCTGGCAGTTGCTGGACAACCGCCGCGACGCGCTCGAGCAGTTGCGCGCGCAAGTGGACAGCGGCGCGCAGCGCGCGCGCGGTGTGGCCGCGCAGCGCCAGCAGCTGGTCGATCTGGTCGAAGGCGCGGCCTTCTTCGACCAACTGCGCGCCGAGCGCCCGACCGCGCTGGAAATCTGGAACGAGCTGAGCAAGCGCCTGCCCGAGGGCACCTATCTGGAAAAATTCTCGGTCGAGGGCGACCAGTTGCAGCTGATCGGCCTCAGCAGCGAGGCGTCCTCGCTGGTCGGCAGGCTGGAGGGGTCGCCGCTGTGGCGCACGCCATCGCTGACCGGCGTGCTGCAGGCCGATCCGGGCAGCCACCGCGACCGCTTCACCCTCACCGCCGAACTGGCCGGGACCAAGCGCAAGGAGGCCGCCAATGCCGGTGCAGGTCGATAAGCGCGACCGCTGGCTGGCGCTGGGCCTGCTGCTGGCGGCGCTGGCGCTGGCCTATCTGCTGCTGGTGCATCCGTGGTGGACGGTGCCGATGCGCGAGGTCGAGGCGCAGATCCAGGAATTGCGCCAGCGCGAACTGCGCGTGCGCATGCAGTTGCAGCAGGCGCCGCAGGTGGCGCAGCGGCTGCAGCAGGCGCAACGCGATCTGGCCGCGCGTCCGGGCTTCCTGCGCGAGACCTCGGCCGAGCTGGCTTCGGCCGGGCTGGTGCAGCGCCTGGAAAGCGCGGTGGCCACCGCCAGCCCCGGCAACCGCAGCTGTGCGATCAGCAACCGTTCGCCGCTCGCCGCCGACAACCGCCGCGACCGCTTCACCCGCGTCGCGGTGCAGGTGCGGCTGCGCTGCGGCACGCCGGAACTGGCCGCGGTGCTGCACGCGCTGGAGAGCGGCACCCCGGCGCTGTTCGTGGACAACCTCAACGTGATGGCGCAGCGCTACCAGCTGTCGCCGGGCGAGAGCGGCAACGGCCTGGACGTGGCCTTCGAACTGGCCGGCTATCTGCGCCCGAACGCGATGCCGCCGCCGCCCGCCGCCGCAGGCATGCCGCCAGGCATGCCACCGCCGCCGCCGCCCGGCGCGCCGGCGCTGGGCGCCGGCCCGCCGGCCGGCCCCGGGCCGCGCGCACCGGCGCCCGCGCAAGCGCCGCCGGCCCTGCGCGATGCGGCCACGCCGCAGCCGCCGCAGCAAGTGGAGGGCGCGCATGCGAATTGAAGCGATCGGCCTGCGCACCGTGTGGCTGGCGACGCTGGCGCTGTGGGGGCTGCTGATCTGGGCGCTGGGCCTGGCCGGCCTGGGCCAGCGCATCGTGCCGCTGCCCGACGATCCGGGCATGACCCAGCGCCTGCCGAGCTTGCCGGCGGCGTCCGGCGAGCGCCTCGGCGATTATTCGCGCTACGCCGAAATCGCCGCGCGTCCGGTGTTCGCCGAAGACCGCCGGCCGCATCCGTTCTTCCTCAGCGCCGACAACGGCCAGGGCGCCGCGCCGAGCGTGCGCCTGACCGGCGTGCTGCTCACCGACAGCTTCAAGATGGCCACGCTGACCACCGAGCAGGGCGAATCGCTGCGCCTGCAGGAAGGCCGCGATCCGGTGAAGGGCTGGCGCTTGCTGTCGCTGGAACCGCGCCGCGCGGTGGTCAGCGGCGGCAGCGGCACCCAGACCCTGGACCTGCAGGTGTTCGACGGCAAGGGCGGGCAGCCGCCGACCGCGCTCGGCCAGGGCGCGCGGCCGCCGGGCATGCCGCCGTTGCCGGGGCCGCCACCGCCTGCGGCTGCGCCTGTGGTCAACAACGCCCCCGTCAATCCCGTCGCCGCCACGCCGCAGGCGGGCGCCAACGGGACGTCGACAACGCCGGCACCGAGCGCACCGGCGGCCGCGCCGGCGCCGTCGTCGGAACAGTTGCAAGCCATCCGCGAACGTATCGAAGCCCGCCGCCGGCAGTTGCAGCAGCAGCGCCAGAACGGCACCACCCCCGGCCAGAACCCTTGAAGAGTGATCGCATGACGCCGCGCTTGTTTTCCCTGTTCCTCGCGATCGGCCTGGTGGCCGGCTGCGCCACCACGCCCTCGCCGGACGTCCGCCGCGGCGCCGCGATCAATCCCAACGTCGGCGCCGCCGGCAGCACCAGCACCACGACCGACGGAACCACGGGCACGGCCGATCCCAACGACGTGCCGGACCGCGTCGCCCCGGTGATCCGCCGCGGCAGCGGCAGCATGATCAATTCCAGCGCCGCCGCCGCGCCGGCGCCGTCGCTGGCCAACGCCAGCAGCGGCAGCGCCACCTTCAACTTCGAAGGCGAGTCGGTGCACGCGGTGGTCAAGGCGATCCTCGGCGACATGCTCGGGCAGAACTACGTGATCGCGCCGGGCGTGCAGGGCACCGTGACCCTGGCCACGCCCAAGCCGGTGTCGCCGGCGCAGGCGCTGAACCTGCTGGAGATGGTGCTGGGCTGGAACAACGCACGCATGGTCTACAGCGGCGGCCGCTACAACATCGTGCCCGCCGACCAGGCCCTGGCCGGCACGGTGGCGCCGAGCACCGCCTCGCCGGCCAGCGCGCGCGGCTTCGAGGTGCGCGTGGTGCCGCTGAAGTTCATTTCCGCCAGCGAGATGAAGAAGGTGCTGGAGCCGTACGCGCGGCCGAACGCGATCGTCGGCATCGACGGCTCGCGCAACGTCATCACCCTCGGCGGTACCCGTGCGGAACTGGAGAACTACCTGCGCACGGTGCAGATCTTCGACGTGGACTGGCTGTCGGGCATGTCGGTGGGCGTGTTCCCGATCCAGTCGGGCAAGGCCGAGCAGGTCGCCGCGGACCTGGAAAAGGTGTTCGGCGAGAACAGCAAGACGCCCAGTGCCGGCATGTTCCGCTTCATGCCGCTGGAGAACGCCAACGCGGTGCTGGTGATCACCCCGCAGGCGCGCTATCTGGACCAGATCCAGGAGTGGCTGGACCGGATCGACAGCGCCGGCGGCGGCAGCCGGCTGTTCTCCTACGAACTGAAATACATCAAGGCCAAGGACCTGGCCGACCGCCTGGCCGAAGTGTTCGGCGCCGGCGGCAACCGCAGCGATTCCAACGCCTCGCTGATGCCGGGCACGCAGCTGAGCCAGATGGGCGGTGGCGGCCTCAACGGCAGCAGCGACGGCAGCCTGGGCGGCAGCAGCAGCCTCAACGGCAGCAGCGACAGCCTGTCCTCGAGCAGCGGCGGTTCCTCGTCCGGCAGCAGCAGCGGCGGGCTGGGCAACGGCAGCCTGCAGCTGTCGCCGCGCACCTCCGGCAACGGCAGCGTGACCCTGGAAGTGCAGGGCGACAAGGTCGGCGTGTCGGCGGTGGAGGAGACCAACACCTTGCTGGTGCGTTCCACGCCGCAGTCGTGGCGCTCGATCCGCGACGTGGTCGAGAAGCTCGACGTGATGCCGATGCAGGTGCACATCGAGGCGCAGGTGGCCGAGGTCAGCCTGACCGGCCAATTGCAGTACGGCGTGAACTGGTACTTCGAGCAGGCGGTGAGCGCCGCCAGCGATGCAACCAACATCGGTATCGGAGGCGGCGCAGGTCTGCCCAGCGCCGCGGGACGCAGCATCTGGGGCGATATCGCCGGCAAGGTCACAAGCACCGGTCTCGGCTGGACCTTCCTCGGCAAGAACGCTGCCGCGGTGATCACCGCCCTGGACCAGGTCACCGACGTCAAACTGTTGCAGACCCCGTCGGTGTTCGTGCGCAACAACGCCGAGGCCACGCTCAACGTGGGCACGCGCATCCCGATCAACTCGACTTCGATCAACACTGGCATCGGCACCGACACCAGCTATTCGTCGGTGCAGTACCTCGACACTGGCGTGATCCTGAAGGTGCGCCCGCGGGTGACCAAGGACGGCATGGTGTTCCTGGACATCGTGCAGGAAGTCAGCACGCCGAGTACGCGGCCGGCGGCGTGCACCTCGGGCACCGCCACCGTGACCAACAGCTCGGCCTGCAACGTTGACATCAACACGCGCCGGGTCAAGACCGAGGCGGCGGTGCAGAGCGGCGACACCATCATGCTCGCCGGCCTGATTAGCGACAGAACCAGCGATGGCAGCAACGGGGTGCCGATCCTGAGCAAACTACCGGTGGTCGGAGCATTGTTCGGTCAGAAGACGCAGGACAAGACCCGCAACGAAGTAATCGTGCTGCTGACCCCGACCATCGTGCGCAACCCGCAGGAAGCGCGCAATCTCACCGACGAATACGGGCAAAAGTTCAAGGTTATGCAGCCGCTTCCGGCTTCGGGCAAGAAGTAGGATCGGGTGAAGAGCCTCTCAAGAGAATAAATAAGGTTTGTGAAGTTATTGGGTGCCGATGGAATATATGTTGCGTAGAAGGGATGTTGCTAAGGACGTATCATGGTTTTTGCTTGCCACTGCGCATTGGATGTAATTTGACGCAAGCCCTGGCGACGCGCTAGTGTTGGTGCAAGGGGGCATTGACTAAAAATAAGGAGATTTTATGAAGGCTTCTCACAATGCTACTCTGTGGCTGCTCGCCTTTGGATTTCTTGCTTCTTCTTCGGCTACAGGTGCCGTGGTTATTCCTGGAAATTTCAGTGGTACTTCTGATTCAACTTATGCGCAGTCGCCGGCTAACGCGGTTGAACGGGCCGCGCTTGCAGCTAGAAATGCTGCGTGGCAGCAATCTTATGGCAATTGCACCTTGTCGAATTATAACTATTGGCCAAGTAGTCTGCATTATGCTGCTTCAGCTAATGTGGCTTGTACAAAGCCTGGTGAGCCCATCCCGATAGTGGTTATTTTCACTTTTACTGGAGCAACTGATCCGACATTTGATATAGGTCTCGATCAGAATAAGGCGGTTGATACTGCAGTAATGCGTGCTGAGGCTGCGGCTGGGGCTGACGGATATTCTCAGTGCGTGTTAAAGAATTATAGTTCTTGGCAACCTAATCCTCCTAGTCAATCCTGGATGGCTAGCGCAGTTGTTGACTGCAAGAAAAGCGTGAGTTCCATTCCCGTAGGCTGATTTTTATTTCTCCGGGTGTGCGACCGTTCATCGATTTCACCCTTCATAAGGGTGAAATCTAAATTCTTTGATTGTATTTTAAATTACTTAAATACTTATCGGGGTGGATTGATTAATATTTCATCTTGTGTTTTATGCAATTCACTGCGTTTCCTGTAGTTCTCGTTCCGGTCGGCGTCGACGATGCCGCGCTGGACGCATGCCTGGGCGCACTGGAGGCGCATACCCCGGCCGGCACCCGGGTGTGGCTGGCCGACGACGCGCAGGCCGGGCCGCGCGGGCAGCGCGTGGTCGAGGCCTGGCTGGCGCATACCCGCCTGCAGGCGGACTACACCCGGCGTCCGCGCATGCTCGGCGAGGTCGCGCATCTGGACGAGATGCTGCGCGCTTGCGGCGCCGCCGACGTGGTGGTGCTGGCCGCGGACGCGCAGCCGCTGCCCGGCTGGCTGCAGCACCTGGGCGCGTGCCTGGCGCGCGATGCGGCCATCGCCAGCGCCACGCCGTGGAGCAATGCCGGCGAAGCCTGCGCTTGGCCGCGGCTGGGCGAGATCAATCCGCTGCCCGACGATGGCGAACGCCTGGCCCGCGCCTGCGCGGCGCTGCCGCCGGAGCATCCGGAACTGCCGTCGGCGGTGTGCCACGCGGTGGCCCTACGCGGCGCGGCGCGGCAGCGCGCCGGCGGCCTGGACGCGAGCAGTTACGGTTCCTGGTACGCGGCGCTGATCGACCTGTCGCTGCGCATGGCCGGACTCGGCTGGCGCAACGTGCTGTGCGAGACCGCCTACGTGGCGCGCAGCGGCGAAGGCCGCGCCGCCGACGGCGACATGGATGCGCTGGCCACGCGCTGGCCGGCCTGGCACGCGCGCCTGGCCGGCTTCCTGATGCACGATCCGCTGCGCGCGCGCCGCGAGGAGCTGCAACGCCTGTACGCCGAGCTGCCGCCGCCGGACCCGCAGCGCGCGTTGTTCGACATCTAGCGCGTTTTCGACGCGGGCATCTGCAATCGGCCAATCTGCGGAGTGTTGTCAGTCGGCGGAGTGTTGTGGGAGCGACTTCAGTCGCGACGGGCTCTACCGGTAAGGCCCGTCGCGACTGAAGTCGCTCCCACAAGGTGCAAGAGGTCCGTAATGGTCGTTGGCTTGGGCACACCCGCCGCGCGCGGCTTGATCGGCGCATTCGCGATGCCATTGCCGGAGCGGGCGGACGCGGCCGCAACCGCCCGCCACCGCCGGACGCGCGCCGGCCTCACTCAGGCGGGGCCTGCACGTCCACTGTCACTTCCAGCACGTCGTGGCGCCAGGACTCGATGTCGAATTCCACCGCGCGGCCGTCGGCGGCGTAGCTCACCCGCTGCAGCCGGAAGCACGGCGTGCCGGCGGTGGACTGCAGCAGCGCGGCCTGCTCGGCGACCAGCGTGGCCGGGTACATCGACAGCCGGCTGCGCGCCTGGCGCAACCCGAGCCGTTGTCCCAGCACCGCGCTGAGCGAGCCGGCCAGGTCGTGATCGAGCAGGGTCGGCGCCCATGCGGCGAGAATCGCATTGGTCTCCAGCAGCACCGCGCGGCGGCCGATCCAGCGCCGGCGCTGCAGCACGAATACCTCGGCCCCGGCATCGTCCAGTTCCAGGTGCCGCGCCAGCGTCGCGCCGGCCGGCTGGCGGCGCGCGCCGAGCAGTTCGGTACGCGGCGTGCCGCCTTGCGCGGCGACGTACTGCATGAAGCCGGCGATGCTGGTGGGATCGTGGCGCACGCGCGCTGCGCTGACGAACCAGCCACGCCGGTTCTCGCGGTAGATGTAGCCTTCCGATTCCAGTTGCTGCAGCGCCTCGCGCAAGGTGATGCGGGTGCAGCCGAACAGCGCGGCCAGTTCGCGTTCCACCGGCAGGCGCTGGTCCGCGGCCCATTCGCCGCCGACGATGCGCGCGAGCAGTGCATCGACGATGCGCTGGCCGAAGCCGGCGGCGGGATTCAACGGCGTGGGCATGGGGTCTCCGTGGCGGTGCTGCACTGTTCTTGCCCATGGTCGCAGGCAACGATGCTGGTGGGAGCGGCTGCGGTCTCGACCGGCCTCGCTTGCAAAGCCCGTCGCGGCGGACGACCCGGGCCATCCGCAGCCGCTCCCACAACGCTCCGCTCACTGCAATGCCAGGGTCGAGCGGCTCCAGCATAGCGGTGCCGCGCGCGCGTGGCACCGCGGCGCGACCGGCACGCCGGGCTAAGGCAGGCTGACGTGCATCGTCTGCGCTTCTTGCGCGCCGGTCACGACGATCGTCCCGGCGTGCTCGCCGACGCCGGCGTGCGTGGATCGCAGCGCATGCGGATGCGCCGCCTCATGGCGACGACTGCGCGGCGACGGCGCGCCGCAGGTCCGCCCGCCACAGCCGCAGGCCGTAGATCGCCAGCACCACGAAACCGGCGTACAGCGCCGCGGTGGGATACAGCCCCTTGTAGACGAAGACGCCGACGTAGACGCAGTCGAGCACGATCCACAGGGTCCAGTTGGCGATGCGCTTGCGCGCCGCCCAGAAGCTGGCGACCAGGCTGAAGGCGGACAGCGCCGCGTCCAGCCACGGCAGCGCGGCATCGGTATGGCGATGCATCAGCCAGCCCAGCGACAGCGCGCCGGCGGCGCCGACCAGCAGCGACAGCGCCGCTTCGCGCCGCGGCAGCGGGCCGACCTGGACCTTGCCGTGCTCCAGCCGGCCCTGGCTCCAGCGCCACCAGCCGTAGCCCTGCAGGAACACGTAGACGCCCTGCAGCAGCATGTCCGAGTACAGCTTCCATTGGTAGAACAGCCACGCGTACAGCAGCACCGCGACGACGTTGACCGGCCAGCACCAGCGTACCCGGCGTGCGGTCAGCCAGACGCCGAGCACGTTGACCAGCACAGCGAGGAGTTCGAGAGGGGACATTGTTGGAAGGCCGGGATTGGGGATTGGAGATTAGGGATTGGAGAGATTCCGCGAGCGCGAAACAATGCGCTCGTTTGTGGGAGCGCTTCAACCGCGACGGGCTTTCCAGGAAGTCCTGTCGCGGCCAAGGCCGCTCTTAAGACAGTGACGCTCCGTGTCCTGCGCTTGGCTTTTACGAATCCCCAATCCCGATTCCCCACTCCCGGCCCTTGTGGGAGCGGCTTCAGCCGCGACAGGCATTCCAGGGAAGTCCGGTAGCGGCTAGAGCCGCTGCTGCGACAGCGACGCTCCGTGTCCCGCTCCCGGCCTTTACCAATCCCCAATCCCGAATCCCCACTCCCGGCCCTCAAAAATCGAACTGCAGCGCCAGCCGCGCCGTGCGCGGCGCGCCCAGGAACAGATAGTCGTCGCCCATGTAGTCGCCGACGTCGCGCCAGTAGCGCTTGTCGGTGAGGTTGTCCACGCTCAGCCGCAGCGTGGTCGGCAGCGTGCCCAGCCGCGTCGCGTAGCGCGCGCCCAGGTTGTAGACGGTGTAGCCGCCGACGGCGACGCGGCCGCTGCGGTCGGCGTACTTGGCGCCGCTGTACTGCGCGCCGCCCAGCAGCGCCAGGCCGCTCGCCCCGGGCACGTCCCAACTGGCCTGGGCGCTGGCGCGCAGCCTGGGTACGTTCAACGCCTGGTGGCCTTCGTAGGCCGGCGTGCCGGTATCTTCGGCGCGCGCGCGGATGCCGGCGACGCTGGCCTGCAGGTGCAGCCGCTCGCCGATCGCGCCGTCGGCCGACAGTTCGATGCCGCGGTTGTGCAGGCGGCCCTGCTGCACATACAGGAAGCTCCCGTCGGCCTGCGGCTGCGCGTACTGATAGGCCTGGCGGATGTCGAACACGGCCGCGCCCAGCGCCAGGCCGTCGCGCTCGTATTTCAGGCCGGCTTCGGTCTGGTAGGCGCTGGTCGGGGCGAGGATCGCATCGGCGTTGCTGGCGAACCACGACGCGGTGCCGCCCGGCGCCAGGCCCTTGGCGAAGCTGGCGTACAACGACAGCGTGTCCTGCGGCTTGAACAGCAGCGCCGCCTGCGGCAGCAATTCCGAGCGGCGGGTGCGGCGGGTCAGCGCGCCGTCGCGATCCCAGGCGCGCTCGTCGTAGCGCACCTGGCGCGCGCCCAGCAGCAACTGCCAGGCCTCGCCGATGCCGATGCGGTCGCTGGCCAGCAGCGACTGCTGGGTGCTGTCCAGGCGCCGGCGCTTGGGGCCGAGTTCGGCGTCGGCCTGGACCAGCAGCGGCGGATCGGCGTCGATAGTGCCGCTGCCGATCCATTCGTTGATCGAGCCGTGCTGGTCGATGGTGCGCTGCAGGTAGTCCACGCCGATGTTGAGCTGGTGCTGCAGCGCGCCGGTGGCGAACGTGCCGGACACGGTCGCCTGCACCTGGTCGTTGCGGCGCGTGTCGTCGGGGCTGCGGTAGTCGTAGAGGTCGTAGTCGCCTTCGCGGCTGAAGTAGTTGGGGATCGCGTCGCTGGCGCAGCTGGCCGCGCCGTAGCAGCCCCAGGCGAAGCTGGAATAGTCGTCGATCACCGCGCGGCTGTGCGCTGCCGCCAACTGCGCGCGCCAGGTGTCGTTGAAGCGGTAGTGATAACGCAGTTGCGCGTTGAGCGAGTCGATGCCGACCGGCTTGGACCAGGGCTGGTAGGCCAGCAGCCGGTGCACCGACACGTCGCCGGGCACGCGCTCGCCGCCGAGCAGTTGATAGCCGGGCACCGAGCGCTGTTGCCGGTCCTGGTATTCCACGTCCAGCTGCAGCGCCGATTGCGGATCGATGTTCCAGTCCGCGGCCAGCGACAGGAAATTGCGGTGGCCGTCGGCATGCTCGACGTAGCTGCGGATGTCCTCGTGTGCGGCGTTGACGCGCAGCCCGAACTGGCGGTCGCGGCCGAACCAGTCGCCCAGGTCCAGCGCGGCGTAGCGGCCGCCGTCGTCGTCGGTGCCGAGCGTCAGCGTGCGCACCTGCTGCGGGCGCTTGGTCGTGTAGTCGATCACGCCGGCCGGCTCGGTGAGGCCGGACTGCAGCCCGGACAGGCCCTTGAGCACCTGCACCTGCTGCTTGTTTTCCAGCGCCACGTTCTGCTCGCCGGTGACGGTCAGGCCGTTGATGCGGTAGCTGTTGGCGGCGTTGAGCGAATAGCCGCGCACCACGAAGTTCTCGTAGTAGCCGATCGGCGCATAGCTGTCGCCGACCGAGGCGTCGGCGCGCAGCACCTCGCTGAGCACGCGCACCTGGCGGTCGTCCAGCTGCGTGCGGTCGATCACCCCGATCGAGGCGGGCGTGTCCAGCAGCGCGGCGTCGCCGTAGCCGCCCAGCGTGGAGCGGTTGCGCGGCTGCTCGCCCTGCACGTTGACCGCGTCCAGTTCGACCGGCGTCTGCGTGTCCGCATCGGCGGCGCGCGCCGGTGCGGCGGTGGCGGCCAGCGCCAAGGCCAGGGCGAGTGGCGCGAGTGCGGGGAAGGCATGGGACATGGGAGAACCTCTAAGCGGGAGTCGGAACGGAAAGGACGGATGCCGCTGCGCGCGGGCAACGGCGGAAACGTGGGCGGGCGCGCTGCCGGCAGCGCGGCGCGGCATGCGCGCGTACCGGGGGCGCCGGCGCGCGCGGCAGCGAACGCGAAACGCTCATCGCGCGGCGTCCGCGTGCCGCTGCAACTGCCGCAGCAGGCGCTGGCCTTCCTCGCCGCCGAACCAGTCGGCATGGCCGAGCAGGTAGCGGCGATAGGCGATCTCGGCGTTCGCGTCGGAGCCGGTGATGCCGGCGAAATAGTCGATCTCGGCGAGCGCGAAGTCGGCATGCGCGATCGGCAACAGCGCGGCCAGCAGGCGCAGCTGCGCCGCGTCCAGCGGCAGCAGCTGCGCGTAGCCGTGCAGCAGCGCGTCGAGCTGGTCGAGATCGGCGGGCGCGCGGCGGCCGATGTCCAGGTCCAGCCACGGCACCAGGTTGCGTTCGATCGCGGTGGCCAGGTCGAACAGCGCGAAGTTGCGGTCGGCCAGGCCGAAATCGAACACCGCGCTGACCTCGCTCGCCGCGCCGTGGCCGCGCCACAGCAGGTTGGAGGCGTGCCAGTCGCCATGCGTCCACAGCGGCGGCGCTGGCGTTCGCAGCAGCGGCCAGGCGCGCGCGTGCCAGGGCAGCAGATGCCGGCGCAGGTCGCCGCGCCAGTCGCGCCGCTGCAGCCAGGCGGCCAGCGCCGGCCGCGCGCGCAGGTCCTGCTGCAGCGCCTGCAGCGGATCGGCGCCGCCGAACAGGCGCAGGTTGGCGACCAACTGGGTGGTGCTGCGCGGCGGCGCCGTGTAGCCCGCCGCGGCCTGGTGCAGCAGCGCGAGTGCGCGCCCGGCGGCCTGCGCATGGGCGGTGTCGGCGAACGGCCGCCACGACGCCGTGTCGCGGTACAGGTCTTCGCCCGCGGCGGCGCGCTGCACTTCGTAGGTCCAGTCGCCGAGCGCGATCGCGCTGGTGCCGTCGGGCGCGCGCAGCAGTCCCGGCACCGGCATGCCGCGCGCGCGCAGGTGCTCGATGAAACGGTGCTCCTCGTCCAGCGTGCGCGCATCGCGCAGCCTGCGGTGATGGCGCTTGACGAACAGCGTGCCCACGGAAGTCTCGACCTCGGCCGCGGCGGAGAACGGGCGCGGGCTGTGCCAGCGCACGGCGCGGACCGCGTCGGGCAGGCCCATGTGCCGCAACAGCGCATCGACCTCGTCGCTGCGCAGGGGCGGCCAGTCCGCCGCAGCCGGGGCCAGGCTCATGCCGTGGATCTGGTGCGCGCTCATCGGGTCTGTCCCGGCGGCGGGAACGCAGGCGTGGCGCCGCAATGGCGTGGCGCTTCACGCCTTTCGGGCGTTGGTCTAGACCAGTGATGCGGAGGTTTGCGGCTGCTGCCGACGGCGACATCGGTCGAAAAGCGGCGACGCTGCCGGGCCATCGGCATGCACGGCCGCCAGCGGGCTGGGCGGCCGATGCATCTCGATCCTGGCGGCAGCGCGCGGTAGTGGGCGCTAGCCGTCATCTACACCGCGCAAGGCATGGAACCGGAGATTCTACCGCGTCGGCGCGGTGCCCACGCCGCCGAATCGCCGCGCGCGAACGCCGGCCAGGTGCGACGCCTTCTGCGCGCGCGGCTTTGCCCGGATAATCGGCGCATGAGCGAACAGCAGATGGCCGTGGTGGTGGTGACCTACGAGAGCGGCAGCACCATCGACGCCTGTCTGCAGCGGCTGCGCGCGGCGGCGGACGTCGCCCAGATCCGCGTGGTCGACAACGCCTCGCGCGACGACACCCTGGCGATCGTGCAGCGCCACGCGCTGGAGGATCGGCGCGTGCGCTTCATCGCCAACCCCGACAATCCCGGGTTCGCCAGCGCCTGCAACCAGGGCGCGGCGGCCAGCGATGCGCCGTGGCTGGCGTTCGTCAATCCGGACCTGATGGTGGAGGCCGACACGCTGGCGCTGCTGCGCGCGCAGGTCGCCTCGCTCGGCGACGCGCTGCTCGGGGTCGAGCAGGTCGACGAGCACGGCCGCGCCGACGCCGCGGTGCGCCGCCGCGATCCGGACTTCGCGGCGATGCTGCGGCATCCGCTGGCCGGTTCGCGGTTGGCGCTGGCGGCCGATCCGGCGCAGCCGTTGCAGCGCGTGGACGCGATCTCCGGCGCGCTGATGCTGCTGCCGCGGGCGCTGTTCGACCGCATCGGCGGCTGGGACGCCGGCTACCGCCTGCATGCCGAGGACCTGGACCTGTGCCGCCGCGCGCGCCAGGCCGGGGCCACCGTGGCGGTGTGCAACCGCCTGCGCGTGCTGCACGTGCGCGGCGTTTCCAGCCGCAAGCGGCCCTGGTTCGTGGAATGGCACAAGCACCGCGGGCTGTGGCGCTATTTCCGCAAGTTCGAGGCGCCGGCGCGCACCGCGCCGGTACGTGCGGCGGTGTGGGCGGTGATCTGGCTGCACGCCTGGGTGACCTTCGCCAGGCTGTGTTGGCGCCGACCTGGCTGAACGCAGCACCAGGCTGGTGCGTGCGCTGCCGCAGGCTGTATGCGTGATGAGCAATTCATTTATCGCGTGATTTGAATCACACAGGAAAGGTGCTACGTTCCTGTCGCGGTTCCGCTACGGAATCGTTTCCTGCTCCCTGTTCCAGGGGCCCCCCTCCAGGAAACAATTGCGATGAACCAGTCGTACGGCGAGCGCCCGCGCTCGTGGTCGCGCGTATGCGCGACTCCCTCTTCCGTGGCCGGCGATGGCCGCGCCCGGCACCGACCTGGCCGGCGCGCACGCAGGCTGTCGACGCTGGCGCTGGGCCTGGCCGCACTGGCGACCGGACCGTGTTTCGCCGGGGCCTGGGTGCAGGACGACGGCGCCGCGCTGGCGATCCTCAAGGCCAGCCATAGCGACGGCGGCGCGGTCTACAACAGCCACGGCCAGGACCAGAATTTCCCCGATGCCGGACGCAGCCGCCAGGACCAGCTGAATCTCTATGCCGAGTACGGGCTGAGCGCGGACCTGACCCTGGTCGGCAACTTCTATTTCAGCAAGGTCGGCTATCGCAACGACAGCGGCTACGGCAACCAGCACACCACCGGCTGGGCCGACCAGGAAATCGGCCTGCGCTACCGCCTGGATCCGGATGGCCGCGACGGACCGTGGCAGGGCGCGCTGCAGGTGCTGGCGCTGATCCCCGGCTACAGCCGCCAGGGTGCCGACGATCGCGACCATCCGGCGCTGGGGCAGGGCGACTACGGCGCCGAACTGCGCTACAGCGTCGGCCGCGGCTATCGGGCCGGCAACCACGACGGCTACGTGGACCTCGGCGCGGCGGTGCGCCTGCGCGGCGGCGACTCCGCCGACGAGGCGCGCCTGGACATCAGCAGCGGCCTGGCGCTGGCGCCGCGCTGGATGCTGATCGGCGAACTCAACGTGATCCAGGGCCTGGGCAACGGCAACGGCCCCAATCCGGTCTACGCGCCCGGCACCCCGATCCGCGGCAACAACTACGACCTGACCAAGCTGCAGGCCTCGCTGCTGCACACGCTGCCCGGCGGCACCCAGTTGCAGCTCGGCTACCAGCAGCCGGTGGCCGGGCGCAACACCGGCGGCGCGGGTGGCCCGTTCGTCGCCGCCTGGTGGCGGTTCTGACGTGGCCGCGGTGAACCATCCGGCGACGAGCCGCACCGCCGGCGACGCGATCGGCCCGCTCGGCAGCGTGCCCGAGCCGCGCGGCTGGCAGACCCCGATCGGCACCGCGCTGGTCGAAGCCGGGGTCATCGATGCGGCGCAGCTGCAGGACGCGCTGGCGTTGCAGGCGCGTTGGCGTTCGCGCCTGGGCGACGTGGTGCTGGCCCAGCGCGGGGTCACCGCGCTGCGCTTCTACACGGTGCTGTCGGCGCATTTCGGGCTGAACTTCGTCAACCTGCTGCAGCAGCCGATCGACTCCGCCCTGTTCGAGCCGGAGCGCCTGGCCGACTATGCGCAACGCCTGGTGCTGCCGTGGCGGATGGAAGAGGGCCGGCTGGTGCTGGCGGTGGCCGATCCCGGCCCGGAGACCTTCGCCTGGGCGCGCAGCCAGTACGGCGCGGACGTGCGCTTCGTCGGTACCTCCAAGTTCGATGTGGTCTGGGGCCTGCAGCAGCAGGCCGATGCGCAGCTCACCCACGATGCGCTGAACCTGCTCGCCGAGCACGCACCGGAGCATTCGGCCAAGCAGGTGGTGACCCGCAAGCAGGTGGTGTCGCTGTGCACGGTGGCGGCGCTGTTGCTGCTGGCGCTGGCGATCTGGCCGGTGCCGAGCCTGATCGCGATCAACAGCGTGGTCGGGATCGCCTTCGTGGCCACGTTCGCGCTGAAGTTCGCGCTGGCCTGGCTGGGCGCGCGGCGCCGCATCGAGATCAAGGTCACCGACGCGGAAGTGGCCGCGCTCAGCGACGAGGACCTGCCGGTGTATACGGTGCTGGTGCCGATGTACAAGGAGCCGGACGTGTTGCCGATCCTGGCCAACGCGCTGCGCCGGCTCGACTACCCGACCTCCAAGCTGGACGTGAAGCTGGTGCTGGAGGCCGACGACACCGAGACCATCGAGGCGGCCAAGGCGCTGGGCCTGGAGGCGTTCTTCGAGATCATCCGGGTGCCGCCGTCGCAGCCCAAGACCAAGCCGAAGGCGTGCAACTACGCGCTGCAGTTCGCGCGCGGGCAGATGCTCACCATCTACGACGCCGAGGACAAGCCGGAGCCGGACCAGCTCAAGCGCGCTGTCGCCGCGTTCCGCAAGTCGCCGGCCGACGTGGCCTGCATCCAGGCGCGGCTGAACTACTACAACGCCGACGAGAACTGGCTCACGCGCATGTTCACGCTGGAATACACGCTGTGGTTCGACTTCTACCTGCCGGCGCTGGAAACCCTGCGCATCCCGATCCCGCTGGGCGGCACCTCCAACCACTTCCGCCTGGACATCCTGCGCAAGGTGCGCGCCTGGGACCCGTACAACGTCACCGAGGACGCCGACCTGGGCGTGCGCCTGACCCAGCAGGGCTACCGGGTCAGCGTGGTCAACTCGACCACGTTCGAGGAAGCCAACGTCAGCATTCCCAACTGGATCCGGCAGCGCTCGCGCTGGCTCAAGGGCTACATGCAGACCTGGCTGGTGCACATGCGCGATCCGGTGCAGCTGTACCGCTCGGTCGGCTTCCGCGGCTTCTGGGGCTTCCAGTTCTTCGTCGGCGGCACCTTCTTCACCGCGCTGATCGCCCCGCCGATGTGGCTGATCTACGGGATCTGGGCGCTGACCGACACGCATGCGTTCAATCCGTTCTTCCCGCCCGCGCTGCTGTACCTGAGCCTGCTCAACCTGCTGCTGGGCAACGGCTTCCTGATCTACATGACCTTGCTGGCGGCGTTCAAGCGCGACTACTTCCGGCTGGCGCCGTACGCGCTGACCGTGCCGCTGTACTGGCTGCTGCAATCGGTCGCCGCCTACAAGGGCCTGTGGCAGCTCATCCACAATCCGTTCTACTGGGAAAAGACCACCCATGGCATCAGCAAGCACATGGCCGAAGAGCGCCGCGCCGCACTCGACGACTGAGACGCCGCGGCGCCCGCGCGGCGTCGCGGTGTTCGTGGTCACCGCCGCGTTGCTGGCGCTGCTGTGCCAGCGCTTGCTGGCGCACGGCTACATGAGCGACGACGCGATGGCGCAGTACGCCAAGCTGCTGCTGTTGCGCGACGCGGCCGGTTTCCGCACCGAATACTTGGGCTTCCTGTACGCGCAGGCCTCGCTGTACCTGGGCCTGGTGATCGGCGGCGTGCCGGGGCTGTCCACGCCGTTGCTGCCGTACCTGGCCGACGTGCTGGCCGGCGCGGCGATGGTGACCCTGCTGTGGCGCGACCTCGCCGCGGGCCTGGGCCGCGCCTGGGCCTGGGGCCTGTGCGCGGCGCTGGTGCTGCAGCCGTTCTTCCTGTGGCCGACGCTGTCGGGCAACAACCAGGGCCTGGGCCTGCTGGTGTTCTACCTGACCTGCCGCGCGCTGCGCCATTTCCGCGACGATCCGGAAGCCTTCGCCTACCTGCGCCTGGCGCTGGGCCTGTGCCTGCTGTTCTTCGTCGACGAACGCGCCTGCTTCCTGGCCGTGGCGATGGCGCCGTGGCTGGGCGTGATCGCGCCGCAGGGCATGCTGCGGCGCGCGCCGCTGTCGTTCTACCTGGTGTGCTACCTGCCGTTCCTGTTCGCGGTCGCGACCTGGATGTACCTCAACTATCTGTTCTTCGGCGATGCGCTGCTGTTCGTGCGCGACCAGCATTCGGCGTTCCGCGGCAGCTACGCGCAGGCCGCGCTGCAGCCGTGGCTGCAGCAGGCCATGGCGCGGCCGTGGTGGCCGCCGCTGTACCTGGCGCTGGCCGGCCTGGTCACCACGCCGCTGCTGTTGCTGGTGCGGCGCACGCGCCTGAGCAACACCTGGCGCTGGGTGCTGGTGGCGACGGTCACCGTGATCGGCGCCGGCACGCTGGCGGCATGGGCGCGCTTCAGCGCGCAGCCGCTGGATTTCCTGGCGCTGATGGTGGTGCCGGCGGCGCTGGTGCTGGGCGACCTGCGCCGCGAGTTGCGCTGGCCGGCGTTGGCGCTGCTGCTGCTGGGCGCCGTCGCCAGCGGCTGGGTCATCGCGCAGACCGCCGCGTCGACCACCCGCGACTGGGCGACGGCCCTGCGCGCGCCGGTGCCGCCGCGGCACCCGGACGAAGCCCGGCTGGGCGCCTGGCTGGCCGAGGCGCGGCTGCCGACCCTGCTCGACGATCGCGCCGGCTACGCGGTGATCGTGGCGCGCGGCGATGCGCAGGGCCTGATCCTGCCGTTCGATCCGCGCTTCAAGCGCGCGCTGGACGACCCGCGGCAGATGCCGGCGCAGGTGGTGGTGGCCGATCCGGCCAGCCAGGCCGGGGTCCTGGACAGCGTCAACCGGCGCCTGCCGCAGCTGTGGCAACAGGGCCTGCCGGGCTACAGTCTGGTCTACCGACAAGGGTCCTACCGGGTATGGCGTCGATCGCCGTGAGGTGGCTGCTGGGCATGCTGTTCGCGACGAGCGTGTGCGGCTGCGGCGCGGCCACGCCCGCGGCAGCGCCGTGGATGGGCGCCAACGTCAAGGTATCGGCGCAGGCGCCGTGGGGCAGCGACGCGGCGCAGCGCTCGCTGCAGCAGTTGGCCGATGCCGGCGCCGAGCGCGCGCTGCTGGTCGCCTTCGTCTGGCAGGCCACGCCGCAGTCCGACGATCCGGTGCTGGGCAGCGACAGCACTCCCGAACAGGTGCGCGCCGGGCTGCGGCAGATGCGCGCGGCCGGCCTGCAGCCGGTGCTGAAGGTGCATCTGTGGATCCCCGGCCATTGGGCCGGCGACGCCGCGCCGGCCGATCGCGCGGCCTGGTTCGGCGCCTACCGGCGCGCGCTGCTGCAGCTGGCGCAGGTCGCCGCCGACGAGCGGGCCGAGGCCTTGATCGTCGGCACCGAATTGCGCGGCCTGCAGGACGCGCCGCAATGGCCCGAGCTGGTCGCGGCGGTGCGCCAGGTCTACCGCGGTCCGCTCGGCTATGTGGCCGACGGCCTGGAGCAGGCCGAGCGGTTCGGCTACTGGGAGCGCTTCGATTTCGTCGGCACCAGCCTGTATCCGGCGTTGTCGGCGGTGCCGGCACAGCGCTTGACGCAGATGCGCGCGGCGGCCGCGCGGGTGCAGGCGCTGGGCACGCGCAGCGGACGCCCGGTGTGGGTGGCGGAACTGGGGCTGCGCTCGGCGCGCGGCAGCCTGGCCGCACCCTGGGAGAGTCCCGAGCAACGCAGCGCCGCGGTGGACACCGCCTTGCAGGCGCAGGTGCTGCAGGACTGGCGCCGGGTGTTGGGCGAGCAACGCATCGCCGGCATCGCGCTGTGGTGCTGGTACACCGATCCGGACGCCGGCGGCGCGCACGACAGCGATTTCACCGTGCAGCACAAGCCGGCGCAGGCGGTGCTGGCGCGCAGCGCTGCGCACTGACGCTTCCTGTAGGAGCGGCTTCAGCCGCGACCGAGACTTGCCGGTAACGCCCGGTCGCGACTGAAGCCGCTCCTACAGGGGGCTAGCGGCGTGCTGGCTGGGTGCACTGTGGGAGGGGCTTGAGCCCCGACAGTTCCGAAGCGGGTGGGGTTCCCTGCTTCGTTCGTCGCGGCTGAAGCCGCTCCTGCAAGGGAAGGAAAAGGCGGGAGCCGGCAACACGCTGGGCGCATAATCGCGCGATGATCATCGATTCGCTGCTCGACACCGACCTCTACAAGTTCACGATGATGCAGGCGGTGCTGCATCAGCATCCCGGCGCGCAGGTGGAGTACCGCTTCAAGTGCCGCACGCCGGGCATCGACCTGGCGCAGTTCATCGGGCAGATCTCCGACGAGATCGACGCGCTGTGTGCGCTGCGCTTTCGCGCCGAGGAGCTGGACTACCTGAGCGGCCTGCGCTTCATCAAGCCGGACTTCGCCGATTTCCTCGGGCTGTTCCATCTGGACCGCAAGTACCTGCAGCTGCAGGCCTCGGCCACGGTGCCGGGCGAGATCGAGCTCAGCATCCGCGGGCCGTGGCTGCACACCATCCTGTTCGAAGTGCCGCTGCTGGCGATCGTCAACGAGGTCTGGTTCCGCAACACCGGCGGCGACCACCACGACGAGGGCCTGCGCCGGCTGCGGGCCAAGATCGCGCTGTTGCGCGACAGCAGCGGCTACGGCGGCTGCGCGATCGCCGACTACGGCACCCGCCGCCGCTATTCGCGGGCCTGGCACGGCGAGCTGTTGCCGGTGCTGCAGCAGACCCTGGGCGCGCAGTTCGTCGGCACCAGCAACGTGTATTTCGCGCATCGCTACGGGCTGACCCCGCTGGGCACGATGGCCCACGAATACCTGCAGGCGTTCCAGGCGCTGGGTCCGCGGCTGCGCGATTCGCAGGCCGCGGCGCTGGAATCGTGGGCGCGCGAATACCGCGGCGACCTCGGCATCGCCCTGTCCGACGTGGTCGGGCTGGACGCCTTCCTGCGCGATTTCGACGCGTACTTCTGCAAGCTGTTCGACGGCATGCGCCACGATTCCGGCGACCCGTTCGAGTGGGGCGAGCGGGTGCTGGCGCATCTGCAGCGGCACCGGGTGGACCCGCGCGGCAAGGTCCTGGTGTTCAGCGACGGCCTGGACATCGACAAGGTGATGCGGCTGTACGCGCATTTCCACGGTCGCTGCATGCTCGCCTTCGGCGTCGGCACCAACCTCACCAACGACCTGGGGCCGACCCCGCTGCAGATCGTGATCAAGATGGTCCGCTGCAACGGCCAGCCGGTGGCCAAGCTCAGCGACTCGCCGGGCAAGAACCTGTGCGACGACCCGGCCTATCTGGCCTATCTGCGTCAGGTCTTTGACGTGGCCGCCGATCACCCATAGTGGGACGTGTGCCTGCCTGCCTCGGGACGGTTGCGACGAAAATGGCGGGAAATTGGGCTGGGAGGGACTTTGCTGTGGCGCAGCAGTGGGCTACCATTGGCGGTGAAAGTGAGAACTGTGTCGCATTAGTGGCAATGTTCGCCATATTGGCATCGCGCTTGCTGGATACCCTTGCGAGGCACTCGCCGTGCCATTTTTCCATCAGAGGCAGCACCGATGAGCTCTCCCGAGCTGCAGACGCATTTCCGCACCCAGGCCTGTTCGCGGCAGTGGCGCGGTTTCCTGCGCGCGTTGGCCCAGGAGTTCGCGGCGGAGCTGTCGACGGAGGACCTGGCGCTGCTGATGGCGCGGATCGGGCGCCGTTTCGCCGGCGAGCATCCGATCGGGGCCTGCGCGACGCTGGACGAGGTGCAGGCCGGGGTCAACCGGGTCTGGGAGGGGATGGAGTGGGGCTATGCGCGCTTCGAGGAGCAGGCCGACCGGGTCGACCTGGCCCACGTCGGCTCGCCGTTGCAGATCGCCCTGGCCGGGGAGACGGCCGGGGCGGATGGATTCCTGGAAGGGGTGTACCACGCCTGGTTCGAGCAGGCCGGCATGTTGGCGGGTCTGGGGATCCGCGCGGTGCCGGCCGTCGAGGAGGATGTCCGTCGTTTCGTGCTGTGCCGGGTCGCCTGAGCGGGCCATCCGATTCCACCGGCTACAAAAATCATCTTAGGGGGTGATCGATGTCCAAGAAGACCGACCATGCGGGCGCCGATGCGGCCGACGACATTTCCAGCCTGTTCGCCAAGCTCGGCAGCCAGGGCGCCAGCGCGTACCAGGATTTTTCCGGGGCGCGGCTGAGCGCGCCGGAGCCTGTCGCCGCCGAACCGCCGGCGGCGGCACCGCTGCCGCCTGCCGCGGCACCGGCGCCGACGCTGTCGGTGGTGCGTGCGCCGGCCGAGCCCAGGCTGGCGGTGGCGCCGCCCGCCGCCCGGCCGGTCGCGACCGAGCCGGTGCGCGCGCCGCAGGCCAGGCCCGCGCTGCCGGAGCCGGCACCGGCCAGCACGGCCACGCCGCTGACCCGGTTGTTCCAGCGCCTGCTCGACAGCGACCGCGCGCGCGTGCCGGCGCCCGATAGCCCGCTCAAGCGTTTCCAGAACCGCTGACCCGCGCGCGGCCGTTGCTGCCGCGCATCGCCGTCCTGTCGCCGCGCGGAGGGGAAAACGCGCGCCGGCTTCGCCCCCTTCGTTAGGAATCGCTGATGAGCGCTGCGTCCGCATCGCGTACCGGTCAACCCATGCACACACTGGCCACCTGGTCGCTGTGGGCGCTGGGCGCCTTGTTGTTGGTGTTCGTGGTCGCCATTCCGATGGACGTGCCGCAGCAGCTGCTGTTCTCGCTGGTGGTGTTCGCCGCGGCGATGCTGCTGCGCCGCAGCGGCAGCCGGCTCGCCGTGCTGATCATGATGGCGCTGTCGCTGGCGGTGTCCTCGCGCTACATCTGGTGGCGCATCACCCAGACCATGGGCGTGAGCAGCGCGGTCGATCTGAGCCTCGGCCTGGGCCTGCTGCTGGCCGAGGTATATGCCTTCACGATCCTGGTGCTGGGCTATTTCCAGGTGCTGTGGCCGCTGAACCGGCGCCCGGTGCCGCTGCCCGCCGACCAGAGCCAGTGGCCGACGGTGGACCTGTTCATTCCCACCTACAACGAGCCGCTGTCGGTGGTGCGCTCCACCATCCTGGCCGCCAGCGTGATGGACTGGCCGGCGGACAAGCTCAACATCTATCTGCTCGACGACGGCCGCCGCGACGAGTTCCGCGAGTTCTGCGTGCAGGCCGGCATCCACTACGTCACCCGCACCAACAACTTCCACGCCAAGGCCGGCAACATCAACGCCGCGCTGAAGAAGTCCAGCGGCGAGTACGTGGCGATCTTCGACTGCGACCACATCCCGACCCGCTCGTTCCTGCAGGTGGCGATGGGCTGGTTCCTGCGCGACCGCATGCTCGCGGTGGTGCAGATGCCGCATTACTTCTTCTCCGCCGATCCGTTCGAGCGCAACCTCGGCAACCACGGCAAGGTGCCCAACGAGGGCGAGCTGTTTTACGGCCTGCTGCAGGACGGCAACGACCAGTGGGACGCGACCTTCTTCTGCGGCTCGTGCGCGGTGATCAAGCGCAAGCCGCTGGAGGAAGTTGGCGGGGTGGCGGTGGAAACGGTCACCGAGGATGCGCACACCGCGCTGAAGCTGCACCGGCGCGGCTACCGCAGCGCCTACATCACCGTGCCGCAGGCCGCCGGCCTGGCCACCGAGAGCCTGTCCGGCCACGTCGCCCAGCGCATCCGCTGGGCGCGCGGCATGGCGCAGATCGCGCGGCTGGACAACCCGCTGCTCGGCAAGGGCCTGCGCCTGTCGCAGCGGCTGTGCTACGCCAACGCGATGCTGCACTTCTTCTACGGGCTGCCGCGCATCATCTACCTGACCGCGCCGCTGGCCTTCCTGTTCTTCGGCGCGCACGTGATCCACGCGTCGGCGCTGATGATCCTGGCCTACGCGTTGCCGCACATCATGCAGGCCAACCTGACCAACCTGCGCACCCAGGGCAAGTTCCGCCATCTGCTGTGGAACGAGGTCTACGAGACCACGCTGGCCTGGTACATCCTGCGCCCGACCCTGGTGGCGCTGTTCAATCCCAAGCTCGGCAAGTTCAACGTCACCCCCAAGGGCGGCCTGGTCACGCGCAGCTATTTCGACCGGCAGATCGCCAAGCCCTACCTGTTCCTGCTGGTGCTGAACCTGGCCGGCCTGGCCGCCGGGGCGATGCGCCTGGTCTACACCGACGCCACCGGCGAAGCGCAGACGATCTGGTTCAACCTGGCCTGGACCGTCTACAACGTGCTGCTGCTCGGCGCCACCATCGCCACCGCCAGCGAAATGCGCCAGGTGCGCCGCTCGCACCGCGTGCCGCTGGACATCCCGGCCACGCTGTACCTGCCCGATGGCCAGGAACTGGCCTGCCGCACGGTCAACTTCTCCACCGGCGGCATGGCCCTGAACCTGGTCGAGACGGCGCCGGTGGAGCCGGATACGCTGGTCGACGTGGGCCTGTCGCACCGCAATGTCGAACGGCGCCTGCCGGCGATCGTGCGCCACGACCGCGACGGACACATCAGCGTGCAGTTCCGCGCCATGTCGATCGAACAGGAGCGCTGGCTGGTCGCCTGCACCTTCGCCCGCGCCGACATCTGGGTGTCGCAGTGGGGCCGTCACGACCGCGACAATTTCTGGAAATCGATGGGCCAGGTGTTCGCGGCGAGCATGCGCGGCTTCCAGCGCCTGGGCCAGCATGTCGGCGACAGCGTGCGCGGCGGCTTCCGTTCGCGTCCGGCCGGCGAGGAATCCGCGCCGTGAGCCGCATTCCCCCGTCTTTCCTTTCCTCTTTCTTCCGGTTGCCCTCGATGCGCCTACCTGCCTTGGCCGCGTGCTGTCTCACCATCCTGTCCGGCCTGGCGCTGGCGCAGGAACCGACGCTTCCCGCCACTCCGGCGGCGCCCGCCGCCGGCGCCGCGACGGCCGCGGTGCCAGAACCGGCCGCGCCGGCGCCCGCCGCACCGACCCTGGGCGTGCAGGAACGGTCGGCGACGCTGAAGCAGCTCGGCATGGACTACGAAATCACCCTGCGCGGCATCCAGGGCAGCGCCGGCGTGGCGTTCAGCGCGCGCACCGACGAAGTGGTCGAGGCGGCGACGCTGCACCTGAGCTACAGCTACTCGCCGGCGCTGCTGCCGGAGCTGTCGCACCTGAAGGTCACCGTCAACGGCGTCACCGTGGCGACCCTGCCGGTGACCCGCGAGAACGCCGGCAAGCTGCAGCAGACCGACGTGCCGATCGATCCGCGCCTGGTCAGCGACTACAACCAGCTCAACCTGCAGCTGATCGGGCACTACACCCGCGAATGCGAGGATCCCGACCACACCAGCCTGTGGGCCAACATCGACCCGGCCACGCGGCTGTCGCTGAGCACAACGCCGCTGGTGCTGGCCAACGACCTGGCGCTGCTGCCGGTGCCGTTCTACGACAAGCGCGACACGCGCCGGCTGGAACTGCCGTTCGTGTTCCCGCAGCGGCCGGACCTGGCCACGCTGCGCAGCGCCGGCATCGTGTCTTCGTGGTTCGGCGCGCAGGCCGGTTACCGCGGCGCGGTGTTCAACGTCTCCATCGGCGACGTGCCGGCGACCGGCAACGCGGTGCTGTTCGCCACCCCGAACACGCTGCCGGCCGAACTGGCGACCGCCGAGAACGGCCTCGGCGAGATCGCCGGCCCGACCCTGGCGGTGGTCACCAATCCGCGCGATCCGGCCGGCAAGCTGCTGCTGGTGCTCGGCCGCAACGACAACGACCTGCAGCAGGCGGCCACCGCGCTGGCGCTGGGCACGCCGTTCAACGGCGCCGTGGCCAGGATCGGCGAACTCAAGCAGGCGCAGCCGCGCAAGCCCTACGACGCGCCGAACTGGATTTCCAGCGACGGCCCGGTGCGCTTCGCCGACCTGGTCGCGCAGACCTCGCAGCTCAATGTCACTGGCTACCACCCGGACCTGATCCGGGTCGGCCTGCAACTGCCGCCGGACCTGTTCGTGTGGCAGCGCGACGGCATCCCGGTCAATCTGCGCTACCGCTACACGGTGCCGGACGTGCGCAACAAGTCCGCGCTCAACGTCAGCATCAACGATGCCTTCGTCACCACGCTGCCGCTGAGCGGGCGCCCGTACGCCGAATCGCTGCCGCTGCAGTGGTGGCACGACCTCAAGGCCAAGGGCGCGATGCCGGTGGAGCAGAAACTGCTGCTGCCGACTGGCCCGTTCTCGGCCAACAGCCAGCTGCGCTTCCACTTCTTCTTCGACCGCCCGCAGGCCGGCGAATGCAAGAACACCTTCCCCGACGTGTCCGGCGCGATCGACGCCGATTCGAGCGTGGACCTGAGTTCGTTCCACCACTACATGGCGATGCCGAACCTGGCCGCGTTCGGCAATGCCGGCTATCCGTTCACGCGCCTGGCCGACCTGTCCGAATCCACCATCGTGGTGCCGGACGAAGCCAGCGACCAGGACGTGTCCAACCTGCTGACCCTGCTCGGCAAGCTCGGCGCCTCCACCGGCTATCCGGCGTTGCGCGCCACCCTGATCCACGCCGGCGAAGTGGAGCAGCACGCCGACAGCGACCTGCTGGTGTTCGGCTCCTCGCGCTCGCAGCCGCTGTTCCAGCGCTGGAGCGAGCACCTGCCGATCGGCGACGGCGCCACCGGCCGGCGCTTCTCGATGACCGACTGGGTGATGGACAAGCTGCCCGGCTTCCTGTCCTTCGATGCGCGCCGCACCGACCTGCCGACCACCGCCGAAGTGGCGGTGAAGCCGGCCCCGGGCGACGTGGTGCTGATGGGCTTCGAGTCGCCGCTCAAGCCCGGGCGCAGCGTGGTCGCGCTGCTGGCCGAGGACCCGGCCAGCGTCGGCCAGCTGTTCGACGCCTGGTTCGAGCCGGCCACGCTGAAGGATTTCCAGGGCAGCGTGGTGCTGCTGCAGCAGGGCAAGATCCGCAGCCTGGCCGGCAACCAGGCCTATTACGTCGGCCACCTGCCGCTGCCGACCTGGGCGCGCTGGTACTTCTCGCAGCATCCGCTGCTGCTCGGCCTGGCGGTGGTGCTGCTGAGCCTGCTGCTGGCGCTGGCCGCGCGCGTGGTGCTGCGCCGGCATTCGGCGCAACGGTTGCGGGAAGGGCAATGACCCCGCACGCGCGACAGCGCCGCCGCGTGCTCGGCGGCGCGCTCGCCGCGGGCGCGGCGGCGCTGCTGCCGTCGCTGCCGGCCACCGCCGCCGCGGCCGCCTGCGCGCCGTGGCGCGAGTGGACCGGCTTCGTCGCCAAGCATATCGACGACAGCGGGCGGGTGATCGATTTCAGCAATGCCGATCAGCGCAGCACCTCCGAAGGCCAGTCCTACGCGCTGTTCTTCGCGCTGGTGGCCAACGACCAGGTGCTGTTCGACCGGGTGCTAGGCTGGACCCGGCACAACCTCAGCGGCGGCCGCCCGCAACAGGTGCTGCCGGCCTGGCTGTGGGGCCGCGCCGACGACGGCAGCTGGCGCGTGCTCGACGACAACACCGCCAGCGACGCCGACCTGTGGATCGCCTACGCGCTGCTGGAGGCCGGGCGGCTGTGGAAGCGGCCCGGCTACACCCAGGCCGGCATGCAGACGCTGGCGCTGGTGCGACGCCAGGAACTGGCCGACTTGCCCGGGTTCGGCGGCATGCTGCTGCCGGCGGTGAAGGGCTTCGCCAAGCCGCCGCGCTGGACGCTCAATCCCAGCTACCTGCCGATCCAGCTGCTGCGCCGTTTCGCCGCTGCCGATCCGAAAGGACCGTGGGCCGGGCTGGCGCAGCGCAGCGCACGCCTGCTGCGCGACAGCGCGCCGGTCGGCTTCGCCCCGGACTGGATCGGCTGGGACGGCCGCGCGTTCGCGGTCGATCCGGACAAGGGTGCGCTGGGCAGCTACGACGCGGTCCGCGTGTACCTGTGGGCCGGCATGCTCGATGCCGGCGAGCCGCTGCGCAAGGCGCTGCTCGAGGACCTGTCCGGTCCGCTGCAGCAATTGCAGGCGCAGGGCCATTTCAGCGAGAAGGTGGACACGCGGCTGGGCGTCGGCAGCGGCACCGCGCCGCCCGGCTTCGCCGCCGCGCTGCTGCCGTACCTCAGCGCGCTGCGCCAGCCGTTGCTGCTGAAGGCGCAGGCGCAACAGATTCCCGCGCCCGGCGACGCCGCCGCGGCGAAACTTCCCTATTACGATCGGGTGCTGGTCCTGTTCGGGCGCGGCTGGCTCGATAACCGCTATCGCTTTTCCGCAGACGGCCTGCTGCAGCCCGCCTGGAGAACCCAATGTTCCGCATGAAACTCAAGCCTCTGTACCTGGCCGGCATGATCGACCTGTGCCTGCTCGCCGGCAACGCGCACGCGCAGGCCGGCAACGCCACCCAGCAACTGGTCAGCCAGGGCAACTACTGGCACGACCAGGGCCGCGACGATCTCGCCGCCGACACCTGGCGCAAGCTGCTGCGGGTCGACCCGAACCAGCCCGATGCGCTGCTCGGCCTGGCCCAGATCGACCTGGCGCAAGGCCGCCAGGGCGAGGCGCGCAAGCGCCTGCAGCAGTTGCAGAAGACCCATCCGCAGGCGCCGCAGACGCAGCGGCTGAGCCAGGCGATCGGTGGCAGCGGCGACAGCGTCAACCTGCGCAACGCGCGCCGCGCCGCCTCGGCCGGCCGCTACGTGGAGGCGGTGCGCGAGTACCAGGCGCTGTTCGACGGCAAGGCGCCGCCGGACCACCTGGCGCTGGAGTACTACCAGGCCCTGGCCGGCACCCCGCAGGGCTGGGACGGCGCCCGCGACGGCCTGCGCCGGCTGGTCGCCGCGCAGCCCAACAACGGCGCCGCGGCGCTGGCGCTGGCGCAGGTGCTGACCTACCGCGAGCCGTCGCGGCGCGAAGGCATCGCCCAGCTCAGCGCGATGAGCAAGCGTCCCGACGTCGGCGGCCCGGCGCGCGCCGCCTGGCGCCAGGCGCTGCTGTGGCTCAATGCCGGCAACGCCGATGCGCCGCTGTACCAGGCGTTCCTGGCGGCCAATCCGAACGATGCCGAGGTCGCCGCCAAGG
Source organism: Xanthomonas bonasiae (assembly GCF_014836395.1). Taxonomy (NCBI): domain Bacteria; kingdom Pseudomonadati; phylum Pseudomonadota; class Gammaproteobacteria; order Lysobacterales; family Lysobacteraceae; genus Xanthomonas; species Xanthomonas bonasiae. The sequence goes on from NZ_JACSQX010000006.1 coordinate 247,417, forward strand.
CCACCAAGCTGGGCGAACAGCGTGCCGCGCAGGCCGGCGATCCGGCCGGCGAACAACTCGGCGAGGCGTTCAAGGCGCTCAACGCCGGCAACCTCGCCGTGGCCGAGCAGCGCTTCACCCAGGTGCTGCGCGCGCGTCCGCGCGATGCCGACGCGCTCGGCGGCCTGGGCTCGGTGCGTCTGCGCCAGCAGCGCTTCGGCGAAGCGCAGGAACTGCTGCGTCCGGCCGCGGCCGGCAACGGCAAGTGGCGTTCGGCGCTGGACAGCGCGCGCTACTGGCTGCAACTGCAGCAGGCGCAGGCCGCGCGCGGCCGCGGCGACAGCGACGAGGCGCTGCGCCTGACCCAGCAGTCGCTCAAATTGCAGCCCAACGAAGCCACCGGCTACGTGTTGCTCGGCGATCTGCAATCGGCCAGCGATGCGGCCGCGGCCGAACGCAGCTATCGCCAGGCGCTGGCGCTGAGCGCCGACAATGCCGGCGCGCTGCAGGGCCTGATCGGCCTGTACAGCCGCCAGGGCCGCGCCGACGAGGCCAGCGCGCTGTTCGCCAGGCTCAGCCCGGCGCAGCGCGAGAAGGCCGGCGGCGAAGCCACGCTGCGCTCCAACGTGCAGCGTGCCCGCGCCAAGCAGGCGCTGGAGGCCGGCGACACGGTCTCGGCGCAGAGCGAACTGGAAGCGGCGATGGTCGAGCGTCCCGGCGATCCGTGGGTGCGGCTGGACCTGGCGCGGCTGTACCAGCAGGCCGGGCGTCCGGACCAGGCGCGCAGCGTGATGGACGGCCTGCTCGCGGTGCACGGCGACATGCCCGAGGCGCTGTACGCCAATGCGCTGCTGGCGCAGGAGCGCGGCGACTGGGCCAGCGCCTACGCCAGCCTGGAACGCATCCCCAGCGCGGCGCGAACCGCGGAAATGAGCGCGCTGCGCAACACCGCCTGGGTCGAGCAGCAGGCCGCGCAGGCGCGGCTGCTGCAACAGCAGGGCCGCGCCGGCGAGGCGCAGCTGCTGCTGGCGCGCACCGAGGCCGCGCTCGGTGGCGCGCTGGAACAGCCGGCGCTGCTGGCGTCGATGGCCGGCGCCTATGCCGACATCGGCAGCAACCAGCGCGCGCTGACCCTGGCGCAGCGTCTGGTCGCGCAGAACCCGAGCACCGAGGCGCGGCTGCAGTACGCCAGCGTGCTGCTGCGCGCGCAGCAGGACGCCGAACTGGCGGCCACGCTGCGCCAGTTGCGCGATACCGACATGACCGCCGAGCAGCAGCGCCGCTACCAGGCGCTGCGCAGTGGCTACACGCTGCGCCAGGTGGATGCGCTGCGCGAGCTGGGCAACCTGGAAGCGGCCTACGACGCGCTGGCGCCGCTGCTGGCGCAGCAGAACCAGGATCCCAAGGCGGTGGCGGCGCTGGCGCGGCTGTACGCCGCCGCCGGCGACCAGCGCCAGGCGCTGGTGCTGTACCAGCAGCAGCTGCAGCAATCGCCCAACGACCTGGACACGCTGATCGCCGCGGCCAACACCGCCGCCGCGCTGCGCGACCTGGACAGCGCCGAGGACTATCTGCAGCGCGCACTGGCGCAGGCGCCGGATTCGCCGGCGGTGCTGAGCGCGGCCGGCCGCGTGTACCGCAGCGCCGGCAAGAACCGCAAGGCCGAGAGCTACTTCCGCGCCGCGCTGGCGGCGCAGGCGCGCGAGGCCGGCCAGCACGACAACGGCCTGCCGGCCGCCAACGGTCCGGCCTCCTTCGCCGGCGCCGGGCGCCCGTTGAACCCGTTCGCCGGCATGAGCGGGCGCATGCCGCGCAGCCCGGCGGTGGTCTCCGACAGCCTCGGTGGCGGCTATCCGGCGCCGGCCTATGCCGCGGCCGGCCAGGCCGCGCTCCCGGCGATGCCGGCCGCGGCCGGCGCGGGTCAATACCCGTCAATGCCGGCCGCGGCTGCCGCGGCCTATGCCACCGGCGGCGACGACCTGCCGCCGCCGGCCAGCGCCGGCGCCGCCGGCGGCGTGCAGCTAGCGGCGCTGCCGGTGCCGGGCCAGCGCGCGCCGGCCGCGGCCAGCCTGGCCCCGTCCTACTATCCCGACGACCGTGTCGCCACCACCGGCAGCGCGCGCCAGGCGCAGGCGCTGGCCACCCCGGCGCGCACCGGCACCGTGCTCGACGAACTGCGCGAAGTGCAGTCGGAAAACAGCGACAGCCTGGCCGCCGGCGCCACCTACCGCGCCCGCGACGGCGAGGCCGGGCTGGGCAAGTTGAACGATCTGGAAGTGCCGCTGCACGGCGAATTCGCGGTCGGCGAAGGCAAGCTCAGCGTCGATGTCACCCCGACCCTGCTCGATGCCGGCACGCTCGACACCGCCTATTCCACCGCCAGCCGGTTCGGCGCCGGCCCGAGCGCGGCGATGGGCGATGCGCTGGCCGCCGACCGCACCCCGATCGACGACCTGGTCGGCAGCGACCTGTACCAGTTGCTGCTCACCGAGGGCGACACCAACGCCACCCGCAACGCGTTGCGCACCTATGCGGTCAACACCGGCCTGTACAACGAGCTGTACAACGACACCGACGCCACCTTGACCAACGCGCAGCGCGAGGCCGCGGCGCTGCAGGCGCTGTATGCCGAGCCGCTGTCGGCGTTCCTGCTCGGCAACATCGCCGCGGACGTGTCGATCAGCACCCTGGCCAGCGCGATCCTCGGCGATGCCTCGCGCAGCGCCGATCTCAGTGCCGCCGACATCGCCCGCTTCCAGGCGCTGGCGGCCAACACCACCGCGGCCAGCCTGACCCCGGCCGGCTTCAGCCAGGCGCTGTACACGATGGCCGCCAACGGCTCGGCCTCGCGGCGCATGGACCAGGACGCCAGCGGCGTCGGCGTGTCGGTGAAGTACAAGCGCGGCGGCTTCGCGGCCGATCTCGGCAGCACGCCTGTGGGCTTCCCCGAGCAGCGCATCGTCGGCGGCGTCGGCTACCGCGGCCAGATCGGCGAAAACCTGACCTATTCGGGCCAGGCGTTCCGGCGCGCGGTCAGCGACAGTCTGCTGTCCTTCGCCGGTGTCGACGACGGCCGCGCCGGGCTCAGCTGGGGCGGCGTGACCAGCAACGGCGTGCGCCTGTCGGCCACGCTCGACAACGGCCTGCTCGGCGGCTACGCCAACCTGACCGCCGATCGCCTGGTCGGCCACAACGTCGCCGACAACGACCACCGCCAGGTGGACCTGGGCGTGTACGTGCACGCGCTGGAAACCGAGAACCAGTCGCTGACCGCCGGCCTCAACCTGACCGCGATGCAGTACGACAAGAACCTGAGCGGCTACACCTACGGCCAGGGCGGCTACTTCAGCCCGCAGGACTATGTCGACCTCGGCTTCCCGGTGCACTGGAGCGGGCGTTCGGCCGGGCGCAAGGTCAACTGGAGCGTGGACGCCAGCGTCGGCGTGCAGCATTTCCGCAGCGACGACAGCAACTACTTCCCGACCAGCGCGCAGATGCAGCAGGACGCCTACGACGCCGCATCGCTGGCCGCGCTGCTGGGCCTGGTGGACACCTACACCGCGCCGGTCTACGCCGGGCAGAGCAAGACCGGCGTGTCCTACAACGTCGCCGGCGCCGCCGAGTGGCAACTGGCTCCGCAGCTGTTCCTGGGCGGGCGGCTGATCTTCAACAACGCCCGCGACTACAACCAGTTCAGCACCAACCTCTACGTGCGCTTCGTGCTCGACCGGCTCGGCGCCGGCCTTGGCCGCCGCCCGCAGGTGCTGGCCTCGCCGTACGTGGGCGAGTAAGCGGGGGCACGTAGGGCGCTCGCGTTTGGCGGGCTGGGCGCACCGCAGGAGGGGCTTCGGCCCCGATGCGTTCCGGCGCCGTCAGGTCCGCGGCGTCGCTCGTCGCGACTGAGGTCGCTCCCACAGGGGGCTTGCGGATGGCGGGCTGGGTGCACTGGGGGAGGGGCGTCGGCTCCTGACCCGGTCCGGCGCCGTCAGGCGCGCGGCGTCGCTCGTCGCGACTGAAGTCGCTCCCACAAAGGGGGCTTGCGAATGTCGGCCGGGTGCACTGGGGGAGGGGCTTCGGCCCCCGACCCGGTCCGGCGCCGTCAGGTCCGCGGCGTCGCTCGTCGCGACTGAAGTCGCTCCCACAGGGGGGCTTGCGAATGTCGGCTGGGTGCACTTGTGGGAGGGGCTTCAGCCCCGACGCGATCCGGTCCGCGGCTTCGCTCGTCGCGACCGAAGTCGCTTCCCGCGGACTCGCGGATGGCGGGGCCGGGTGCACTGCAGGAGGGGCTTCGACCCCGACACCGGTCGCGTAGCGGCATCGCCTGAGCGCCTCGAAGCGCAACTGCCTGCTTCGACGCGGGCATCGGCATCGGCCTCGGCATCGGCATCGGCCTCGGCGAGGCGCGGGACCGACGTCGTTGCAGTGCACCATCCCAGCCGATCTGCCGCCAGCGTCTGACCGTGGCCCAGCGCCGCGCCTGGCGGCGCATGCGCCTGTGCGACGCCGGCCGTGACTGGCCGACCGCCTTGCAAATTCAAGCTTTCAGCCCCTCGGGACGACGGCGCAAAGCCGCGGCGCGCGTGCCGATGCTAGCGGCGACCGCGGGCATCCCCTGCGATCCGCACGATTTGTACACATCAGTTCGCACATTTTGTGTGACGATGGTCACTGTTGTTTGTGGCCAATGGAGTGGTGGGTGAAGGTTCTTTGCGTTTTTGGTACGCGCCCCGAGGCGATCAAGATGGGGCCGCTGGTCCGCGCGCTGCACGCCGCGCCGGAGATCGACTCCCTGGTCTGCATCACCGGACAGCATCGGGCGATGCTGGATCAGGTGATGGCGTTGTTCGCGATCCAGCCCGATCACGACCTCGATGTGATGGTGGCCGACCAGACCCTCAACGGCCTGTGTTCGCGCTTGTTCGCCAGGCTCGATGCCCTGTATGCGCAGGTGCAGCCGGACCGCGTGCTGGTGCACGGCGATACCAGTACCGCGATGACCGCCGCGCTGGCCGCCTTCCATCGGCGCATTCCGGTCGGCCACGTCGAAGCGGGCCTGCGCACCGGCAATCTGCAGCAGCCGTGGCCGGAAGAAATGAACCGGCGGGTGATCGACGTGGTCGCCGACCATCTGTTCGCGCCCACCGCCAGCGCGCGCGACAACCTGCGGCAGGAAAACCTGTCCGGCCGCATCAGCGTCACCGGCAACACCGTGATCGATGCGCTGCAACTGACCGTCGAGCGGCTCGAGCGCGATGCCGTGCTGCGCACCACGGTGGATGCGCAGTTCCCGTTCCTGGATGCGCAGCGCAAGTTGCTGCTGGTCACCGGGCATCGCCGCGAAAGTTTCGGCGACGGCTTCGCCAACATCTGCCGCGCGCTGGCCGAACTGGCGCAGCGCAAGGACCTGCAGATCGTCTACCCGGTGCATTTGAATCCGAACGTGCAGGGCCCGGTCCGCGCGCAGTTGGGCGGCCTGGACAACGTGCACCTGATCGCGCCGCAGGACTACCTCGCCTTCGTGCGGCTGATGCAGCACGCGCACGTGGTGCTGACCGATTCCGGCGGCGTGCAGGAAGAAGCGCCGGCACTGGGCAAGCCGGTGCTGGTGATGCGCGACGTCACCGAACGCCCCGAGGCGGTCCAGGCCGGGGTGGTGACCCTGGTCGGCACCGATCCGGCGCGGATCGTGGCCGCGGTCGCGGCGGCCTGCGAGTTGCCGGCGCGGCCCGCGCGGTTCCTGCCCCACGCCAGCCCCTACGGCGATGGCCGCGCCTCGGCGCGGATCGTGGCCGCGCTGCGCGGCCAGTCCTTCGACAGTTTCGTGCCCGGCCGCGCCGCGCCGGTGTCCCACCTCCCTCTTTTTTCAGAATCGACGCCATGACCCAGACCCGCCGTTCCACCGCCCGTTTCCCCCAGGGTCTGCCGCTGGCCTTGGTCCTGTCGACCGCGCTGACTCCTGCCGCTGCCGCTGCCGCCGATTCCGTCGCCGGCCAGTTCGGCGAGTGGGCCGGCACCACCACGGTCACCCGCTCGATGACCCTGCGCGAGCTGGGCTTCAAGCAGCCGCTGGTGCTCAGCGGCCAGGAAAGCCAGCGCGACATCTACCTGCCGGTGCCGGCCGGCGTGCCGACCCGCGATGCGCAGTTGCAGGTCGATGCGCGCTACGTGCGCGGGCATACCGGGCGCACCTCCAGCCTGCTGTCGATCGACGGCGACCCGGTGTCGGCGCGTTCGATCACCGATGCCCAGGGCGACGTCAGCCAGCTGATCGGCATCGACGGCTTCGCCCGCCCCAACGGCTTCGTGCGCTTCGGCGTGGGCTGGTGGTCGGTGGTCTCCGAGTACCAGTGCGCCGATCAGAGCGCGCCGGCCAACGTGCTGCGGCTGTCGCCGGATTCGCGCTTCAGCTACCGCTTCGACGGCCGCGCGATCGACACCGTGGCCAAGGCCTGGGGCGCGTTGCCGGCCACGGTGCGGCTGCTGGTGGAAGGCCGCGCCACCAGCGTGCAAAGCTACGACACCGCGTGGCGCGTGGGCACGGCGCTGGAGAACGGCGGCAAGCGCGTCGACGTGGTCGCGCTGCCGGCGGTGGGCGCAAGCGTGGACCTGCGCGGGCTGGCGATCCCGGCCAGCCTGGCCGGCATCCCCGCCTATGCGGCCTTGGCCGACGGCAGCGCCAGCCACCGCATCGGCAGCCTGGCCGAAGTCGGCGCGCTGCTGTCGCTCGGCGATGGCGGTCCGCTCGCGGTCGACGTGGCGGTGCTGAGCGATCCGTTACGCGCCGGCGTGCGCGCCGCGCTGGATGCCTTGGGCGCCCAGGTCGCCAGCGCCGCGCCGGACGCGGCCGGCGCGTTCGCCGCGTGGCGCAAGGCCGACATGGCCGGGTTCGAACAGCCGGCCGGCACCGCGTCGGTGCAGGTGGCGCTGGTCGGCGGGCATCCGACCCTGCTGGTCGCCAGCGGCGCCGGCGCCAAGGTCGCCGGCCTGCTGACCCAGCAATGGCGCGCCTATGCGCAGGGCCGTGCGCTGCTGGTGAGCACCGCGCTGCTGCCGCCGGCCGACAAGGACGTGGTGCTGCTCGGCCGCCTCGGCGACATGGCCGGGACCCAGGACATCGTCTCGCGCGGCGACCGCACCGCGAACTTCGACCTGGGCGCGCTGTCCAGCGAAGGGCGCCTGCCCAGCGAAGTGGTGGTCGACGTCAGCGCGGCGCCGAACCCGGCCGGGCAGGGCGCGGTCGCCTCGATCTTCTTCAACGACTACCTGCTGGGCGCCAAGGTGCTCGACGCCGACGGCAAGCCGCAGCGCCTGGTCGCCAAGGTGCCGAGCTTCGCGCTGGCCGCGCGCAACCAGGTGCGGATCAGCTTCCTGCGCCAGCCGGCGCGGCCGTACTGCCATGATCCGGCCACCGGCTATCCGGTGTCGGTGCTGCCCAGCAGCCACATCCGCCTGGCCGATCGCAGCCTCGCCGCCGATTTCGTCGGCGCGGCCTCGCAGCTGGCCGGCGCGCACGAGGTGTTCGTGCCCAGTAGCTGGCTGCAGGACGCGCCGGCTTCACTGGCCAAGGTGATCCATCTCGCCGGTGCGACCGGCGCCTCGCCGATGCAGGCGGTGCTCAAGGTCGGCGATGCCGGGACCGCGATCGCGCCGACCGGTGCCTACCTCAGCTTCGTGCTGGCGCCGCAGGGGCTGGCGCAGAGCGGGGCAGTGCGCGACGGCAAGCTGGTGGTGTCCGGCCCGGGCAAGCAGGTGCTGCTGGACCTGGCCGGGCTCGATCGCGCCGCGCTGGTCGAAGTGGTCGGCAGCGGCGCCAACACCGGGGTGATCTACCGCGAGCTGGGCACGCAGGGGCCGCAGATCGCCGAACCGTTCCGGCTGATCCGCGGCAATCTGGCGCTGCTGGATGCCGACGGCGTGGTGCAGGACTTCGACGGGCAGGACCCGACCGGCGCGCGCATGGCCGAGCAGAGCAACCCGCAGCCGCTGTGGCAGCAGCACATGGTGTGGCTGGTGGTGCTGGTGGGCGTGATCGTGTTCATGCTGCTGGCCGCGCGGGTGGTGCAGGTGCGTCGCCGCCGCAAGTCCGCGCAGACCAACGGGCACTGATCGCCTGTGGACGGTCTGTACTGGAACATCTACCTGGCCAACTACTACGCCTTCCTGGAGACGGCGGCCGTGGTGGTCGCGGTGGTGATCCTGATCTCCAGCCTCGACGACCTGTTCATCGATGCCTGGTATTGGGCGCGCGAAATCTGGCGCAGCGTGATCCTCAAGCAGCGCAGCGAATACCGGCCGCTGACCCAGCAGGACCTGCTGCAGCGGCCGGAACAGACGCTGGCGATCATGGTGCCGGCCTGGGCCGAGTTCGACGTGATCGGGCAGATGGTCGAGAACATGATCGACGTGCTCGATTACCACGACTACATGGTCTTCGTCGGCACCTATCCCAACGACGCGCAGACCATCGCCGAAGTGGAACGCATGCGCCGCCGCTACAAGCGCATGCGCCGCATCGAGGTGCCGCACGACGGCCCGACCAGCAAGGCCGACTGCCTGAACTGGCTGGTCCTGGCGATCTTCGAGTACGAGAAGCAGAACGACATCGAGTTCGCCGGCGTGGTCCTGCACGACAGCGAGGACGTGCTGCACCCGATGGAGCTGCGCTTCTTCAACTACCTGCTGCCGCGCAAGGACATGATCCAGTTGCCGGTGACCTCGCTGGACCGCGAGTGGTACGAACTGGTGGCCGGCGTGTACATGGACGAATTCGCCGAATGGCACGCCAAGGACCTGGTGGTGCGCGAAAGCGTGTCCGGCATGGTGCCGTCGGCCGGCGTCGGCACCTGTTTCTCGCGCAAGGCGCTGCTGGCGCTGAGCGAGGCCAGCGACAACCAGCCGTTCAACACCGACAGCCTGACCGAGGACTACGACGTCGGCGCACGCCTGGCGGCGATGGGTATGCACTCGATCTTCGCGCGCTTCCCGGTGCAGTTCCGCGTGCGCCGCCCGTCGTGGTTCGGCTGGGGCCCGGTGCGCGAGCGCACCCTGCACATGGCGCTGTGCGTGCGCGAATACTTCCCCGACAACTTCCGCGCCTCGTACCGGCAGAAGGCGCGCTGGGTGCTGGGGATCGGCCTGCAGAGCTGGGAAACCCTGGGCTGGCGTGGTTCGCTGGCGACCAAGTACCTGCTCGCGCGCGACCGCAAGGGCATCGTCACCTCGTTCGTCAGCGTGTTCGCCTATCTGATCTTCCTGCAGCTGTTGCTGTTCTGGCTGCTCAAGGTCGCCGGCGTGTGGGAGACCCAGTTCCCGACCATCTTCCAGAGCGGCACCTGGCAGATGAACGTGGCGCTGCTGACCACCGCCGCGCTGGCCACGCGCGTGGCGCAGCGCTTCTACTTCGTCAACCGCCTGTACGGCTGGGAACATGCGCTGATGTCGATCCCGCGCATGGTGGTCGGCAACATGATCAACTTCATGGCCACCGCGCGCGCCTGGCGCCTGTTCCTGCTGTACCTGCTGTTCGGCAAGCGCATGGTGTGGGACAAGACCATGCACGATTTCCCCAGCGCCGCGCAGCTGGTGCATACCCGCAGGCGCCTGGGCGAACTGCTGACAACCTGGGAAGCGGTCGAGCCCGAGCGCCTGGTGCAGGCGCTGCGCCAGCAGGAGGGCGGACGCCAGCAACCGCTGGGACGGATCCTGGTGGCGCAGGGCTGGCTGGACGACGAAACCCTGGCCGAAGCCATCGCCTTCCAGGGCGATCTGCCGCGCGCGGCGATCGACGTGGCGTATCTGCAGGCCGGGCAGTTCCCGTTGTCGGTGCAGGCCTGCGTGCAATGGCGGCTGCTGCCGCTGCCGTCGGACGTGCCCGGCGAAGTGGCGGTCGCGGTCTCCAACGCATTGTCCGAAGAGGAGCAGCAACGGTTGCTGCACGACCTGGACGCGAGCGTGCTGCGACAGGCGATCGCGCGCGAAAGCGAAATCAACGCCGGCCTGCGCCTGATCAGCGGCGAAAGCTACCGCGTCGACGCGGTACCGCTGCTGGGCGATCTGCTGGTGGAACTGCGCCTGATCGCGCGCGACCAGTTCGAGCGCGTGCTGGACGAATACAGGCCGCAACGCGACGGCCGCATCGGCGACTACCTGGTCAAGCACGGCGTCGCCACCCAGGCGGCGATCGCCGCCGCCGTGCGCGAGCAGCATCGCCGTGCGGCCAACCCCCAGTACAACATCGGCGGAGAGCTGAGCGCATGAGAATCAGCCTGCTCTCCAGCGTGATCGCCCTGAGCCTGCTCGGCCTGGGCAGCGCCACCGCGCACGCGCAGCAACTGCCGTTGGCCGGCGCCGCCTATCGCATCGCCGAGGATGCCTATGCGTCCTACGCCCGCGGCGATTACCAGCAGGCCAACCGCCAGGCCGCCGAAGCGGCGCGGCTGCGCCCGGACGTGGTGCGCCTGCGCCTGTTGCAGATCTACGCGCTGCAGAAGCTGGGTCGCGGCGACGAAGCGCGCGCGCAGGCGCGCCGTGCGCTCGCCGACGGGCTGCAGGATCCGGCATTGCCGCGTCTGGCGGCCGCCGCGAACGCGGCATCCACGACGGCGTCCGGCGCAACGGCCGCGCGCGCCGGCGGCGCGCCCGCGCCACGCGTCACCACGCATCCCAGTGCCGCCGAGCAGGCCTATCGGCGCGCCTTCGCACTCGCCACCCAGGCCTACGACGCCTACAACAACGACCGCATGGCCGAGGCCGCCGACAAGGCCGAACAGGCCTTCCGCCAACAGCCGCAGCAGGGCGCGTGGGCGGTCCTGTGGGTGTCGGCGCTGGAAACCCAGCAACGCTTCGAACAAGCCGAGGCCGCGGTCGCCACGGCGATCCAGCTGGGCGCGCCGAATGTCGCCGATCTGCAGGCCAAGCGCGTGGCGCTGGGCCGCCAGCGCGCGGTCAGGCCGGCGCAGCAGGGCTACCAGGCGTTGATCGAGCAGGAGTTCGGCGCGGCCGCCGGGTTCGCCCGGCAAGCGGTGGCGTATGCGCCGGACGTGGCGTCGCACCGTCTGCTGCTGATGACCGCGCAGTTGCTGGACGGGCAACTGGCCGCCGCCGAGGCCACCGCCGACGCGGCCCTGGACAACGACAGCGACAACACCGTGGCGCTGGTGATGCGCGCGTACCTGCGCCAGCGCCAGTTGCATACCGCGCAGGCCAATGCCGATTTCGACGCCGCCCTGCAGCAGGACTGGCTGGATGCGCAGCAGCGGCGCAACGTGCGCCTGCTGGCGGTGGACGCGGCCATTGCGGCAGGCGACCGCGCGCGTGCCGCACGCCTGTTGCAGCCGCTGCAGGGCGATCCGCTGGCGGACGAGGATGAGTCGGCGCGCAAGCAGATCGGCCAGGCCATCGCCCAGCGCGAGAAGGCGCTGCGCAGCGCCCGCCCGGCGCCGACGCTGACCCTGGCGACGTACCCGGCACCGTTCCAGCAATGCCGCGATACGCCCTACGGCACCCAGTGCGAACTGACGCCGGCCGACCTGCAAGGCAACGGTGGCGCCGCGTCGCGCGCCTACGCCGCGTACGCGCGGCAGGATTACCAGGACGCCATCCGCGAAGCGCAGCAGGCGCTGCAGCAGAGTCCGGACGATGGCAGCCTGCAGAACCTGCTCACCACCTCGCTGGCCGCCGGCGACCGCGCCCAGCGCACCCAGGCGCAGCAGCGCCTGGACCGCGCATTGCAGCAGCGTCCCGCCGACGCCGGCCTGCTGATGCAGCGCGGCTACCTGCAGCAGCGCGCCGGCCAACCGGCGCAGGCGCTCGACGATTTCCGCGCGGCCGAGGCCACCGGCAAGGCGCCGCCCAGCGTGGTGCTCGACCAGGCCTATGCCAGCGCCGCCAACGGCGACAACCCGCAGGCGGTGGCGCTGCTGCGCAGCGCGATCGACCGCGCCGACCAGGGCACGCTGCCGCTGGACAAGGCGCAGCGCTACACCACGCGCAGTTCGATCGCCAACCTCGGGCGCGAGTGGGGCATCACCGCCGCGGCCGGCTACCGCGGCGCGCGCCAGGCCGCGAGCAACCTGGGCGGCACGGCGATCAGCACCCCGGGCGATTCGGTGTTCAGCACCCTGGAAGCGTTCTGGCGGCCCGAGGCGCTCAACAACCGCTACGGCACGCTGGAAGCGTACGCGCGCGCGGCCAACACGCTGTACGACGAGGGCGGCACGTTCGAATCGGTGCTCGCCGTGGACCCGTGCACCGGCGAAGCCACCGAAGACGCACGCGCGCGTGCCGAGCGCTTGAGCCGCTCGCGTTCCAGTGCCGGCTGGCCGTCCACGATCGGCTCGTTCGGCGTGCGCTACGCGTTCGGCCGCACCGGCCTGAGCGCGGGCATCGAGCGCCGCCAGTTCCTCGGCAGCGGCACCCGCAACGGCGGCGTCTATCCGGACGCGACCGCGATCCAGTGCCGCATCCAGCGCGACTCCAACCAGCCGCAGCAGATCAATACGCAGGCGCGCTATCGCCTGGACAGCGATGCCGGCGGCTGGATGTCCTACCTGACCTATGGCTTCTACCACGGCACCGGCGTGCGCACCGACGTGAACCAGTGGTGGACGCTGAGCGGCTATGCGCAGGCCGGCTACAGCTGGGACGACAACCGCGCGCGCTTCAGCGTGGATCGGCTGGACAGCAGCGGCGCGCCGGTCGAAACCCTGCTCGCCTCCGATGGCCGCCTGCATCGCGCGCAATGGTTCGCCGCCGCGGAACTGCGTGCCGGGCGCAGCTACCGCTTCGGCGCCGAGCAGACCCGCTGGGTGCTGACCCCGTCTCTGGTGGTGGCCGCGGACTGGCTCGACCAGCGCTCGCGGGTCAGCGGCATCGACTACCCGCTGATCGGCGAGCAGGCGTTCGCCCTGTCCGACACCGACCGCAGCTGGTCGCTCGGCGCCGGTCCCGGCGTCGGCGTGCGCTACTGGTTCCGCGAGGACCGCTACAACGCGGCGCGGTCCTACCTGGACCTGAGCGTGCAATACCGCTTCGCGATCGGCGGTGGCGATACCCAACGCGCCAAGGGCCTGTTCGCCACCGCCACCTTCTCCTACTGATGCCTGCCGAAACAACTGCCATGACCGATCCTGTCGCCCCGATTGTTCCCGTGCCTACCCGCGCGCTGTGGCTTGGCCTGCTGTGCGCCTTCGCCGCCGCGCCCGTGCTGGCGCAGGCGCCAACTGCCCCAGCCAGCGCCAGCGCCAGCGCGGCGCAGGATTCCTCGATCGTGATGGTCGGCAAGGACGGCTGGTTGTTCCCTGCATGGGGCAGCCTGAGCGAGGTCGATGGCGCCGCGATCGGGCGCAACACCGCGTTGATCGCCGAGGCGCGCGCGGCGCTGGCGGCGGCCGGAATCGCGCTGGAGGTCGTGGTGCTGCCGGACAAGGCGCTGTTCTACGAGGACAAGCTGCCCGACGGCAAGCGCATGAGCGATGCCGTCCGCGGCCGCTATGCGCTGGTCCGCACCGATCTGGTGACGGCGCAGGTGCCGGCGGTGGATGCGCTGCAGGTGCTGCGCCAGGTCAAGCAGGGCGGGCAGGACGTGTTCTACCGCAGCGACCAGCATTGGACCCAACCGGCTGCCGACGCGGTGGCGATGGCGGTCGCCGCGCAGATCCGCCAGCAGCTGCCGCATCTGCAGGGCCAGGACGGCACCGGCATGGCCCTGGGCAGCGAGATCAAGGAACGCCGCTTCGGCGATCTGGCCGAACTGTTCCTGACCGATGCGCAGCGCAAGGCGGTCGGCCGCGACACCTTCAGCGTGCGCCGCCAGTCCGAGCAGCAGGCGCTGCTGGACGACGCGCCGGCACCGGTGCACGTCACCGGGCACAGCATGGTGCAGCCGTATTTCGGTTTTCCGCAGAAACTGTCCAACGCGCTCGATCGCCCGGTGTCGGTCAACTGGAAGCCCGGCAATGTCGGCCACTGGGCGACGCTGCTGGAGTATCTGGAATCGCCCGAGTTCCAGCAGCGCAAACCGCAGGTGCTGGTGTGGCAGATGTTCGAGCCGACCTATGGGCAGGGCCCGGACGCGCGCGGCCAGTGGGACAACGCCTCGATCATGAGCGTGCAGCAGTGGCAGGCGCGCCTGCACAAGGCGCTGGGAAAGTAAGCCGATGAGTGCACGTCCCGGCGCGCCCGCGCCACTGCCCGTGGCGGCCCCGGCGCGCGCGCATATCGCCACGGCCGCGGTGCTGGTCGCGCTGCTGGTCGCCGGCCTGGCGTGCGGGAGCTGGATGCTGGGCCGCGCCCAACTGCCGGCGGCATCGCTGGCGCCGGCACGCTGGGCCGATGGCGAGGCCGGCCGCGCGATCAATGCGGCATTGAAGCTGCCGCTGCAGGAGCGTGCCGACCTGGTCGGCGCGGCGTTGCGCTATCGGCTGCTCGGCGATCCGGGACCGCAGGTCGCGCTGGGTTGTCCGGACTGGTTGTTCTACCGCGATGGCCTGCGTCCGCCTGCGGGCGCAGGCGCGGCGGTGTTCGCCCAGCGCGTGCGCCTGATGCGGCACTGGTCGCGGCAACTGCAGGCGCAGGGCGTGCACCTGCTGGTGGTGGTGGTGCCGGACAAATCGCGGATCGAGCAGGCGCATACCTGCGGCCTGCGCCATTCGCCGCCGATGCGCGCGCGGTTGGGGCAGTGGCAACAGGCGCTGGCCGCCGCGGGCGTGGCCTCGACCGATCTGCTGCCGGTACTGCAGGCAGGGCAGGCGCCGGTGTTCTTCCGCACCGACGTGCACATGAACCGCATCGGCGCGCAGCGCGCCGCCGACGCGGTGGCCGCCTCCGCGCTGCCGCTGCTTGGCGGGCGCGGCGGGCAGGCGTTCGCGGTCGGCGCGCCCGGTGCGCCGACGCCGCGGATGGGCGACCTGGTCGTGCTGGCCGGGCTGGAGCATGCGCCGCCGGCCTGGCGCCCGGCACTGGATCGCGAACCGCAGCAGACCATCGCACCGCTGCGCAGCGGCGGCTTGTTGGATGACACGCCGCCGGTGGAGGTATTGCTGCTGGGCAGCTCCAACGGACGCCGCAGTCTGTTCGCCGAGCGCCTGGGCAATGCCCTGGGCCGCGAAGTGTGGAACCAGAGCCTGGACGGCGGCCAGTTCTCCGGCGCGCTGCTGGCGGCCTGGCCGCAGCGCGCGCACTGGCCGCCGAGCCTGAAGCTGGTGATCTGGGAATTCTCCGAAATGGCCCTGTCCCTGCCGCTGACCGAGGGCGAGCAGGCGGCCTTGGCCGGGATCGACTGAGCGCCGACCGACGATGCTGTTCAATTCCTTCCTGTTCCTGCTGATGTTCCTGCCGATCGCGCTGGGCGTGCACTACCTGCTCGGTGCGCTGCAGCCGCGCCTGGCCGCGCTGTGGCTGTGCGTGGCCTCGATCGTGTTCTACGGCTGGTGGAATCCGCAGTTCGTGGTGCTGCTGCTCGGCTCGATCGTGTTCAATTACCTGGTCAGCCTGCTCGTGCTGGCGCTGCGGACGCGGCCACGGCTGCAACTGCTGGTGGTCGCGCTGGGCGTGGCCGCCGACCTGGCGTTGCTGATGCACTACAAGTACGTCGCGGCGATGGTCACCTTCGCGCACGACCTGGGTGTCGACATCGGCCCGATGGATGCGTTGATCCTGCCGCTGGGCATTTCCTTCTTCACCTTCACCCAGATCGGCTACCTGCTCGACTGCCGCGCCGGTCTGGTCAACGACCGCAGCCCGCTCAGCTACGTGTTGTTCGTGACCTTCTTCCCGCACCTGATCGCCGGCCCCATCCTCCACCACAAGGAAATGATGCCGCAGTTCAGCAGGCGCGAGACCTACCGTTTCCACGCCGACAATCTGTCGGTCGGCGGCATGCTGTTCGTGATCGGCCTGGCCAAGAAGGTGCTGCTGGCCGACAGCATCGCGCCGTACGCCGACGCCGGTTTCGCCAGCACCGGCGAGCTGCAGTTCTGGGGCGCATGGGCCACCGCGTTGAGCTACGCGCTGCAGCTGTATTTCGATTTCTCCGGCTACTCGGACATGGCGCTGGGGCTGGCGCGGATGTTCGGCATCCGCTTCCCGCTCAACTTCAACTCGCCGTACAAGGCGACCAGCGTGATCGACTTCTGGTCGCGCTGGCACATGACCCTGACCCGCTACATCACCGCCTACCTGTACTACCCGGTGGCGATGGCGGTGACGCGCTGGCGCAGCCGCCACGGGCGCGCCAGCGGCCCGGCCGCGGTGGCCTCGGCGGGCGGCTTCCTGTCGTTGATCGTGCTGCCCACGGTGTGGGCGATGGGCCTGGCCGGCATCTGGCATGGCGCCGGCCTGCAGTTCCTGATCTTCGGCCTGCTGCATGCCGCCTACCTGGCGATCAACCATGCCTGGCGCATCTTCGTCGTCGGCCGCACGCCGGCGGCGCTGCGCACGTTCAATCCGCTGCAGCACGTCGGTTACCTGTTGCTGACCTTCGCCGCGGTGCTGGTGGCGCAGGCGTTCTTCCGCGCCGACGGCGTGGGCGATGCGTGGCAGTTGGTGCAGGGCATGGCCGGCCTGCGCGGCGCGGAAAGCCTGCACGGCCTCGGCCATGTCGCCGGCATGGGCCTGGGCGATGTCTGGCGCCTGCTGATCGGCCACCACGTGCAGTTGCTCTACATCGCGCTGCTGCTGGCGATCGTATGGCTGGCGCCGAACGCGCACCAGATCATGGGCGTGTATTCGCCCGCGTTGAGCAAGCCGAACCCGGCGCCGCGCGCGTGGATGCGCTGGCAGCCCAGACTGCCGTGGTTGCTGGCGATGCTCTCGCTGCTCGTGCTGTGCCTGTCGAGCCTGCACAAGGCATCGCGTTTCCTCTATTTCCAGTTCTGACAAGGTGAATCCCATGGACATGCAGACCCTCCAGACCCAGCTGAGCGACATCGTCGAGAGCGTGATCGGCACCCGCGTGCAGCCCGACGAATACATGGAATCGCTGTTCGATTCGATGTCCAAGGTGCAGCTGATGGTCGAGGTCAAGGACCGTCTCGGCGTGACCCTGCCGATCGACGAGATCGACACGCTGGTCGAATCGGTGCAGGCGCTGGCCGAGTACGTGGCCGCGCACCGGCGTTGAGCGCGGACCGCGCCAGGAGCCGCATGCATGCGCTTTGATTTCGAGCAATGCCGTTTCGTCGAGCGCGAACACGCCGCGCAGGCGCCCGCGCTGCGCGATGCCGATGGCGTGCTGGACTGGGCCGGGGTGTACCAGGCCACGCAGGAGTGGGTCGCCCGCGCGCAGCGCGCTGGCGTGCAGCCGGGCCATGCGCTGGTGATCTGGGGCCACAAGCAGTCCGCCTTCGTGGTGGCCATGCTCGGCTGCCTGCAACTGGGCGTGACCTACGTGCCGGTGGACACCATCAATCCGCCGGCGCGGCTGCAGCGCATCGTCGCGCTGGTGCACGCCGCCGCGGTCTACGACGCCGCCACCGATGCGTTCGGCCCTGGTGCCGACGACGCGCGCGCGCTGGCGGTGCCGGAGCTGGCCTACATCATGTTCACCTCCGGCAGCACCGGCGATCCCAAGGGCGTGCAGATCGGCCGCGACAGCGTGGCCCTGTTCGCCGGCTGGATCCGCGACTGCCTGGCGCTGGGGCCGGCGCCGGCCTTCCTCAACCAGATGCTGTTCAACTTCGATTTCTCGCTGTTCGACCTGTGCGGCGCGCTCGGCCTGGGCGGGTGCTGCGTGCTGTGCCCACGCGAGGTGATCGCCGACAGCGACCGTTTCGTCGACCATCTGCGCCAGTCCGACGTGGCGGTGTGGGCGTCCACGCCCTCGTTCGTGCGCCAGCAGTTGCTCAATCCGCGCTTCAGCGCCGAGCGCCTGCCCGCGCTGCAGGTGTTCGTGTTCGGCGCCGAGTCGCTGACCCCACGTGTGGCCGAAGAGGTGTGGGCGCGCTTTCCGCAGGCGCGCATCGTCAACTCCTATGGCCCGACCGAAGCGACCTGTTCCACCACCTGGGTGGAGATCGATGCCGCACTGCGCGCGGCCGCACCCAACCCGTTTCCGATCGGCGTGGCCAAGCCGTATGCCGAGGTGTTCCTCGACGCCGGCGAGATCTGCATGGCCGGCGACCACGTGATGCGCGGCTATCTGGACCGCCCCGACCTCGACCAGGGCGTGCTGTTCGAGCACAACGGCAAGCGCGCCTACCGCAGCGGCGACCTGGGCGAGGTCGATGCGCAGGGACGGTTCTACTTCCGCGGCCGCAGGGACGACCAGATCAAGCTCAACGGCTATCGCATCGAACTGGCCGAAGTGGATGCGGCGCTGTCGACCCTGGACGGCGTGGTCGCCGGTGCCGCGGTGGTGCTGCGCCGGCCCGATGGCAGCCTGGTGCGGATGATCGGCTTCGTCGAACTGTCGGTGCCGGGCCTCGGCGCGGTACAGCCACTGCCGGATGCGCTGCGTGACTGGAAGCAGCAACTCGGCCGCCGCGTGCCGGCCTACATGATTCCCTCCGAACTGATCGCCGTGGACGCGTTGCCCACCGGCAACAGCGACAAGGTCGATCGCAAACAACTGGAGCAGCGCTATGCCATGGCGCGCACGCTCCGCAGCCAGGAACCGCCACGATGAAATTGATGCTCGCATTGCTTGCCGCCACCGCGCTCGCGCCACTGGCCGCCAACGCCCAACAGGGCGCCGCGGAAGGCCGCCTCGCGCAGCTGTACGCCGCGCGCCCGCCGGCCGGTTCGGCGTTCGTGCGCGTGCTCAACCCGGGCGATGCCGCGCTCGAGGTCGGCATCGGCAATGGCGCCGCACAGCGCATCGGCCCGGCCACGCGTGCCACCCGTTACGCCATCGTCGAAAGCGGCAAGCCGTTCGCGCTGCGCGTGGCCGGCAAGGCGCGCGAGCAGGCGCAGGTCGCCGCGGGCAGCCTCACCACGCTGGTGCTGGACCCGGCCGCGCCGTCGCGGCCGCTGGCGGTGCTGGCCGATGGCGGCGGCAGCAGCGACGCGCTCAAGGCCGAGATCCGCTTCTACAACCTGGCCGGCGGCTGCGGCCAGGCGCGGCTGGCGATCGCCGACGGCGGTGCGGTGGTGTTCCCGGCCGTCGCCGCGGGCGCCAGCAGCGCGCGCGCGATCAACCCGGTCAAGGCCCGCCTGGTCGCCACGTGCGGCAGCAAGGACAGCGTGCCGCTGGCGCTGCCGTCGCTGCAGCCCGGCGACCACTACAGCCTGTTCCTGAGCGGCAGCGGCAATGCGCCGGTGCTGCAGGGCCAGCTCAGCGGCACCGATCCGGTCGGCCGCTGAGCCATGCGCGAGCGCCCCGTGTTCCGCGAAGACCACACCCTGTTCCGTGCGCAGGTGCGGCGTTTCATCGACAGCCAGATCGCCCCGCACTACGCGCAGTGGGAGCGCGACGGCATCACCCCGCGCGCGCTGTGGCGTGCGGCCGGCGCGGCCGGCCTGCTCAACTGCCAGCTGCCCGAACCCTACGGCCTGGGCGGCGACGCCGGGCATGCCGCCTGCGTGATCGAGGAACTGGCACGGGCGAATTTCCTCGGCATCGGCTTCTCGATCCATTCGGACATGGTCGCACCGTACCTGATGCAGCACGGCAGCGACGCGGTGCGCGCCGCGTGGCTGCCGAAGATGGCGCGCGGCGAGGCGATCGGCGCCATCGCGATGACCGAGCCCGGCGCCGGCAGCGACCTCAAGGCGATCCGCACCCGCGCCGTGCGTCACGGCGAGCACTACCTGCTCAACGGCCAGAAGACCTGGATCACCAACGGCAGCAACGCCGACGTGGCGGTGGTGGTGGCGACCGTGGCGCCGGAACTGGGCGCGCGCGGCTTGAGCCTGTTCTGCGTCGACACCGCACTGCCCGGCGTCGTCCGCGGCGCGCCGATGGCCAAGATCGGCCAGCACGCGCAGGACACCAGCGAGCTGTTCTTCCGGGACGTGGCGGTGCCGGTCTCGCACCTGCTCGGCGCGGAACAGCGCGGCTTCGATTACCTCGGCGAACAACTGGCCGCCGAACGCCTGGCGATCGCGCTGCGCGCCGCGGCCTCGGCCGAAGGCATGCTCGACCAGACCCTGGCCTACGTGCGCCAGCGCAAGGCGTTCGGCCGCCACCTGATCGACCACCAGAACACCCGTTTCGTGCTCGCCGACGCGGCGTCGCGGCTGGCGATGCTGCGCAGTTTCCTCGACCAGTGCCTGGGCGAGCACATGCAGGGCCGGCTGCAGGCGACCACCGCGGCGATGGCCAAGCTCAACGCCACCGAGATGCAGGGCCAGGTGCTGGACGCGCTGCTGCAGCTGCACGGCGGGTACGGCTACAGCAGCGAATACGGCATCGGCCGCGCCTGGGCCGATGCGCGCGCGCTGCGCATCTTCGGCGGCACCAGCGAGATCCTGCGCGACATCATCGGCCGCGCCCTGTAGCAGGCGCGCGGCGGGCGGCTATTGGCGCCCGGCGCGCCACTGCCGGCGCAGCGCCTGCGCACGCGGCGAGTCCTGCGACAGCCACGGGTCCAGCGCGAACGCGAAGATGCCGGCGGTGCCGCTGCGCTGCGCCCACGCCAGCTGCTTCTGGATACGTGCGGCATCGGCGGTCTGCGCCTGGAAGTGGCTGCCGTCGGCGGCCGAGCTGCGCAGTTCCTCGAACAGTTCGACCACCACGTCGAAGGCGACCTGGCGCGCACGCAGCGACGCCAGCAGCGGGTCCACGCCATCCAGGTTGTCCAGCCCGGCGACGCCGACGCCGTCCTGCACCATCGGCCGCAGCGGCACCTGGTCGAGGATGAGGTTCCACAGCTGCGGCAGCGAACCGCTGGTCTGCAGCCGGCTGAAATACGTGGAGATCGCGGTGACCTTTTCGGTGCCGGCGCTGGCCGCTGCGCACAGCGCGGCCAGCCAGCTGCACAGGCGCTGCTGCCGCGCGTCCTGCGCCCAGTGGAACTGTTCCAGTTCGTACGGCAGGTACCAGCCGTCGAAGTTGGCCTGCCTGCGCCACGGCGCGGCCTGCAGATAGGCGCGCGCGTTGTCCAGGGTCAGCGCCAGGAACGCATCCAGCGTGGCCAGGTCCGGCGCCTGCAGCGCCTTCCACCAACCGCTGTGATACGGCAGGCCGACCCGCACCTGCAGGCCGGCGGCGGCGGCCGTGGAGAAGATCAGCTGCAGCGTGCTGTCCGGCAGGGTCCAGTCCGCATCGCCGCCGCTGCCGTACAGCCCGGCCCACTGCACCACGATCTGCCGGCAGCCCAGGCGCTGGGCGAGCGCCATGTGCTGTTGCCAGTCCTGCGCGCTCAGGTCCAGGTGGCTGCGCCACGGCTGGATGAAGCTGCCGTCGAAACGCGGCGGATTCGAACAGCCCGGCAGCAGGCCCAGTCCGAACGCCGCCGGGGCCAGCACGGCCAGCCGCAGCAGGTCGCGCCGGCTCGGCGAGAAGAAAGAGGATCCAGGGCGATCGTTGTGCATTGCCTGCGCGCGGGGGAGTCCAGGTCGTTGTTCTACAGCATCGCCACGAAAAATCGCGTCGCGCCGCATGCGCGATGCGGCGACGGTCGCCGCAAACGCGCCGCTGCAGGTGGATTTCGCAGTGGCGCGCGGTGCCGGCCTCGCGTCCCGCTCGATGAGGCGCCAAGCACGCCGGCTGGGAAAGGCCGCCACGCGGCGGCCGACACCACCGGCCACCGCTGCTGCACAGGACTTGCGAAGGGCCGGCCGGGTGCAGTGTGGGAGAGGCTTCGGCCCCGGCCCCGTGCGCAGCCGCGAACACCCACGGTCACGCTGACGGGACCAGGCTGCAAGCGCGCGCCAGTCGGCGGATAATCGGCACGGCACTCGGGCACAGGAGCAGGGCATGATCCGCGACATCATCCGCATGGGCGACCAGCGCCTGCTGCGCATCGCGCAGCCGGTCGATACGTTCGGCAGCGCGCAGTTGCACGCCTTGGTCGCCGACATGTTCGAGACCATGGACGCCGCACGCGGCGTCGGCCTGGCCGCGCCGCAGATCGCAGTGGACCTGCAGTTGATGGTGTTCGGCTTCGACAGCAATGCACGCTATCCCGATGCGCCGGCGGTGCCGCGCACCGCACTGGCCAACGTGCAGATCGAGCCGCTGTCCGACGAACTGGAGGATGGCTGGGAAGGCTGCCTGTCCATTCCCGGGCTGCGCGCGGTGATCCCGCGCTACCGGCAGATCCGCTACCGCGGCCTGGACCCGGACGGCAACGCGGTGGTGTGCGAGGCCGAAGGCTTCCACGCGCGGGTGGTGCAGCACGAGCACGACCACCTGATCGGCCGGCTGTACCCGTCGCGGATCCGCGACTTCGGCAAGTTCGGCTTCGAGGACGTGCTGTCCTACGAGCTGTAGCGCTTTGGTCGGCGCTTCCCCCTGTAGGAGCGGCTGCAGCCGCGACCGGGCGTTACCGGTAATGCCCGGCCGCGGCTGAAGCCGCTCCTACAGGTCCAGGCGGCCGAGAGAACCCGAGCGCCGGAATGCACACGGCCCGCTGTGCGCGGGCCGTGGCAAGGTGCATCTGCGCGTTCCGCGCTCGCTTACTTGAGCGCCTTGAAACGCAGCCGCTTCGGACCGGCGTCGTCGCCCATGCGGCGGCGCTTGTCGATCTCGTACTCGCGGTAGTTGCCCTGGAAGAACTCCACGTGCGAGTCGCCTTCGAACGCCAGGATGTGGGTCGCGATGCGATCCAGGAACCAGCGGTCGTGCGAGATCACGAAGGTGTTGCCGGGGAACTCCAGCAGCGCGTCTTCCAGCGCGCGCAGCGTCTCGATGTCCAGGTCGTTGGACGGTTCGTCGAGCAGCAGCACGTTGCCGCCCTGCAGCAGGGTCTTGGCCATGTGCAGGCGGCCGCGTTCGCCGCCGGACAGGCTGCCGACCAGCTTCTGCTGGTCCTGGCCCTTGAAGTTGAAGCGGCCCAGGTAGGCGCGCGACTGGATCTCCACGCCGTTGATGTTGAGGATGTCCAGGCCGCCGGAGACTTCCTGGAACACGTTGTGGTTGCCTTCCAGCTTGTCGCGGCTCTGGTCCACGTAGGCCAGCTTCACCGTCGGCCCGAGCACGATCTCGCCCGAGTCCGGCTTCTCCTTGCCGATGATCATCTTGAACAGCGTCGACTTGCCGGCGCCGTTGGGACCGATGATGCCGACGATGGCGCCGGACGGCACCAGGAAGCTGAGGTCGTCGATCAGCAGGCGGTCGCCGAACTTCTTGGTGACGTGCTTGAACTCGAGCACCGCGTTGCCCAGGCGCTCGCCCGGCGGAATGAAGATCTCGTTGGTCTCGTTGCGGCGCTGGTAATCGACCGACTGCAGTTCTTCCAGGCGCGCCAGACGCGCCTTGCCCTTGGTGCGGCCGCCCTTGGCGTTCTGCCGCGACCACTCCAGTTCCTTCTGGATCGCCTTCTGCCGCGACTTCTCCTGGTTGTCTTCCTGCTTCAGGCGCTCTTCCTTCTGCATCAGCCAGTCGGTGTAGTTGCCCTTCCACGGAATGCCGCGGCCGCGGTCCAGTTCCAGGATCCACTCGGCGGCGTTGTCGAGGAAGTAGCGGTCATGGGTCACCGCCACCACGGTGCCGGTGTAGCGCGCCAGGAACTGTTCCAGCCATTCCACCGACTCGGCGTCCAGATGGTTGGTCGGTTCGTCGAGCAGCAGCATGTCCGGCTTCTGCAGCAGCAGCCGGCACAGCGCCACGCGGCGCTTCTCGCCGCCGGACAGCGGGCCGATCACCGCGTCCCACGGCGGCAGGCGCAGCGCGTCGGCGGCCACTTCCAGCTGCTGTTCCAGCAGGTGCGCATCGCCGGCGGCCAGGATCGCTTCCAGCCGTTGCTGCTCGGCGGCGAGCTTGTCGAAGTCGGCGCCTTCCTCGGCATAGGCCTCGTAGATCTTGTCCAGCGCGGCCTGCGCCTGCAGCACTTCGCCGACGCCTTCCTCGACCGCTTCGCGCACGGTCTTGGCCGGGTCCAGCTCCGGCTCCTGCGCCAGGTAGCCGACCTTGATGCCCGGCTGCGGGCGCGCTTCGCCGCTGAAATCGGTGTCCACGCCGGCCATGATCTTCAGCACCGTGGACTTGCCGGCGCCGTTGAGGCCGAGCAGGCCGATCTTGGCCCCCGGGAAGAACGACAGCGAGATGTCCTTGATGATCTGGCGCTTCGGCGGCACCGTCTTGCTGACGCCGTTCATGGTGTAGATGTATTGCGACATGGGGTCTCCGGAAGGCGCAGGACGCCCGCCGGCCGGGGCCGGAAGGCGCGAAATGGATGTCCGCGATTATAGCGGCACCGGCGCAGGCACGTCGGCGGCTGGCGCGCATGCGCCGCGTACCGACGCGGTACCGGCGCGGTCGGGTTCAGGCGGCCGCGGCCTGCACCTGGCGGCGCTGGCGCTGCCGGTAGACCAGCGTGCACGCCACCAGCAGCAGCATCGCCAGCCACTCGCTGCCCAGTGCCGCCTGCATCGCCGCCAGGCTGCCGCCGCCGCGCGCGTGCGCGTAGACCGCGCCCAGCGCCGCCGGGCCCAGGCCCATCGCCGCCTGCAGGACGGTGGAGAGCATGGCGCTGCCCGCACCCGCATGTTCGGTCGGTACCTGCGACAGGCCGATGCGGTAGAAGCAGGCCACGATCCACGCCTGTCCGGCGCCGATCAGCGCGGTCGCCGGCGCCAGCGCGCGCCAGCCGGGATGCGGCCACACCGCGTGCAAGGTCCACGCCAGCGCGAGCAGGCCCAGCATCTGCACCATGCAGCCCAGCAGCAGCGTCGGCAGCAGCCCGAACCGGGCCACCCCGCGCGCGCTGACCAGCGCCGAGCAGAAGTACGCCGCGCCGAGCACGATGAAGGCATTGCCCGACTGCAGCGGCGACAGCCCGGCGCCGGACTGCAAGGTCAGCGCGAGCACGAACATGAAGCCGCTCCAGCAGGCGAAGAACACCCCGCCCAGCAGCAGCGCGAAGCGCACGCTGGGCAGGCGCAGCAGCGCCGGCGGCAGCAGCGGCACGCGGCCACGGCGCTGCTGCCAGGCTTCGGTGCGGGCCAGCGCCGCCAGCAAGGGCACGCTCGCGGCCAGCACCGCCAGGCACGGCGCCGACCAATGCAGGGTGGGGCCGAGCGCCAGCGGCAGCAGCAGGCAGGCCAGGAACAGCCCCAGCAACCCGGCGCCGGCCAGGTCGGGCGGCATCCGCCGCGCCGCGCGCGTCTCCGGCACCGCGCGCAGGCCCGCCAGCGCCAGCACGCAGAACGGCAGGTTGATCAGGAAGATGGCGCGCCAGCTGGAACCGGCGATGTCGGCCGTGACCAGGGTGCCGCCCAGCACCTGGCCGATGACGAAGGCGATTCCGCCCAGCGAGCCGTAAAGCGCCAGCGCCCGCGCATGCGCCGCGCCGCGCAGGCTGACGTGGATGGTGGCGAGGATCTGCGGCACCGCCAGCGCCGCGCCCAGGCCCTGCAGCACGCGGCCGGCGAGCAGGGCGGGCACCGACCCGGCCAGCCCGCACAGCAGCGAGGCCACCGCGAACAGCAGCACGCCGGCGGCGAACACCCGGCGCCGGCCCAGGTTGTCGCCCAGCCGCCCGCCCGCGGCCAGGCCCACCGCGAACGCCACGCCGTACACCGCCACGATCAGTTCCAGCGCCGTCGCCGAGGCGTGCAGCGTGTGGGCGATGGAACCCAGGGCGACGTTGATGATGGAAAAATCGATCAGCGGCAGCATCTGCCCGAGCAGCAGGATCGCCAGGCCCCAGGCGCCCAGCGTCGGCGGCGAGGCGCTGGGGCAGGCGCATGCAGGCGGCTGCCGGTCGAGATGATCGAGGGAATGGGGCGCGGCGGCGGGAGCGGTGGAGGTGGTCATGGCGCGCAGTATCCGGACCGCTTAAACTGGTACAAGTAGTTATTTATCCTGGTATTGGCGCTTCCTGCCTGGGGCTGGGATCGCTGCGGTGGAGCAGGGAGAACAGCAAGATGTTGAGTGATCGGGTGAATCCCATGACCGACGCGGCGGGCGGTGGCGCCGTTGCCGCGCACGGTACTGCGCTGGCGGCCGAACGCGCGCGCGCGCTCGGCGCCTTCCTGCGGGCGCGCCGCGAGAGCCTGGATCCGGCGCGGCTGGGCCTGCCGCGTGCCGGCAGGCGCCGCACGCCGGGCCTGCGCCGCGAGGAGGTGGCCGCGCTCGCCGACGTCGGCGTCACCTGGTACACCTGGCTCGAACAGGGACGGCCAGTGCGCGCCTCCGCACGCGTGCTGACCGCCATCGCCGGCGCCTTGCAGTGCTCGGAGGTGGAAACCGGCCACGTGCTGGCGCTGGCCGGATTGGGCGATGCGGCGCCCCGGCTGCAGCCGCTGTGCGAGCAGTTGACCGACACCGGGCGCATGCTGCTCGACCAGCTCGGCCCCTGGCCGGCGATGCTGCAGAGTCCGCGCTTCGACATCCTCGGCGCCAATCCGGCCTTCGAGCGGCTGATGGGGGTGACCCTGGCGGATCTGCCGGACGCCGACCGCAACTGCGTCTACCAGGCGTTCACCAACCCGCACTGGCGCGCCCGCCTGGTCGATCGGGACAACGTCCTGCAGCACATGGTGGCGCTGTTGCGCGCCGCCATGGGCGAGCACCTGGGCGAGCCGGCCTGGGAGCGCCTGCTGGCGCGCTACCGCGCCGCCTCGCCCGAGTTCGACGCCTTGTGGCAGCAGCGGCGCGAGGTGCGCGGAGTGGAAAACCAACTCAAGCGCTTCCGCCACCCGCAGGCGGGCGAACTGCACCTGCAGCAGGTCAACTGGTGGTCGGCGCCGCGCAACGGCAATCGGCTGGTGGTGTACCTGCCTGCCGACGAGGCGGCGCGGGTCGCGCTGCTGCAACTGCATGCGCAGTCGGCCGAGGTCGCCGCGCCGGCCCATCACCATTGAGCGCAGGCGCGCAGTCCGGGACCAGGGGGCTGGGACTGCGCAGGTGGCGACCGCGTGTCGGGTTGCGGCGGACAGGCCCGCGCCGGTGGCGCCGATCACGTCGAAACGCCGCTGTGGACAGGAAAAAGAGGGCCGAAACGTAATGCGCGCTTACCCGTTTCGGGAAAGCTGAATACGTAACCGGTTCCAGCAGGAAGCGGTTCAGACGACAAGCGCATTAATGCAGTCGTGACACCAAAAGTGACGGAGCAGCCATGAACATCAAACGCATTGCCACCCTTGCCCTTTCGTCCCTGCTGGCGCTGGGTTTCATGGCGCCCGCCGCATTCGCCCGCGACGGCTGGGACGACCGCGATCCGCGCGGCTGGCACGACCGCGATCACGACCGGCGCGACTACGACCGGCGCGACCGCGATCGCGACCGCTACTGGCGCGAACGCGAACGCCACGACGACCGCCGCTACTACAGCCAGGGCTATCGCGACGGGTATCGCAGCCGTCCGGACGTCGTCTACTACCGTCCGGGTCCGCCGCCGTGGGCGCGCGGCCAGCGCTACTACGGCCCCAACTACGTGGTCTACGACTACGACCGCTACCAGGTGCGGCGCCCGCCATACGGCTACCGCTGGGTGCGCGACGACCGCGGCAACCTGCTGATGGTCGCCATCGCCAGCGGCATCATCGCCGACCTGGTGCTCAACGGCCGCTGATCCGGGCCGCATGGCACGCCACGACGGCCTCCTTCGGGAGGCCGTCGTCGTTTTGGTTCGCCGCCGGCCCTGCGCGGGGCTTAAACTAGCGGTCTGCCTTTTGTCCATGCCCCTGGAGACCCGATGTTCCCGCGTGCCGCCCGCATCGAAACCTACGATCCCGAACTGGCCCAGGCCATCGCCGCCGAAGCCGGCCGCCAGGAAGACCATGTCGAGCTGATCGCCAGCGAGAACTACTGCAGCCCGCTGGTGATGGAAGCCCAGGGCAGCCAGCTGACCAACAAGTACGCCGAGGGCTACCCGGGCAAGCGCTACTACGGCGGCTGCGAATTCGTCGATATCGCCGAGCAGCTGGCGATCGACCGGGTCAAGCAATTGTTCGGCGCCGACTACGCGAACGTGCAGCCGCATTCGGGTTCGCAGGCCAACCAGGCGGTGTACCTGGCGCTGCTGCAGCCCGGCGACACCATCCTGGGCATGTCGCTGGCCCACGGCGGCCACCTGACCCACGGCGCCAAGGTCAACGTCTCCGGCAAGCTGTTCAACGCGGTGCAGTACGGCGTGAACGAGCAGGGCCTGATCGACTACGACGAAGTCGAGCGGCTGGCGCTGGAGCACAAGCCGAAGATGGTCGTGGCGGGCTTCTCCGCGTATTCGCAGAAGATCGACTGGGCGCGCTTCCGTGCCATCGCCGACAAGGTCGGCGCGGTGCTGTTCGTGGACATGGCGCACGTGGCCGGCCTGGTCGCCGCCGGCGTGTATCCGAGCCCGCTGGAGCATGCGCACGTGGTCACCTCGACCACCCACAAGACCCTGCGCGGCCCGCGCGGCGGCATCATCCTGGCCAAGGGCGCCAGCGAGGACCTGGTCAAGAAGCTGCAGTCGATCGTGTTCCCGGGCATCCAGGGTGGTCCGCTGATGCACGTGATCGCGGCCAAGGCGGTGGCGTTCAAGGAAGCGCTGGAGCCGGAGTTCAAGGACTACCAGCAGCAGGTGGTGAAGAACGCGCAGGCGATGGCCAACACCCTGATCGCGCGCGGCTACAAGATCGTCTCCGGTGGCACCGAGAACCATCTGATGCTGGTCGACATGATCGGCAAGGACGTGTCCGGCAAGGACGCGGAAGCGGCGCTGGGCAAGGCCCACATCACCGTCAACAAGAACTCGGTGCCCAACGACCCGCGCTCGCCGTTCGTGACCTCGGGCCTGCGCCTGGGCACCCCGGCCATCACCACCCGCGGCTACCTGGAGCAGGACAGCATCGACCTGGCCAACTGGATCGCCGACGTGCTCGACGCCCCGGCCGACGCCGCGGTCATCGCCCGCGTGCGCGACGCGGTGACCGCGCAGTGCAGGAAGTATCCGGTGTATGGCTGAGCGGCGGGGATTCGGGATTGGGGATTCGGGATTGGCCAACGGCCGTTCCCGTGGACTCGCGCGTTCCCGAATCCCCAATCTCCAATCCCCAATCCCGGCACTCTGAATGCACTGCCCCTTCTGCCAGCACACCGACACCCGCGTGATCGATTCGCGGGTGTCCGAGGACGGCGCGACGATCCGTCGCCGCCGCGAGTGCGAGGCGTGCGGCGAACGGTTCAGCACGCTGGAGACGATCGAGCTCAAGCTGCCGACGGTGATCAAGAGCGACGGTGGCCGCGAGGCCTTCGATGCGCGCAAGCTGCGCACCAGCTTCGATCGCGCGCTGCAGAAACGGCCGGTGGCCGAGGAGCAGATCGAGGCGGCGGTGCGCGCGGTGGTGCACCAGCTGCGCATGTCCGGCGAGCGCGAATTGCCGTCGATCCGCGTCGGCGAGTACGTGATGGCCGAGCTGCGCAAGCTCGACCACGTCGGCTACGTGCGCTTCGCCTCGGTCTACCGCAGCTTCCAGGACGTGGCCGATTTCCGCGAGGAGATCGAGAAGCTCGAGCGCGAGCTGCCGGTGGGCAGCGAGCAGTTGCCGCTGCTGGAGCTGGTCCGCGCCGACAAGCCGGGCGACAAGTCCGGCAAGCGCTGAGGGCGGCATGCGCATCGTCTGCCTGGCCGAGGCGCCGCAGCACATTCCGGCGCTGGCCCGCGAACACCTGCAGGCCTTCGGCGACATGCTGCCGGAGTGGAACGTGGTCGAGGCCGAGGCCGACCTGCGCAGCCATCGCTGCGACAGCCGCATCCCGACCAGTTGGATCGCGCTCGAGGGCGACGACTGGCTCGGTTCGGTCAGCCTGCTGCAGAACGACGATGCGCGCATCCGCCAGTTCTCGCCGTGGCTGGCGACGCTGTACGTGCGCCCGCAGGCGCGCAGCGGCGGCGTCGGCGCGCGGCTGGTCGCGCATTGCGTGCAGGCCGCAGCGCGGCTGCAGGTGGGGTATCTGTATCTGTATTGCGAACCGCGGCTGGTGCCGTACTACGAAGGCCTGGGCTGGCAGCCGCATGTGCAGCTGCCGCTGGGCCCGCTGCAGGTGACGGTGATGCGCATCGACGCCGGCGCGTTGGCGGCACCGGCGCAGACCGCATGAGCGCGGACGTCGTGAGCGCGGACGTCATGAGCGATTTCTCCGCCGACGATCATCGGCACATGGCGCAGGCGCTGCGCCTGGCCGAGCGCGGCGCCTACACCACGCGTCCCAACCCGATGGTCGGCTGCGTGATCGTGCGCGACGGCGCCGTGGTGGGCGAGGGCTTCCACCAGCGCGCCGGCGGCCCGCATGCGGAGGTGTTCGCGCTGCGCGCCGCCGGCGCGGGCGCGCGCGGCGCCACCGCCTACGTGACCCTGGAACCGTGCGCGCACTACGGGCGCACCCCGCCGTGCGCACTGGCGCTGATCGAAGCCGGAGTGACGCGGGTGGTGGCGGCGATGGCCGATCCGTTTCCGCAGGTCAACGGCGGCGGTTTCGCGCTGCTGCGCGAGGCCGGCGTCGAGGTTCGCTTCGGGCTGATGGAAGCGCAGGCGCGCGCGCTGAATCGCGGCTTCCTGTCGCGGGTGGAACGCGCCCGGCCGTGGCTGCGGGTCAAGCTCGGCGCCAGCCTGGACGGGCGCACCGCGCTGGCCAGCGGCGAATCGAAATGGATCACCGGCGCGGCCGCGCGCCAGGACGTGCAGCATTGGCGCGCGCGCGCCGGGGCGATCCTCACCGGTGCCGGCACCGTGCTGGCCGACGACCCGTCGCTGAGCGTGCGCCTGGACGACGGCGCCGAGGTCGTGCCGCCGCTGCGCGTGGTGCTGGATGCGCAGCTGCGCACGCTGCAGCAGGCCAAGGTACGCGACTCCGCGGCGCCGACCCTGTACCTGCATGCGCCGGGCGTGGCGCCGCCATCGCTGCCCGGGGTCGAGTTCGCCGCGGTCGCGCTGCAGGCCGGCCGCTTCGATCTGGGCGCGGTGCTGCAGTTGCTCGCCGCGCGCGGCATCAACGAGGTGCAGGTCGAGGCCGGCGCGACCCTGAGCGGTGCGCTGCTGCGCGCCGGCCTGGTCGACGAGCTGCTGCTGTACCTGGCGCCGCTGCTGCTCGGCGCCGCCGCGCGCCCGCTGCTGGCCGGGCTGGGCATCGACACGATGGCGCAGCGCGTGCCGCTGCAGTTGCTGGAGACGCGCCAGGTCGGCGACGACCTGCGCCTGCTGCTGCGGCCGGTGGCGACGGACGCCGGGTAACGGCAACCGGCATCTGCTGCGCCGGCGTGCTGCCGCCATGGCGCAAGGTTGCCGCCTCCGCCGTGACGCTACGTCCCATCGGTGGCCCGCCCCGCCGCAGCGGCCGTCATGCCGCGCCCTGCTAGAATGCGCGAGCCGGTTCGCCGGCAACCACAAACGTCTTCAGGGCGGGGTGCGATTCCCCACCGGCGGTAGGTGCGTTCGCGCACGAGCCCGCGAGCGCTTGGGTCGTCGGACCGGCACGCAGGTGCGGTTCGGGGACGCAAGGTCAGCAGATCCGGTCCGATGCCGGAGCCGACGGTATAGTCCGGATGAAAGAAGACGGCCTTCGCGCAGCCTTGCGGCTGTGCGCGTGCCTGTTTGCCTTGTGGCGTTTTTCGCTCACCATGCTTGCGAGAAACGTTTATGTTCACCGGAATCATCGAAGGGGTCGGCCGCCTGGCCGCGCGCCAGCCGCAGGGCGGCGATATCCGCTTCACCTTTTCCACCGGCAGCCTGCCGTTCGCCGACGTGCAGCTCGGCGAGAGCATCGCGGTCAACGGCGTATGCCTGACCGTCGTCGCCTTCGACGCGGCGTCGTTCCAGGCCGATGCGTCCACCGAAACCTTGTCCCTGACCACGCTCGGCGCGCTCGCCGAAGGCGCGGCGCTGAACCTGGAGCGGGCGATGCGCCCGACCGACCGGCTCGGCGGGCATCTGGTCAGCGGCCATGTCGATGGCCTCGGCAGCGTGCTGTCGATCCACGAGGACGCGCGTGCGCAACGCTGGCGCTTCGCCGCGCCGCCGGCGCTGCTGCGCTACATCGCCAAGAAGGGCTCGATCTGCGTGGACGGGGTCAGCCTGACCGTCAACGAAGTGGACGATGCCGGCTTCGAGGTGGCGCTGATCCCGCACACGGTGGCGCACACCGCGTTCGCGCACACCGCGGTGGGATCGGCGGTGAACCTGGAAATCGACCTGGTCGCGCGCTACGTCGAACGCCTGCTGCACGGCCGCCAGGACTGACCTGCGCCTTCCCGTCGTCTGCCGTGCCGTCGCCGCTGCCCGCGGCGGCGCTTGGCGCCTTCCGTCTTCTGCGAGTCCCTCATGTCGCCATCCACCGCCCCTAGCCTGAACTTCGCCCCCGTCCCCGAGCTGCTGGAGGAAATCCGCGCCGGCCGCATGGTGGTCATCGTCGACGACGAGGACCGCGAGAACGAGGGCGACCTGATCATGGCCGCCGAGCTGGTCAAGCCCTCGGACATCAATTTCATGGTCACCCATGCGCGCGGCCTGGTGTGCCTGTCGCTGACCCGCGAGCGCTGCGCGCAGCTCGGGCTGGCGCCGATGGTCCAGCACAACACCGCGCAGTTCCACACCAACTTCACCGTCAGCATCGAGGCCGCCGAGGGCGTCACCACCGGCATCTCGGCCTACGACCGCGCGCATACCGTGCGTACCGCGGTCAAACCCGACGCCAAGCCGCACGACCTGAGCCAGCCGGGCCACATCTTCCCGCTGATCGCCCAGCCCGGCGGTGTGCTGACCCGCGCCGGCCACACCGAGGCGGCCGGCGACCTGCCGCTGCTGGCCGGGCTGGAACCGGCCGGGGTGCTGGTGGAAGTGCTCAATCCCGACGGCAGCATGGCCCGGCGCCCGCAGTTGGAGGAGTTCGCGCGCCTGCACGGGTTGAAGATGGGCTCGATCGCCGACCTGATCGCCTACCGCCTGGCCACCGAGCACACCGTCGAGCGCATCGACGAGCGCCCCATCGAGACCGAGTTCGGCAGCTTCTCCCTGGTCACCTACCGCGACCGCATCGCCCACGACCTGCATTTCGCGCTGGTCCGCGGCACTCCCGACGCCGAAACGCCGACCCTGGTGCGGGTGCAGGTGGAGAACCCGCTGGCCGACCTGCTGCACTGGCGCCGCGACGATTTCGGCGTGGCCGCCAGCGACGCGCTGCGCGCGATCGCCGCGGCCGACAGCGGGGTCATGGTGGTGCTGTCGGCGCCGCGCGACAGCCAGGCGCTGCTGGCGCGGCTGCGCAAGCAGCCCGACGTGGCCGCCAACAGCAAGGACGTGGGGCAGTGGCGGCGCAACGGCGCCGGCAGCCAGATCCTGGCCGACCTGGGCCTGGGCAAGCTGCGCGTGCTGGGCACGCCGCGCCGCCAGATCGGCCTGGCCGGGTTCGGGCTGGAGGTGGTGGAGCATGTGGAGTTGGAGCCGGGATTGGGGAGTCGGGAGTCGGGAGTCGGGAAAGGCTGATTCCCTTACGCTGCTTCGCTATCGGCGCTGCAAGCGCTTCCGGGGCCCGAGCCCGGAACACGCCGCCTGCTAAACTCTCCCACCCACTGAACCTGCCACCGCCATGACCCACTACGAAGGCGACCTCCGCGCTCCCGAAGCGGCCCGTTTCGCGATCATCGCCAGCCGCTGGAACGCGCGCATCACCGACGTGCTGGTCGCCGGCGCGCGCGCGAGCCTGTCCGGCAACGGCATCGCCGACGACGCGGTGGACGTGATCCGCGTGCCCGGCGCGTGGGAACTGCCGCTGGCCGCCGCGCGCCTGGCCGCCGCCGGCCAGCACGCGGCGATCATCGCGCTGGGCTGCGTGATCCGCGGCGACACCCGCCACTACGAACACGTGGCCGATGGCTGCGCCGAAGGCCTGCTGCGGGTGTCGCTGGACTTCCGCATCCCGGTGCTCAACGGCGTGCTGGCGGTGGAGCAGGTCGAGGACGCCGAGGCGCGCGCCGGCGGCAGCCATGGCAACAAGGGCGAGGAAGCGGCGCTGACTGCGCTGGAAATGGTCAATCTCCTGGAGCTGCTGCCATGAACAAGCCCGCTGGCCACAAGCATGTCCGTCGCGACGGCGTCGATCCGGTGCTGCGTTCGCGCGCGCGCCGGCGTGCGCTGCAGGCGATCTACGCCTGGCAGATCGCGGGCGGCACGGCGCAGCACGTGATCGCGCAGTTCGCGCACGAGCAGGCGCACGAGATCGCCGACCTGGTCTACTTCGAGAACCTGGTCGAAGGCGTGCTCAAGCACCGCGCCGAACTGGATGCGGCGCTGGTCGGCTACCTGGACCGTACCGTCGAGGAAGTGGACGCGATCGAGCGCGCGGTGCTGCGCCTGGCCGCCTACGAACTGCTGCACCGCCACGACGTGCCGTACCGCGTGGTGATCAACGAAGCCATCGAGACCGCCAAGCGTTTCGGCTCCGAACACGGCCACACCTACGTCAACGGCGTGCTCGACCGCGCCGCGCTGGAATGGCGCACGGTGGAGTCGGGTGGCGCGGGCGCCTGAGGGCGCGGGATTGGGCATTTGGGATTGGGGATTCGCAGGCGCTGCATTCCCTCCCGAGCCACGGCTGTGGCCTGGCTGTTGCCAATCCCCAATGCCGAATCCCCAATCCCGGCTCCCAAAATGCCTGAATTCGATCTGATCGATCGCCTGCGTGCCCGGATCGGGACGCATGCGGACGTGCCGTTGGGCATCGGCGACGATGCGGCGCTGCTGCAGCCGCCGCCGGGCGAGCAGCTGGCGATCACCACCGATACGCTCAACGCCGGCGTGCACTTTCCGCTTGAGACCGCGCCTGCCGACATCGGCTGGAAGACGCTGGCGGTGAACCTGTCCGACCTCGCCGCGATGGGCGCGCAGCCGCGCTGGTGCACGCTGTCGCTGTCGTTGCCGCATGAGGATGCGCGCTGGATCGACGCCTTCGCCGACGGCTTCTTCGCGCTGGCCGATGCGCACGGCATCGTGCTGGCCGGCGGCGACACCACGCGCGGGCCGCTGTCGCTGTCGGTCACCGCGATCGGCAGCGTGGCGCCCGGCGCGGCGCTGCGCCGCGACGGCGCGCTGCCCGGCGACGAGATCTGGGTCAGCGGCCGTCCGGGCGAGGCTGCCGCGGCATTGGCGCTGTGGCAGGCCGGGCGCCTGGATGTGGCCCGTGCCGCCGCCGATCCCGTCCACGAGCATCTGCGCCAGCGCCTGTTGCGGCCGTCGCCGCGGGTGCAGGCCGGGCTGCGCCTGCGCGGTCTGGCGCACGCCTGCGTGGACATTTCCGACGGCCTGCTGGCCGACCTGGACCACATCTGCGCGCGCAGCGGCGTCGGCGCCGAACTGTGGCTGGCCGCGTTGCCGGTGGTCGCCGCGCCGGCGGAGGCGAGCGCCGCGCAGGTGCACGCCTGGCAACTGGGCGGCGGCGACGACTACGAGCTGTGCTTCACCGCCGCGCCGGCGCAACGCGCGGCGATCGTGCAGGCATTGCAGGCGATCGGCGAGCAGGCGACGCCGATCGGGCGCATCGTCGCCGGCGGCGGCATCGTCGTGCGCGACGCGGACGGTCAGCCGTGGCAGCCGCCGCGGTGCGGCTACGAGCATTTTTTCGCCGGTTAGCGGAAGTCCGCGAGTCGCTTCGCGCCGGACCCTCACCCCAACCCCTCTCCCGGCGGGAGAGGGGCTAGCGGCTGTTCCCTTCTCCCCTCGGGAGAAGGTGCCCCGCAGGGGCGGATGAGGGTTCGGGCGCAGCCTCGGGTCCCCAAACACCGCGAGTCGCTTCGCGCCGTACCCTCACTCCAACCCCTCTCCCGGTGGGAGAGGGGCTAAAGCACACCGCGGCCGTTCCCTTCTCCCCTCGGGAGAAGGTGCCCCGTAGGGGCGGATGAGGGTCCGGCCGAAACAGAGACGGTGGACCACAGATGGACCTACTGGGCGGCCACAAGAGCCCCCACCATACCGTGCCGCACTGCGGCGTGAAGTTGTCCGTACCGGCTGGTATGGTCGCGGCGTCCGATCCCCACGTCGCGCACCCGTAACCGTTTCTGGCAGCTGGGCCATTCCGACCCGGCGCCGTTTGGGAGGCAGTACATGCGTATGTCCGTGTCCCGCTGCATCGCCCTGTGCGCGATGCTGTTGTTCTCCGCCGCCGCGTCCGCCGGAGGTTTCAGCAAGCAGTACCAGACCATTTCCAGTTGGGACGGCACCAAGCTCGGCGCACTGGTGCTGGTGCCGCAGGGGCAGGGGACCGGGCCGTTCCCGCTGGTGGTGATGCCGGCCAGCTGGTCGCTGCCCAACCTGGAATACGTTGGCCGCGCCAGCGAGCTGGCCAGCAACGGCTACGTGGTGGTCAGCTACACCTCGCGCGGGTTCTGGGATTCGGCGGGCGTGATCGACATCGCCGGGGCGCCGACGGTGGAAGACGTCAGCACGGTGATCGACTGGGCGCTGGCCAATACCCCGGCCAACGCCAAGGCGATCGGCGTGTCCGGCATTTCCTACGGCGCCGGCACCAGCCTGCTCGCCGCCGCGCGCGATCCGCGGATCAAGGCGGTGGCCGCGCTCAGCGGCTGGGCCGACCTGCAGGCCTCGCTGTACGCGAACGCCACGGTCAGCGAACAGGGCGTCGCCCTGCTGGTGGCCTCCGGCGCGATCACCGGCCGGCCCGGGCCGGATCTGGCGCAGATCAGCGCGCGGGTCGCGGTCGGCGACTACGACGGCGCGGTGCAGGGCTTCCTGCCCAAGGCGGGCGAGCGCAGCGTGATCAACGAAGTGCAGGCGCTCAACCGCAACGGCCCTGCGGTGCTGATGGCCAATGCGTTCAACGACGGCCTGTTCCCGCCGAACCAGTACATCGACCTGTACAACCGCCTGAGCGTGCCCAAGCACCTGATGTTCAGCCAGGGCGATCACGCCACGGCCGAACTGCCGGGCGCGCTCGGCCTGCCGAACGAGGTGTACACGGAAACCACCCGCTGGTTCGACCACTACCTCAAGGGCCAGGCCAACGGCGTGGACAGTGAGCAGCCGGTGCAGCTGGCCACGCT
Source organism: Xanthomonas bonasiae (assembly GCF_014836395.1). Classification (NCBI taxonomy): domain Bacteria; kingdom Pseudomonadati; phylum Pseudomonadota; class Gammaproteobacteria; order Lysobacterales; family Lysobacteraceae; genus Xanthomonas; species Xanthomonas bonasiae. The sequence goes on from NZ_JACSQX010000006.1 coordinate 284,472, forward strand.
CGACGGCACCTGGCTGCGCTACGCCGATTGGAACAGCGTGCAGGCCGGCGCGACCCGCTATGGCCTGACCCGCCCGAGCGGCCTGATCGCGACCGGTGCGCTGAGCACCGGCACCAGCACCGGTTGGAGCAAGGGCATCGCCACCGGCGTACCGACCCTGGCCGATTCGGGCGTGCTGCTGGTCAGCGGCCTGCTGCAGGGCCTGGGCCAGCCGGTCACCACCTCGATCCCGCTGGTGGACCGCAACGGCGCGGCGGTATGGAGCGGGCCGGTGTACACCAGCGCCAAGCGCCTGGCCGGCAGCCCATCGCTGCGGGTGACGGTGACCCCGAGCCAGGCCAACGTGTCGCTGTTCGCCTACCTGTACAGCATGAACGGGCTCGGCGTGGCGCAATTGCTGAGCCACGCGCCGTACTCGCTGCGCAACGCGACCCCGGGCGTGGCGACCACGATCGACCTGCCGCTGCAGGCGACCGCGGTCGATATCCCGGCCGGCAACCGCCTGGTGCTGGTGGTGGACACCACCGATCCGCGCTACACCTCGGCCAGCCGCTTCGGCGGCAGCGTCAGCTTCAGTTCGCCGGCGGCCGCGCCGTCGAGCCTGAGCGTGCCGCTGCACTGACCTGCGTTTGACGGAAAGGCCGGCGCAATGCCGGCCTTTCCCGCGTCTTGCCGTAGCCGCACGGCCGCGGAAATTACGCGGAATTTACGCGGCCGCCGGTATCGGCCGATAGCGACTTTACGGCCCCGCGCCGGAACATGACCAGGTCGGCGGAATGGTTCCGCCCTGGATCCGACGTCATGCGTTCCCCGCTTTCCTGTGCCGCCCGCCGACTCCTGTCGCGCGGCGCGCTTGCGCTTTTTCTCCTTGCCGGCAGCGCAGCGGCCAACGCCGCCAGCGTCAGCGGCAATGCCACGCTCACCAGCGACTACGTCTGGCGCGGCAGCACCCAGAGCGACGGCGATCCTGCCGTGCAGGCCGGTCTGGCGCTGGCCGCCGACAACGGCGCGTACGCGTCGCTGTGGGCCTCGTCGATCAAGTTCGACAGCACCCCGCATGCCAGCACCGAAGTCGACGGCGTGCTCGGCTGGCGCGGCCAGTGGACGCCGGACTGGGCCTGGGACGCGAACCTGACCCGCTACCAATACCCCTCGGCCGCCGCACTGAACTGGACCGAGCTGGGCGCCACCGTGACCTGGAAGCAGCGCGTGTGGGCGCAACTGGGCTGGTCCGACGATGCGCTGGCCAGCGACACCACCGGCACCTACGCGCAGCTCGGCGCGCGCTACCCGTTCAACGAGCGCTTCCGCGTCGAGGCGGCGGTGGGCCATTACTGGCTCGCCCGCAGCTACGCGGATAGCTATACGCATGGGCTGGTCAGCGCCGTGTTCACCCTGCCCGGCATTCGCCAGGGCGGACCGGGGCTGGAGCTGCGGCTGACCGCGCACGACACCGACCGCGCCGCCGAGCGGCTGTTCCCCGACATGGCCGGCACGCGGGTCGAAGCCGCGCTGCAAGCCACCTTTTGAGTCCTGAGGAGAGATGACATGCCGACCTGGCTATCGCTGATCTGCGGCGTGGCGGTGATCGTCGCCGCCGGCTACCTGTTGTACGTGATTCTGCGTCCCGAAGATTTCTGAGCCGAGTGCTACTGCCATGATCGATACATTGCTTGTCTATGCGCTCGCGCTGCTGCTGGGTTGGCCGCTGGGCCTGTACCTGGCCAAGGTGATGCGCGGTGCGCCGATGCGCGGCGACGCGCTGTTCGGCTGGATCGAACGCCCGCTGTACCGCCTGCTCGGCACCGATCCGGCGCGCGGCATGAGCTGGCGCGGCTATGCCGGCGCGTTCCTGGCCAGCAACCTGGTGCTGGGCGCGCTGGTGTTCGCCCTGTTCGTGACCCAGGCGTGGCTGCCGCTGAATCCCGATGCGGTGCCGAACATGCGCTGGGACGTGGCCCTGCACACCATGGTCTCGTTCCTGACCAACACCGACCAGCAGCACTACTCCGGCCAGGCGCAGCTGTCGTATCTGTCGCAGGCGGTGGGCGTGGTCGGTTTGCAGTTCATCACGCCGATGATGGGCCTGGCGCTGGTGGTGGCGACCTTGCGTGCGCTGTTCGGTGGGCGAGCGGCCGCCGCGAACGCTGGGACCCAGCAGGCGACGCTCAGCGTCGACGAAGCCGACGTCGGCAACTACTGGGCCGACGTGATCCGGCCGACGCTGCGATTCCTGCTGCCGCTGTGCCTGCTGTGGACCGTGCTGCTGACCCAGCAGGGCGTGCCGTCCACGCTGGCCGCCGGTCCCACCGCGACGCCGCTGGACGCCAGCGCCGGCATGGCCGCGCAGAAGATCCCGCTCGGCCCGGTCGCGGCGATGGTGGCGATCAAGCAGCTCGGCACCAACGGCGGCGGCTGGTACGGCCCGAACAGCGCGATGGCGCTGGAGAATCCGACCCCGTTCTCCAATCTGCTGGAGATGCTGGCGATCGTGCTGATCCCGGTGGCGATCGCGTTCATGGTCGGTCCGTTCACCGGGCGCCGCAAATTCACCGTGCTGGTGTTCGGCAGCATGCTGGCGATGTCGCTGGCCTCCACCGCGGTGTCGGTGTGGTCCGAAGGCCATTCGGCCAGTACCGCCAGCGTGGCACTGATGGAGGGCAAGGAAGTGCGCTTCGGTGCCGATGCCTCGGCGGCGTGGTCGTCGCTGACCACGCAGACCTCCAACGGCTCGGTCAATGCGATGCACGATTCGCTGGCGCCGCTGACCGGCGGCGTGGCCATGGTCAACATGCTGGTCAACGCGATCTGGGGCGGCATCGGCTGCGGCCTGCAGCAGTTCCTGGTGTACCTGCTGCTCAGCGTGTTCCTGGCCGGCTTGATGACCGGGCGCACGCCTGAGTTGTTCGGCCGCAAGATCGAAGCCGGCGAAGTGCGCCTGCTGGCCTTGCTGATCCTGCTGCAGCCGCTGGTGCTGCTCGGCTTCACCGCGCTGACCCTGGCCATGCCGGCGGCGATCACCGCCACCTCCAATCCCGGCTTCCATGGCATCAGTCAGGTGTTCTACGAGTACACCTCGGCGTTCGCCAACAACGGCTCCGGTTTCGAAGGCCTCGGCGACGGCATTCCGTGGTGGAACCTGACCTGCACCCTGGTGCTGATCCTGGGCCGCTATCCGGCGCTGATCGTGCCGCTGATCGTGGCCGCGCAGATGGCGCGCAAGCGCGTGGCGCCGGAAACCGGCGGCAGCCTGCAGGTGGAAACGCCGACCTTCGCGCTGACCCTGATCGCGGTCATCGCGGTCCTGACCGTTCTGCAATTCACGCCGGCACTGGTGTTGGGCCCGATCGCCGATCACCTGACGCTTGCCGCGCACTGAGACCACGACCATGAGCACCCCGCTTCCGCAAGCTTCTTCCTCCGTCCACAAGCCCGGTCTGCTCGACGGCCCCGCACTGCGTGCGGCGCTGCGCGCCAGCGTGCTGAAACTCTCGCCACGCCATCTGCTCGGCAGTCCGGTGATGGCGGTGGTGTTCGCCGGCACCTTGCTGTCGGCCCTGATCACCGTGGCCGGGCAGGGCGCGCCCGCGTTCGGCTGGGCGGTGACCGCGATCCTGCTGATCACCGTGCTGTTCGGCAATTTCGCCGAAGCGGTGGCCGAGGCGCGCGGCCGCGGCCAGGCCGCCTCGCTGCGACGCGCGCGCAAGGACCTGGTGGCGCGCCGGGTGAGCAGCGCGCAACTGGACGGCGAAACCAGCATTCCCGCCGCCGAACTGAAGCCCGGCGACCTGGTGGTGATCTCCGCCGGCGAACTGATCCCGGCCGACGGCGAGATCGTGCACGGCGTGGCCACGATCAACGAAGCGGCGGTCACCGGCGAATCGGCGCCGGTGCTGCGCGAGGCCGGCACCGACCGTTCCGGCGTGATCGGCGGCACCAAGGTGCTGTCCGACGAGATCGTGGTGAAGGTCACCGCCGAGCCCGGCCACAGCTTCCTGGACCGCATGATCGCGCTGGTCGAAGGCGCCAACCGGCAGAAGACCCCGAACGAGATCGCGCTGACCATGCTGCTGGCGGCGATGACCCTGACCTTCCTGATCGTGGTCGCGACCTTGCCGGTCATCGCCGGCTACGTCGGCGTGCGCATCGATCCGCTGCTGCTGATCGCGCTGCTGGTGTGCCTGATCCCGACCACCATCGGCGGGCTGCTGCCGGCGATCGGCATCGCCGGCATGAACCGCGCGCTGTCGGCGAACGTGCTGGCCAAGTCGGGCAAGGCGGTGGAAGTGGCCGGCGACGTCGATGTGCTGCTGCTGGACAAGACCGGCACCATCACCTACGGCGACCGCCAGGCCACCGCGTTCCATGCGCTCAGCGGCGTCGATGCGGTGCAACTGCGCGAGGCGGCGATGCTGTCCTCGCTGGCCGACCCGACCCCGGAAGGCAAGTCGATCGTGCGCCTGGCGCGCGAGCAGGGCATGCCGCCGGCCGATCCGGACGGCGCCAGCTTCGTCGCCTTCACCGCGCAGACGCGCATGTCCGGCGTCGATCTGGCCGCGCATGGGCAACAGCCGCCGCGTTCGATCCGCAAGGGCGCGGCCGATGCGGTGATCCGCCACGTCACCGCGCTGGGCGGGCTGGTGCCGGCGGAACTGAAGGGCCGCGTGGAGCAGGTCGCGCGCAGCGGCGCCACGCCGCTGGTGGTGGCCGAGGGCCGACACGTGCTCGGCGTGGTCGAGCTGTCGGACGTGGTCAAGCATGGCGTGCGCGAGAAGTTCGCACGGCTGCGCGCGATGGGGGTGAAGACGGTGATGATCACCGGCGACAACCCGCTCACCGCCGCGGCGATCGCCGCCGAGGCCGGCGTCGACGACTACATCGCCGAGGCCACGCCGGAAGACAAGCTCGCGCGCATTCGCGCCGAGCAGGCCGGCGGCCGGCTGGTGGCGATGGTCGGCGACGGCACCAACGATGCGCCGGCACTCGCGCAGGCCGACGTCGGCCTGGCGATGAACTCGGGCACGCAGGCGGCCAAGGAAGCCGGCAACATGGTCGACCTGGATTCGGATCCGGCCAAGCTGCTGGCGGTGGTGGAAGTGGGCAAGCAGCAGCTGATCACCCGCGGCGCGCTGACCACGTTCTCGCTGGCCAACGACGTGTCCAAGTACTTCGCGATCCTGCCGGCTCTGTTCGCCGCCTCGATCCCGCAGATGGCGGCGCTGAACGTGATGCGCCTGTCCAGCCCGGTGCATGCGGTGCTGGCCGCGTTGATCTTCAACGCGCTGGTGATCCCGGCGCTGATCCCGCTGGCGTTGCGCGGCGTGCGCTTCACCCCGGCCACGGCGACCTCGCTGCTGCGCCGGAACATGCTGATCTACGGCGTCGGCGGCGTGCTGCTGCCGTTCGTCGGGATCAAGCTCATCGACCTGCTGCTGGTGGCGCTGGGCTGAACCCGGCGCCGATCTTCCGCTTCCTTTCCGGACCTCCCGCGATGAACGTTTCCCCGGTTTCCTCTTCCTACCGCGAACCGCTGCGCTGGCGCGCGGCGCTGCTGCTGCCGCTGCTGGTGCTGGGCGCCGCCGCGCTGTACTCGCTGCTGTCCACCCTGCTCGCCGGCGCGCTGTTCCCGGCGCAGGCCAACGGCAGCCTGCTGCAACGCGATGGCCGCGTGTTCGGTTCGGCGCTGGTCGCGCAGCCGTTCGCCGCGCCCGGCTATTTCCAGCCGCGTCCGTCGGCGGCCAAGTTCGACCCGATGGCCGCGGCCGGCAGCAACCAGGCGCGCAGCAATCCGGAGCTGCAGCAGCGCATCGCCGACGCGCGCGCCAGCGTGGCCGCGCGCGACGGCGTCGCCCCGGCGCAGGTGGCGGACGACCTGCTGACCCAGTCCGGCAGCGGCATGGACCCGGACATCAGCGTGGCCGCGGCGCAGCAGCAGGTCGCGCGCGTGGCCAAGGCGCGCGACCTGCCGGTGGCGACCGTCGCCGCGCTGGTCGCCGCACAGGCGCAGCCGCGCCAGTTCGGCGTGCTCGGTCAGCCGCGGGTGAATGTGCTGGCGCTGAATCTGGCATTGGATGGAGCCGGGAACGGGGAGGCGGGAATCAAGAATGGAGAAAAGCAAAAGCAGTAGTCCCGGCGGCCCAAGGCTGTAGGCTCTGCGAATCCCGACTCACGATCCCCAATCCCGGCGCTCACATGTCCGATTCACGAACCCAGCAGGCCGACGCCTTGATCGGCGCACTCCAGCGCGAACGCGGTGGACGGCTGACCGTGTTTCTGGGTGCGGCGCCCGGCGTCGGCAAGACCTACGCGATGCTGTCGCGCGCGCGCCAGCTGCAGCAGCAGGGCAGCGAGGTGGTGGTCGGCGTGGTCGAGACCCATGGCCGCGCCGAAACCGCGGCATTGCTGGACGGGCTGGCCGTGCAGCCGCGGCAGCGCGTGGAGTACCGCGGCCGCACCCTCGAGGAAATGGACCTGGACGCGCTGCTGGCGCGGCGCCCGCCGCTGGTGCTGGTCGACGAACTGGCCCACCGCAACGCGCCCGGCAGCCGCCACGAGCGGCGCTGGCAGGACGTGCAGGAGCTGCTCGACGCCGGCATCGACGTCTACAGCACGGTCAACATCCAGCACCTGGAAAGCCTCAACGACGTGGTCCACCGCATCACCGGCATCCGCGTCGGCGAGACCGTGCCCGATGCGATCTTCGACCGGCTGCGCGACATCGTGCTGGTCGACCTGCCGCCGCGCGAACTGATCGAACGCCTGCAGCAGGGCAAGGTGTATCTGCCCGAGCAGGCGGGACAGGCGCTGCAGGCGTTCTTCTCGCCGTCGAACCTGGCCGCGCTGCGCGAACTGGCGATGCAGACCGCGGCCGACCGCGTCGACAACGATCTGCGCGACGAGCACGCCGCGCAGGGCCGGCCCGGCGTGGCGTTGCGGCGGCGGGTGCTGGTGGCGATCGACGGGCGCGGCCAGTCCGACTATCTGGTGCGGGTGGCGCGGCGCCTGGCCGAGCGCCGCGGCGCGCCGTGGAGCGTGGTCACCGTGCAGACCCAGGCGCAGCCGGAGGAAGCCTGGCAACTGGAAGTCGATCGCGCCTTCGCGCTGGCGCGGCGGCTCGGCGGCGACGCCGCGCTGCTGCACGGCGCCAGCGTGGCCGATGCATTGCTCGACCACGCCGCGCACAACGGCGTGTCCACGTTGCTGCTCGGCCGCACCCGCGAACGGCCGCTGGCGCGGATGATCAACCGCACGCTCACCCAGCAACTGCTGCAGCGCGGCGCGCACTACGAACTGGTCATCATCAGCTCGCCGGAGGCGCGCGCACGCGCGCGGCGGCGCTGGCGCAGTCCCGGCCACTGGCTGTCGCGCGACGACCTGGCGTTCGCCACCGTCGCGTCGCTGCTGGCGGTGGCGGTGGCCTGGATCGCCGAACGCTGGGTCGGCATCGACGACCTGTCGATGGTGTTCATCGTCGCGGTGGTGATGGTCGCGGCGAAGACGCGCATGGCCGCGGCGGTGCTGTCGGCGCTGCTGAGCTTCTTCGCCTACAACTTCTTCTTCATCGAACCGCGCTACACGCTGCACATCGGCGCGCGCCAGGGCGTGGTCACGGTGCTGCTGTTCCTGGTCGCGGCGCTGGTCGCCGGGCGGCTGGCATCGCGGCTGCGCATGCAGGTGCTGGCGCTGCGCGCGGCCAACGCGCAGACCACCGCACTGCAGCGGCTGGGTCGCGAACTGACCAGCGCCGCCGACCTGGGCCAGGTGCTGGAGGCCGGGCGCCGCGCGCTGGCGGCAACGCTCGAGGCCGAGGCCTGGGTGCGGCTGCAGCCGCTGGAAGCGGCGCACGCCGCGGCGCAGGACGGCGCGCACGACTACGCGGCGTCGATGGCTGCGGTGGACCGCAGCGCCGCCGACTGGGCGCAGCGCCACGGCCAGGCTACCGGCCGCTTCACCGACACCCTGGCCGGCGCCAGTTGGTGGTTCCTGCCGGTGCGCCACGAGCGCGGCGCGATCGGCGTGGTCGGGCTGAAATTCGCCGCCGGCGTGCAGCGTCCCGGGCTGGAGCAGCAGCGCCTGGCCGAAGCCATGGTCGAGGACATCGGCCAGGCCGCACTGCGCACGCGGCTGGTCGCCGACCTGGAAAGCGCGCGGGTCAGCGGCGAGACCGAACGCCTGCGCTCGGCGCTGCTGTCGTCGGTGTCGCACGACCTGCGCTCGCCGCTGGCGGCGATGATCGGCGCGGCCAGCAGCCTGTCCAGCTACGGCCAGGCGATGGACGCCGACGACCGCCGCAGCCTGCTGGAGACGATCCAGCTGGAAGGCGAGCGCCTGGACCGCTACATCCAGAACCTGCTCGACATGACCCGGCTCGGCCACACCGGGCTGACCTTGAACCGCGACTGGATCGATGTGGACGAACTGATCGGCTCGGCCGCGCGGCGGCTGCAGCGCTACCAGCCGCAGGTGCGGCTGGACATCGCCCTGGCCGCCGAGCTGCCGACGCTGTGGGTGCATCCGGCGCTGGTCGAACAGGCGATCTTCAACGTGCTGGAGAACGCGGCGAAATTTTCGCCGGAGGGCGAGGCGATCCGGGTCGCCGCGGCGATGGTCGACGGGCGCCTGCGCATCGACATCGGCGACCGCGGCCCGGGCATTCCCGAGGACGAGCGCGCGCGCATCTTCGACATGTTCTACAGCGTCGAACGCGGCGACCGCGGCCGCCACGGCACCGGCCTGGGCCTGACCATCTGCCAGGGCATGATCGGCGCGCACGGCGGCAGTGTCGAGGCGCTGCCCGGCGCCGATGGCTGCGGCACCACGATCCGCATTACTCTGCCGTTGATCGAACCCGCCGCCCCGCCGCCCCGCCCCGATGCCGACTGAGTCCCACGCCGATCCGATTCCGCCGCCGCGCGTGCTGGTCATCGACGACGAGCCGCAGATCCGGCGTTTCCTGGACATCAGCCTGCGCGCGCAGGGTTACCGCGTGCTGCAGGCGGCCAGCGGCGGCGACGGCCTGGCGCAACTGGCCGCGCACGGCGCCGAACTGGTGGTGCTCGACGTGGGCCTGCCCGACCAGGACGGGCACAGCGTGCTGCGCGAACTGCGGCAGTGGTCCGCGGTGCCGGTGATCATGCTCACCGTGCGCGCCGGCGAAGCGGAGAAAGTGCAGGCGCTGGACGCCGGCGCCAACGACTACGTGACCAAGCCGTTCGGCGTGCAGGAACTGATGGCGCGCATCCGCGTGCTGCTGCGCATGCAGCCGGCCGCCGGCGAGGCCGAGCCGGTGTTCGACGACGGCCACCTGCACATCCACCTGGGCCTGCGCGAGGTGCGCCTGGACGGCGAGCCGCTGCCGCTGAGCCGCAAGGAATACGCGCTGCTCGCGCTGCTGCTGCGGCACAGCGGGCGCGTGCTCACCCAGCCGCAACTGCTGCGCGAAGTGTGGGGGCCGACCCACCAGGAGGACACCCACTACCTGCGCATCCTGGTCGGCAAACTGCGGCAGAAACTCGGCGACAGCGCGGTGGCGCCGCGCTACATCGCCACCGAGCCGGGCGTGGGCCTGCGCTTCATCGGGATGAGCGAGCGCAGCGGCTGAGACGCGCGGTTAATCGGAGCCGGTTCTGCAAGACGGTCGATAACCCGGCCCGGTGCACTGTAGGAGGGGCTTCAGCCCCGACAGATTCCCAGGTCGTCAGCTTTTTCCACTTCGTTCGTCGCGGCTGAAGCCGCTCCTACAAAAAAAACGGTCGCCGGTCGCCTGCGCGCGGTATCGGGCCGATTCTTGCGAGTCCCGAGTCCCGAGTCCCGAGTCCCGCTATCTGTCCGGCAACACCTTCCCCGGATTGAGGATGCCGTCCGGGTCCAGCGCGCGCTTCACCGCGCGCATCGCGTCCAGCGTGGCCGCGTCGAAGGCCTGCGCCATGTAGTCGCGCTTGGCCACGCCGATGCCGTGCTCGCCCGACAGCGTGCCTTCCAGCGCCAGCACCAGCGCGAACAGGCGCGGCAGCGCGGCGTGCGCACGCGCGGTCTCGGCGGCGTCGTCGGGCGCGTACATGATGTTGACGTGCAGGTTGCCGTTGCCGGCGTGGCCGAAGGCGACGATCGGCAGCTCGAATTCCGCCGCCAGTGCCTCGACTCCTGCGACCAGCTCGGGAATGCGCGACACCGGCACCACCACGTCTTCGTTGATCTTGCCTGGCTTGATCGTGCGCAGCGCCGGCGACAGCGCGCGGCGCGCCGCCCACAGCCGGTCGCGCGCGGCGCCGTCGGTGGCCACGTCCAGCGACAGCAGGCCGTCGCCTTCGGCGGCCGCGCCCAGCGCCTGCAGCGCGTAGGGCAGGGTGTCGTGGTCGCCGTCGGCCTCGATCAACAGCATCGCGCCGGCCTCGGGCACGTCGCTGCCGTTGCGGCGCAGCAGCGCGATCGCGCTGCGGTCCATGAATTCCAGCATCGCCGGCGTGGTCGGCTGCGCCATCAGTCGCGACACCGCCGCCGCGGCGCTGCCGGCATCGCGGTAGAACGCGCGCAGCCCGGCCTGCGCCAGCGGCCGCGGCGACAGTTTCAGGGTGGCCTCCACGATCAGCGCCAGGGTGCCTTCGCTGCCGACCAGCAGGTGGCTCAGGTCGTAGCCGGTGGCGTCCTTGGTGTAGGCGCCGCCACAGCGGATCAGTTCGCCGGCGCCGGTCACCGCGACCACGCCGAGCACGTTGTCGCGGGTGGCGCCGTACTTCACCGCACGCGGGCCGCCGGCGTTGGTCGACAGGTTGCCGCCGATGCTGCAGATCTCGGCGCTGGACGGGTCCGGCGGCCAGAACAGGCCGTGCGGCGCCAGCGCCTGTTGCAGGTCGCCGTTGAGCACGCCCGGCTCGACCACCGCGCAGCGGTCCTGCGGGCGCAGCTGCACGATGCGGTTCATGCGCGCGAACGACAGCACCACACCGCCGTCGAACGGCACCGCGGCGCCGGCGGTGCCGGTGCCGGCGCCGCGCGCGACGATCGGCACGCGGTGTTCGCGGCAGGCACGCACGATCGCCTGCACCTGGTCGCGGGTCTGCGGCAGCGCCACCGCGTCGGCCAGCGCCCAGCGCCGCGAATCGTCCTCGCCGTAGCTGCGGCGGCTGGCGTCGTCGGTGCGCCAGCCGTCGGCGCCGAGCAGCGCGGCGAGGGTGTCGGTCAGGGCGGCAGGCAGCGGCGTGGTCATGGCTGGGATCGCGAAGCGGAAGAGGGCGGCAGCTGCAGCAGTTTCCAGGTGCCGACCGTCACTGCCAGCGGCAGCCACACCCAGCGCAACTCGGACAACAGCGTGGCCATGCCGCGCGCGCCGAAGAAGCCGTTGGCGAACGGCGAGACGCGGATCGGCCGCCACGGCGCGAACCAGCGCTGCTCGCTCCACGGCCAGGCCAGGGCGACGCCGAGGCCGCCGGAGGTCAGCGCATCGAGCAGCGGGTGCGAGAGCGTGCAGACGAATATCCAGGTCGCCGCCTGCAGCGCGCCGGCACGCAGCGGTCGGTGCAGCAGGGCACCCAACACGCCCAGCGCCGCGGCGAACAGCAGCGAATGGCTGGCGCCGCGATGGCCGAACGTATCGGCGTAGGGAATGTGCAGGGCGAACGCGACCACGTCCAGATCGGGCAGCATCGATGCGCCGATGCCGGCGCCGAGCAGGCGCGCGGAAATGCGTCCGCGATCGGCGGCGGCCCACAGCGCCAGCGGGATCGCGGCGTGGGTGAAGATGCTGGGCACGTCAGCAGTCGTCGGCGCGAAACGCGTCGCGCAGCCAGGTCAGCCGCGGCGGTTCGCCTTCGGCCTCGACCACGTCGAAGCGGCACGGCCAGTCCGCGTAGTGCGGATGCGCGGCCAGGAACAACTGCGCCGCCAACACCAGCCGGCGGCGCTTGCGCAGGTCGACCGAGGCGGCGCCGCCACCGAACGCGTCGTTGCGCCGGTAGCGCACCTCGACGAACACCAGGCACTGCGCCTGCTGCATCACCAGATCCAGTTCGCCACCGCGATAGCGCACGTTCGCGGCGATCAGTTGCAGGCCGGCGCGCTCCAGTTCGGCGCGCGCCGCCGCTTCCACATCGTTGCCGCGCTGCCGGCGGTCAACGCCCATCGGGCAGCGGCGTCGCGCGCCCGCCGCTGAAGGTGGACCAGGCCGGGGTGCGCAGGATGTTGCCGAAGCCGTCCAGGTGCAGCACGCCGGTGGCGCCGCGCAGATTGGCCTCGGCGCCGGTGGCGAGCTTCTCCAGGTAGGCGCTGATCTGCCAGGCGTCGTAGCCGAACGCGAACAGGCGCGCGGCCGGGCCGCGCGCGGTCGGCAGCGTCTCGGCCACGCTGGTCGCCGCCGGCAGGCCGCCGACGCCGCGCACGCTCCACAGTTCGCTCGGGTAGGCGATGCCATCCAGCACCAGGTCGTCCTCCGGCTTGCCGGTGCCGAGCACCAGCTGCGAGGTCGCCACCCTGCTCTTGCCGGCGAAACCGGCCAGCGCCAGCTGCGGCGCCAGCGCGCGCGCGGTGCTGCCCTTCACCGCCAGGAACACCGCGTCGGCGGCACCGGCGTTGCGCAGCTGCGCGCCGACATCGCCCGGCACCTCGGCCACGCTGACGCTGGCGGCGACCTTGCCGCCGCGCTCGCTGAAGCGCTCGCGGAACGCGGCCACCGCGCGGCGGCCGTTGTCGTCGTTGCTGCCGATCACCAGCGCGTTGCGGCGCTCGTGCGCCAGCAGGTATTCGGCGGCGGCGATGCCGTCGTCTTCCGGCGCCAGCGAGAAGCCGGCGCTGCCGGCGGGCGGGGCGCCGGTGCCGCGGTTCAGCGCCAGCAACGGCACCGGCAGCGCGTCGCGCGCGAACAGCGCCGTGACCTCGTCGCGGCCGAGCGGGCCGACCACGAAGTCGGCGCCGCCATCGATCGCCTTCTGGTAGGCGGCCAGCGCGCCGGCGGGGGTGCCGGTGGTGTCGATGAAGTTGATCTCCGGGCGGCGCCGGGTCTCGCCGTAGTAGCCGGCGAGCAGGCCGTCGCGCACCGGCGCGGCCGCGGTCGCCAGGGTGCCGCTCAGCGGCAGCAGCACCGCCAGCTTGGCCGGCGGGCGGTAGCCGTCGCGCTCGGCCGGCGGCCGCTTGCTGGTGTCGAAGCCCCACTGCTCGCCGCGGTCGAACGGCCGCGGCAGCGCCAGGCCGCGGCTGATCAGCGCGCGCCCGGCGAAGTTGTACAGCGGATCGCCGGCCGGCAGCGCGGCGGCGCGCGCCTGCAGCGTGGCGTCGTTCAACGCCGCCAGCTGGCGCACGATGGCGCGCTGGTTGTCGCTGCGCGCCTGGCCGGTCAGGCCGATATCGGCGCGGGCGCGTTCGTCCAGCGCCGCGGTGGCGTCGCCGGTGCCTTCCAGCGCCTGCGCGCGGGCCAGGTGCCAGCGCGCGCGCAGGTTCTGCGGCACCGCCTGCGGATCGCTGCCCAGCGCCTGCAGCGCCTGCGCCGGCTGGCGGTCGACCAGGGCCAGTTCGGCGTTGACCAGAGCCAGCCGGACCTTGCTCAGGCCCGATAGCTGGCGCGGCTGCACCTGCGCGGCCAGGCTGCGCGCGCGGGCGACGTCGCCGCCCTCGTACCAGGCGAAGGCGGCATCGGCCAGCAGCTGGTTGCGCTCGCTGCCGGTGGCCGTGGCGGCCTGCGCCTCGAGCTGCTGCGCCGCTTCCCGCGGCTTGCCCTGGTCGAGCAGCGCCAGCGCCGCGGATTGGGCCGGCGAGGACGCGCTCTGCGTCACGCTGGTGGTGGCGCAGCCGGCGAACAGCAGCGCCAGCAGCGACAGGGCGGAAATCCTTGCGAATCGCTTGTTCATTTCTGGTCCATTCGGCAGGGCACGCCGGGGCGTGCCGGGGAAAACCGCTACGATTCTACCCTTGACCATGGAAAGCCGTAGATGAGCGCCCAGCCCGGAACCCTGCATGTCGTCGCCACGCCGATCGGCAATCTCGCCGACCTGACGCCGCGCGCGCAGGAGGTGCTGCGCGCGGTCGCCGCGATCTGCGCCGAGGACACCCGCCGCAGCGGCCAGCTGCTGGCGCATTTCGGCATCGACAAGCCGCTGGTCGCGCTGCACGAGCACAACGAGGACGCGCTGGCGCAGCGCATCGTCGCGCGCCTGCTCGGCGGCGAGTCGCTGGCCCTGGTCAGCGATGCCGGCACCCCGCTGGTCAGCGATCCCGGCTACCGGCTGGTGCGCGCGGCGCGCGAGGCCGGGGTGCGGGTCAGCCCGGTGCCCGGCGCCTGCGCGGCGATCGCCGCGCTCAGCGTGGCCGGCCTGCCCAGCGACCGTTTCAGCTTCGAGGGCTTCCTGCCGGCCAAGGCCTCCGGCCGCCGCGAGCGCCTGGCGCGCCTGGCCGGCGAGCCGCGCACCCTGGTGTTCTACGAATCGGCGCACCGCATCGTCGAATCCCTGGCCGACTGCCGTGCCGCGTTCGGCGACGCGCGGCCGGCGGTGCTGGCGCGCGAGCTGACCAAGCTGTTCGAGACCGTGCTCGACGGCAGCCTGGCCGAGCTGCAGGCGCAGGTGGAAGCCGACGACAATCAGCGCAAGGGCGAGTTCGTGCTGATCGTGCAGGGCGCCGGCGACGATGCCGACGCGCAACTGGCCGAGGGTCGCCGCGTCTACGCCACGCTCAGCGCGCACCTGCCGCCGTCCACCGCCGCCAAGCTGGCCGCGGAGATCACCGGGGCGCCGCGCAAGGCGTTGTATGGGGGATGAGGCGGCTGTAAACCGAGCCGGTGCCGACTGGCCTGCAACAGGCGATCGCAAACCTGCCGTTCCCAGGCGAATGCGCTGTCAGGCGACTGCCGGGAATCGGAACCCTGCCTGTTCGGCTTCCCATCCCAGCATCGCCAACCCGATGCTCCTGGGGACGGGCTTCTCGCCGCTGCGGTAGTAGGCCAGCATGCGCCGGCTCACACCCAATGCCGCGGCGGCCGAATCCAGCGTCAGGTCGTGGCGATGCATCCAGGCGACGATCTGCTGGTGCGAGTAGTCGCCGGCCTGCTCGATGGCGAGTGCTCGCAGGTTGTCGCTGGCGAGCGCCAGGTCATCAATGAGATGCCCTGGGCGTGTGCGTCAGTCTGAAAGATGTTTCGGCACAGGGGCTAAAGCCTCCGGACCCGGGAGTCTGGCCCGGAGTCTGGAGATTTTTTGAGAAAGTGGCGGAGCCGGCCGATAAGCCGGGTTCTGTCGTGGACAGTCATTCTTCTAGGCGCCGCGTCACCGCGGCGCTCGAGCAACCTACCCGGACCCGACGCGGGCAGCGCCATGAGGTCCCTATTTGGTCTTGCTCCAGGTGGGGTTTGCCGTACCGGTCCGTTACCGGACTCGCGGTGCGCTCTTACCGCACCATTTCACCCTTACCGGCCTGCTTGCGCAGACTTAGGCGGTATCTTTCTGTTGCACTGATCCGTCGGCTCGCGCCGCCCAGGCGTTACCTGGCACCTTGCCCTATGGAGCCCGGACTTTCCTCGGCACCCCACTGCACCGAAATGCACCGGGATGACGCGACTGTCTGGCCGACTCCGCCGTGGGCATTGTCGCATGTGCGGCGCCACTGCGCCGCGCGGAATCGGATGTCCGGAAAAGCGAATGGCCGCAACGCAACTCTTACCGGGCCCCGAGTCCCGAGTCCCCGGTCCCGAGCCCCTCCAGCCGCTTCTCCCCCAGGAACACCCCATCGGCGCCGAAGCGGCGCTCGTGGATCCAGCCGTATCCGTCGCCGTCCACCGCAACGATGGTGCTGGCGCGGGTGCCGTAGTCGTGGCCGCGGATGAAGGCCGGCGACAGGCGCCGCTCCAGTTCCAGGCCCACGCCGGTGTCGGGCAACTGCGCGTCGGCGGCGATTGTCTCGTCGGCCAGCGCGCGCCACAGCGGGGACAGGTCCTCGTCGCCGGCGGCGATCCACCCCGCCAGGACCTCGCACAGGCGCACCGTCTTCGGCCATGGCGCGTCCAGCGCGCCATTGGACATGCCGTGGATGCCGGGCGCCAGGCGCTGCCGGGCAGGCGGGTGGTTGCCCAGGTATTGCGCGCCTTCGGCGTCGGCCAGCAGCAGGTTGAACGGCGGGTAGGCGTCGGCGCGCAGCGCCAGGGCGTCGGCGAAGGCGCCCGCCGGCGCGGCGCCGGCCAGGTAGTCGGCGACCAGGGCGCCGCGCGAAGCGCCGGACATCGACGCCAGCGGGTCGCGCACGTTGGTGACCACGGTGCAGCGGCCGGCGTCGTCCAGGCCCACCCAGCTGCCGCCGGAACGCAGGTCGCGCCCGGCCAGCACGCGCTGCGCCGGCGCCGCCCAGCGCTGCAGCGGCGCGGTCGGGCGGGCGTGGAATTCGTCGCGGTTGCCGACCAGCAGCAGGCGCCAGCGCGGGTGCGATTCGAGGGCGAGGGCGACCAGGCACATAGGCCGCCGATTGTGCGGTTTTGCGCAGCGGCAGGCGAGCCGGTCGGTCGTGGCCGCGGCAGCTGGCCGCTGTCTTAACGCCTTGTGCACAGGGCTGAATTTCCGCTCAATCTCAAAATATGAGACGAAACAGCAACTTGTGGATAAGCTTTGAACAAGTCTCTAAAGAATGGCGCAAGCCATTGATGTGGCTAGCGATTTATCGCTCGCAAAGTTGTTGACAACCTTTCGCGCGCTGCTAAGGTGGGCACTCGAGGGAAAACCGGGTTTTTTGTGGTTTTTCGTGGTTCAATGACCGTCCAGGCGGATTTGAAAGGTGTAGGCGTCGTGTTTCAGGGCGAGACCGCAATCACAGTGGACGACAAGGGGCGTATGGCGGTTCCCACCGCGTACCGCGACCTCGTCGTGCGTGCGAGCGGCAATCGGCTGGTGCTGACCTACAACCCGTTCGAGGCCGGATGCCTGTGGCTGTACGCGGAGAAGGAATGGGAGCGGGTCCGTGACGACGTCATGGCCAAGCCCAATACCCAGCGCGTGGTGCGGGTCCTGCAGCAGAAGCTGGTCGGTTCCTCGGCCGCGCTGGAGCTGGACGCCAACAGCCGCATCACCATCCCGCCGAGCCACCGCGCTGCGGTGGGCATCGAAAAGCGCGCCGTGCTGTTGGGCATGGGCGACAAGTTCGAACTATGGAGCGAGCAGGCTCATCGCGCACTGATCCAGCAGACATTGTCTGACGAGGATCTGGGCGATGGATTGCTCGATCTGAAGTTGTGAGCCGGGGTGTCCGGATGCGCGGACAGGCGCAGGCCGGTCACCTTCCGGTGTCGCAACCGCCGGCGGCGCATGTGCCGGTGTTGTTCGCGCAGGTCATGGACGGGCTGCAGGTGATCGAAGACGGAATCTATCTGGATGGCACGTTCGGGCGTGGCGGACACGCGCGCGGGGTGCTGCACAAACTCGGCCCAGGAGGCCGGCTGCTGTTGATGGACAAGGATCCCGAGGCGATCGCCGAAGCCGAACATGCGTTCGGTGGCGACGCGCGCGTGCGCATCCGCCGCGGCAGCTTCGCCGAACTGGCGCAGTGGGACGCCGCCGCCGATCTGGACGGCGTGCTGTTCGACCTGGGCGTGTCCTCGCCGCAGCTGGACGTGGCCGAGCGCGGCTTCTCGTTCGGCAAGGACGGCCCGCTGGACATGCGCATGGATCCGGACGCCGGCGAGAGCGCCGCGCAGTGGCTGGCGCGCGCCGACGAGCGCGCCATCGCCGACGTGCTGTGGACCTATGGCGACGAACGCCAGAGCCGGCGCATCGCCCGCGCGATCGTGGCGCGCCGCGCCGAGCAGCCGCTGACCCGCACCGCGCAGCTGGCCGACCTGATCGCCAGCGTGATGCCGCGCGGCGACAGCAAGACCCATCCGGCCACGCGCAGCTTCCAGGCGATCCGCATCCACATCAACCGCGAACTGGCCGACCTCGAAGCCGGGCTGGACGCGGCGCTGGCCAAGCTCAAGCCGGGCGGGCGCCTGGCGGTGATCAGCTTCCACTCGCTGGAAGACCGCATCGTCAAGCAGTTCATGAACCGCCACGCCAAGGCCCCGCCGAGCAACCGCCGCCTGCCCGAGGCCCAGCCGTTCGTGCCGACCCTGCAACTGCACGGCGGCGCGATCAAGGCCGACGGCGCCGAGCTGGCGCTCAATCCGCGCGCGCGCAGTGCGGTGCTTCGAGTGGCCGAGAAGCTGGGATTGGGGATTGGGGATTGGGGATTGGGCGAGCGCTCTTCTCCAATCCCCAATTCCGAATCCCCAATCCCGGCGTCTCCGCCAGGAGACGCCCAATGAGCCGGCTGCTGTTGATCGTCCTGCTCGCCTGCACCATCGCCTCGGCGATCGGGGTGGTGTACATGCGCCATCGCCATCGCCAGCTGTTCGTCGAGCTGTCGCGGCTGGAGCACAACCGCGACGAGCTGAACATCGAGTTCGGCCGGCTGCAGCTGGAGCAGGCGACCTGGGCCGAAAGCAACCGCGTCGACCAGGTCGCGCGCGAGCGGCTGGGCATGAAGTTTCCGGAAACCGGCGACATCGTGGTGGTGCGGCCATGAGCAAGACCGGCCGCAACCGCCCGCGCAGCAACTTCAATCTCCGTGGCCGGCTGGTGCTGGTCGGTGCGGCGCTGAGCCTGTGCTCGGTCACCCTGATCGGTCGCGCCGCCTACGTGCAGATCATCAACAGCGACTTCTACCAGCGCCAGGGCGAGGCGCGCTACCTGCGCGAGCTGCCGATCGCGACCTCGCGCGGCATGATCACCGACCGCAACGGCGAGCCGCTGGCGGTGTCCACGCCGGTGGAGTCGATCTGGGTCAATCCGCAGGAGCTGCTGCGCAATCCCGACCGCATCCCGCAGCTGGCGCAGGCGCTGGAACTGCCCAGCGACGAGCTGACCGCCAAGCTGTCGCAGAAGTCGGACAAGGAGTTCATGTACCTCAAGCGCCGGATCAATCCGGACAAGGCGCATGCGGTGGTCGCGCTGGGCATCCCGGGCGTGTTCTCGCAGCGCGAGTTCCGCCGCTTCTACCCGCAGGGCGAAGCGATGGCGCACGTGCTCGGCTTCACCAACATCGACGACCGCGGCCAGGAAGGGCTGGAGCTGGCGTTCGACGAATGGCTGCGCGGCAAGCCCGGCTCCAAGCGCGTGATCCGCGACCGCAAGGGCGCGATCGTGGAAAGCATCGACCTGGTCAAACCGGCCGAGCCGGGCAAGGACTTGACCCTCAGCATCGATCGCCGCATCCAGTTCCTGGCCTACAAGGAACTGCGCAACGCGCTGGTGGAAAACAACGCCGCCGGCGGTTCGATCGTGGTGATGGACGTGGCCACCGGCGAGATCATGGCCATGGTCAACCTGCCGACCTACAACCCGAACTCGGTCACCGGGGTCAATTCCGATGCGCGCCGCAACCGCGCGGTCACCGACCTGGTCGAGCCGGGTTCGACGATGAAGCCGTTGACCATCTCCACCGCGCTCAAGGCCGGGGTGGTGACCAAGGACACGCTGATCGACACCAACCCGGGCTACATGGCGATCGGCCGCTTCACCATCAAGGACGTGCCGCGCAACAACGGCGTGCTGACCGTGACCGGGGTAATCACCCGCAGCTCCAACATCGGCGCGGCCAAGATCGCGGCCAAGCTGCCGGACCAGACCTTCTACGACCAGATCCACAGCTACGGCTACGGCAGCGCCCCGCACAGCGGCTTCCCCGGCGAATCGGCCGGCGTGCTGCCCTCGCCGGCACGCTGGAGCGGGTCGTCCAAGACCACCATGTCCTACGGCTACGGCCTGTCGGTGACGCCGCTGCAGATCGCGCGCGCGTACTGCGCGCTGGGCAACGGCGGCAAGCTGGTCACGCCGACCTTCGTCAAGGGCCAGCACGAGGACACCAAGGAAGTGCTGAGCCCGGCGATCGCCAAGGAAGTGGTGTCGATGATGGAAACCGTGGTGACCCAGGGCGGCGCCAAGGGCGCGGCGATCCTCGGCTATCACGTCGCCGGCAAGACCGGCACCGCGCGCCTGAACGGTCCCGGCGGCTATATCCGCGGCCACTACAACGCGCTGTTCGCCGGCCTGGTGCCGGCGACCAATCCGCGCTTCGCCACGGTCATCGTGATCAACGATCCGCAGGGCGCCAAGTACTACGGCGGCCTGGTTTCGGCGCCGGTGTTCCACAACGTGATGGAAGGTGCGCTGCGGCTGATGGACGTGCCGCCGGACGACATCCAGGCATGGCTGGCGGCGCAGGCCGCCGGCAAGAGCGGCCATGCGCCGCCGCCGGCGCCGGTGGAGCCGGATCCGGCCGTGGTGCCCGATGCCGCCGCCGAAGTGGAAGCGGCGCTGCCCATCGCCCGTGCCGTCACGCCGCCGCCGGCCGCGCAGCCGGTGCCGTTGCAGGAGACCCGCCAGTGAGCCGCGCGCTGCCGCTGTCGCAGTTGCTGCCGGACGTGGCGCTGGCGCGCGACGTGCAGGTGTCCGGGCTGGTCATGGACAGCCGCGCGGTGCGCGCCGGCGATGCGTTCGTGGCGATCGCCGGGTTCGGCGCGCACGGGCTGGGCTTCGTCGCGCAGGCGCAGGCCAATGGCGCCGCGGCGATCCTGTTCGAACCGCCGGCCCCGGCCGAATTGCCGGTGCCGGCCGACGCGATCGCGGTGCCGGGCCTGCGCGCGCGCATGGGCGCGATGGCCGACCAGTTCCACGGCCATCCGTCGCGGACGATGACCATGGTCGGGGTCACCGGCACCAACGGCAAGACTTCCACCGTGCAGTTGCTGGCGCAGGCCTGGCAGTGCCTGGGCACGCGCAGCGGCAGCATCGGCACGCTCGGCGTCGGCCTGTACGGCGACGTGGTGCCGACCGGTTTCACCACGCCGCTGGTGCTGCAGACGCACGCGCTGCTGGCGCAGCTGCGCGACGCCGGCGCGCAGGCGGTGGCGATGGAAGTGAGTTCGCACGCGCTGGACCAGGGCCGCGTCGATGCGGTGCACTTCGACGTGGCGGTGTTCACCAATCTCACCCGCGACCATCTGGACTACCACGGCGACATGGCCGGCTATGGCGCAGCCAAGGCGCGCCTGTTCGCCACGCCGGGGCTGAAGGCAGCGGTGGTTAATCTCGACGACGCATTCGGCCGCGAGCTGCTGGCGACGCTGGCCCCGGCGCTGCGCCGCATCGGCGTCAGCTCGCGCGGCCAGGCCGACGCCACGCTGCGCGCCGAGGCGCTGCGCCTGGACGCGCGCGGCATCGGTTTCGACCTGCTGATCGGCGACGCGCGGCATCCGCTGCAGTCGCCGCTGCTCGGCCGCTTCAACGTGGACAACCTGCTGGCGGTGGCCGGCGTGCTGCACGCGCTGGACGTGGCGCCGGCGCGCATCGCCGCGACGCTGTCGCAGCTGCAGCCGATCCGCGGGCGCATGAACCGCCTCGGCGGCAGCGACGCGCAGCCGCTGCTGGTGATCGACTACGCGCACACCCCGGACGCGCTGGAGCAGGCGCTGGACAGCCTGCGCGGCCACGCCCACGGCCGCCTGCTGTGCGTGTTCGGCTGCGGCGGCGAGCGCGACACCGGCAAGCGCCCGCAAATGGCGGCGATCGCGCAGCGCCTGGCCGATGCGGTGATCGTCACCGACGACAATCCGCGTGGCGAGGATGGCGACCGCATCGTCGCCGACATCCTGGCCGGGTTCACCGACCTGCAGGCGGTGCGCGTGCAGCGCGACCGCGCGCAGGCCATCGCCCTGGCCGTGGCCGAAGCCGGCCCCGACGACATCGTGCTGATCGCCGGCAAGGGCCACGAGCCGTACCAGGAGATCGCCGGCATCCAGCATCCGTTCGACGACACCGAGATCGCCGCGCAGGCCCTGCAGGCGCGCGCCGCACGGTCAGTGGAGCACGCCCGATGAAGCGTCTGCCGCTGTCGATGATCGCGCACTGGGCCGGCGCCGAGCTGCACGGCGACGACGTGGCGATCGACGCGATCGCCCACGACACCCGCACGCTGGCGCCGGGCAGCCTGTACGTGGCGCTGCGCGGCGAGCGTTTCGACGGCCACGACTTCGTCGCCGATGCCGCCGCGCGCGGCGCCAGCGCGTTGCTGGTGGAGCTGCTGCAGCCGCACAGCGAACTGCCGCAGATCCTGGTCGCCGACACCCAGTTGGCGCTCGCGCGGATCGCCGCCGGCATGCAGCGCGGCCGCGCCACGCGGGTGGCTGCGATCACCGGCAGCAACGGCAAGACCAGCGTCAAGGCGCTGCTGCTGGCGATCCTGCAGCATGCCTGCCGGGTCCAGGGCGGCAGCGTCTACGCCAATCCCGGCAACCGCAACAACGAGATCGGCCTGCCGCTGGCGGTGATCGAAGCGCCGGACGCGGCCGACTACGCGATCTACGAGATGGGCGCCGGCAAGCCGGGCGACATCGCCTACCTGACCGACATCGTCGCCCCGCATGCGGCGCTGGTGAACAACATCGCCCCGGCGCATCTGGAGCGGATGGGCAGCCTGCTCGGCGTCGCCGCGACCAAGGGCGCGATCTACGCCGCGCTGACCGCCGGCGGCACCGCGGTGATCAATGCCGACGACGCGTTCGGGCTGTGGTTCGAGCAGCGCCTGCCGGCGCCGCTGGCCCCGCGCGTGCTGCGCTTCGGCCTGCAGGCCAGCGCCGAGGTCACCGCCACGCAGCTGCGCATGCGCCCGGACCGCTCGCAGTTCGTGCTGGTCACCCCGCAGGGCGAGATCGAAACGACGCTGCCATTGCCGGGCCGGCACAACCTGATGAACGCACTGGCCGCCGCCTCGCTGGCGCTGGCGCTGGACATCGCGCCGGCGCTGATCGCCGCGGGCCTGGCGCAGGTGCAGCCGGTGCCGGGCCGGCAGATCGCGCATACGCTGCCCGGCGGCGCGGTGCTGATCGACGACAGCTACAACGCCAACCCCGGTTCGCTGGCCGCGGCGATCGACGCGCTGGCCGCCGCCGGCGGCGAGCGCTGGCTGGTGCTGGGCGACATGCGCGAACTCGGCGACGGTGCCGAAGCGCTGCACGCCAGCGGCGGCCGCCGCGCCCGCGACGCCGGCCTGACCCGGCTGTACGCGCTGGGCCCGCTCAGCGCCGTCGCCGCGCAGGCCTTCGGCGAGAACGGACGCGTGTTCGACAGCCATGCGGCGCTGATCGCCGCGCTGCGTGCGGATCTGCGCGCGGCCGGGAGTAGGGATGGCCAGCCTGCGGCTGTCGAACAGCGAGCGGGATTGGGGATTCGTGAAGAGCAAGATCAAGAGCAGGAAACAGAGCTGATGGATGAGAACACCGGCGCGGTGGCAGACGACGTTTTGCCCCCCCGACTCCCGATTCCCGATTCCCGATTCCCGGCTCCTCCCACCCTCCTGATCAAAGGTTCGCGCGGCAGCGCCATGGACAAGATCGTGAGCGCGCTGCTGGCGCAGGGAGAGGAGGCGCCGCATGCTGCTTGAACTGTCCCGCTGGCTGCAGCAGCTGGAGAGCCTGTTCGGGCTGTTCGGCTACCTCACCTTCCGCGGCATCCTCGCGGCGCTGACCTCGCTGTTCCTGTCGCTGTGGCTGGGCCCGGCGGTGATCCGCAAGCTGGCGCAGTTCAAGGGCGGCCAGCCGATCCGCCAGGACGGCCCGCAGAGCCATTTCTCCAAGGCCGGCACGCCGACCATGGGCGGCTCGATGATCCTGCTGACCGTGCTGCTGTCGGTGCTGCTGTGGGGCGACCTGCGCAACCGCTACGTGTGGCTGGTGCTGGCGGTGATGCTGGCGTTCGGCGTGATCGGTTGGTACGACGACTGGATCAAGATCGTGCGCCGCGACCCGAACGGGCTGAAGTCGCGCTGGAAGTACCTGCTGCAGTCGATCTTCGGCCTGGCCGCGGGCCTGTTCCTGTACTACAGCGCCGACGTGCCGGCCGCGATCACTTTCTACATCCCGATGTTCAAGTCGATCGCGCTGCCGCTGGCCGGGATCAGCTTCGTCGCCATCGCCTACTTCTGGATCGTCGGCTTCTCCAACGCGGTCAATCTGACCGACGGCCTGGACGGGCTGGCGATCATGCCGACCGTGCTGGTGGCCTGCGCGCTGGGCGTGTTCGCCTACGCCTCGGGCAACGCGGTGTTCTCCGCTTATCTGAAGATTCCCTCGATTCCCGGCGCCGGCGAGCTGATCATCATCTGCGCGGCGATCGCCGGCGCGGGTCTGGGCTTCCTGTGGTTCAACACCTACCCGGCGATGGTGTTCATGGGCGACATCGGCGCGCTGGCGCTGGGCGCGGTGCTCGGCACCATCGCGGTGATCGTGCGCCAGGAACTGGTGCTGGTGATCATGGGCGGCGTGTTCGTGGTCGAGACGCTGTCGGTGATGATCCAGGTCGCTTCGTTCAAGCTCACCGGCAAGCGCGTGTTCCGCATGGCGCCGATCCACCACCACTTCGAACTGAAGGGCTGGCCCGAGCCGCGGGTGATCGTGCGCTTCTGGATCATCTCGGTGGTGCTGGTGCTGGTCGGCCTGGCCACGTTGAAGGTGCGCTGATGAACGACGCCGCGCGCCAGGCAACCCGACTCGAGGCCATCGGCGGCCGCTACGACCCGTGGCTGCTCGGCGCCGTGGTGGCGCTGGCGTCGCTGGGCGTGGTGATGGTCGGTTCCAGCTCGATCGAGCTGACCGTCAGCCCGTTCTACTACCTGACCCGGCACCTGCTGTTCCTGGCCGGCGGCATCGGCCTGGCGATCTGGGCGATGCGCACCGAGCTGAAGAACATCGAGCAGTACAACCAGTTGCTGCTGCTGGCCTGTTTCGGCCTGCTGCTGGTGGTGTTCGTGCCGGGGCTGGGCAGCACCGTCAACGGCGCGCGGCGCTGGATCAACCTGGGCATCTCCCGCTTCCAGACCGTGGAAGCGGTGAAGGTGCTGTACATCGTGTGGCTGTCCAGCTACCTGGTGCGCTTCCGCGACGAGGTCAACGCCACCTGGCCGGCGATGCTCAAGCCGCTGGGCGTGGCGGTGGCGCTGGTCGGCCTGCTGCTGCTGCAGCCGGACTTCGGTTCCTCCACGCTGCTGCTGGCGATCACCGCCGGCATGCTGGTGCTGGGTGGGGTCAACCTGCCGCGCATGTCGATGCCGATCGTGATCGGGCTGCCGGTGTTCGCCTTCATCGCGATCCTGGAACCGTACCGCCTGCGCCGCATCACCTCGTTCCTGGACCCGTGGGCCGACCAGCTCGGTTCCGGCTACCAGCTGTCCAATGCGCTGATGGCGGTGGGCCGCGGCGAACTGTTCGGGGTCGGCCTGGGCGGCTCGGTGCAGAAGCTCAACTACCTGCCCGAGGCGCATACCGACTTCATCTTCTCGGTGATCGCCGAGGAGCTGGGCTTCACCGGCGTGTGCCTGATCATCGCGCTGTACGCGCTGCTGGTCGGGCGCGCGTTCTGGCTGGGCATGCGCTGCGTGGAAATGAAGCGCCACTTCTCCGGCTACATCGCCTTCGGCATCGGCCTGTGGATCAGCCTGCAGAGCTTCGTGTCGGTCGGCGTCAACCTGGGCATCCTGCCGACCAAGGGCCTGACCCTGCCGCTGATCTCCGCCGGCGGTTCCAGCGTGCTGATGACTTGCGTGGCGATGGGCCTGCTGCTGCGCGTGTCCTACGAACTCGATCGCGCCGAACGCCAGGTGGCGAAGGTGCGCAGCGATGCCGCGCCGCCGGTCAGGCAGACCGTGGACAGCGCCGAGGACCTGCAGGCCGCGCGCGAGGCCAGCGCCAGCGCGGTGGCCGCGGCGATCCAGGCCGGCACCCCGGCGCGCGGCACCAGCCGCATGCAGCCGCGGGTCGAGCCGACCTTCGGGAGGCTGGGATGAGTGTGTCCGTGCCGATGACCGGCACCGCCATGACCGACGCTGCATCGCGTCCGGTGATGATCCTCGCTGGTGGCACCGGCGGGCACATCTTCCCGGCGCTGGCGGTGGCCAAGGTGCTGCGCGCGCGCGGCGTGCCGGTGGTGTGGCTGGGCGCGGCCGGGCGCATGGAAACGCAACTGGTGCCGCAGCACGGCATCGAGATCGACACCATCGAAATCGGCGGCCTGCGCGGCAAGGGCGCGCTGGCGCTGTTCGGCGCGCCGCTGCGGGTGATGCGTGCGATCCGCGCCGCCGGCTTCGTGTTGCGCCGGCGCATGCCGCGCGCAGTGGTCAGCTTCGGCGGCTTCGCCGCCGGCCCCGGCGGCATCGCTGCGCGCCTGCTGAAACTGCCGCTGCTGGTGCACGAACAGAACCGCGCGCCGGGCCTGACCAACAAGGTGCTGTCGCGCGTCGCGCGTCGCGTGCTGACCGGGTTCCCGGGCAGCTTCGCCGCGCGCGAGGAAGCGGTGGGCAATCCGGTGCGCGCCGAGATCGCCGCGCTGGCGCCGCCGGCGCAGCGCTTCGCCGCGCGCGACGGCGCGGTGCGCCTGCTGGTGCTAGGCGGCAGCCAGGGCGCGCGCGCGCTGAACCAGGCGCTGCCGCGCGCGCTGGCCGCGCTCGGTGCGCAGGTCGAAGTGCGCCACCAGTGCGGCGAGAAATTGCGCGACGAAGCGGCCCAGGCCTATGCCGAGGCCGGCGTCGCTGCCAGCGTCGAAGCCTTCATCGGCGACATGGCCGCCGCCTACGCCTGGGCCGACCTGATCGTGTGCCGCGCCGGCGCCTCGACCCTGGCCGAACTGTGCGCGGTCGGCATCGGCAGCGTGCTGGTGCCGTTCGCCGCCGCCGTCGACGACCACCAGACCCGCAATGCCGAATACCTGGTCGAACGCGGCGCCGCGGTGCTGCTGAAGCAGGACGACGCCCTGGCGACCAACCTGCAGGGCGTGCTGCGCGACCTGCTCGGCAACCCCGCACGCCGCCTGTCGATGGCCGACGCCGCCCGCCGCCTGGCCAAGCCGGATGCGGCCGAGCGGATTGCGGACATCATTCTGGAAGAGGCCGGGAGTCGGGATTCGGGATTGGGGATTCGTAAAGAGCAGGAGCACAAGCAGGACACTATGCAGACATCCGTACATGGCGATGCGCCGCGGCAACAGGCCACCGGCGACGCCACCAATCCCCAATCCCGAATTCCGAATCCCGGCACCTCCGCAGGAGGTGCCCTGTGATCCGCCGTCTCCACGACACCGGCGACCTGGTCCGCGCGTTTCCGCGCGTGCATTTCGTCGGCATCGGCGGCACCGGCATGAGCGGCATCGCCGAGGTCATGCTGACCCTGGGCTACGAGGTGTCCGGCTCGGACAACGCCGACAACGCGGCGACGCGGCGCCTGGTCACGCTCGGCGCGCGGGTGATGCGCGGGCATTCGGCGGCCAACGTGCTCGGCACCGACTGCGTGGTGGTGTCCAGCGCGATCCGCGACGACAACCCGGAACTGATGGAGGCGCGCAGCCAGCGCATCCCGATCATGCCGCGCGCGGCGATGCTGGCCGAGCTGATGCGCTTCCGCCGCGGCATCGCGGTGGCCGGCACGCACGGCAAGACCACCACCACCAGCCTGGCCGCGGCGGTGCTCAGCGAAGGCGGGCTGGACCCGACCTTCGTGATCGGCGGGCAGCTGCTCGCCGCTGGCGCCAACGCCAAGCTCGGCGGCGGCCAGTGGCTGGTGGCCGAGGCCGACGAGAGCGACGGCAGCTTCCTGCGCCTGAACCCGCTGATCTCGGTGATCACCAACATCGACGCCGATCACCTGGAGAACTACGGCAACGATTTCGCCCGCGTCCAGGCCGCGTTCGCCGAATTCCTGCAGCGGCTGCCGTTCTACGGCCTGGCCGTGCTGTGCATCGACGATCCGGAAGTGGCCGCGCTGGCCGCCAAGACCCCGCGCCACGTGATGAGCTACGGGCTCAGCGAGAACGCCGACGTGCGCGCCGAGGACGTGGTCCAGGACGGCCCGCGCATGCGCTTCACCCTGCGCCTGCCGGAAGGCAGCAGCACCCCGGTGACGCTGGCCTTGCCGGGCCGGCACAACGTGCTCAACGCGCTGGCCGCCGCCGCGATCGGCTGGCAGCTGGGCGTGGCGCCTGAGGCGATCGCCAGCGCGCTGCAGAGCTTCGCCGGCATCGGCCGCCGCTTCAACGACCTGGGTGAAGTGACCACCGCCGCCGGCGCACGCGTGCGCCTGGTCGACGACTACGGCCACCATCCGCGCGAACTGGCCGCGGTGTTCGCCGCCGCGCGCGGCGGCTGGCCGGACAAGCGCCTGGTGGTCGCGTTCCAGCCGCACCGCTACAGCCGCACCCGCGACCAGTTCGACGCGTTCGCCGCGGTGTTGTCGGAAGTGGACGCACTGGTGCTCAGCGAGGTCTATCCGGCCGGCGAAGCGCCGATCCCCGGCGCCGACGCGCGTTCGCTGGCGCGCGCGATCCGTGCGCGCGGGCGCAGCGAGCCGGTGGTGGTCGGGCAGGTCGCCGAACTGAGCGAAGTGCTGCCGGACGTGCTGCAGGACGGCGACCTGCTGCTGATGATGGGCGCTGGCGACATCGGCTACGTCGCCCAGCACATCGCGCAGGACGGGTTCGTCGTCGGAGCCAAGCCATGAGCGCGCAGAACTTCCCGCCGCCGCGCCACACCGACCCGGCCGTGTTCGGCCGCGTCGCGGTGCTGCTCGGCGGTACTTCCAGCGAACGCGAGGTGTCGCTGGATTCGGGCCGCAACGTGCTCGAGGCGCTGCGCGCGCGCGGCGTCGACGCGGTGGCGGTGGACGGCATTCCGGCGTTGGCGCAGGCGCTGGTGGACAAGCGCTTCGACCGCGTGTTCAACGTGCTGCACGGCCACAACGGCGGCGGCGAAGACGGCATCGTGCAGGGTCTGATGGACGCGTTCGGCGTGCCCTACACCGGCTCGCCGGTGCTCGGCTCGGCGCTGAGCATGGACAAGGTGCGGACCAAGCAGGTGTGGCTGTCGCTGGGCCTGCCGACGCCGCGCTACGTGCGCCTGGCGGCGACCGCGCAGGCGGACGCGATCCGCGCCGCGGCCGCGCAGCTGGGCCTGCCGGTGATCGTCAAGCCGGCCAACGAAGGCTCCAGCGTCGGCGTGACCCGCGTGTTCGAGCCGGCGCAGCTGGACGAGGCGGTGGCGCTGGCCGCGCGCTACGACGGCGAACTGCTGATGGAGCAGATGATCGTCGGCGACGAACTGACCGTGGCCATCCTCGGCGACACCGCGCTGCCGTCGATCCGCATCGTGCCCAAGGGCCAGTGGTACGACTACCACGCCAAGTACGTGGCCGAGGACACCCAGTACCTGTGCCCGGGCCTGGACGGTGAGGACGAGCTTGCCCTGGGCGAACTGGCGCTGGCCGCATTCCGCGCCGCCGGCTGCCGCGGCTGGGGCCGCGTGGACGTGATGCGCGACGGCGCCAGCGGCGATTTCGCCCTGCTGGAAGCCAACACCGCCCCGGGCATGACCAGCCACTCGCTGGTGCCCAAGGCCGCACGCCAGGCCGGCATCGGCTTCGAAGAGCTGGTGTGGCGCGTGCTGGAGCAGACGCTGTGAAGCCGGGATTCGGGATTGGGGATTGGGGATTCGCACAGCGGCAGCGTCGCGCTGCCTGTGCGCTCGCGTGCGTGTCTTGCGCGAATCCCGAATTCCGAATCCCGAATCCCGCGGCACGGAGTGCCGCATGACCGCCCTCCTGCGCATCCTCGCCTGGCTGCTGGCGCTGGCATTGGTCGCGCTGCCGGTGGTGGCGGTGCTCAACGGCTGGGTCGGTGCCGAGCGCTGGCCGCTGAGCCGGCTGCAGGTCAGCGGCGATTTCAAGCGCGTGCCGGCCGAGCAGTTGCGCCAGGTGGTGCTGCCGTATGCGCGCCGCGGGTTCTTCGCGGTCCGCCTGCAGGACGCGCAGGACGCGATCGAACGGTTGCCGTGGGTGGAAAGCGCGCGGGTGCGCAAGCGCTGGCCGGACGTGCTGGAAGTGCGCGTCACTGAACACCGACCGTTCGCGCGCTGGGGCAGCGACCGCATGCTGTCCGAGCAGGGCCGCATCTTCGCGCTGCCGAGCGAACTGCGCGGCATGGCGTTGCCGCAACTGGCCGGCCCGGACGCCAAGGCGCAGGACGTGGTCGCGCTGTACAACGAATCGCGCGCGCTGTTCGCGCCGGCCGGGCTGCAGGTCGACGGCGTGGCGATGGACGCGCGCGGCAGCTGGTCGCTGCAGCTGGGCAACGGCGTGCAGGTCGTGGTCGGCCGCGACGACGCCCGCGCCCGCCTGGCGCGCTTCGCACGCGTGCTGCCGCAACTGGCCACGCCGGAACAGGCGCCGATCGCGCGCGCCGACCTGCGCTACACCAATGGATTCACGGTGGAGCGGGGAATCGAGAATCGGGAACCGGGAATGGAGAAAAAGCCCACGGCTCCGACCCAACCCGCGCGCCATGCGGCATTGGCCGGCCCTCCATCCCCGCGCATGAGCCCGCTCTTCCCCATTCCCCATTCCCCATTCTCTATTCCCGGCTCCAAGACATGAACCGCAAAGGCGACAAATCCCTCATCGTTGGACTGGACATCGGCACCTCCAAGGTCGTCGCGCTGGTCGGCGAGTACTCGCCCGGCAATCCGATCGAGGTGATCGGCATCGGTTCGCACGAATCGCGCGGGCTCAAGCGCGGCGTGGTGGTGGACATCGAATCCACCGTGCAGTCGATCCAGCGCGCGGTCGAGGAAGCGGAGCTGATGGCCGGCTGCGAGATCCGCTCGGTGTACGCGTCGATCTCCGGCAACCACGTGCAATGCAAGAACTCGCCCGGCATCGTGCCGATCCGCGACGGCGAGGTCACCTGGAACGACCTGGACCGGGTGCTGGAAGCGGCCAAGGCGGTGGCGATCCCGGCCGACCAGCGCATCCTGCACGCGATCCCGCGCGAGTACGTGCTCGACGATTCGCAGGAAGGCATCCGCAACCCGGTCGGCATGACCGGCGTGCGCCTGGAGGTGCACGCGCACCTGGTGGTGTGCGCGCAGTCGGCCGCGGCCAACATCAGCAAGTGCGTGCAGCGCTGCGGCCTGCAGGTGGACGACCTGATCCTGTCCTCGCTGGCGTCCTCGGTCGCGGTGCTGACCGCCGACGAGCGCGAGCTGGGCGTGGTGCTGGTGGACATGGGCGCCGGCACCACCGACCTGGCGGTGTTCGTGCAGGGCGCGATCTGCCACACCGCCTCGCTGCCGATCGCCGGCGACCACGTCACCAACGACATCGCGCACATGTTGCGCACGCCCACCCCGGAAGCCGAGCAGATCAAGGTGCGCTACGCCTGCGCGCTGGCGCAGCTGGCCACCGCCGAGGAAAGCATCCAGGTGCCGAGCGTCGGCGACCGCCCGCCGCGGCGCATGCCGCGCCACTCGCTGGCGCAGGCGGTGCAGGGCCGCTACGAGGAGATCTTCGAGATGGTGCAGGCCGAGCTGCGCCGCTCCGGTTTCGAGGAACTGGTGCGTGCCGGCATGGTGTTGACCGGCGGCGCCTCGAAGATGGAAGGCGTGGTCGAACTGGCCGAGGAAATGGTGCAGATGCCGGTCCGCGTGGGCATCCCGCAGCACGTCACCGGCCTGGGCGAAGTGGTCGGCAACCCGGTGCACGCCACCGGCGTGGGCCTGCTGCTGATGGGCAGCCAGATCGAACACCCACGGCGTCCGTCGCTGCCCACCGGGCGCGCCGGCAGCCTGTTCAAGAAATTGAAGAACTGGTATCGCGGTGAGTTTTGAGGGCCGGGATTCGGGATTCAGGATTTGGGATTCGTAAGAGCAATAGCAAAAGCAAAAGCAAGAAAGCGGAGAGCGGAGAGAGGGTAGGCGACAGGTTTTTTTTGTAGTGATTCCGCCGCGGAGCGGGCAACGGTGTTGGGCGATCGCGCTTTTGCGAATCCTCACTCCCGAATCCCGAATCCCGGCTTCCAAACAACAACACTCGCCGGACGGAGAGGCGGGATGCAGGATCGGAGTGCTTCCGAATCCCCACTCCCGAATCCCGAATCCCGGCTCAAAGAGGACACGGACATGGCGCATTTCGAACTGATTGAAAAGATGGCACCCAACGCGGTAATCAAGGTGGTCGGCGTGGGCGGCGGCGGCGGCAACGCGGTCGCGCACATGGTCAGCAGCAGCGTGGACGGCGTGGAGTTCATCACCGCCAACACCGACTCGCAGGCGATCAAGAACTGCGGCGCCAAGCTGCAGCTGCAGCTCGGCACCAACGTCACCAAGGGCCTGGGCGCCGGCGCGAACCCGGAAGTCGGCCGCCAGGCCGCGCTGGAAGACCGCGAACGCATCATGGACGCGCTGCAGGGCGCGGACATGGTGTTCATCACCGCCGGTATGGGCGGCGGCACCGGCACCGGCGCTGCCCCCGTGGTCGCGCAGCTGGCCAAGGAGATGGGCATCCTGACCGTCGCCGTGGTCACCAAGCCGTTCCCGTTCGAAGGCCGCCGGCGCATGCAGGTCGCGCTGAAGGGCATCGAGGAACTGAGCCAGCATTGCGACTCGCTGATCACCATCCCCAACGAAAAACTGATCACCGTGCTCGGCCGCAACGCCACCATGATCCAGGCGTTCCGCGCCGCCAACGACGTGCTGCAGGGCGCCGTGCAGGGCATCGCCGACCTGATCGTGCGTCCGGGCCTGATCAACGTCGACTTCGCCGACGTGCGCACCGTGATGTCGGAAATGGGCCTGGCGATGATGGGCACCGGCTCGGCCCGCGGCGACGACCGCGCGCAGGCCGCGGCCGAAGCGGCGATCCAGAACCCGCTGCTGGACGACGTCAACCTGGCCGGCGCCAACGGCATCCTGGTCAACATCACCGCCGGTCCGGACTTCACCATGGCCGAGTTCGACGAGATCGGCCGCACCATCGAAGGCTTCGCCTCGGAAGACGCGACCGTCGTGGTCGGCACCGTGCTCGACCCGGACATGCAGGACGAAGTGCGCGTGACCGTGGTCGCCACCGGCCTGAACCGTGCCGTGTCGCGCCAGACCCAGCGTCCGGAGCAGCGCGCGCCGATCAAGCTGGTGCGCAACGCGACCACCGGTCAGCCGGAATTCGGCGACTTCGAGCATGGCGGCGACGCCGTGTCCAAGGCGGTCGGCGGCGCGATGGGCCTGGGCCTGCGGCGCCCGAGCAGCGATGCGATGGGGTCTTCGGCACCGGCACCGGCGGCGGCCGATCTGCCCAACGACTACCTGGATATTCCCGCGTTCCTGCGTCGCCAGGCCGACTGATGCCGTCCCTGGCGCGACAGGTCGGCTTGCGGATGGCCCGGCCTGGCCATCCGTGGCCAGGCGCGGGTCGGCGTGCGAGGCAGTGCTTCGCAAGCACGCCGCCCGCCCTGCGCCGCCAGGCCGACTGACGTTTCGCCAGGCCGGCCCTGCGCCGGCCGCAACACCGCCGATCGGGCCTGTCCGCCCGGGCGGCGCGCCGTGTCCTTTGCTGCCGGGTCGTTTCGACCCGGCAGGTTTTTGCGACCGCGACGCCGGCCTGCGCCAGCGTTGCGCAAATAGGACGCTGTGACCGTCTTGTTAAAATTTGGCTAAACGCGTGATATTCTCAATTCCGTTCAGTTCCCGTCTGAGCGGACGTTCCCAGACTGTCTCCCATGACCCAGCAACGCACCCTCAAGAACACGATCCGCGCCACCGGCGTGGGCCTGCATAGCGGCGACAAGGTGTACATGACCCTGCGTCCTGCGCCGGCCGATCACGGCATCGTGTTCCGGCGCGTCGACCTGGAACCGGCAGTGGAAGTGCCGGCCGATGCCGAGCTGGTCACCGAGACCACGCTGTGCACCGGGCTCAGTCGCGGCGACGCCAAGATCCAGACGGTGGAACACCTGATGTCGGCGATGGCCGGCCTCGGCGTGGACAACGCCATCGTCGAGCTGTCCTCGGCCGAATTGCCGATCATGGACGGCTCGTCCGGCCCGTTCGTGTTCCTGCTGCAGTCGGCAGGCATCGTCGAGCAGGGCAAGCCCAAGCGTTTCATCCGCATCAAGCATCCGGTGGAAGTGCGCGACGGCGACAAGATCGCCCGCTTCGAGCCGTACGACGGCTACAAGCTGGGCTTCACCATCCAGTTCGATCACCCGATGATCCCGGCCAAGCAGTCGCGCCAGGAAATCGAGTTCTCGACCATGGCCTACATCAAGGAAATCTCCCGCGCGCGCACCTTCGGGTTCATGCGCGACCTGGAGTACATGCGCGAGCGCAATCTGGGCCTGGGCGGGTCGATGGACAACGCCATCGTGCTCGACGAGTTCCGCGTGCTCAACGACGATGGCCTGCGCTACGCCGACGAGTTCGTGCGGCACAAGATCCTCGATGCGATCGGCGATCTGTACCTGGCCGGCGGCGCCATCCTCGGTGCCTACGAAGGCTACAAATCCGGCCATGCGCTGAACAACAAGCTGGTGCGCGCGCTGCTCGCCGAGCAGGCCGCGTGGGAGTGGGTGAGCTTCGATTCCAAGGCCGTGCCGGCACCGGTGGCCTACGGGGCCGTGGCTTACGCCTAAAGTTTTCCGCCCCGCGGCCGGGGGCGGTCCGGGATCACGGAATGGGCGATCCGTCGCACCTTTGACCCCTCTTAACTTCTATTTAACGAATCGATAACGACCGCGACGCCGGCGCCCGCTAGGATGCGTCGGGTCGTGACGTGCGTGTCTACGTACGCAGACCGCGCCGGCCGGAGGCCGTCGCTGCTTCAGGCGTCGTGGAATCGACGTCCTGCAAGGACGCCAGCGCGTCGCGCAATCCCTTGTGCGTCGCCGCGGAAACCGGTGCTGGCTTGC
The DNA here is from genome assembly GCF_014836395.1 of Xanthomonas bonasiae. NCBI lineage: Bacteria > Pseudomonadati > Pseudomonadota > Gammaproteobacteria > Lysobacterales > Lysobacteraceae > Xanthomonas > Xanthomonas bonasiae. The sequence continues at coordinate 319,238 of NZ_JACSQX010000006.1, forward strand.
TTCTTGCCTGTTGCATTGGGGAATGCGCGGATGCAGTCGCAGTCTTGACGGTCACCCTGGTGGCCTTCAGCCCGAGGGACCGGGCCGCAGCGAGGATATCGGCCTCGGCGAGCCTTACCCGGGCGTGCCAGACCGGAGAGTCAACGAGAAAAACGAGCTGTTCGCCGTTCACATTGGCCAACCGACACCGGGAGGCCAGGTTCGGCGGCAGATGGGGGCGCAACTGTCGGTCCAGCGCGTCGAGCCACAAGGCACGCCGCAACGGGTCGCCCACCTTGTCCGCCAATGCGGCGTCCAACGCCGGCATCGGCGCGGTGGTATGGCCCTCGCCGGACTTTCGCTTAGACATGAAAACTCATATGGCGTTTAAGAAGATCGTAATCAATTCGCGTGAAAAGGGGATAAAGGACCTGCCGTGGCGGCTGCGCGAGTTCGCAGACCGGCGTCCCCTGGCCGTGCTGGGCACGGTGCTGGCGGTGGGCATGGTACTCGGCATCGGCGTCAGCGCCGCGACCGGCTTCGTCGGTTCGGCGCAGCTGCGGGCCAAGGTGGAGCGGCAGGACGCGGAGCTGGCGCAGGTGCGCCGCGACGCGCAGACCCAGGTCAACGCGCTGGCCGCGCGGCTGGGCGAGCTGCAGGCGCAGGCCACGCGCCTGAACGCGCTGGGCGAACGCCTGACCCGCATGGGCAAGCTGCAGGACGGCGAATTCGACTTCGACCAGCCGGTCGGCGTCGGTGGCGGCGACGACGAGGTCAGCCAGGACATGCCGGCGCCGCAGCTGAGCAAGGAACTGGACGGGCTGCAGCAGCAGTTCGCCACCTCCGGCCAGCAGCTGTCGGTGCTCGAATCGCTGCTGTTCGACCACCAGCTCGACCAGAACGCGGTGCCGTCGCGGATGCCGATCCGCAACAGCTACATCACCTCCGGTTTCGGCGGCCGCGCCGATCCGTTCGGTCGCGGCGCCGGCAACCACAAGGGCATCGACTTCCACGCCAACGTCGGCGACCCGGTGCTGGCCGTGGCCGACGGCGTGGTCAGCTACTCGGGCGTGCGCGGCGGCTACGGCAACGTGGTCGAGGTCGATCACGGCAACGGGTATGTCACCCGCTACGCGCACAATTCGCGCTTGTCGGTGAAGGTCGGCGACCTGGTGCGGGTCGGCCAGGAAGTGGCCAAGGCCGGCTCCACCGGCCGTTCCACCGGTGCGCACGTGCATTTCGAGGTGTGGAAGGACGGCGTGGTGATGAATCCGGCCAAGTTCCTCGGCGATGGCGCCACGCCGGTGGGCCGCCGCGGCCGCGGCTGACGCAGCGCTGGGGCGGCGATGCCGGCGCTTGAATCGCCGGAGCCCGCCCCAAGCTACAATAGGCTTTGCCACGACAGGGCGCCTCGCGCCCTGTTTCGTTTGCGGCCCGCCGATTCCCTGGGGGATCGGGCCGTATGGGCGTTCCTTTCCAACCGGTTCCTTCAATGATCAACAGTCTGCTTACTCGCGTTTTCGGTAGTCGCAACGAACGCCAGCTGCGTCAGCTCCACCGTATCGTCGCCAAGGTCAATGCGCTGGAACCGGAGATGGAGCAGCTCTCCGACGCGCAGCTGCAGGCCAAGACCCCGGAACTGCGCGGGCGCATCGCCGGCGGCGAGAGCCTGGACAAGGTGCTGCCGGAAGCGTTCGCGGTGTGCCGCGAGGCCAGCCGCCGCGTGCTCGGCATGCGCCACTACGATGTGCAGCTGATCGGCGGCATGGTCCTGCACCTGGGCAAGATCGCGGAAATGCGCACCGGCGAAGGCAAGACCCTGGTGGCGACGCTGCCGGTGTACCTCAACGCGCTGGAAGACAAGGGCGTGCACGTCGTCACCGTCAACGACTACCTGGCACGCCGCGACGCCGCGCAGATGGGCAAGCTGTACAACTGGCTGGGGCTGAGCGTGGGCGTGGTCTATCCGGGCATGCCGCACAGCGACAAGCACGCCGCCTACGCCGCCGACATCACCTACGGCACCAACAACGAATTCGGCTTCGACTACCTGCGCGACAACATGGCGCTGTCCAAGGCCGACCGCTACCAGCGCGGCCTGAACTACGCCATCGTCGACGAAGTGGACTCGATCCTGATCGACGAGGCGCGCACCCCGCTGATCATCTCCGGCCCGGCCGACGATTCGCCGGAGCTGTACATCCGCGTCAACCGCATCGTGCCGCAGCTGACCAAGCAGGAGTCCGAGGAAGGCGAGGGCGACTTCTGGGTCGACGAGAAGGGCAAGCAGGTGCACCTGTCCGAGGCGGGCATGGAGCACGCCGAAGAGCTGCTGCGCGCCGCCGGCATCCTGACCAACGACGAGGACCGCCTGTACGGCGCGCAGAACCTCAGCGTGGTGCATCACCTCAACGCCGCGCTGCGCGCGCATGCGATCTACCAGCGCGATGTGGACTACATCGTGCGCGACGGCGAAGTGGTCATCGTCGACGAATTCACCGGCCGCACCCTGCCGGGCCGGCGCTGGTCCGACGGCCTGCACCAGGCGGTGGAAGCGAAGGAAGGCGTGCCGGTGCAGCGCGAGAACCAGACCCTGGCCAGCATCACCTTCCAGAACCTGTTCCGCATGTACAAGAAGCTGTCCGGCATGACCGGTACGGCCGACACCGAAGCCTACGAATTCCAGAGCATCTACAACCTGGAAGTGGTGGTGATCCCGACCAACCGCCCGACCATCCGCAAGGACTGGCCGGACCAGGTGTTCCTCAACCGCCAGGGCAAGTTCAACGCGGTGCTCGCCGACATCGAGGATTGCGCCAAGCGCGGCCAGCCGGTGCTGGTCGGCACCACCTCGATCGAGACCTCGGAGATGCTGTCCGAGCACCTGCGCAAGGCCGGGGTCAAGCACGAGGTGCTCAACGCCAAGCAGCACGAGCGCGAGGCGCAGATCGTCGCCAACGCCGGCCAGCCGGGCGCGGTGACCATCGCCACCAACATGGCCGGTCGCGGTACCGACATCGTGCTCGGCGGCTCGCTGGAAGCGGAGCTGCACGCGCTGGGCGAGGACCTGAGCGACGCCGAGCGCGCGCGCCTGAAGGCGGCCTGGCAGGAGCGCCACGACGCGGTCAAGGCCGCCGGCGGCCTGCACATCATCGGCACCGAGCGCCACGAATCGCGGCGTATCGACAACCAGCTGCGCGGCCGTTCCGGCCGCCAGGGCGATCCGGGTTCCTCGCGCTTCTACCTGTCGCTGGAAGACAACCTGATGCGCATCTTCGCCTCCGACTGGGTGCAGAAGGCGATGCGGATGATGGGCATGAAGGAAGACGACGTCATCGAGGACCGCATGGTCAGCCGCCAGATCGAGAAGGCGCAGCGCAAGGTCGAGGCGCACAACTTCGACATCCGCAAGAACCTGCTCGACTTCGACGACGTCAACAACGACCAGCGCAAGGTGATCTACGCGCAGCGCGACGAACTGCTCGACGCCGAGTCGGTCAAGGACAACGTCGACGGCATCCGCGACGACGTGATCTACGACCTGGTGGCGCGCTTCGTGCCGCCGAATTCGATCGACGAGCAGTGGGACCTGGCCGGGCTGGAAGCGACCCTGGCCAGCGACCTGGGCCTGTCGCTGTCGCTGACTGACCTGGTCAAGCGCCACGAGGAACTGGACGCGGCCGGCATCGCCGAGAAGGTGCGCGAGGAAGTCGATCGCCACTTCCAGGAGAAGGAGACCGCGGTCGGCGGCGAGACCATGCGCGCGCTGGAGAAGCACGTGATGCTGACCGTGCTCGACCAGAGCTGGAAGGAGCATCTGGCGCGCATGGACTACCTGCGCCAGGGCATCCACCTGCGCGGCTACGCGCAGAAGCAGCCCAAGCAGGAATACAAGAAGGAAGCCTTCGAACTGTTCTCGGAGATGCTCGAGCACGCCAAGCGCGAGGTGGTGACCTTGCTGGCGCGCGTGCGCATCCGCAGCGAGGAAGAGGTGGCGGCGCTGGAAGCGCAGGAACGGCAGCAGATGGAGGCGCAGTTGCGCCAGGCGCAGTTCCAGCACCAGGACGTCGGCGGCTACAGCGCCGACGAGGAGGCTGAGCAGGTCGCGCTGGGCGCCAACGCGCCGCAGGTGGCGCAGGTCACCCGCGAGGCGCCCAAGGTCGGCCGCAACGATCCGTGCCCGTGCGGGAGCGGCAAGAAGTACAAGCATTGCCATGGGCAGTTGAGTTAAGAGCGCTGTTGCGCAATCGCGCAACAGCCCCACGTTTGGCTTCGCAAAACGTGGGTCCCGGCTCATCTCTCCCCAAATCCCCGCGCCTATCGGCGCGCCCCCTTCACTAAAGGGGGCTCGGCTCCAGACGGGGTGCGGTGATTGGTCAAACCCTTGTATCTGCAGCCCCGCCTTGTGCGGGGCGCTTTGTTTTGGTGGCGGTCCGGACGAGGGCTTGCCTGTGTGGCGTGTCGCGCGTTCTGCGGGTAGGGTGCCGGGTGTCGCCATTGCCGTTGGATGCATGCCGTGGAGCGTTCCGCCAGTTTTGAATTGAAGGTGTTCGTGCCGGCGCGGGACTTCGCGCTGTCCGTGGAGTTCTATCGCGAGGTGGGATTCGTGGCGGAGCCGCTTGGCGACGGCCTCGTCTGTTTCCGCCATGGCGAGCGCTGTGCGTTCCTGCTGCAGGATTCCTACGAGCAGGCACTGGCGCACAACCTGATGCTGCACCTGTGGGTGGAGGATGCCGATGCCTGGTGGCGGCGGCTGGGTGCCGCGGATCTGGCCGGCCGCTTTGGCGCGCGCCTTGGTGAGCCGGAGGATCGGCCGTGGGGCATGCGCGACTTCACCCTGCACGATCCGGGCGGGGTGCTGTGGCGGATCGGGCACGACTTGCCCGGGTGAGCGGGGAGCGGGCGTCCGGGCGGTGGCGGTACCGCCGGCACAGCTGTCCGTGGGTGTATCCATTCGCATGGCCGCATGCGGTCGGTTTCGTCGTTGTTGCCGCGTCGTCCAGGCCGTCGCCTCGCCGTACGTTGGCCGAATGCGTGCGGATCGCTGCCGCGATACGCGGATCGCCGACGATGTGAACCGGATTCATTGCGTTGGCACCGCCGAAGACGGCAAGCTTGCGCCATGTCCGAACCGCTCAGATCCATCCATGTCGTCGCCGGGGTCATCACCGATGCCCGCGGCCGTATCTTGCTGGCCCGGCGTACCGAGGGGCGCGACCTCGCCGGCCTGTGGGAGTTCCCCGGCGGCAAGCGCGAACCGGGCGAGACCTCCGAGCAGGCCCTGGTGCGCGAGCTGCAGGAGGAACTGGGCATCGAGGCGACGGTCGGCGCGCAGCTGATGGAAGTGCCGCAGCGCTATCCGGACAAACGGCTGCGTCTGGAGATGCGCCAGGTACTGTCGTGGAAGGGCATCGCCCGCGGCCGCGAGGGCCAGGCGCTGACCTGGGTGGCGCCGGACAAGCTGAGCCGCTACGCGATGCCGCCGGCCGACCAGCCGGTGGTGGCGATGCTGCGCCAGCCCGATCGCTATCTGGTGACGCCGGAGCCGGTCGATCCCGAGCGCTGGCTGGCGTCGCTGGAACGCGCGCTGCAAGGCGGCGTGCAGCGCGTGCAGTTGCGTGCGCGCAGCCTGCCGGCCGGGCACTGGCAGCCGCTGGCGCGGGCCGCGGCGGCGCTGTGCGCGGCGCGCGGCGCGCAGGTGCTGGTCAATCGCGATCTCGCGCTGGCGCAGGAGTTGGGGGTCGGCGTGCACCTCGGCGCGGAGCAGTTGCCGCAGTTCGACGCGCGTCCGCTGCCGGCGGGGCAATGCGTTGCCGCGTCCTGCCATCGCGTCGAAGAGCTGCACGCGGCGCAGCGGCTCGGCTGCGATTTCGCCGTGGTCGGCCCGCTGGCCGCCACCGCCAGTCATCCCGGCGCCGCGCCGCTGGGGTGGGAGGCGTTCGAGCGCCTGCGCGAGGAAGTGGCGCTGCCGCTGTACCCGATCGGCGGCCTGCTGCCGGCGCAGGTGGCCGAAGCGCGCCGCCATGGCGGCCAGGGAATCGCCGCGATCCGTGGGCTGTGGCCGTTGGACGTGGACGCCGCCTGAGCGGGGGTTGTGGGAGCGGCTTCAGTCGCGACGGGCATTACAAGTGATGCCTGCCGCGATCGAAGTAACTCCTCCAGCATCGCGCCGATTGCGAATTCCCAAGCCGAAAGCGCGCTAGAAACTGATCCAGAAACAGTTGTACTGGCGGCGCAGGCCCAGCACCGTCGATGTCGGGGTCGCACTGCTGCCGAGGGTCTGCTCCAGGCGCAAGCCGGTCGCGCGTGCGCGCGGCGGTGTGACGTTGTCGCCGGCCGATGTTTGGGGTGTTCCGGCGGCGGCATCGGGTGTGCGTTGCTCGGCAGCGGCCAACGTGCCGGACGCCGGGCGCGTGGCCGCGGGGTAAGCCGCCTGCGCCGACGGGTCCGGCAACACCGGCACGATCGCCACCAACGGACGCTGGGTGATCGCGTCGAGGCGGTCGAGGATGCGCCGCGCCGCCTCGTCCGAGACCCCGTTCCACCAATACAGCGTGGACAGGCGATTGACGTCGCGCGCGTCCACCGCGGTGCGGATCTGCTGCGCCAGTTCGCTGAGCCGGCGCACGCATTGCGGCCGGTACAGGCCGCTGGCGCCTTCGCTGGCCGCACTGGGCGCGGTGCGCGGCGGCAAACGGTCGATCGCACCCAGGTCTTCGCAACGGCGATCGCTGAACACGGTGGCGCCGTCGGCGCCGGTGCAGCGATTCACCTTCTGCGCGGCGGCAGGCGCGGCGCACAGGCACAGCAACAACAGGATCGACGGGGGCGCGCGCATCGCGCCAGCCTAGCCGCAGGCCTGGTGTGTGGGAAGCTGCGCCAGGTGAAGGTGGCAACGTGGGCGAGGCATGTGAGCGCGCACTGAGGGATAAGGACATCGGTCCTGATCCTTCGCGAGCATGGTGTGTCTGACTGCTTCGCTCGTCGCGGCTGAAGCCGCTCCTACAAGGTTCGGACGTGCGGGCGCCAGGAGTCTTGTAGGAGGGGCTTCAGCCCCGACCGATCGGTTCCGACGCCGGCCAGGTTTCCCGCTCCGTTTGTCGCGGCTGAAGCCGCTCCTGCAGGGGGTTGTGCGAGGCGCTGCGAAGGCTTTTGTGGCAGGGACTTCAGTCCCGACGCTGTGCACTATCGGGATGCTGCTGCTTCGCCGATTCGCGCTGAAGCTGCAGACGCAGACGCCGCTCACGCCAAACGCGACAGCACGCCGACGGTGGGCTTGGCCAGGTTGAGCGTGTAGAAGTGCAGCGACGGCGCGCCGCCGGCGAGCAGGCGTTCGCACAGCGCCGCGACCAGGTCGGCGCCGAACTCGCGGATCGCCTCGGCATCGTCGCCCAGGGCCTGCATGCGCTTGCCGATCCAGCGCGGGATCTCCGCGCCGCATTGCTCGGAGAAACGCCTCAGCTGGCTGAAATTGGAGATCGGCATGATCCCCGGCACGATCGGGATCTGCACGCCGAGCTTGCGCACCGCGTCGACGAAATGGAAATACGCGTCGGCGTTGTAGAAGTACTGGGTGATCGCGCCGTCGGCGCCGGCGTCGACCTTGGCCTTGAAGTGGCGCAGGTCGCTCAACGCGTCGCTGGCCTGCGGATGCGTCTCCGGATACGCACCGACCTCCAGATGGAAGGCGTCGCCGTGCTCGGCGCGGATGAAGGCGATCAGGTCCGCGGCGTAGCGCAGGTCGCCGGGGTGGCCCATGCCCGAGGGCAGATCGCCGCGCAGCGCGACCAGGCGCCGGCAGCCGATCGCGCGGTACAGCTTGAGCAACTCGCGGATCTCTTCGCGGCTGCCGCCGACGCAGGACAGGTGCGGCGCGGCCTCGAAGCCGTGGTGCTGCTTCAGATGGCGCACCGTCTCGGAGGTGTAGCTCAGCGTCGAGCCGCCAGCGCCGAAGGTGCACGACACGTACTCCGGTGCGTAGGTCTTCAGGCGTGCGGCGGTGCGGTCCAGCTGCGCACGCTGTTCGTCGGTCTTGGGCGGGTAGAACTCGAAGCTGATGGCGGTCATGGGCGCGGCGCGTCAGGTGATTGCCGGAGTATATCTCTTCATCCGGATGGATGTGCGATCAGGTCCGATTCCGGCTGTCCGCTGGCCGGCCGGCTCACGAGCGGCGGTGCTGCATGGAAGATGGTCGAAATGCCGCCCATATGCGTCATCGCGCGGTCGATGGGCGCCGTGGCAAGCGCGCAATGCAGTCGGCTGCGACCGATGTGCATGGTGTGCGCGCGAATCGCCGCTGTTCGTGAGTGCCGGCCTGCAAACGCCAGCCGGGATCGCGCGGGGGGCACCGGCTGCGGCACAGCCGTGCGGCAGCGGTCGCCGCCGCACGGCTACGCAAGGTGCGCCAGGATCAGCGCTTCCACATCCGCGCCTGCCGCGGCGGCAGGCTGAAGGTGTAGCTGCTGCTGGAAATGCGCACCACGCTGCCCGAGCCGAGCGCGTCGCTGTAGTCCACGTTCCAGCGCAGCACGCTGCCGCTCATCGCCACCGTGGCGCTGACCGCGGTACCGCACTTGTTGATGCCGACGATGCCCAGATCGCCGCGGCGGAACAGCAGGTGGCAGGCATCGTGCGACAGCACCTGCATGTCGCTGCCCTGCGCGGCGTTGTGGAAGCCGATCATGCGCTTGAGGTCGTCGCGCTGGTAGGCGTCCACCCAACGGTTGTCGCCGCTCTCGTTGTTGTCCGAGTACACCATCGGCACGCCGCCGTCGCGGCCGAGCAGATACGCGTAGGCCAGGGTCTCGTCGACCGGGTCGAGGATCGCGTAGCGGAAGCCGGCGTTGTTGGGAATGTCGTGGGTGACCGCGAAGGTCACCGCGCGGTTGCCGGGCAGCGCCTGGCCGTAGGCGCCCGGATCGACCAGCAGGTCCATGCTGCCGCCGTAGGCGAAGGCGTTGCGGATCGAATTGAACAGCGGGAAATCGTAGGCCGCGTGCGGCGTGGCCTGCAGGTAGGGCGCGAGGAACTGGTCGTAGTCGGCGTTGCCGCTGCCGCCGCCGGTGATGACCTCGCCGAACACGTGCACCCCGGAACGGATGCCGGCATCGAGCACGCGGTTGAGGTGGTCGAAGGTCATGTGCTTGGCCGCGTCGATGCGGAAGCCGGTGACGCCCAGCGCCTTCAGCGCCTGCAGATAGCTGCGCTCCTGCTGCACCACCCAGTCGTTGCCGACCAGGTCGGGCAGGCCCGGATCGCTGCCGCCGCCGCAGATGCGGTAGGTGCGGACCTGGTAGGCGTCGTTGTAATCGGTGATGCATTGCGCCGGACCGAAATCGCCGGCGCCGAGGAAGTTCACCGACAGGTCGCCGAACAGCCGCAGCGATGCGTAGCGCGACGGATCCGCGGCGTACTGCGACAGCACCGCGCTGCCGGGATAGTTCAGGTCCGGGCGCGTCGCCGCCTCGTTGGCCATGTGGTTGAGCACCACGTCGGCATAGGTTTCCACGCCGACATCGGCCAGCGCCTGCACCATGCTGGCGAAGTCCTCGGTGTCGCCGAGCGGGTTGTCGATCACGCGCATGTCCTGCGGCTGGTAGCGCGCCCACCAGGCGCTGCCCTGCGAGCGGTAGGCCGGCGCCACCATCACCTTGTGATAGCCGGCCGCGGCGATCTGCGCCGCCCTCGCTTCCACGGTGGCATAGGGCCAATTGAAGGCGTGCAGGATGACATCGGCCTGGGCGCTGGCGGTGGCCAGGGTCAGCAGCAGGCCGACGAGGAACAGGCGCCAGCGGTGCGGGCGCAATGGAGCGATTGCAGCGGCGGGCAGTTCGCGCATCACACAGATCTCCTTCGGTCGGGACGCCGCGCATGCCGGGCGCGCTGCGTGGCGTCGGGAAATCCGGCCCCCTTCCGGACGCGCCGCACACGGCGTGCGGCGCTGCGTGGATGCTAAGCGCGCATCGCGGCGCAGCATGCGCGGGCTACATACGTATTCATTGCATTGGCCGATGCAAAGCGGGATCGGCATCTGGTTCTGTCGGCGCTGTGCGGCGCGCGAGCGCATTGCATGCGAGGCATACATGTCGATGCGGCCGCGAGCTTACGTGGCCGCGGTGGCCGGCGTTTCCCGGTGCTAAAGTCATCCGCCTCACCTGTACATGCGGACTCGCACGATGACACTCGATCCCTTTTATCCGATCGGCACGCCCGGCATTCCCTGGGGGCAAGGGGAAAAGGCGGCGTGGCTGGCGCGGCAGCGTCGCCAGCGCAGCTACCAAACGGACGTGGTGGCGGCGATCGAGCGCATGCGCGGGCCGCTGGAGATCGTCGAGTACGGCGTGCTGGAGTACGCCGGGGAGCGTTATTCGCTGCTGGCGTTGCGCAGCCGCGCGTGGGACGACGCGTTGCCGTGCATGCTGGTGACCGGCGGCGTGCATGGTTACGAAACCAGCGGCGTGCATGGTGCGCTGCAGTTCGCCGACCGCCACGCGTCCGAGCACGCCGGCCGCGCCAACCTGCTGGTGGTGCCGTGCGTGAGTCCATGGGCCTACGAGCGCATCCATCGCTGGAATGCGGATGCCATCGATCCCAACCGGTCGTTCCGCGAGGACAGCCCGGCGCAGGAATCGGCCGCGCTGCTGCGCTTGGTCGCGCCGTTGCGCGGGCGCGTCGCGATGCACATCGACCTGCACGAAACCACCGACAGCGACGAATCCGAGTTCCGGCCGGCGTTGGCCGCACGCGATGGCGTCGCCTACGAGCCTGGCGGCATTCCCGACGGCTTCTATCTGGTCGGCGACAGCGAGAATCCGCAGCCGGCGTTCCAGCAGGCAGTGGTGGCCGCGGTCGCGCAGGTCACCCATATCGCGCCCGCCGATGCCGAGGGCGAGATCATCGGTTCGCCGGTGGTGGCGCATGGCGTCATCAACTACCCGGTGAAAAAGCTGGGCTTGTGCGCGGGCATCAGCGATGCGCATTACACCACGACCACCGAGGTCTACCCCGACAGCCCAACGGCGACGCCGGAGCAATGCAATGCCGCGCAGGTGGCGGCGATCCGTGCGGCGATCGGCTACGCGTTGGCGCATCCGCAATAGACGCAGGGCGTTAAGTCGGCACGTGCTGCGTGGCTGCGCACTGTCAGACATCGCCGCGCCGACTTTTTTGCAGGACCGGTTTCGACCAGGGGCTCTAGCGGCAAGGCGTCCGGGTTGAAACCCCTCCTGCAGAAGGCGGTGCGCAACGGCGGCCTAGCCGAATCGATGCGATGACGCTCCCCACCTGGGGGCGGTGGCCATGGTGTGCATCGCCCGGTGAGCGCGCTACGCTTGATCTCTCCTCGTGACCGTCGCCGCCATGTCCATCGTCCTGACCCCCTTCGCCCGCACCCGCCTGTTCCCGCGCGACGCGCGCCGCAACGCGATCCAGGACTGCACGCCGGAACAGTTCGAGCGCCAGCTCAACGACGCCACGCCGCTGCGGGTGCTGGACGGCTACGCGCCGTTCTGCAAGCTGCACGTGCATCCCAACTGGACCTCCACCCGCTGCCTGACCGTGCCGATCACCGAGGTCAATCGCCACCTGCTGCGTTCCGGCTACGAAGCGCGCAGCAGGGAAGAGTTGCCGGTGCTGGTGCGCTGGTTCGAAGGCGTCGAGCCGCCAGTCGCTTCATATCTGCTGCCGATCCTCTACAGCCGCGAACAATTGGCGCGCGAGGGTGCGCCGATCGACGCAGAATGGGGCGTGGTCGGTTGCCTCTACACCGCCGAACCGCAGGAGATCCCAATGGCACCGATCACCATGCTGCGCAACGCGCTGGGCGTGGAAGAGGGTGGCTCGGGCGTGGCGCTGGATCGTGAGGCCTACCGGCGCAGCGTGGCGTTCTGGGAGAGCAATGCGAATTGGCGGCCATAGTGGCCACGAGACGCTAGGCCGGTCACGGCATTTCGCCCGAACGTGTCAATGTCTGGTTTGAGCTCGCGCCAGCAGAAGGTCTCGGCGCCGTTCCAGGCGCGACTTGTCGTGCAGATAGAGGCCCGGTGCCCAGAGGATGGCAACGACCGTGGCCGCTTCGGCATCCGACAGCGCACTGGCAGGCTTTGCGTAGAGTTTCTGCGACAGCTGGCTGATGCCATGTCCGACGCCGTTGTAGGACAAGGTGCTGTACAACGCCAGGATTTGGTCCTGCGACAGGTGCAGCGACACCAGAAGATCCCACACGACGACGCGCACATGCCAGGAAAGCGCGTTCTCGTGACGTGGCGTCCCCAGGCGCGCCAGCAGCAAGCGGGCGACGGCGGTGGATGGCGGATAGGTGGAGCGATGCGCCGCATCGATGTAGCGGCGGATCGACGCCGGTGGATCGCGATCTTCTGGCGGAACGCGGTTCAGAAGCGCTCGAATTTCCATTTGGCGCGGCTGAAATGCCAGGACGTCGTAGGCGGCGATCGCGGCGATTGATGCAAGCAAAAGTGCCGCGACAGATTTCAGCGTCGATAAGGCGATGCTTTTCATCGGCAACCGCCCATGAGCAGGTCAAGCCGCGAAGCCGGCTCGGCGCGCATGGGATTCCCCGTCTGTTGGCTGAAAGCGCTGGGTGAGAAGGCTGCCAGCATCATTGCCTTATCAACGATCGCCGAATTCGGGGTGGATATACCGTCGGCGCAACAATGAGCAGCGATGAAGCCTCTCTGCGGTCCGGCCACGTACGCGAGCGAGGCTGGGAAATGGTCAGTCTGCGCACATCGCATGGACGCGCCCGCCTTCGATGTATTTGTAACAACCGAAGGTTGCGACCCACGCTGAACAACTGCCGATTGCTGCTACGCCCAGCGGCAAGTTTTCAGCAACCAGGCAGCTTCCCTGGCACTGCGCGCTATCGGTGCATATCTTGAGTGCATCGGTCGTCCTGACCGCGCAAGATTTCGGACCGCCGGGCAAGCCCTGTTCCGACCAGAACTGGCCGGCCGCCTTGCATGCGGACTCGGTCGAAGGGATGGCTGGTTTTTCGGCCAATGGAATATCTGTCAATTGCTTATGCTGCAGATCTCTGACGCAGCCCATGGAAAGCAGAAGCAGGGCGAGGCACGGCAATGATCGTTTCATGATCGCCGCCTGTCGATTCGTTGGTGGGGGACCGCTCGGGTAGCGGATCCGAGTAGGCTTTCAAGCCATCGGGACGCCCTGCCGGTGTCACGCGCGGGTCTGATCATGATGTCCGTTCCCTGGATGCAGGCCGATGCGACGCTATCACCGGCCTCCATCGTGTACAAGCGACCACTGGTCCCTGGAACTCGGCCATTTCCGCGATGACCGGATTTTTCTCGAAAGCGCCTGGCCACCAACAAAGAACGGGCGCCTTTCGGCGCCCGTTCTCTTAGCTCTTCGCGTTAGACGGATAAACCCGCCAACCACTCAGTACCGGTAATGCTCCGGCTTGTACGGCCCGTCGACCGACACGCCGAGGTAGGCAGCCTGGTCGTCGCTGAGCTTGGTCAGCTTTACGCCGATCTTTTCCAGGTGCAGGCGCGCCACTTCTTCGTCCAGCTTCTTCGGCAGGCGGTAGACCTGCTTTTCGTAGCTGTCCTTGTTCTGCCACAGGTCGATCTGCGCCAGGGTCTGGTTGGCGAAGCTGTTGGACATCACGAAGCTGGGGTGGCCGGTGGCGCAGCCCAGGTTGACCAGGCGGCCTTCGGCCAGCAGGAAGATCGCGTTGCCATTCGGGAACACGAACTTGTCCACCTGCGGCTTGATGTTGATCTTCTGCACGCCGGGATACTTGTACAGCGCCTCGACCTGGATCTCGTTGTCGAAGTGACCGATGTTGCAGACGATGGCCTGGTCCTTCATCTGCGTCAGGTGCTCGATGCGGATGATGTCCTTGTTGCCGGTGGTGGTGACGTAGATGTCGGCCTGGCCCAGGCTGTCTTCGACGGTGTTGACCTCGAAGCCTTCCATCGCCGCCTGCAGCGCGCAGATCGGGTCGATCTCGGTGACGATGACGCGGGCGCCGTAGGCGCGCAGGCTGTGCGCCGAACCCTTGCCGACATCGCCGTAGCCGCAGACCACCGCGACCTTGCCGGCCAGCATCACGTCCATCGCGCGCTTGAGGCCGTCGGCCAGCGACTCGCGGCAGCCGTACAGGTTGTCGAACTTGCTCTTGGTCACCGAGTCGTTGACGTTGATCGACGGCACCAGCAGGGTGCCGGCTTCGGCCAGCTGGTACAGGCGGTGCACGCCGGTGGTGGTTTCCTCGGACACGCCCTTCCAGTCCTTGACCACGCGGGTCCAGTAACCGGGGCGCTCGACCGCCACGCGCTTGAGCAGGTCCTTGATCACCTGCTCTTCGTGCGAGGACGCGGGTTCGTCCACCCACTTGGAGCCGTTCTCCAACTCGTAGCCCTTGTGGATCAGCAGGGTGACGTCGCCGCCGTCGTCCACCACCAGCTCCGGGCCGGTCTGGGTGCCGTCGGCCAGGGTGAAGGTCAGCGCGTCGAGGGTGCAGTCCCAGTATTCCTCCAGGCTCTCGCCCTTCCAGGCGAACACCGGAGTGCCGGTGACGGCGATCGCCGCGGCGGCGTGGTCCTGGGTGGAGAAGATGTTGCACGAGGCCCAGCGCACGTCGGCGCCGATGTCCTTCAGCGTCTCGATCAGCACCGCGGTCTGGATGGTCATGTGCAGCGAGCCGGTCACGCGCACGCCGGCCAGCGGCTTGGCGGCGGCGTACTGGCGGCGGATCGACATCAGGCCCGGCATCTCGTGCTCGGCGATGTCCAGCTCCTTGCGGCCCCAATCGGCCAGGGAGATGTCGGCGACCTTGTAGTCGCCCTCGGTGGAAAAGCTCTTGCGTACAGCGTTCATCGGTAGTGCTCCGGTCAATGGCGAGAAAACTCGCGAAGGTCCGGGCGCCGTTGTCGCTCAAGCCTGCCGCCGAGCCTGGCCGGGTCTGGAGGTGGGAAACCCACCTCGACACGGTCGCAGCGCCCCTCGGCGGAGGAACACCCGATTATAGCGGCTGCGGCGTGCTGCACTTGAATGGGGCGGTGGCCCTGGGACGTGGCGCACGCCCAAGGCCCGGTTCGGCGACCACGGCCGCGCCGCCGCCTGCCGGCCGGTGCGCCCCCGGAGCCAGCCCTTCGATTCGCTGGTGCGTGCTCCTGGTGTCGCCAGGCCTCCCCGTGGGGGCGACTTCAGTCGCGACGAGGCTTCTCTGGAAAGCCTCGCGACCGAGATCGCTCTCGCAGGGGGGACGCCTGCGCCGGCCCACGATGGTTCGCTTTGTAACCGTTACCACGCCGGGCGAGGGACTAATACTTTTGGGTTAGTCTTGCGGCGCCCCCACAGCCGAGCCATGCGTTTCCGATGAACGAGTACCGCAGCAGCATCGTGTTTGCCACGCCCGACATCCCCTTGCGCGACGACGTCCGCCGACTGGGGGCGCTGGTCGGCGACCTGCTCGCCGAGCAGGTGTCTGCGGAGTTCCTCGACGAGATCGAAACTGTCCGCACCACCGCGATCGCGCGCCGCGAGAGCGATGCGCCGCCGTCGTCGCTGAGCGAGCAGCTCTACGGCCGCACGCCGCGCGACGCCGAGGCGCTGGTGCGCGCCTTCAGCACCTACTTCCAGGTGGTCAACATCGCCGAGCGCGTGCACCGCATCCGCCGCCGCCGCGACTACCAGCGCAACAGCGCCGACACGCCGCAACCGGACGGCCTGCACGACGCGCTGCGCCGGCTCAAGGCGCAGGGCGTGAGCGCGCAGGAACTGGGCGAATGGTTGCCGCGCATCGACGTGGAGCCGGTGTTCACCGCGCACCCGACCGAGGCGGTACGCCGCGCGCTGCTGGAGAAAGAACAGTTGATGGTCGCCAGCCTGGTCGACAACCTCGATGGCATGCGCACCCCCGGCGAGCGCGCCACCGATGCGGCGCGCTTCCGCATGGCGCTGACCGCCTCGTGGCAGACCGCCGATTCCTCGCCAGTGCGTCCGACGGTGGAAGACGAGCGCGAGCATGTCGGTTTCTACCTGACCCAGGTGCTGTACCGGGTGGTCCCGGTGATGTACGAGACCCTGGAGCACGCGATCGAGGAAACCTACGGCGAGCCGGTGCCGCTGCCGCGGCTGCTGCGGTTCGGCACCTGGGTCGGCGGCGACATGGACGGCAATCCGAACGTGGATGCCGGCACCATCACCGCCACGCTCGACGCGCAGCGCCGCGCGGTGCTGGATCGCTACCTGAAGGAACTGTGGCAGCTGGCCAGCCTGCTCAGCCAGTCGACCACGCTGGTGGCGGTCAGCGATGCGCTGCTGGCGCAGCTGGAACGCTACCGGCACCTGCTGCCCGAGGCCGCGGCGCGCTCGCGGCCGCGGCATGGCGACATGCCGTACCGCCTGCTCAACGACCTGATGCGCGCACGCCTGCAGGCGACGCTGGACGACGCGCCGGGCGCCTACGCCACGCCGGCCGAACTGGCGCAGGACCTGCAGTTGATCCTCGACAGCCTGCAGGCCAACAAGGGCCTGCACGCGGGCTGGTTCGCGGTGCGCCGGCTGCTGTGGCGGGTGCGCAGCTTCGGCTTCCACCTGGCGCGGCTGGACGTGCGCCAGGAGTCCAGCGTGCACGCGCGCGCGGTCGCCGCGGCGCTGGGCGAGGACGAGTGGGACGCACGTTCGGCGCAGGACCGTGCCAGCGTGCTCGGCGCCTATGCCGGCGGCGAGCGGATCCTGCCGGCCGCCCCCGAGGATGCCGGCAATGCACGCCTGGACGCGGTGTTCGCCGCGCTCGCCGACGCGCGCGCGCGGCATGGCGCCGATGCGCTGGGCAGCTACATCATCAGCATGGCGCACAACCGCGCCGACGTGCTGACCGTGCTGGCGCTGGCGCGGCGCGGCGGCCTGGTCGATGCGCAAGGCGCGGTGCCTTTGGACATCGTGCCGCTGTTCGAGACGGTGGACGACCTGCGCGGCGGCACCGACACGCTGCGCGACCTGCTCGCCGACCCGGTCTATCGGCGCCACCTGGCCGCGCGCAACGACGTGCAGATGGTGATGCTCGGCTACTCGGACAGCGGCAAGGACGGCGGCATCGCCGCCTCGCGCTGGGGCCTGCAGCGCGCGCAGGTGGAACTGCTCGATGCGGCCGCCGACCTCGGCATCCGCCTGACCTTCTTCCATGGCCGCGGCGGTTCGATCGTGCGCGGCGGCGGCAAGACCACGCGCGCGCTGGAAGCGGCGCCGCGCGGCAGCGTCGACGGCCGCCTGCGGGTGACCGAGCAGGGCGAGGTGATCCACCGCAAGTACGGCATCCGCGCGCTGGCGCTGCGCTCGCTGGAGCAGATGACCGGCGCGGTGCTGCTGTCGAGCATGCGTCCGCGTGCGCTGGACGCGCGCGAGGACGCGTGGCGGCCAGTAATGGACATCGTCGCCGAGCACAGCACCCGCGCCTACCGCAGCTTCGTCGGCGATGCCGAATTCATGCGCTATTTCCGCCTGGCCACGCCGATCGACGTGATCGAGCGGATGACCCTGGGCTCGCGGCCGTCGCGGCGGCTGGGCCAGGATGCGGCGCTGGACAACCTGCGCGCGATCCCGTGGGTATTCGCCTGGAGCCAGGCGCGCGCGGTGATCCCGGGCTGGTACGGCGTCGGCAGCGGCCTGCGCGCGGCGGTGGAGGCCGGCCACGAGGACACGCTGCGCGAGATGGCCGCCGACTGGCCGTTCTTCCGCACCTTCCTCGACGACATCGCGATGGTGCTGTCCAAGGGCGACCTCAACATCGCCGAGATGTTCTCGCGCCTGGCCGGGCCGCTGCACGAGCGCTTCTTCCCGCGCATTCGCGACGAACTCGCGCTGACCAAGGGCTGGGTGAAATCGCTGACCGGGCAGGCGTCGCTGCTGCAGCACGACCCGCGGCTGGCGTTGTCGATCCGCCTGCGCAATCCCTACATCGATCCGATCAGCGTGTTGCAGGTGGACCTGCTGCAGCGCTGGCGGGCCACCGACGGCGAGGACGAGGACCTGCTGCGCGCGTTGGTGGCCTGCGTCAACGGCGTCTCGCAAGGCGTGCAGAACACCGGCTGAGCAGCGGCCGGACCGGACCCGGTGGCCGTGCTTCCAGCATCGCCACCGGGCCGCCGGACGCGGTCCGGCCAGCACCGCGCTTGCAAGTGGACAAAATTGTCCGATAATCCCGGCATGGATCTCCGTGCCGATGCCGCCCAACGTCGCCGCCTGCTGCTCGATGCGGCCGACGAAGTATTCTGCGAGCACGGCGTGCTCGCGCCGCTGGAGTTGGTGGTCGAACGCTCCGGCGTGGGCCGGGCCACGCTGTACCGCAATTTCGCCGACCGCACCGACCTGATGATCGCGCTCCTGCAGCGCGCCCTGGACGGGCTGGAATGCTGCGCGCGCGATATCGGCGAGCGCCCCGACGGCCTGTTCCTGCTGCTGCGCGATGTCGCCGAGCACATCGCGATGTCCGCGCCGCTGGCCGACTGCTGGCGCTCGATGCCGCGCGACCATCCGCAGATCGAAGTGGCGCATGCGCGGCTGATGGCGATCCTGCTGCCGTTCCTGCAGCGCGCCACCGACGCCGGCCTGTGCCGCCAGGGTCTGGACGGCGACGACCTCACCTTGTTGATGGACATGCTCGGCGCCTGCCAACGCGGCAGCGACGAAGCCGAACGCAAGGCCTTGGCGCTGCGCGGTTGCCGGCTGCTGTGCCATGCGCTGGCCACGCCCGCGGCGGCGGCGACGCTGTGAGCCTGCGTCGCGAGCGAGGGCAGGGCCGCGCCGTCGCCGCGATTGCGGCGCGCAACGCCGCGCAGCGGGGTTGGCCGGCACGCCTGTTGCGCGCAACGGTGGCGCTGGCGATCGTGCTGGCCGGCGTCTGGGGCGCGCTGTTCCTGGCCTACCTGCCGCATACCGGCAGCCTGGTGCGCTACGCCTCGGCGTTGCTGTGGCTGGCGATGGGCGGCGCCGCGCTGTGGGGCCTGCGCCATCCCCGAGACTACCGCGTGCTGCCGTGGATCTTCGCCGTCGCCTGCGCCGGCCTGGTGTTCGGCTGGTCGCAGCTGCTGCCCGAGCAGAACCGCGACTGGGCCGACGACGTGGCGCAGCCGCTGCAGCCGCAGGTCGAAGGCCACCTCGTCACCCTGCACAACGTGCGCAATTTCGCCTGGCGCAGCGACAGCGACTACACGCCGCGTTGGGAAACCCGCCAGTACGACCTGGACCGGCTGGCCTCGGCGGACCTGGCGCTGTCCTACTGGATGGGGCCGGCGATCGCCCACACCCTGGTCTCGTTCGGCTTCGACGACGGCCGCCGGGTGGTGTTCTCGCTGGAGATCCGCAAGGAGCGTGGCGAATCGTTCTCCGCGCTGGCCGGCTTCTTCCGCAATTTCGAGCAGGCGATGATCGCCGCCGACGAGCGCGACATCCTCGCGGTGCGCAGCAACGTGCGCGGCGAAGACGTCTATCTGTACCGGCTGAACATTCCGCGCGCGCAGTTGCGCCAGCTGTTCATGGGCTACGTGGCGCAGGCGCAGCAGCTGCAGCGCACGCCGAAGTTCTACAACACCGCCACCAGCAATTGCACCACCATCGTGTTCGAGCTGGTGCGCAAGTTCGAACCGCAACTGCCGCTGGATTACCGCCTGCTGCTGTCCGGCTATCTGCCGTCCTATGTCTATGCGCAGCACGGCTTCGTGCCGGGCTACGCGCTGGCCACGCTGCAGGCGCGCGGGCGCATCGGCGAGCGCGCACGCCAGGCCGGCGCCGGCGCCGACTTTTCGCAGCGCATCCGCGAAGGCATCCCCGGCGAAGAACCGCCCGGAGCGCCGCGCTGATGCGCGCCGCGCGCGCGGTGCGGCAGCTGGCGGCGCGCGCGCTGCTGGCGGTGGGCCTGCTCGCCGGGTCCGGCTGCGCCATGGTCACCGTGCAGTCGCGCGCGGCCGGCGACTACATCGCGACCAAGCGCGGCGACGTGCTCAGCACCGGCGAACTCAGCGACGCCAGCCAGGAAACGCTGCGCGTGGTCGCGATCGAGCGCAAGCCCTGCGAGGCCGACATCCCCGCCTGCGCCGCGCAACTGCGCACGGTGCAGGGACTGGACGAGGAACGCCGCCTGGCGACCTTGTCGGAGCTGTGGTTGCGCGCGGCGACGACGCGTACGCCCAAGGGCAACGTCGCACTCGACGATGCAGCCTTGCAGGCATGGCTGGAAACCGCGCGCTACGCCTATGCCTACCTGTTCTATACCGAACGCCCGGCCAGCGCGCGCGCCTTCGAGGACCGGCAGACGCAGGTGCGCGATTACTACAACTACGCGGTGCAGCACGTGGTCGGCGCGATGTTCGAACGTTGGCGCGCGCGCAGCGCCAGCGGCGAATTGCGCGACGACGACACGCTGGCTGCCGCCGGCTGGCAAGTGCGCGCGCAGCTGGACAGTTTCCGCCTGCCGGGCGCCGTGGCGCGGCCGAATGCGATGGTGCCTGCCGCCTCGCTGCGTTTCGACGGCCTGCGCAGCACCTATCGCCGCGATGGCTTCGGGGCCGAACTGGTGGCGGAAGTGTCGCCGGCGCAGGTCGGCGATCCGACCGCGATCATGGCTGCTGCGAAGCCAGGGCAAGCGGCTACCGATACCGCCGGCTACAGCGAACTGTCGTACGCGCCGACCACCGTGCTGCTGCGCTTCGACGGCGACAGCCTGGCGCAGGTGCTGGACACGCGCAGCGTGGTGATCGCGCCCTACGATCCGTATCGCGACAACGAGGTCGTCGTGCACGGCCAGCGGCTGCCGCTGGCGGCCAATTTCACCGCCGCCTACGGCCTGTGGCTGGCGCGTTCGGGTTTCGCCAAGCAGTCGTTGCGCTCGATGCTGGGGCGCGAACACGGCATCGAGCAGCCGCACCTGTACCTGATGCAGCCCTACGACCCGAACCGGCGCATCGTGCTGATGCTGCACGGCCTGGGCAGCAGCCCCGAGGCCTGGGTCAACGTCGCCAACGAGATCATGGGCGACGAGCAACTGCGCCGCCACTACCAGATCTGGCAGGTCTATTACCCGACCAACATGCCGATCGCCTGGAACCGCGCGCAGATCGAAACCTTGCTGCAGCAGACCCTGCACAATTTCGATCCGCAGGGGCAGGCGCCGGCCTCGCAGCACATGGTGCTGATCGGCCACAGCATGGGGGGAGTGATCGCGCGGCTGCTGGTCAGCAGCTCCGGCGAGCGCATCTGGAACGCGTTGCTCGCCGGCCGCGACCTGAGCGGCGAACGCGGCGCGCGGGTACGCGAGCGCCTGCAGCCGCTGTTGCGCTTCGCGCCGCTGCCGCAGGTGGACCGCGCCATCTTCATCGCCGCGCCGCACCGCGGCACCGCCATCGCCGAGGGCAGCATCGGGCGCCTGGTCGGCGGACTGATCCGCTTGCCGGTGACCTTGCTGCAGCGCTTCACCGAGGTGATGCAGGACATCGCCGGCCAGGACGGCGTGCCGCAGCGCCTGCCCAACGGCATCGACAATCTGCGCGATACCGATCCGTTCGTGCGTGCGGCCGCCGAGCTGCCGATTTCGCCAGCCGTGCGCTACAACTCGATCATCGCCCGGCGCAACCCGGCGCTGCCGCTGGCCGTCGCCGACGATGGGCTGGTGCCCTACCGCAGCGCGCACCTGGATGGCGCCGAATCGGAACTGGTGATCACCTCCGGACACAGCGTGCAGGAGACGCCGCAGGCGATCCTGGAGATCCGCCGCATCCTGCATGCGCAGATCGCGTCGGAGTGATGCGAGGGAGTCGAGAGGCACCCGGTTAGATCCCTGCGTGGGAGCGCCTTCTGCGGGAGCGACTTCAGTCGCGACGCGCACAATCGGTAAAACTCGTTGCGACCGATGGTGAATGTCGCCTGGCGTCGCTCCCAAGGGCGTACGCGACGCCATCTGGGTGCACTGTAGGAGCGGCTTCAGCCGCGACAGTCTCCGTCGCCGTCAGGCCCGCCGCGTCGTTCGTCGCGGCTGAAGCCGCTCCTGCGGTGGCGTTATGGCGCGCCGGATGTCAGCGGAAAAAGCGCCGCAGCCATGCGCACTTGCGATACGCACGCGTATGCATCACTGACGTATCGCATTTCCGTTCACCTATGAACTCCGTCACGCATCTGCAAACATCGACGCACACAATGCGCCGCAGTTGTTAACGGACCGTCAGTTCGCACGGTCCAGCTCCGACACGGAACTCCCCCAGATGTTCGCCCAGTTGCCGGCTCCGCGCCGGCGATACGGGCAGCGCTTTGCCTTCTCCGGCCGCGGCGTCGTCGCGTGCCGGGACACCACCCCACGTCCTGATGGAATTTCCATGAACCACGCATCGCACCGCGCCAGGCCGCACCGGCTTGCCGGATCCATCGCCCTGGCCCTGAGCCTGGCCCTCGCCGCCGCCGCCCATGCCGAAGACCCCGCACAGGAGCAGGCGCAGAACACCGCCGGCGACGACACCGCGCCGGCCGCCGCCAAGGGCAATGCGCAGACCCTGTCGACCGTGACCGTCGCGGCGAACCGCTACACCGCCGCCGACATGCAGATGGCGGCCAGCAACACCGCCAACGTGCTGTCGGCCGACGACCTGAAGTACACCGCCGTGCACAACATCGCCGAGGCGCTGGGCCTGTTGCCGGGCGTCAACGTGGTCAACACCGGGCAGTCGTATTTCGGCGGCGTCGACGGCGCCGCGCGCGGCGAGGGCATGTTCGCCTCGGTGCGCGGCCTCAACGCCGAATACAACGTCAACCTGATCAACGGCGTCAACGTCGCCCAGGGCATGCCGTACAGCCGCAGCGTGCAGCTGAGCCTGCTGCCGCCGTCCGGCCTGCAGACCATCGTGTTGAACAAGACCTCCACCGCGGCGATGGACGGCGATGCGATCGGCGGCACCATCGACTACCGCACTCCCAGCGGTTTCGACTACAGCGACGCGATCGGCGGCAGCATCACCGCCAGCGGGCGCATGGAAAGCCGCGCCCGCGACTACGACGAGAGCGGCCTGGGCAAGGGCGCGGCCGGCGAGTTCCACGCCAAGTTCGGCAGCGAGCACCAGTTCGGCATCTACGCCAGCGCGTACTACGACGAGCGCCACTACGTGAACAGCGAAGTGGCCAGCGCCTCCGCTGCGCGCAACGACGGTTCGTGGGAATTCTCCCGCACCACCGCCAAGGGCGCGCTGGCGGCCGGCTACGACGCGGAAGATTCGCTGCAGTCCACCGGCACCAACATCGGCTATTCCGGCGGCGACACCAAGCGCTACGGCGGCAACGTCTCCTTCGACTGGCATGTGGACCCGAGCCTGCAGCTGTACGCACGGGCGACCTACGCCTACGCCAAGACCGAGCAGAACACCGGCTATACGCAGTTCGTGCCGGCCAGCGTCAGCTACACCCAGATCGGCAGCACCGGCGTGTACCAGCCGCAGATCAACCGCGTCGCGGTGCGCTACTGGTACGAGACCAATCCGGAAGTGGCCGACCTGGCCACGTTCCAGTTCGGCGGCGACAAGCAGCTCGGCAACTGGACGCTGTCGCCGAACCTGTTCTACAGCTTCGGCGACAACGATCGCCCGGACCACATCGAAGTCTCTGCGCGCGTGGATCAGTACAGCTCCACCCAGTTCCCGTACGGCGCCAACAGCTTCATCAGCTACGACAGCGAAGGCTTCCCGGTGCCGCAGCTGACCACCGCGATGCAGAACCAGGCCGACGACATCGGCGGCCTGTACGCGCGCCGCCACGGCCAGCTGACCAAGTCCTACAGCGGGCAGAAGAAGGGCGGCGCCAAGTTCGACGCGCGCTACGACTTCGACGAGGGCGTGCTGAGCAGCCTGCAGTTCGGCGTGAAGTACGTGGACAGCTCGCGCGAGTTCACCGAGCGCGACTGGACCACCGCCAAGTTCACCGACGGCACGCTGCTGGAGAACACCGGCCTGGTCAGCGGCAGCTACGACGCGGTGTATCCGGGCAAGTACGACTACCCGACGGTCAAGCTGAGCAATTCGGCGCTGAAGGCCTCGATCGCCAAGTACCTGACCGCGAGCAGCTTCGACACCTGCGGCAGCCTGGCGGTCAACAATCAGAACTGCGACACCATGCGCGGCACCGAGGCGGTGGCCGCGGCCTATGCGATGGCCACGTTCAAGACCGGCGACCTGGAGATCATCCCCGGCCTGCGCTTCGAGCAGACCAGCATTCGCAACACCTACTGGACGATGCCCAAGGACAGCAGCGGCAACGAGCTGGCCGGCTACTTCCAGAACAACCACACCACCTACGACGTGCCGCTGCCCAGCGTGTTCCTGAACTATCGTCCCGGCAACGCCAACGCGGTGTACCGGGCCTCGGTGTGGACCAGCTACACGCGCCCGGCGTTCGTGCAGCTCGGCGGCGGTTCCAGCTACAGCGTGTCCAGCGACGGCATCACCACCATCACCGAAGGCAATCCGGATCTGAAGCCGATCAAGGCGGTCAATGTCGACCTGTCCGGCGAGTGGGACAACGGCGTCGGCGGCCACGCGATGCTGGCCGGCTACTACAAGCGCCTGTCCGACTACATCTACGAGAACGGCTCGGATGCGGCCAATGCCGGGGCGAGCACCAGCGGCAGCGTGCGCTACGTGCGTCCGCAGAACGGCGGCGACGGCAAGGTGCTGGGCGTGGAAGCGGCAGTGCGGCAGACCCTGCAGGGCATGCCGGCGCCGCTGGACGGCTTCGGCATCGGCGCCAACGTCACCCGCCAGTCCACCCGCGTCGACCTGGGCATGACCGGCTTCCACGACGAGCGCATCCAGAACGCGCCGGACCTGATGGCCAACGCCGAGCTGTTCTACGAGAAGGGGCCGCTGTCGGTGAACCTGAGCTACCACTACTCGGGCGAATACGTGTCGGTCTACGACTACCTGGACCAGGGTGCCAGCTGGGACGACCTGTGGGTGAAGCCGATCACCCGCGTCGATTTGCACGTGGGCTATGCGGTGAACGAGCACCTGCGCGCCGACCTGTCGGTGGCGAACCTGACCAATCGCCTGAGCTACTGGGCGCATGTGGGCCGCAACAGCACCGCGATCTCGGACATCGTCGATGCCGGGCGCACCAGCCTGTTGACCGTGAAGTACACGTTCTGAGCCAACGGCCTGTGCATGGGCCGGCTTTCCTCGCGCGTCGCGGCATGTCGCCGCGGCGCGCGTCGGCATGCATGCGGTCGTTGGGCGCGTGGCGCGCACGATCGCCAGTGAGCCGGCGCGCGTAGCTGGCGTCGGTGTCCGCAGCGCAATGTTGCGGCAGCGATGAGTTGCGGGTGTGTCCGGCCCGCCGCAGCGCGGCGACCGACACGCGATCGCCACGGACCTGCGCTGCAATCGCACCGGCATGCAGTGCGATGGGTGCCGCGCAGTGAGTGGTTTCTTTCCCCTTTTTTCTGGAACGACGATGAGCAAGCGGATGCGGTGGATGCTGTTGACAGTGCTGGCTGCAACCGCCGGCGCGCAGGCGCGGCCCGCGCGCGAAGCGTCTGCGCCGTCACTGCAGGTCGAGCAGGTGGTGATGCTGTTCCGTCACGGCGTGCGTGCGCCGCTGGATGGCGAAGCCGCGGCGGCGGCGTTGGCCGACCGTCCGTGGCCGGTGTGGAACACGCCGGCGAGCCTGCTCACCGCGCATGGCCGCGTGGCCGTGCAGCTGAGCGGCGACTACACCCGGCAATGGCTGGTCCGCGACGGCGTGCTGCCGGCTGCCGGCTGCCCTGCCGACGGCGCGGTCAGCGTCTACGCCAACACCGACCAGCGCACCATCGCCAGCGCCCAGATCCTGGCCGAGACGCTGGCTCCGGGCTGCGGACTGCAGGCCGGGCATCAGCCGCAGGGCAGCGACGATCCGCTGTTCCGCCCGGTCGAGGCCGGTGCGGTGGACTTCGACGCGGACGCCGCGGTGGCGTCGATCCAGCGCCAGACCGGCGGTCCCGGCGCGGTGCTAGCGCCCTACGCGAAGGAGCTGCGCACGATGCGGCAGATCCTCGGCTGCAGCGCCAAGGACTGCGATTTCGCGCGCATGCCGTCGTCGCTGAGCGCCAGCGGCAACGGCCGCGGCATCGCCATGCATGGCCCGCTGGACCTGACCTCCGGCACCGCCGAGGTGTTCATCCTGCAATACGCCGAAGGCCTGCCGCTGGACCAGGTCGGCTGGGGCCGCGCCACGCGCGAGCGCATCGGCGTGGTGTCGCGGCTGCATGCGCTGCTGTTCGAGATCTACGCGCGGCCGCGGTACATGGCCGCGCGCGCCGGCGCGGGGGGGGGGGGGGGGGGGGGGG
>NZ_JACSQX010000006.1:345567-384574 GCF_014836395.1 Xanthomonas bonasiae
CCCCCCCCCCCGCGCCGGCGCGCCGCTGGCGCGGCGGGTGCTGGACACGCTGGGCGTGGCGGAGGCGCCGAAGCTGAGCGTGCTGGTCGCCAGCGATACCCATATCGCCGCGCTCAGCGGCTTGCTCGACCTGCACTTCCATCTGCCCGGCTTCGGCCGCGACGACTCGCCGCCGGGCGGCGCGCTGGTGCTCGAGCAACTGCGCGACACGCGCAGCGGCCAGCGCTACGTGCGCCTGCGCTACCAGGCGCAATCGCTGGACCAGCTGCGCGAGCTGACCCCGCTGAGCCTGCGCAAGCCGCCGCTGCTGCAGACCCTGCACGTGCCGGGCTGCAGCGACGCCAAGACCCAGCTGTGCACGCTGCAGCAGTTCCAGAAGGTGTTGCAGGACTCGTTGCAGCGGCGCGGGTGAGAGGGCATTCCCGCGGTTTGCCTTGGCGTGAGGCGTGTCGCCTGCCGGAAGAGAGTTGCCGCCGCTTGTTGTAGGAGCGGCTTCAGCCGCGAGCGGGCGCTTCCGGTGACGCCCCGTCGCGGCGGGAGCCGCTCCGACAGGGGGCGATGCGCGTTCTGTCACGACGCCGAGACGAAAAAAAACGGGCCGCGATGCGGCCCGTTTTCGTGCAAGCGCCGAAGCGCCGGCTTACTTCAGCTTCGCGTCCGCGCGCAGCGCGTCGGCGCGGTCGGTCTTTTCCCACGAGAACGAGGTGGCGCTGTGCTGCGCGCCGGTGCCGTCGGTGTAGGTGAACGCCTTCGGGGTGCGGCCGAAGTGGCCGTACGACGCGGTCTGCTGGTACATCGGGTGGATCAGGTCGAGCATCTGGATGATGCCGAACGGACGCAGGTCGAAGTGCTTGCGGATCAGCTTCTCGATCTTGTCGTCGGCGATCTTGCCGGTGCCGAAGGTGGTGACCGAGATCGAGGTCGGCTCGGCCACGCCGATGGCGTAGGAGACCTGCACTTCGCAGCGGTCGGCCAGGCCGGCGGCGACCACGTTCTTGGCCACGTAGCGCGCCGCGTAGGCGGCGGAACGGTCGACCTTGGACGGGTCCTTGCCGGAGAACGCGCCGCCGCCGTGGCGCGCCCAGCCGCCGTAGGTGTCGACGATGATCTTGCGCCCGGTCAGGCCGCAGTCGCCGACCGGCCCGCCGATCACGAACTTGCCAGTCGGGTTGATGTGGAACTTGGTGCCCTTGTGCAGCCACTTGGCCGGCAGCACCGGCTTGAGGATCTCTTCGCGCACGGCTTCGACCAGGTGCTTCTGCTTGATGTCCGGGTCGTGCTGGGTGGACAGCACCACCGCGTCGATCGCGGTCGCCACGCCGTCTTCGTAGCGCAGGGTGACCTGGCTCTTGGCGTCCGGGCGCAGCCACGCCAGCGGCGAGTTCTTCTTCTTGCGGATCTTGGCCTGCTGCTCGACCAGGCGGTGCGACAGGTGGATCGCCGCCGGCATGAAGCTGTCGGTCTCGCGGGTGGCGTAGCCGAACATCAGGCCCTGGTCGCCGGCGCCCTGTTCTTCCGGCTTCTTGCGGTCCACGCCCTGGTTGATGTCCGGCGACTGCTTGCCGATCAGGTTGAGCACGCCGCAGGTCTCGCCGTCGAAGCCGACGTCGGAGCTGTTGTAGCCGATGTCCAGGATCACCTTGCGGGTCAGCGCTTCCAGGTCGATCCAGGCGCTGGTGGTGATTTCGCCGGCGACGATCGCCACGCCGGTCTTGACCAGCGTTTCGCAGGCCACGCGGGCGCGCTTGTCCTGGGTCAGGATCGCGTCGAGCACCGCATCGGAAATCTGATCGGCGATCTTGTCCGGGTGGCCTTCGGAGACCGACTCGGAGGTGAAGAGATAGCTGGACATCGCGGCTATATCCTTGTATTCGGATGAAAAGATGGACGCGCATGATACACGGGCGCGCGGTGCTGTGCATTGTGGCCCCGCCGCCGTTGGGCAAGGTTAACCGGTCAGCCGGCGGGGCCGCGGGCGTCACTTTGCCGTAGTCATATTGCAAGATCGGTGTCGCCGCGGGGGCCGAAGCTGTGCGCAGTCAGCAAGGGGGCTTGCCGTGCTCGCACTCGAACGTCGTCTGCAGGATCGCTACCCGCACTGGTTCGCCGGGCGCCGCTCGCGGCTGGTGCGGCCGCTGTTGCGCGGCCTGCAGAAATGGTCGGGCCTGGACGCGCTGGAGGCGTTCCTCGACGCCAGTCACGAACTGCGCGGCTTCGCCCTGGTCCAGGCCGGGATGGATTTCCTGCAGGCGCGCTACGTGGTCGCGCCGACCCCCGCCGAGTGCATTCCGGCCCGCGGGCGCCTGCTGATCGTCGCCAACCATCCGTCCGGCGCGCTGGACGCGCTGGCGCTGCTGGATTGCGTGGGCCAGGTGCGGCGCGACGTGAAGATCGTCGCCAACGACTTCCTGTGGGCGCTGGAAGGCCTGCGCGAGCTGCTGCTGCCGGTGCGCATCCTCGGCGGCGCGCCGTCGCCGGCCAGCGTGCGCGCGATCGAGCAGGCGCTGGAGCAGGAGCAGTGCGTGATCGTGTTCCCGGCCGGCGAAGTGTCGCGGCTGGGCTGGGGCGGGGTGGCCGACGGGCGCTGGCGCCGCGGCTTCACCCGCTTCGCGCTGCGCACCGCCACCCCGGTGCTGCCGGTGCGCATCCATGCGCGCAACTCGGCGCTGTTCTATGGCGCCTCGGCGCTGTTCAAGCCGGCCGGCACCGCGTTGCTGGCGCGGGAGATGTTCGCCCGCCGCGAGCGGCGCATC
Source organism: Xanthomonas bonasiae (assembly GCF_014836395.1). Taxonomy (NCBI): domain Bacteria; kingdom Pseudomonadati; phylum Pseudomonadota; class Gammaproteobacteria; order Lysobacterales; family Lysobacteraceae; genus Xanthomonas; species Xanthomonas bonasiae. The sequence continues at coordinate 348,321 of NZ_JACSQX010000006.1, forward strand.
GCGCTGAGCCTGGGCCGCGCCCGGGTGCTGCCGCAGGGGCAGTCCGACGCCGAATTGATGCGCGGCCTGCGCCGCGAACTGTATGCGCTGGGCCGTGCCGGCGCCGACGTGCCCGCGCCGAGCGAGGAACCCTTGGTCGCGGCGGAGGAGCCGGCCGCGGTGGCGGCGGAACTCGCCACGCTGCGCAGCCTGGGCCAGACCGTGGACGGCAAGCAGATCCGCGTGGGCCGGCTGCGTGCAGGCTCGGCGCTGCTGCGCGAGATCGGCCGCCTGCGCGAGCTGACCTTCCGCGCGGTCGGCGAGGGCACCGGCCGGCGCCTGGACCTGGACGACTACGACACCTGGTACGAGCACATCGTGCTGTGGGACGGCGCCGCCGCGCGCGTGGTCGGCGCCTACCGCGTGGCCCGCGGCGCGCCGGTGCTGGCCGAGCGCGGCCTGGCCGGCTTCTACACCGCCGGGCTGTTCCGCTACGGCGAAGCGCTGCTGCCGCGCATCGCCGCCGGCATGGAGTTGGGCCGCAGCTTCGTGGTGCCCGACTATTGGGGCAGCCGCAGCATCGACTACCTGTGGCAGGGCATCGGCGCCTACCTGCGCGACTACCCGCAGGTGCGCTACCTGTACGGCGCGGTCTCGATCAGCGCGGCGCTGCCGCGGCAGGCGCGCGAGCAGATCGTGGCCTACTACGCGCGCTACTACGGCGATGCGCTGGGCGAAGCCGCCTCGGCGCGGCCGTTCGACTATTCGCAGGCGCCGCCGGCGTTCGACGCGCTGGACGCGGACACCGCGTTCAAGGTGCTCAAGGGCAACCTGGACGCGCTCGGCGCGGCGGTGCCGATGCTCTACAAGCAATACACCGAGCTGTGCGAGCCGGGCGGCGCACGCTTCCTCGCCTTCGGCGTCGATCCGGCGTTCAACGACGCGGTCGACGGCCTGATCGAACTGGATCTGCAGCGCATTCGCAGCAAGAAGCGCGTGCGCTACCTGGAACGGCCACGTAGCGAAGCTGAGGTGATGGCATGAACAATGTGAGCAGCTTGTCTGTGCCCCCGCGTCGGGCGGTGTTCGTGTCCGACGTGCACCTGGGCGCGCCGCACTGCCATGCGCGCGAACTGGCCGATTTCCTCGGCGGCCTGCAGTGCAAGCAGCTGTATCTGGTCGGCGACATCGTCGATTTCTGGTGGATGGCGCAGCGCCGCGCGGTGTGGGGCGCGGCGCACCAGCGCGTGATCGATGCGCTGCACGCGCTGGCGCGCGGCGGCACCGAACTGATCTACGTGCCCGGCAACCACGATCGCCCGATCCGCCGCTTCTGCGGCCTGGCGCTGCCGGCGATGCAGGTGCGCCGGCGCGCGGTGCACGTGACCGCCGACGGCCGCCGGTTGCTGGTGGTGCATGGCGACGACTACGACGCGGTCACCCAGTTCGGCGGCCTGCAGGAGAAGTTCGGCGACTGGCTGTACTACCGCATCCTCACCGGCAACCAGTTGACCAACCGCGTGCGCCGCCGCTTCGGCATGCGCTACTGGTCGCTGGCCGACTACCTGAAGCGGCAGAGCAGCGCCGCCGAGCGCTACATCGAGCGCTTCGTCGACGCCGGACTGGACGATGCGCGCCGCCGCGGCCTGGACGGCGTGGTCTGCGGCCACGTGCACCGCGCCGGCCTGTTCGAGCGCGCCGGCCTGGTCTACGCCAACGACGGCGACTGGGTCGAGAGCCTGACCGCGCTGAGCGAAGACCACCAGGGTCGGCTGCAGCTGCTGTCGCATACCGGTCAGGTGCTCGAGACCTTGGCGCCGCGCGTGTTGCGCCTGCCGCAGGCGGCGTGATCGCGCGCCTGCGGCGAGGATCCCCTCCACGCAGGCCGGCTTCACCAGCAGGAGCGGCGTCAGCCGCGACGAACGGAGCCGGCAGACCCACCGGCTTCGGAACCGGTCTGTCGGGGCCGAAGCCCCTCCTACAGTGCATCCAGCCGGCACGATGCACGCCCTTGTAGGAGCGGCTTCAGCCGCGACGAACGAAGCCGTAGACCCGCCGGCTTCGGAACCGGTCTGTCGGGGCTGAAGCCCCTCCTACAGTGCACCCAGCCGGCACAATGCAAGCCCTTGTAGGAGCGGCTTCAGCCGCGACGAACAAAGCGGCAGACTCATCCCTCCTGCAGTGCACCCAGCCCGTGTGCAGCAATTCCCCTGTGGGAGCGACTTCAGTCGCGACGAACGAAGCAGTGAATTTGCCGAGTCCGGATACTGTCGGGACTGAAGCCCCGCCTGCAAACACCGGCACGCCATGCCGTCGCCGCGCGACCTGCGGCGCGACCACCGGCGGCGACCAAGCCCGCGCACATGGCCGCGACGGCCGTGCCTGCTAGCATCGGCCGATGGATTCCCTTTCCCAGATCGTACTCGGCGCCGCCGTCGCTGCCGTCATTGCCCCGGCCGCGCATCGCCGCGCCGCGCTGCTGGCCGGCGCCGCGCTCGGCACCGCGCCCGACCTCGATTCGCTGCTCCTGCTGCCGCTGACCCGCGACCCGGTCACGCTGATGACGGTGCACCGCAGCTTCAGCCATTCGCTGTTCGTGCTGCCGCTGCTCGGCTGGCTGATCTGGTGGCTGTACCGGCGCTTCGGCCATGGCCGCGTGGCCGTAGCGCCGCGGCGCTGGTTCTGGGCGATCCAGCTGGCGCTGATCACCCATCCGCTGCTCGACGCGTTCACCGTCTACGGCACGCAGCTGTGGTGGCCATTGCGGCCGCCGCCGACGATGTGGTCCAGCGTCTTCATCATCGATCCGGGCTACACGCTGTGGCTGCTCCTGGCCTGCGCCATCGCCTGGTGGGCGCGCGCACGGCGCGTGGCGCAGCAGGCGCTGCTGGCCGGGCTGATCCTGAGCAGCGCCTACCTGGGCTGGTCGCTGCTGGCCAAGCACCTGGTCGATCGCCAGGCCGATCGCGCGCTGGCGGCGATGGGCCTGCAGCACGCGCCGCGCTTCTCGGTGCCGATGCCGTTCAACACGCTGTTGTGGCGGGTGGTGGCGATGACGCCGAGCGGCTATGTGATCGGCGAGCGCTCGCTGGTCGCCGACCGCGGGCCGATGCGCTTCCAGGGCTATCCGTCCAACACCCAGGCGCTGGGCGAAGTGCGCGCCTTGCCGGCGGTGCAGCGGCTGACCTGGTTCAACCGCGGTTTCATGCGCGCCCAGGTCAAGGACGGCGAACTGGTGCTCAGCGACCTGCGCATGGGCCTGGAGCCGGACTACAACTTCAACTTCGCGGTGGCGCGGCAGCACGGCGATGGCTGGCAGGCGATCGCGCCGCGCCAGCTGCAGGCCGCGTATCGCGCCCCGGTCGCGCGCGGGCAGATCGGCGCGGCGCTGGCGCGGATGTGGCGGCGGATCTGGACCGAACCTGCAGCGACGACACCGGTCGGCGCGCCAGCGCAGTCCGAGCTGCACTGAGCGGCTAGGGGATCGCCGCCGCCTCCCGGTCCGCGTGCGGATGCCTGCTGTCCGCGTGGCGCTGTGGTCGATCTGGCCGAACGGGCACGCCGCCGCGCGGGCGCGCTCGTTCCAGCCGCCGCGCCTGCGTGGTTGCGGGCAAAGCCGCACAGTTGGGACAGGAACCCGCTGCGAACGCCTGGCGTGGTGCTGCGTCGCGCCGCTCAGGCCGCGGCGGGCAAGTCGGGCGACACGCCGGCGATCAGCGCGTCGAAGTAATCGGCCGTCAGCCGCAGTTGCGCATCGGCGCTCTCGGCGCGATTGACCACCGCGCGGAACGCCGCGTTCTCGGGGCGATCCTTGGCATACCAGCCCAGGTGCTTGCGCGCGATGCGCACGCCCTGCGCTTCGCCGTAGAAATCGTGCAGCGCCCGCAGGTGGCCGAGCAGGGTGTCGCGCACGAATGGCAGCGCTGGCGCCGGTAGCAGTTCGCCGGTCGCCAGATAGTGCGCGATCTCGCCGAAGATCCACGGCCGGCCCTGCGCGGCGCGGCCGACCATCACCGCATCGGCGCCGGTCGCGGCCAGCACCTGCGCGGCCTTGTGCGGCGAATCGATGTCGCCGTTGGCGATCACCGGGATGCGCAGCGCGGCCTTGATCTGCGCGATCGTGGCGTATTCGGCCTGGCCGCTGTAGTGCTGGTCGCGGGTGCGGCCATGCACGGCCAGCGCGGCGATGCCGCAGTCCTCGGCGATGCGCGCGATGGCCGGGCCGTTGCGGTGGTCGCAGTCCCAGCCGGTGCGGATCTTCAGCGTCACCGGCACCGGCGAGGCGTTCACCACCGCGCTGAGGATGCGCGCCACCAGCGCCTCGTCGCGCATCAGCGCCGAGCCGGCCCAGGCGTTGCACACCTTCTTCGCCGGGCAGCCCATGTTGATGTCGATCAGCTGCGCGCCGTGGTCGGCGTTGTAGCGCGCCGCCTCGGCCAGCCGCTGCGGCTCGGTGCCGGCGATCTGCACGCTGACCGGGTCCGGTTCGCCGGCATGGTCCATGCGCTGCAGCGATTTGCGGGTCTGCCACAAGCGCGGATCGGAAATGGTCATCTCCGACACCGCCAGGCCGGCACCCAGGCGCTTGCACAGCAGCCGGAACGGCTTGTCGGTGACCCCGGCCATCGGCGCCAGGATCACCTTCGGTTCGATCGCGTAGGGGCCGATGCGCATGCGGCCATTGTCGCCGCCGCCGCGGCCGCTGCCAACTCGGACAGCCATGTTGGCGGCGGCCAGCGCGGCGACCAGGCTGGGACAGGCCCGAGCGCGTGCGCCGACCGGATCGCGCGCGCGCGCGACCCGGCCGCAGGTCGCGGATTCAGCGGATCAGCTGGTACAGCTCGAAGCCCTTGGCGTTGCCGTCCAGGATCAGCAGCAGTTCGTCGGGGCCCAGCGCCACCAGGCGCCCGACGCTGTTGCCATTGGTGCCGTCCGAGACGTTGCCGGGCGCGTAGTGGCCCTGCGGATCGTCGTTGACCGTGCTGGCGCCGAGGAACGCGAACTCGCGGCTGTCCTTGGCCAGCGGATACAGCGTGCCGCTGCGGCGCTGCGAGCCGCTGGTCTTGCTCAGGCGATAGCCGCAGGGATCGCGCGCGATCTCGGCCTTGAAGTAGGGGTAGGCATAGGCGAAGCGCTGGTCGACCTGGATCGAGCGCACCTTCCAGCGGCCTTCCAGCTTGCCCGGCAGCTGCGGCGACTGCGCGCGCTGCAGCAGTGTGCGTGCCAGGGCCGCGCCGTCTTCCTGGTCGGCGTCGTCGTAGTGCGCCGCGATCGCCTGTTGCAGGCTGTCGGCGGAGACGGTCACCGCGGCGCGGTCGGCGTCGGCGGCAGTGCTGTTCCAGTCGCAACGCTGCGCGGCGACGGCGGACAGCGGGGCAAGCAGTGCGCACAGCGCGCCGAACGAGATGGCGGAAAAACGCGGCATCGGAAACTCCTTGTCGGGATGCAGGCCCGGCGCGGCGCCGGGCGGTGGGTCGGTGGTCTGGGGGCGCGGCAACGGAGGCCGCGATCGGCGCGGACGGCTCAGCCGGCGTCGGGCACCAGTCGCGGCATCGACGCGGCAGCGCCTTCGGCTTCGGTCGAACGCGCCGCGTAGTGGTTGGCGAAGCGCACATGGGTGGCGAAGCTGGCGTTCGGCGATTGCGCCAGCGAAGCCGCCAGCGCGCCGTTGAACGCATCGCCGGCGCCGGTGGTGTCCACGGTCTGCGCGGCCTCGGCGCCGATGCGGTAGTACGGCTGCGTGTCGCCGCGCTGGCGCTCTTCGGGGTGCGAGATGAACGCGCCCACCGCGCCCAGCGTCACCACCACGGTGCCGCCCGGCAGCAGCTTGCGGCACAGCGCGTGCAGGCTGCCGCCATCGGTGGCGGCGACGTCGTCGGCATCCACGCGCTCGCCGACATGGCGCGTCAGCAGCGCGGCGAACTCGGTTTCGTTCGGGGTCAGCACGTCGGCCAGCTTGAGCAGGCCGATGCTGGTCTGCGCATTGGCCGGCGCCGCGTTGAGGACCGTGGTCAGGCCGGTCTCGCGCGCCAGCGCCAGGGTCGCCTCGATGGTCTCGATCGGCGATTCCAGCTGCGCCAGCAGCACCCGCGCCGAGCCCAGCAGCGCGCGTTGCGCCTGCACGAAGCCCAGGCTCAACGCGGCGTTGGCGCCGGCGCCGATGACGATGGTGTTGCGGCCGTGGCCGTCGACGTAGATGCCGCCGGTGCCGGTCGGCTCGGTGCTGGCCTCGGCGGCCAGATCGATGCCGTCCTGCGCCGCCAGCGCGCGCGCCATCGCGCCACCGGCGTCGTCGCCGAGCGCGCACACGAAGGTGGTGCGGGCGCCGGCGCGCGCCGCCGCCACCGCCTGGTTGAAGCCCTTGCCGCCGGGGCCGGTGCTGTAGCGGCCGGCGATGGTCGCGCCGGGGGCGGGCAGGGTCTCGCAGCGCCAGACGTGGTCGACATTGAACGAACCGACGACGATGACCGAACTCATAGGCATGTGCTGCTTCTCAACAAGTACTGGGGAAAGGGGAATCGCATCAGCCGAAGTGCGACAGCACGCCGGCGATGGTGGCGGTCATGAAGGTGGCGATCGAACCGCCGAGTACCGCGCGCAGGCCGAACCGCGCCAGGTCCTGGCGCCGCTCCGGGGCCAGCCCGCCGATGCCGCCGATCTGGATCGCGATCGAGCTGAAGTTGGCGAAGCCGCACAGCGCGTAGGTGGCGATCAGCCGGCCTTCCTCGCTCAGCTGCATGCCGGGGATCTCGCCCTTGACGATTTTCGAAAGCTCGCTGTAGGCGACGAACTCGTTGATCACGACCTTCTGCCCGATCAGCGAGCCGACCGTGGTCGCGTCCGCCCACGGCGTGCCGATCACCCAGGCGATCGGCGCCAGCAGGTAGCCGAAGATGGTGGACAGGTTGGTCGGGCGGCCGATCGCCGCGGCCAGGCCGGTGACATCGCCGAACCAGGTCAGCGGCGCGTTGACCAGCGCGATCAGCGCGATGAACGCCAGCAGCATCGCGCCGATGTTCAGCGCCAGGCGCAGGCCGTCGCCGGCGCCGGCGGCGGCCGCGTCGATGATGTTGCTGGTGGTCTTCTCCACTTCCATCTTGACCGTGCCGCGGGTCAGCGGCGTGCCGGTCTCCGGGATCAGCAGCTTGGCCACCACCAGCGTCGCCGGCGCGGCCATGATGCTCGCCGCCAGCAGGTGCTTGGCGTAGAACGCCTGCTGCTCCGGATCGCTGCCGCCGAGCATGCCCACGTAGGCGGCGAGCACGCCGCCGGCGATGTGGGCCATGCCGCCGATCATCATCGTCAGCAATTCGGACTCGGTCATCTTCGGAATGTACGGGCGCACCGTCAGCGGCGCCTCGGTCTGGCCGATGAACACGCTGGCGCAGACGCTGGTGGTCTCCGCGCCGGACACGCGCATCACCTTGGTGATCGCCCAGGCCATCACCCGCACCACCGCCTGCATCACCCCCAGGTGGTAGAGCACGCCCATCAGCGCGGAGAAGAAGATGATCGTCGGCAGCACCTGGAAGGCGAAGATGAAGCCGTTGCTGGTGGTGTCCATCAGGCTGCCGAAGATGAAGTTGGAGCCTTCGTTGACGAAGCTCAGCACCTTCACGAACAGCTGTCCCAGCCAGTTGAAGACCTCGCGCCCGCCCGGCACCAGCAGCACCAGCGAGGCGAAGCCGATCTGCAGCATCAGGCCGGTCGCGACCAGCTTCCAATCCACCGCGCGCTTGTTGTTCGAGAACAACCAGGTGATCCCGATCAGCACCGCCAACCCGAACAGGCCGAAGCCGATCCTCCCCAAACCCTCGACCATCTGCTTCCCCTGGATCGCCGGACCAAAGAGAGGGAGCGTAGTGCAGGGGGTGACGGGCGGCAAGGCAAACCCCGTTCAGCGCCGGAAATCGGTTGCCGATCAAGGCAATGCGTGGAGTGCGGGCGCGTGCCGCTCGCCTCGCTACACTGTGCGGCCGCCCGCCGGCCACGTTCGCCGGCTCGCACCGCAGGAGGAATTCGCATGCATTACCGTCGCCTTGGCGCCACCGGCCTGCAGCTGTCGGCGCTGTCGTTCGGCGCCTGGATCAACTTCGGCGGACAGATCGGCCGCGACGAAGCGCGCAACCTGATCGCCGCCGCCTGGGACCACGGAGTCAACTTCTTCGACAACGCCGAGGTCTACGCGCGGGGCCGCGCCGAGCAGGTGATGGGCGATGTGATCGCCGACCTGCGGCTGCCGCGCGACGGCTATTGCGTGTCCAGCAAGGTGTACTTCGGCGCGGTCGACGCACCGCGCCCGACCCAGCGCGGGCTGTCGCGCAAGCACGTCACCGACGCCTGCCATGCCGCGCTGAAGCGGCTGCGGGTGGACTATCTGGACCTGTACTACTGCCATCGTCCCGACGCCGACACGCCGGTGGAGGAAACCGTGCGCGCGATGGACGCGCTGATCCGGCAGGGCAAGGTGCTGTACTGGGGCACCTCCGAATGGCCGGCCGAACGCATCCGCGAAGCGGCGCAGGTGGCGCAGGCGCTCGGCCTGCAGGGGCCGTCGATGGAGCAGCCGCAGTACAACCTGCTGCACCGCCAGCGCGTGGAGCACGAATACGCGCCGCTGTACGCCGAACTCGGCCTGGGCACCACGATCTGGTCGCCGCTGGCCTCGGGCCTGTTGACCGGCAAGTACAACGACGGCATCGACCCGGCCTCGCGCCTGGGCCAGGCCGGCAACGCCTGGCTGCACGAGGAGGTGATCGGGCCGCCCGCGCAGCGCCGCGTGGAGCGCGCACGCCGTTTCACCGCGCTGGCGGCCGCCGAAGGCGTGGCGCCGGCGGCGCTGGCGATCGCCTGGTGCCTGCGCAACCCGCACGTGTCCACGGTGATCCTCGGCGCCAGCCGCGTCGCCCAGTTGCTGCAGAACTTCGAGGCGCTGCCGTTGGCCGCGCGCGAGGATCCGGCGTGGTGGGCGCAGGTCGAGGCGGCGGTGGCCTGAGCCGGCGCCGCCTTCGCGCGAAGGCGGGTGGGCACGGCTCGCCAGAGCCGTGCGCAATGGTCGATTCGTCGAGACTGTCGAAGACCTATTTCCTATTTGCAGCTTGAATCGTCGCAAACGAGAACGGCTCTTGCTTAATTATTGAGAATCATTATCATCCGTATCGACCCCTGTGTACGGAGCCCGACCATGACCGCTCAACCCGTCCTGTTGCGTCACCCCGAAACCCTGAGCCTGCGCGAGCGTGCGCTGCCGCGCGCGGTCCCGGTCGAAGAGACGATCGGCAGCGAAGCGCTGCTCAAGGGGCGCCGCGAAGTGCTGATCCAGCATGGCGACCGCGTGTATCGCCTGCGCCATACCAGCAACGACAAGCTGATCCTGACCAAGTAAGCCGGCCGGCCGCGCAGCGCGCGGCCAGGCCACCCGCTCGACACTGCCGCCACCTGGCGGGACCCGATGGGTCCGCTGCGGCCGCCCGCAGTCGCGACCGTTTCTCTCCTCGGCCCTTGCGCCGGCGTGCGCCGGCGTGGCCGGGATTTTTTCGCGACCCACCGATGACTTCCATGATCCGTACCGCTCCGCTCACCGGCGCGCTGTGGCTGGCCCTGGCCGCCTGCGCGCATGCCGCACCCGTCGACGCCACCGATGCCGTCGATGCCGTCGATGCATCCAGTTCCGCCACGCCGCGCGACTTCGACCGCCTGCAGGTCACCGCCACGCGCACCCAGCGCGCCATCGTCGATGTCCCCAGCAGCGTCGATGTCATCGATCGCGAGCAGATGGACCAGGAACTGGTCTACGACCTGAAAGACCTGCTGCGCTACAGCCCCGGCGTCTCGGTCACCGGCAACAGCGGCCGCTTCAGCGGCATCGGCGGCATCCGCATCCGCGGCCTGGACGGCAACCGCGTGCTGATGCTGACCGACGGCATCCCGGTCGCGGACACCTTCAGCTTCGGCAGCTATCTCAACGCCAACCGCAACTTCGTCGATATGGAAACGCTCAAGCGCGTCGAGATCGTGCGCGGCCCGGCCAGCTCGCTGTACGGCTCCGATGCGCTCGGCGGCGTGGTCGCCTACGTGACCAAGGACCCGGCCGACTACCTGGCGCCGGGCAAGAACAGCTACGTGGGCCTGAAATTCGGCTACGAAAGCGAATGGAACGGCCTGTTCGCCGGCGCGCTGGTCGCGTTCGGCGGCGAGCGCTGGAGCGGCATGGCCGCGGTCAGCCACCGCCAGGGCCAGGAAAGCGAGACCCAGGGCGACAACCGCAGCACCGGCGCGGCGCGCACCGCGCCCAATCCGCTCAGCAGCGACGGCCGCAGCCTGCTCAGCAAGCTGGTGTATGCGCCGAGCGCGAACCAGCGCTTCAAGCTGACCGTGGAAGGCAACGAGGACTACTCCAGCATCGATGCGTTGAGCAACGTCACCTCCAGCATCCTGTCGCAGCGCGGCCGCGACCACCAGACCCGCGCCCGCGTGTCGCTGACCCACGAAGTGGACCAGCTCGACACGCTGCTCGCCGACGACCTGCAGTGGCAGCTGTACCGGCAGGACAGCGAAAGCCTGCAACGCACCGACGAGCGGCGCAGCAACAACACCCTGCGGCACATGGAGCACGACTTCGACCAGCGCCTGTACGGGCTGCAGGCCAACCTGCACAAGCAGGTGGACCAGGGCCGCGTGGTCCACGATTTCAGCTACGGCATCGACCTGTCGTGGAGCGACACCCACGAAAAGCGCGACGGCTACGCGCAGAACCTGACGACCGGCGCGATCAGCAAGACCGTGGGCGTGGAGACGTTCCCGGTGCGCGATTTCCCGGTCACCGAGACCACCAAGGCCGGCGCCTACCTGCAGGACGAGATGCGCCTGGCCGACGGCCGCTTCAGCCTGATTCCGGGCCTGCGGGTGGACTACTACCGGCTGTCGCCGCAGGTCGATGCGATCTTCGCCGTCGACAATCCCGGCGTGGCCGCGGAGAAGGTCACCGACAGCAACGTCTCGCCCAAGCTCGGCGCGATCTGGCGCATCGACGATGCGTGGTCGCTGTACGCCAACTACGCGCACGGCTTCCGCGCGCCGCCCTACAACGACGTCAACATCGGCTTCACCAACCTGCAGTTCGGCTATACCGCCATCGCCAATCCGGACCTGAAGCCGGAGACCAGCAAGGGCGCCGAGTTGGGCCTGCGCTACACCGCGGCGGCCGGGTATTTCGGCCTGAGCGGCTACTACAACGACTACCGCGACTTCATCGAGTCCTACAGCTTCGTCGGCTACAACGCCGACGGCCTGATGCTGTACCAGTCGCGCAACGTCGACCACGTGGTGATCAAGGGCGTGGAGGCCAAGGCCGGCGTCGATTTCGGCGCGCTGTCCGCGCGCTGGGCCGGGTGGTCGCTGCATTCCAGCGCCGCCTATGCGCGTGGCGACAACAAGACCGACGCCACGCCGCTGAACTCGATCGATCCGCTGCGCGGCGTGCTCGGCCTGGCCTACGACCGCCAGACCTGGGGCGCGCAACTGGTCGGCACCTTCGTGGCGAAGAAGAAACGCCCGGCGTCGGCGACGTACTACACGCCGTCCGGCTATGCGACGCTGGACCTGCTGGCGCACTGGAACTTCACCCCCGGCGCGCGGCTCAACGTCGGCGTGTTCAACCTGGCCGATCGCCGCTATATCGACTGGAACACCCTGCCCAGCGCGACCCTGGCCAGCAGCGCGGTGCTGGACCGCTACACCGGCGCCGGACGCAACGTCTCGGTCAGCCTGGCGCTGGACTGGTAGCGGCGCATGGGCAAGGCGGCGCCAGCGACCACCGACGCGACCCGGATCGCCGCATCCGCGCCGCTGCCGCGCCCGGCGCAGCTGGCGGCGCTGGGCACCGTTCTATGCCTGTACCGCGCGCAGCTGGGCACGGAACTGATGGGCTGGAACCATGCGCTGCGCGTCGGCGCGCAGCTCGGCGTGGACAGCGACGGATTGCTCGAAAGCCTGTGCTTCTACGATCGCCAGGAACGCTGCTGCTGGCGCCTGTATCTGCTGCCGGACAGCGATTTCGTCGCCTGGGACGCCTTGCTGTCCGCGTTGCCCGCGGTGCACAGCGGCAGCGCCGATGCCGGCGTCGCCGAACGCCTGTGGCGACGCGTGGCCGGCCGCCTGAGCGGCGACAGCTGGCGCGCGCGGGCGCTGCGCCTGCACGCCAGCGACGGCGAACTGGCGGCCAGCGTCGCCAGCGTGTCGCCGCTGGGTGCCAGCATCGCCCGGCGCATCGCGCGGCTGGAGGCGGCCGAGGGCGAAGTGCTGGTCGACGACTGCTGCTGCGCCCGCGCCGGCCTGGCGGCCGCGCGCCACGATCCGCAACGGCCGTGGCCGCTGCTGCGCCTGTAGGGCGCAGTTCTCCTTTTTTCCTCAGCTACCGCGACCGACCACGACGATGAAATCACCGCTTCTGCTGCTCTTGCTCGCCGCTACCGGCCTGGCCCACGCCCAGGACGCCGATCCGCAACGCGACCGCACCAGCATCCTGGCGATGCAAGGCGAGTACATGGTGGATTTCGCCTTCGACGAGACCGTCCTGCTCAAGCCCGGGTACGAGCGCGCGCCGGCGATGCGCAGCGGCGCCAACGAAGTGGTGATCGTGGTCGAGGACAGCCCGCGCAAGGTGGTGCTGCAGCATCTGCTGGTCGACACCAAGAGCGGCCACGTGACCAAGCACTGGCGCCAGGACTGGAGCTACGAGGCGCCGCAGCGTTTCGAATTCAGCGCCGACCAGACCTGGCAGGTGCGCCCGCTCGCCGCTGCCGCGACCCGCGGCGCCTGGACCCAATGCGTGTACGAAGTCAGCGACGCGCCGCGCTACTGCGGCACCGGCCGCTGGGACTACGCCGACGGCCACCCGACCTGGACCAGCGACCTGAGCTGGCGTCCGTTGCCGCGCCGCGAATACACCAAGCGCAGCGACTACAACGCGCTGGCGGTGATCAACCGGCACACGCTGACCCCGGCCGGCTGGACCCACGAGCAGTTCAACACCAAGGTGTTGCGCAAGCCCGACGGCAGCCAGCAGCCGATCGCGCGCGAATTCGGCTTCAACGACTACGTCAAGACCGAGGAGGTCGACTTCACGCCGGCCTACGCCTACTGGAAGGCGACGCAAGGCTACTGGGCCAAGGTGCGCGCGCACTGGGACGCCTTCCTCGGCAAGCCGCCGGGCGTGCACCTGAAGACCAAGCTCGACGGCATGGCGATGATCATGCCGCTGTTCGAGCAGGCCGAGGCGGTGCAGCAGGGCAAGCCGGTGGCCGATGCCAAAATAGCCGCGGTGTTCGCGCAGTGGGTGGAGCCGGCGCCCGCCGAGCGTTGAACGCCGCTGCCGGCGCAGCGCCAGGGTGGGAAGGCGGCCGGGACTGGCGCCTTCCCTTTTTTTACCCGGCGCAGGCAGCGCGCCGCGGCGCCGGGCTACAGGTCGGTCACCAGGTGGTAGCTCAATCCCTTGCGCTCGGGCAGGGTGAAGATCCATGGAAAACCGACCGATAGCCCGCTGAGGTCGAGCCACTGCGGGTTGAACGACTCGATCAAGCCGCGCTGCCAGCAATGGCTGAGCCGGGAGATCTCCGCGGCGCGGAGCAAGGCGGCCACTTCGTTCTCGCACTCCTCGTACCACACCGCAAGGATCGCGACCGGATCTTCGGTTTGCCCGCGCACGCTGTTGCGCTCGCGCAGGGTCTTGCCCAAGCCATCGAGCGCCTGCGGCGTCGGTGCGGTGGCGATGTAGTACGGGCCGCTGCGGGTCTCGGCCATGATGCAGGCCAGGTACGGCACGCCGTTGCGTGCAACGACCGCGTTCGCTGGGGCGGACGCGCTGTGCGATGGACTGTCGCTTGCCGGCATGGTCCCCGTGCTCGCCGATGCTGACCGGGCGCGGGCCGATCTGCGCACGAAGCGGCAGCGGCAGTCGCCGCGATGCTCGGCGAAGGCGAGGGCGGCCGTCAAGTTCCGCGCCCGCTGCGCGCAGCGTGCTTGTGCCGGCCAGCGTCTCAGCGCTGCATGCCCCAGCGGCGCACGGTGAGCCGCTCCAGCACGCGGAAGCCGGCGCCTTCCACCAGCAGGCCGAGCAGGATCACCATCGCCAGCCCGGCGAACACGCGGTCGGTGTACAGCTCGTTGCGGTTCTGGAAGATGTACCAGCCCAGGCCGCCCTGGCCGGAGGTGGCGCCGAACACCAGTTCGGCGGCGATCAGCGTGCGCCAGGCGAAGGCCCAGGCGATCTTCAGGCCGGACAGGATCGCCGGCAGCGCGGCCGGCACCAGGATCGCGACGACGTAGCGCAGCCCGCGCAATCCATAATTGCGCCCGGCCATGCGCAATGTCTCCGGCACGCCCTGGAAGCCGGCGTAGGTGTTCAGCGCCAGCGGCCACACCACCGCGTGCACCAGCACGAACACCAGGCTGCCGTTGCCCAGGCCGAACCACAGCAGCGCCAGCGGCAGCAGGGCGATCGCCGGCAGCGGATTGAACATCGCGGTCAGCGTGCCCAGCAGGTCGCGGCCGATCCGGGTCGAGACCGCCAGCGCGGTCAGCGCGAAGGCCAGCACCACGCCCAGCGCATAGCCTTGCGCCAGCAGGCGCAGCGAGGCGCCGACGCGGCCCGGCAGTTCGCCCGACCACAGCCCGTCGGCGAACGCGCGTGCGGTCTGCACGAAGCCCGGCAGCAGCAGGTCGTCGTCGAGCCAGTACGCGGCCGCTTCCCACAATCCGGCCAGCGCGAGCAGGATCAGCGCCTGGCGCAGCCAGTCCGGCAGCCGCCGCTGCGGCAGCGCCAGCGTCGATGCGGTCGCGACGTAGGCAACGACCGGGCGTTCGTACTCGGCGCGGATCGGCGGCCGCAGCGGCGCGGCGGCGCTCACGGCGCGACCTCGCGCAGCGGCGCGCGCCGGCGCAACGGCGCCACGTTGCCGGCGGCCGCCTCGGAGGCAGAGGCGTCGCCGCCGGGCGGGTCGAACAGCAGCCTGTGAATGCGTTGCGCGGCCTGCTGGAACGGCGCACTGCCGAGACTGGCCGGGCCGAAGCCATGGCTATTGAGTTCGGCGCGGACCTGGCCCGGATGCGGCGACAGCAGCACCACGCGGTTGCCGATCAGCAAGGCCTCGTCGATCGAATGGGTCACGAACAGCAGGGTGAAGCGCAACTCGTCCCACAGTTCCAGCACCTGTTCCTGCATGCGCTGGCGGGTCAGCGCGTCGAGCGCGGCGAACGGCTCGTCCATCAGCAGCACGCGCGGCTGCATCGCCAGCGCCCGCGCGATCGCCACGCGCTGCTTCATGCCGCCGGACAAGGTGTGCGGATAGGCATCGGCGAACGCGGACAACCCGACCTTCTGCAGGTAGTGGTCCGCGCGCTCGGCCGCTTCGCGACGCCCCAGCTTGCGCGCCGCGCGCAGGCCGAAGGCGACGTTCTGGCGTACCGTCTTCCATGGCGCCAACTGGTCGAACTCCTGGAACACCACCACCCGGTCCGGTCCCGGCGCGCGCAGCGTCTGTCCGTCCAGGCGGATCTGTCCCTCGCTCGGTGCGACGAAGCCGGCGATGGCCTTGAGCAGGGTCGATTTGCCGCATCCGGACGGGCCTAGCAGGACCAGGCGGTCGCCGGCGTACACGTCGAAGCTGACCTGGTGCGTGGCACGCACCACGCGCTGTCCCGTGGCGTATTCCAGGCTGACCCGCTCGACCTGCAGCAGCGGCGCCGGCGTCAGTGCGAATGCGCTCATCTCAGCTGCCTCCGGCGACCTGCGCGCTGTCGAAGAAATACTCATTGACCGCGCCGGGCGCCTGTTTGATCGCGCCGATCCGGTACAGGAACTGGCCGAGCTTGAGCGTGTTCTGCGGTGCGGTCTTGAACTGCACCTTCGGGTCCTTGAGGATGCGCAGCACCAGCGCGCGGTCGATCTTGCCGCCGTTGGCGCGCACGAACAGGTCCGCCGCCTGTTCCGGCTGGCGCTGCACGAAGCTGGCGGCCTCGGCCAGCGCGGCGACGAAGGCCTGGTAGGTCTTGGGATTGTCGCGGCGGAATTTCTCGGTGGCGTACAGCACCGTGGCCGAGGTCGGGCCGCCTTCGATCGCGTACGAGTCCAGCACGATGTGCGCCTTCGGATTGCGCGCCAGTTCCTGCTCCTGGAACGGCGGGCTGGCGAAGTGCGCGGTGATCTCGGTGCCGCCGCGGATGATCGCCGCGGCCGCGTCGGGATGCGGCAACGCCACCTGCTGCGTATCCAGCCGGTTGTAGGCCTTCTCGCCCCAGCGCTGCGCCGAGGCGTGCTGCAGCAGCCGCGATTGCACCGACACGCCGACCGCCGGCACCGCGATGCGGTCGCGCGGGCCGAAGTCGTCCAGGGTCTTGATCCGCGGATCGTTGCTGATCAGGTAGTAGGGAAAGTTGCCCAGCGAGGCCACGCCGCGCACGTTCTGGCGCCCGCGGGTGCGGTCCCACAGCGTGAACAGCGGGCCGACCCCGGCGCCGGCCACGTCGATCGAGCCGGACAGCAACGCGTCGTTGGCGGCGGCGCCGCCGGACAGCTGCACGGTTTCCACCGCGATGTCGATGCCGGCGGCCTTGCCGTGCTTCTCGATCAGCTTCTGCTGCTGGGCCACGTCCAGCAGCAGATAGACGATGCCGTACTGCTTGGCGATGCGCAGCCGGCCTTCGGCGTGCGCCGGCAGGCTGTGCAGCAGTGCGATCGCCAGCAACGCGGCGGCGCACCAGAGCGGCCTGCGCTGCGGCGCGGCAGCGGACCGCACTGCGGCCAGGGAAACAGCAGGTGAATCGAAAGCGGTCATGCGTCGCTCCGTTGCGGGGAAGGGCGGAGTGGCGGGGCAATGAGCTGTTGCCGGGCTAGAACGGCACGTCGCCTTCGATGGTGGTGCGGTGCAGGCGCCGGCGCAGATGGTCCGGGGTGCCGCCGGCCAGGTGGGTGACCGCGCGGTTGTCCCAGAACACCATGTCGTGCGCCTGCCAGCGATGCCGGTAGACCAGCGGATCGGCGCTGCTATGGGCGAACAGGGCCTGCAGCAGCGCATCGCTTTCGTCCTGCGGCAGGCCGACGATGCGGGTGGTGAAGTGTTCGCTGACGAACAGCGCGCGGCGCCCGGTTTCCGGATGGGTGCGCACGATCGGATGGCGCACCGGCGCCACCTCGTCGATCTGCGCCTGGGTCAGCGCCGGCCGCCACGGATTGCGCGCACGCAGCGCTTCGTACTTGGCCAGGTAGCTGTGCTCGGCCAGGCGGCCGTCGACCGCGCGCTGCAGTTCCGGCGGCAGCGTGTCCCAGGCCAGGTGCTGGTTGGCGAACAGGGTGTCGCCGCCCTCGGCCGGCAGCTCCTGCGCCAGCAGCATCGAGCCCAGGCTCGGGGTCGGCTTGTACGACAGGTCCGAGTGCCAGTAGTGCCCGGCGTCGCCCAGCCCGATCGGCTGGCCGTTCTCCTTGATGTTGGACACCACCAGCACCTCCGGCTGCTCGCGCAGCTGGAACTGGCGCAGCACATGGATCTGCAACGGGCCGAAGCGGCGACTGAAGGCCACTTGCTGCGCCGGGGTGATGCGCTGATCGCGGAACACCAGCACGTGATAGTGCAGATGCGCGCGATGCAGCAGCGCGAACGTGGCCGCGTCCAGCGGTTGCGACAGGTCCAGACCCAGCACCTGCGCGCCCAGCGGCGCAGCGAACGGTTCGATGCGGACTGCCGATGTCGCGGGGGCAGGCCGTGTTGCGGTGGAGGCGCGTGCCATCGTCTGACCTCGTCTGCGAAGGATGCAGCGCCGCGCGCACGGCACGCGGCATCGATTGCACTGTAGGCAGGGTCAGGCGTGCGCTGAAGCAACGATTCGGATGGTGCTTATACGCAACCGGCATATGTTGCTTGCGCGGGATTGGGGATTGGGGATTGGAGATTCGTAGTGCACCGCCGATCTCCATCGGCGGTGCACATCGCTGCTGCCGGTCGCGAGCGTGCGTTAGCCGACGCCTGCGGCCTCGCCACGCACACGCATGCCGGGCCGCGCTGCGCTCAGTTCTCGCGCAGCGCCAACGCCGGCGGCGTGCGCAGGATGCGGCGCGTGCCCGACCAGCCGGCGAGCAGGCTCAGCAGCACGCCGCCGACCCCGCCCAGCAGCAGCGCCGGCCACGGCGGCGACAGCGTCAGCTGGAACGCCTGTTTCGCCACCACCACGCCGATCCCCGCCGCCGCGCCGACCGCCAGGATCGCCGCCAGCAGGCCGAGCGCGCCGAATTCCACCAGCACCGCGCCGCGCAACTGGCCACGGCGCGCGCCCAGCGTGCGCAACACCGCACTGTCGTAGCGGCGCTCGCCGGCGGTGGCCTGCAGCGCCGCCAGCAACACCAGCACGCCGGCCAGCAGGCTGAAGCCCATCACCAGCTGCACCGCCTGCGCCACCTGGTCGATCACCTCGCGCACCCGCCCCAGGATCGCGTCGATGTCCAGCAGCGACACGTTCGGATAGGTGCGGCTGAGGCCGCTCAACTGCGCCGCGGAACCGCGCGGCAGGTGGAACGCGGAGATCAGGTTGTACGGCGCGTCCTGCACCGCGCCGGCGTTGAGCAACAGGAAGAAATTGACCCGGAACGAATCCCAGTCGGCCTTGCGCACACTGGTGACGGTGAAGCTGCGCTGCTGCTCGCCGAGCAGCAGGGTGATGCGGTCGCCGAGCTTGAGGCCGTAGCGCTGCGCCCAGGCTTCCTCCACCGACGCTTCCGCCGCGGTGCTGTCGGCGGCCCAGAAACGGCCCGATAGCAGGCGGTTGGCGGCGGGGAATGCGTGCCGCCAGGAGAAGTTGATCGGGCGATCGGCGCCATCGCCATCGTCCTCCGGGCCTTGCTCCTGGCGCTGCGGCGGCTTGCCGTTGATCGCCACCAGCTTGCCGGTGCTGAACGGCTCCACCGCCGCGTCCGTCACGCCCAGCCCGCGCAGCGTGCCGAGCACGTGCTCGGCCTGGTCGGGCTGGATGTTCATCAGGAAGTAGTTCGGCGTGTCCGCCGGCAGCCGGTCGCGCCATTGGCCGAGCAGGCCCGGGCCGATCACCGCCAGCAGCAGCAGCGCGCACAGCGACAGCGACAGCCCGACCAGCTGCACCACGCTCAGCGCGCGGCGCCGGGTCAGCGCCGCCAGGCCCAGCTTCCACGGCCCGCGCAGGCGCGACTGCAGCCGCCGCAGCAGGGCCAGCAACAGGCCGCCGACCGCTGCGGCGAGCGCGGCCAGCAGGGTCAGCCCGCCCAGCACCCAGGCCGCGAGCACGCCATCGCCGGTGGCGTACACCGCCAGCACCACGGTGGCGACCAGCGCGGCGGCGTAGACCAGCAGCGAGGTCGGCGGCAGCGCGGCGAAGCTGCGGTTGAGCACGCGCATCGGCGGCACGTTGCGCAGCCGCAACAGCGGCGGCAGGCCGAAGCCGAGCAGCAGCAACAGGCCTATGCCGGCGCCGGCCAGCGCCGGGGTCGCCTGCGGCAGCGGCAGCCGGTTCGGGATCAGGCTGCCCAGCGCTTCGACCAGGCCGATCTGCGCCAGCATGCCCAGGCCCACGCCGAGCGCGCAGGCGGGAATCGCCAGCAGCAGCAACTGCAGCGCCAGCGCGCCGAGGATGTCGCGCTGGCGCGCGCCCAGGCAGCGCAGCACCGCCACGCTGTCGATGCGGCGCAGCGCGAAGCGGTTGGCCGCCAGCGCGGTGGCGACGCCGGCCAGCAGCACCGCCAGCAACGCGGTCAGGGCGAGGAAGCGGCCGGCGCGGTCGAACGCGCCGCGCACCCCGCGCTGGGTGTCCTCGATGCCGACCAGGCGGAACGCCTTGGCGCGCGGCTGCAGCCATTCGCGCAACGCGGCGATCTCGCCCGGCGCGCCGGCGAACATCAGCCGGTAGGAGGCGCGGCTGCCGGGGCCGAGCAGGCCGGCGGCATCGACGTCGGCGCGGTTGACCAGCAGCGGCGGCGACAGCTGCATCAGTTCGCCGGAAGCGTCCGGCTCGGCGCGCAGCACCCGGGTCACGCGCAGCGTGCCGGCACCGAATTCCAGGTCGTCGCCGAGCTTCAGCCCCAGCGCTTCGAGCAGGCGCGGATCGGCGTAGGCCTGGCCGCGCGGCGGCGGGCCGGCGCGCTCGCTGCCGGCGCCGGCGGTGTCGCGTGCGACCAGCAACTCGCCACGCAACGGATAGCCGACGTCGACCGCCTTGATGTTGGCCATCTGGCTGGCATCGCCATGGAACAGCACGCTGGGAAAGCTGACCAGGCGCGTGTGGCGCACGCCGCGGCGCTGCGCCTGTTCGGCGAACGCGGCGGGGATGTCCTGGCGCCCGGTCACGCCGAGGTCGCCGCCGATCACCTCGGCGGCGCTGCCGGTCAGCGCCAGGGTGACGCGATCGACCAGGGTGCCGACCGCGGTCATCACCGCCACGCCCAATACCAGCGCGGCGAACACGGTCAGCAGGTCGCCGGCGAACAGCTCGCGGCGCAGCGCGCGTGCGGCGTGGCGCAGCACGTTCATGCGTCGGCCACCGCTTCGGCCTGGCGCAGGCGCCCGCGGTCGAGCCGGTAGCGGTGTTCGCAACGTTGCGCCAGGCGCAGGTCGTGGGTGACCAGGACCAGGGTGGTGTCGCTGCCGGCGTTGAGCGCGAACAGCAGGTCGCTGATCTGCTGGCCGGTGGCCTGGTCGAGGCTGCCGGTGGGTTCGTCGGCGAACAGGATCCTCGGCCGCGCCACGAACGCGCGCGCCAGCGCCACGCGCTGCTGCTCGCCGCCGGACAGCTGCCGCGGGTAGTGCCGCGCCCGCGCGGTCAGGCCGACCGCCTCCAGCACCTCGCGCACCCGCGCCGGGTCCTCGCGCCCGGCCAGTTCCAGCGGCAATGCGATGTTTTCGGCGGCGGTCAGCGACGGCAGCAGGTGGAAGCTCTGGAACACGAAGCCGACCTCGCGCGCGCGCAGCGCGGCGCGCGCTTCCTCGTCCAGCGTGTTGAGCGACTGCCCGGCGAGCACGATCTCGCCGCGCGTCGGCAGGTCCAGGCCGGCGAGCAGGCCGAGCAGGGTAGTCTTGCCGGAACCGGAAGCGCCGACGATGGCGACGCTGTCGCCTTCACCGATGGTCAATCCGACGTTGTCGAGAATGTGGACCGTGCCCTCCGGTCCGCTGACGGATTTGCCGACATCGCGCACGTCGATCGCGATGCCGGTGCGGGGAGTGGGGGCCAGACTGTCGATGAGGAAATCTCCGGATGCGTGGCAACGATACGAAAGGAACGCCTGCCTGGACGCGCAGCGCCTGGCTCCTGGCCTGTCTGGCATGGTGTCTGCTGCTGCCCGCCATCGCCTGTGCCAAAGGTGCGACGGGGCCGGTGCTGGTGGTCGGCGACAGCCTCAGCGCTGCGCACAACATCCCGGTCCAGTCCGGCTGGGTGGCGCTGCTGGAGCGCCGCCTGCAACAACAGATGCAGGCGCCACCGGCCGTAGTCAATGCCAGCATCAGCGGCGAGACCTCTTCCGGCGCGCTGACCCGGCTGCCGGCGCTGCTGCAGAAGCACCGGCCGGCGGTGGTGGTGATCGAACTCGGCGGCAACGACGCGCTGCGCGGGCTGACCCCGGCGGAGCTGCGCGGCAATCTGGAGAAGATGATCGTGCTCAGCCGTAACGCCGGCGCGAAGGTCTTGTTGCTGGGGATCGACGTGCCGCCGAACTACGGGCCGGCCTACCGGCAGCGGTTGCGTGCGGTCTACGCCGACCTGGCCAAACAGTACCAGACCGGGTTGCTGCCGTTCCTGCTGGAAGGCGTGGCGCTGAACCCGGCGCTGATGCAGGACGACGGCCTGCATCCCACCGCCGCCGGCCAGCCGAAGGTGCTGGACAATGTGTGGCCCAAGCTCAAACCCTTGATCGGCGGGTGATTCTTGCGCCGGTCAGGCATATGAAGCGGTCTTCACGCGGTCACCACCGGGTTTCCGGCATGTTTCACAAAGCTGAAGACTGAGGAAGCTCTATGCGTCAGACCAAGGAAACCTCCGGACTCGTTCTGGTCGTCGAGGACAACCGCAACATCTCCGAAATGATCGGCGAATACCTGGAAGGCCGCGGATTCGAAGTGGATTACGCCTGCGATGGCCTGGACGGCTATCGCCTGGCGGCGGAGAACAGCTACGACGTGGTGGTGCTGGACCTGATGCTGCCGCGTCTGGACGGCATCGAAGTGTGTCGCCGTTTGCGCAACGACGCGCGCAAGTCCACGCCGGTGCTGATGCTGACCGCGCGCGACACGCTCGACGACAAGCTCACCGGCCTGGGCTTCGGCGCCGACGATTATCTGACCAAGCCGTTCGCGATCCAGGAACTGGAAGCGCGGCTGCGTGCGTTGATCCGCCGCGAGCGCCGCCAGGTGGGCTCGGAAGTGCTGAAGGTGGCCGATCTGGTGCTGGATCCGGTGAGCATGCGGGCGACCCGTGCCGGCACCGAGCTGCAGCTGTCGCCGATCGGCCTGCGCCTGCTGACCATCCTGATGCGCGAATCGCCGCGCGTGGTCACCCGCCAGGAGATCGAGCGCGAGATCTGGGGCAACGGCCTGCCCGATTCGGACACGCTGCGCAGCCATCTGTACAACCTGCGCAAGATCATCGACAAGCCGTTCGACCGGCCGTTGCTGCACACCGTGCAGAGCGCCGGCTACCGCATCGCCGACATCGCCCAGCCGATGAGCTGAGCGGCGCCGGCTTTCGTTGAGAGGCCGGCGTTCGTTACGCGGCAGGCCCCGGCAACGGGGCCTGCTTGCACGGCGGATTCACCATTCGCCCTCTTATAATCGCGGCGACGTCACACGGAAGCTGTAATGCCGCACGGTTTGCCGCGCAAAATCCGCCTTGCCCTGATCGCCCGGATCCTGTTCGCTGGCTGCATCGTCGCGTTGGGCAGTTACCTGGTGGTGGCGGTCGTGCAGCACTCGCTGGTGGGGTCGGTGATGCGGCAGGAAGCCGCGCACTATTGGCGCCTGTACGCGCAGTCTCCCTCGCAGCCGCCGCCGAACAGCCACACCTTGCACGGCTACCTGGTGCCGGCCGGGCAATCGGATGCGGCGGTGCCGGCGAATCTGCGCGGCCTGGAGCCCGGCCTGCACGAGAACCGCCCCGGCGGCGAGATGGTCCTGGTCGACGACACCAAGGCCGGGCGCCTGTACCTGGTGTTCCTGCGCGCGCAGGCGCAGCGCCTGGCGTTCTGGTTCGGCATCGTGCCGGCGCTGCTGACCCTGGTCGCGGTGGTGGTGGTGGGGTGGCTGACCCATCGCGCCTCGCGGCGCCTGCTGTCGCCGGTGAACTGGCTGGCGCGGCGCGTGTCGCAATGGGACCCGCGGCATCCGTCCACCGCCGACCTGGCGCCGGAAAACCTGCCGGCCGACGTGCAGGGCGAATCGCGGCAACTGGCCGCCGCGCTGCATGCGCTGGCCCTGCGCGTCACCGACCACGTGTCGCGCGAGCGCAACTTCACCCGCGACGCCAGCCACGAATTGCGCACGCCGCTGACCGTGATCCGCGTCGCCAGCGACATCGCGATGACCGATCCCGACCTGCCGCCGCGGCTGGGCCGCAGCCTGCAGCGCATCCAGCGCGCCGGCCGCGACATGGAGGCGGTGATCGACGCGTTCCTGATCCTGGCGCGCGAGGCGGACGTGGTGCCGCAGAGCGAGACCTTCGAGGTCGCCGACGTGGTCGAGTACGAGGCAGAGAACGCGCGCGAGCTGTTGACCGGAAAGCCGGTGACGCTGAGCGTCAGCATGCTGGCCGCCACGCGCCTGCACGCGCCGCCGCGGGTGCTGCACGTGGTGGTCAGCAACCTGCTGCGCAACGCCTGCAGCTATACCGATGCCGGCAGCATCGTGGTCGAGATCGGCAGCGACCGGATCAGCATCCGCGATACCGGCATCGGCATGTCGCACGAAGCGCTGCAGCGCGCGTTCGAGCCGTTTTTCCGTGCCGAGCCCGACCGCCCGCAGGGCACCGGGCTGGGGCTGTCGATCGTGCGCCGGCTGTGCGAGCGCTTCGGCTGGCGGATCGGGCTGGAAAGCACGGAAGGCGGCGGCACCACCGCCACGGTCAGGTTCGATCCGGCCAAGTGACCGGCGCTGGCGTGACGCGCGTTCGGCGGGGCGTTTGCTGGGACGATCGCCATTGCAGGCCCACGCCGACGACAAGGCAGGATGTTTCCGGGCGCGATCGACGCCACGTCAGGTTTTTTCGCCTGCCTCCCAGCCGCCACCCAGCGCGCGGATCAAGGCGACGCTGGCCCGCAACTGCCGGGTTTCCAGATCGATGACGCTGCGCCGCGCATCGAGTTCGGCCGTCTGCGCCTGCACCACCTCGAGGTAGCCGACGGCACCCTCGCGGTAATGATTGAGCGACAGGTCGACCGAGCGCTGCGCGGCATCGGCCGCCGCGCGCTGATCGGTCAACGCCGTGCCCAGGTCGTGCAGCAAGCTGAGGTTGTCCTCGACCTGGGCGAAGGCAGTGAGCACCACGTCGCGGTATTTCGCGCCGGCCTCGGCGGTCGCGGCCTGCGCCGCTTTCACGCCTGCCTTGCGGCGACCACCATCGAACACGTTCAGCAGAAGGCTGGGGCCGATGGCCCAGAACCGGTTGGGCGCGGTGGCGATGCTGCCCCAGCGATCGCTCTGCCACCCGCCTTGCCCGTCGATGGTCAGTTGCGGGAAGAACGCGGCGCGCGCGATGCCCACCTGGGCGTTCGCCGCTGCGGTACGCCGCTCCGCGGCGGCGATGTCCGGGCGACGCTGCAACAGCGTCGAAGGCACCTGCAGCGGGATTATCGGCACCGGCACCCGCACGGTGTTGGCCGCGAGCTGGAAGCTGGACGCGGAATCGCCGACGAGCGCCGCGATGCCATGCAGCACCAGCGCGCGTTGCGCTTGCGCCTGCGTGCGCTGCGACTTGGCGTTGGACAACTGCGTCTGCGCGCGTGCCACGTCCAGGGCCGAGGCGATCCCCCCGGCATGGCGCGACTGGGTGAGCTGCAAGGCCTTGCCGAACGCGTCGATGCTTTCGCTCAACACCTGGATCTGGCGGTCGTAGCCGTTGAGTTGCAGGTAGCTGTCGGCGAGCTGCGCCTGCAGGCTCAGGCGCGCCTGTGCGAGATCGGCGGCGGAGGCGGCCTGCTGCGCTTCGCCAGCGGCGACGGTGTCGCGCACGCGGCCCCACAGGTCCACTTCGTAGTCGAGCTGGGCACCGACGGTGTACGCGTCGTAGTAGGCCGGCGAAGTGGCGCCGCGCAGCGGGCGCGTATCCGATTGGCGGTTGCGCGCGGCGCTGCCGTCGAGGCCCAGGGTCGGGAAGTACCCGGCGCGGGCCTGCTGGGTGAACGCCTCGGCCTGCTGGTAATGGGCAAGCGCGGCGGCCAGCGTGGCGTTGTTCGCCAGCAGGCGCGCCTGCAACTGGTCGAGCCGGTCGTCGCCGTAGACCTTCCACCAGCCGTCGCGGTCGAGACGGTCGGCCGGCTGCGCTTCCACCCACGGCGAATGGGGATCGCTGTACTGCGCCGCCACCGGCACCTCGGGTGCCTGGTAGGTAGGCGCCAGCGAGCAGGCCGCCAGGCCCAGCGACGCCACCATCGCGGTCGCGGCAAGCCGTGCGCGTGCGCGATCAGACCTTTGCATGTTCGCCTGCCGGCTTGGGCGCAGCGATGCGCACGCGATCGCCTTCGGCCAGGCCATCGGGCGGGCTCTCGATCAGGCGGTCGCCGGCGGCGATGCCCGAGCCGAGCTGCACGGTCTTGCCGAAGTCGCGGGCGATGGTCACGGTCTTGAACGCCACCTTGTCGTGCGCATCGACCACCGCCACGCGCAGGCCCTTGTCGTCGAACACCAGCGCGCTGGCCGGCACGCGCAGCAGCGTGGCGTTGGCGGCAAGCGCGAAGGTGACGCTGGCATAGCCGCCCGAAAGCAGCTTGCCGTCCTGGTTGTCCACGGCCACCTGGACCAGCGTGGTGCCGGAGGCGGCGTTGATCGCCCCCGACGACCTGTCGACGACACCGGCGAAGGTCTGGCCCGGATACTCCGGCACCGTCAGGGTCACGCTGGTGCCCGGGCGCACCGACGGCGCGTAGTTCTGCGGCACGTTCACGTACATGCGCAGCTTGCGCGTGTCGGACACCACGAACAGTTCCTGGCCGCCGCCGCCGGCGTTGACCAGCGCGCCGACATCGGTCTCGCGCGCGGTGACGGTGCCGTCGAACGGCGCCACCAGCTTGGCGAAGCCCTTCAGCGCCTGGATGCGTTCGACGTTGGCCTGCGCGGCCTGCGCGAGCGCGCGCTTGGCCGCGTAGTCGCCGCTCTTCTCGTCCACTTCCTGCCTGGAGACCGAGTCGGAATTGCCCATGGCCTGCCAGCGCCTGGCGGTGGTCTGCGCCAGTGCCGC
This sequence comes from Xanthomonas bonasiae, assembly GCF_014836395.1. NCBI lineage: Bacteria > Pseudomonadati > Pseudomonadota > Gammaproteobacteria > Lysobacterales > Lysobacteraceae > Xanthomonas > Xanthomonas bonasiae. The sequence continues at coordinate 374,754 of NZ_JACSQX010000006.1, forward strand.
GTTGGCGCGGGCGCTGGCCAGGTCGGCCCTGGCCTGGAGCAGTTGCTGGTCCAGGTCGGGGGTTTCGATCTCGGCGAGCACGTCGCCGGCCTTCACCTTGCTGCCGATGTCGGCCTTCCACCATTTCAGGTAGCCGCTGGTGCGGGCGTAGATCGGCGCGCGCGCATACGCCTGCAGGCGGCCCGGGAGGTTGAGCGCGCTGTCGCCCTGGCCAGCCTCCGGAGTCACCAGTTGCACCGTCGGCATGGCCTGGTCGTCGGTCCACACGCGCAGCGTGCGTGCGTCGTTGGCGCGCGTGGCGACCCCGGCGACGACGATGGCCAGGACCACGATCAGCGCGATGATGCCGGCCAGGCGGAGGCGGCGCGGTGGCCGGGTGTGCGGGGTATCAGGCGACATGCAGGGACTCTCCGGAGGCGTTCGCCGGGGGGGAAGACGGATGGGCGCGACGGCTGTGGATCATGCTGAAGACGATCGGCACGAAGAACAGCGTGGCCGTGGTGGCGAAAATCAGGCCGCCGATGACGGCGCGGCCCAGCGGCGCGTTCTGCTCGCCGCCTTCGCCCATGCCCAGCGCCATCGGCGCCATGCCGATGATCATCGCCAGGGCGGTCATGAGCACCGGACGGAAGCGGACGAAGCCGCCCTCGAGCGCGGCCTTGGCCGCGTCGCCGTGCTCGGCCAGGCGCTCGCGGCAGAAGCTCACCACCAGGATCGCGTTGGCCGTGGCCACGCCCATGCACATGATGGCGCCGGTCAGCGCCGGCACCGACAGGCTGGTATGCGTGGCGAACAGCATCCACACGATGCCGGCGATCGCCGCGGGCAACGCGGTCACGATCACGAACGGATCGCTCCACGACTGGAAGTTCACCACGATCAACAGGTAGATCAGCACGATCGCGCCGAGCAGGCCGAAGATGAGCCCGGAGAACGCGTTGTTCATCGTCTGCACCTGGCCGAGCAACGCGGTGCTGGACGCCTTGGGCAGGAACTTCTGGTTGGCGTCGACGATCTTCTGGATGTCGGCGGCGACCGCGCCGAGGTCGCGGTCCTGGGTGGCGGCGAAGATCTCCACCATCGAATTGATGTTGTACTGGCTGACCACCGCGTTGGTCGCGGTCCGCGACACCGTCGCCAGGCCGCCGAGGATCTGCGCGCCGCCGCTCCCCGAGCTGGGGCTGATCGGCACGTTCTCCAGGCCCGGCAGGCTGTCGAGGCTGTACTGCGGCGTCTGCATCACGATCGGATACGACACGCCGTTCTGCGGATTCAGCCAGAAGGTCGGCGCGATCTGGCTGGAACCGGCCAGGTTCACCCCCAGGCTGCTGGTGACGTCGCGCTCGGTGATGCCGACCTGTTGCGCAAGGCTGCGGTCCACGTTCACGTTGAAACCGGGGCTGGCCTGCGATTGCTGGATGCGCGCGTCCACCACGCCCGGCACGCGGCGGATCTCGCGCAGCAGGCGGTTGGCGTAGCCGAAGTTGGCCGCCAGGTTCGGGCCACGGATCTGCAGGTCCACCGGCGCCGGCGAACCGAAGTTCAGGATCTGGCTGATGATGTCGGCCGGCGGGAACGAGAACACGACACCGGGAAACTGGCGCGGCAGGGTCTGGCGCAATCGGCGCACGTAGTCGGCGGTGGGCGCGTGGCCTTCGTTCAGCGCGATCTGGATGTCGCCATCCTGCGAGCCGATGGTGCCGGTGTTGTTGTAGGCGTTGTTGATGCCCGACGACGACAGGCCGATGTTGTCGACGACGCTGCCGAGCTGCTCCTTCGGAATCAGCGCGCGCACCGCGCCGGTCACGTCGGCGAACAGGCGTGCCGTCTCCTCCACCCGCGTGCCGACCGGCGCACGCACGTGCATCAGGATCTGGCCGGAATCCACCGACGGGAAGAAGTTGCGGCCCAGCATCGGCACCAGCAGGAACGACAGCGCCACGCAGGCCACGAAACCGGGCACGAACAGCCTGCGTCGCACCAACGCGGTTTCGAGCAATGCGTGGTAGCTGGCCCGCAGGGCCTCGAAGCGCTTCTCGAAACCGCGCTGAAAGCGCAGCAGCGGATTGCGCGAAGGCGGTTGGCCATGGCCGTCGCCGTGCAGGTCGGTATGCGGCGCGTGCGGGTGCAGCAGGTATTTCGCCAGCGTCGGCACCAGCGTGCGCGAGAGCACGAACGAGGCGATCATCGCGAACATCACCGCCTCGGCCATCGGCACGAACAGGAAGCGCGCCACGCCCTGCAGGAAGAACATCGGCACGAACACGATGCAGATGCACAGCAGCGAGACGAAGGCGGGCGTCACGATCTGCGCCGCGCCGTCCAGGATCGCCGTCTCCACGTCCTTGCCCTGCTCCAGGTGCCAGTTGATGTTCTCGATGGTCACCGTGGCATCGTCCACCAGGATGCCGACCGCCAGGGCCAGACCGCCCAGCGTCATGATGTTCAGCGTCTCGCCGATCGCCGACAGCGCGGCGATCGAGCTGAGGATCGCCAGCGGGATCGAGGTGGCGATGATCAGCGTCGAACGCCAGCTGCCGAGGAACAGCAGGATCATCAGGCTGGTCAGCGCTGCGGCGATCACGCCTTCGCGCGCGACCCCCTCGATGGCGCCGCTCACGAACAGCGACTGGTCGCCGATGGGGACGATCTTGAGGTCGGCCGGCAACGCGTCCTTCATCGCCGCGACCCGCTCCTTGACCCCGGCGATGATCGCCAGCGTCGACGCCGAACCGTTCTTCAGCACCGTCATCAGCACCGAACGATCGCCGTCGACGTGCACGATATTGCTCTGCGGCGGCGCACCGTCGCGGACGTGGGCCACGTCGCGGATGAACACCGTGGCGCCGTCGACCACCTTCACCGGCAGGTTGCCCAGTTCCTCGATGTCGGACGGCGAGTTGTTCAATTGCAGCGTGTATTCGTACCTGCCGATCTTCTGCGTCCCCACCGGGGTGATGAGGTTCTGCGCGGCGAGGGCGTTGGCCACGTCCTGCGCCGACAGCCCGCGCGCTAGCAGCGCCGGCGGATCGATATCGATCTGCACCTGGCGGGTCTTGCCGCCGAACGGATACGGGATCGCCGCGCCGGCCACCGAGGTGAGCTGCGGACGGATGATGTTGAGGCCGAGGTCGGCCAGGTTCTGTTCGGTGAGGCCTTCGCCCGACAATGCCAGCTGGATGATCGGCACCGTGGACGCGTTGTAGTTGAGGATCAGCGGCGGCGTGGTGCCCTGCGGCAACTGCCGCAGCATGGTCTGCGCGACGGCGGTGACCTGTGCGTTGGCGGTGCGGATGTCCGCGCCCGGCTGGAAGAAGATCTTGACGATGCCGAAGCCCTGGATCGAGCTGGCCTCGATGTGCTCGACATCGTTCACCGTGGTGGTGAGCACGCGCTCGAACGGCGAGGACACGCGCCCGGCCATCTGCTCGGGCGGCAGGCCGTTGTACTGCCAGACCACGGCGATCACCGGGATCCTGATGTCGGGGAAGATGTCCGTGGGCGTGCGCAACGCGGCCAGCGGTCCCACGATCAGGATCAGCAGGGCGAGAACGATGAAGGTATACGGTCGCGTCAGGGCGATCCGGACGATGCCAATCATGGAGGGCGGGTTCCGTGCGCGAATGTTGCGTCGCGGCGGATTCTGCTCCCGGACCTTCCCTGGGCGTAGTTAAGATTTATTTAGACGCGCAGGCGGCGGTCGAAAAAACGCGATGGCTGAAGGGCTTGCCCGCCGATCACGGCGCCAGTGGGCGTGCATCCGGCACGCTCTCGCCCAGTGCCTCGAGGCTGGCCGGTTTCGCGCGGCAGGAGGTGGCCGCGCGGCTTTCCGGCGGCGGGGCGGCGGCCGGGCAGAGCACCGAGAACACCGCCCCGCGCGCGTCGCCGCCCACGCGCAGCGCATAGCCATGCAGGCGCACGATGGCGCTGACGATCGCCAGCCCCAGTCCGCAGCCTGGTTTGGCACGCGTCTGGTCGCCCCGGTAGAACCGGCGGAAGACGGCCTCGCGCTCCTCGGGCGGAATGCCGGGTCCGGTATCGGCGACGTCGATGCGGGCGTTGCCGGCCTGGTCGGTGAATGCGATCAGGCGGATCGTTCCCCCGTCTGGCGTGAATTTGATGGCGTTGCCGACCAGGTTGGCCAGTGCCTCGAACAGCAGATGGGGGTCGCCGCGCACGGCCGGCAGTGGCTCCAGCGCCAGCTCGAAGGCCTGCCCGCGGTCCTCGGCCAGCGGTGCGTAGAAGTCATGGACATCGTTCAGCAGGGCGCCGAGGTCCATCGTCGCGAAGCAGGCGCTGCGCTGGCGGTCTTCCAGCTCCGATACCCGCAGCAGGGCGCGGAACCGGGTCAGCACGGTGTCGATCTCGCCGACGCAATCGTCCAGTTGCTCGCCTTCGGGGCGGCCGGCGAACTGCTGCTGCAGGCGGTAAAGGCGCGTGCGCATGCGCGTGAGCGGGGTGCGCAGGTCGTGGGCGATGTTGTCGGTGACGCCCTTCACTTCGCCGAGCAGGCGCTCGATCTCGCCGAGCGTCTGGTTCACGGTGGCCGCGAGCAGGTCCACCTCGTCGCCGCCGCGCGACACCGGCAGGCGCACGCTGAGGTCGCCCTGGCGGATGGGGTCCATGGCGTGCTGGATGGCGCGGATGCGCCGCGCGGGGCCGCGCGCGATGAGGATGCCGCCGAGCACGCCGGGCAGCAGGGTCAACGACAGTCCCCACAGCAGTCCGCGGCAGATGATCCCGCTGAGCCCGTCGATGACGGTGCTTTCCTTGGCCACCACCAGGCGCCGGCCGTCCGGCAGCTGCCGGGCGATGCCGCGCGCGCGGGTCTGGCTGCCGTGCCCGGCGTCGATCAGGCTGGCCTCGATGGGGCTGACCGTCCCGTCCTCGGCCATGCCCTTGGGCACCGCGTTGATGTTGCCGGCGATGCGGCGCCCCTGCGCGTCGAACAGGCCCACCCACATGAAGCCCTGGATATCGATGGCGCTGGCCGCGGCCACGGTGTCGGCCAGGCGCCTGGGATCGGTGTTCTCCAGGTAATGGATGCGCGCGGCCAGCATCTGGTCGACCACGTTCGACAGGTAGCGCGAGGACTCCCACTGCACCACGCCGAGCAGCACGATGCACCACACCGCGAACAGCGCCCCATAGATGAGGATCAGCCGCGAGGTGGCCGAACGCCAGGCGTCACTCAGCGGGCGCAAGCACATACCCCGAGCCGCGCATCGTGCGGATGAGCGGCGGCTGGCCGTTGCCGTCGATCTTGCGCCGCAGGCGGCCGAGATGGACGTCGATCACGTTGGTGCCCGGATCGAAATGGAAGCCCCACACGTGCTCGAAGATCATCTGCCGGGTCACCACCTGGCCGGCGTTGCGCATCAGGAATTCGAGCAGGCGGAATTCGGTGGGCAGCAGCGCGAGCGGCTGGCCGTTGCGCAATGCGTTGTGGCGGACCAGGTCGAGTTCGAGGTCGGCCACGCGCAGGCGGGTTTCCGGCGTGGCGCTCGCATTGCGACGGCGGCGCAGCAGCACTTCGGCGCGCGCGGCGAGCTCGTCGGGCGAGAACGGCTTGGTCAGGTAGTCGTCGCCGCCGGCGCGCAGGCCGCGCACGCGTTCGTCCACCTCCGACAGCGCGCTGATCATCAGTACTGGCGTTTCCACCGCGCGCTTGCGCAGTTCGGAGACGACGTCGATGCCGTCCATGCCGGGCAGCATGCGGTCCAGGGTGATGATGTCGTAGCCGTCGGCCAGCGCGTGCTGCAGGCCGTCGCGGCCGTTGGCGATCCACACGGCGGTGAAGCCATGCGCGCCGAGTTCCGCGACGATGTCGCGGGCGGTCACTTCATCGTCTTCGATGACCAGGGCCCTGGGCATCCTGTGCAACTCCACGCTGGGGATAACGGAAAACGCCCGCCAAGGGTAGCCCTTCGGGCGGCCGGGCGGGCGCTATTTCCTATTTGCGCTGCAGGTACGGCCGCACCGTGTCGCGCCACAGCGCATAGCCGGCGGCGTTCATGTGCAGGTGGTCCGGGCCGAACAGTTCGCCGCGCGGTTGCCCGTCGGCGCCGAGCATCGGCGTGGACACGTCGATGAAGTCCACCCGCTTCAGTCCGGCGGCGGCCTTGCGGATCAGCGCATTGGCTTCGGCCGCCTGCGGCAGCAGCGCCGCGCGCGCCGGGCTCGGCTTGATCGAGATGTAGGCGATGCGGGTGGTGGGCAGGTCGCGGCGCACCCGCGCGACGAAGGCCAGGAAGTCGTCGCGCAGCTGCTGCGGGCTGCGGCCGCTGTTGAGGTCGTTGTCGCCGGCGTAGAACACCACCAGGCGCGGTCGGTACGGCACCACGATGCGGTCGGCATACCAGGTGCTGTCGCGGATCTCCGAGCCGCCGAAGCCGCGGTTGAGCGTGTCCACGCCGGGGAAATCGCTGGCCAGCGAGGTCCAGAAGCGGATCGAGGAACTGCCGACGAACAGCACGCCGCCGGGCTTGGGCGGATGCGCGGCATCGGCTTTGGCGAAGCGCTGCATGTCCTGTTCCCAGTCCGGGCTGGAGACCTGTTGCGGAATCTGCGGCGGGGGCATCAGGGTGAGCGCCAGGGCCGACTGCAGGCCCAGCAGGAACAGGCAGGTGGCGAGCAGCGCGGTGCGCAGCGGCGAACGGGGCATGAAGCACCTCCTAACGACAACGGAGCGGCGATGGTGCCGCAGGCGCCGCGCCGCAGGCAAATCCGCCGCCGGCGGCGGCCCGGCTCAGCGGCGAGCGGGGGCTTGTGGCAAAATTGGCGCCTAGCCCGCTTCGCCATCGCCCATGACCGTTCCCTTCCGGCCGTCGCCGTCGCGTCTTCGTTCCCCAGGCCGGGCCTGAGCCATGGCCGATCAATTCGGGCACCTGCCGCGCGGACCGCGCCGGATGCTGATGGCGCTGCGCTGGTCGTACCAGGGTCTGCGCGCGGCCTGGCTGCACGAATCCTCGTTCCGGCTGGAAGTGTGCCTGTTCGTGCTGCTGGCGCCGCTGGCGCTGTGGCTGGGCGACGGAGCGGTGCAGCAGGCGCTGATGATCGGCTCGCTGCTGCTGGTGCTGGCGGTGGAACTGCTCAATTCCGCGATCGAGGCGGTGATCGAGCGCTATGGCCCGGAACACCACGAACTGGCCGGTCGCGCCAAGGACATGGGCTCGGCGGCGGTGCTGCTGATGCTGGCCAATGTCGTGCTGTGCTGGGGCCTGATCCTGCTGCCGCGCGTGCTGTGACGTCCGCCTGTCTTTTTTACCGTTAAAGGATTCGACCCCATGGCTTTCGAGTTTCTCGCCGATCCCAACACCTGGCTGACGCTGCTGACGCTGAGCGCGTTGGAAATCGTGCTGGGCATCGACAACCTGGTGTTCATCTCCATCGCGGTGGGCAAGCTGCCGGAGGCGCAACGCCCGGCCGCGCGCAAGTTCGGTATCGCGGTGGCGTGCCTGACCCGCATCGCGCTGCTGGTGTCGCTGGCGTTCCTGGCGCGGATGCAGGGCGAGCTGTTCAGCGTCGCCGGCATGGGCATCTCGGTGCGCGACCTGGTGCTGATCGTCGGCGGCGTGTTCCTGCTGGTGAAGGGCACGATGGAGATCCGCGAGATGATCACCGGCGGCGAAGACGCCGACCCGACCACCAGCAAGGCCTCGGGTGTGTTCTGGATGGTGATCGCGCAGATCGCAGTGATCGACATCGTGTTCTCGCTGGATTCGGTGATCACCGCGGTCGGCATGGCCCAGCACATCCCGGTGATGGTGGCGGCGGTGCTGCTGGCGGTGGCGGTGATGCTGCTGGCGGCCAACCCGCTGGGCCGCTTCATCGACGCCAACCCGACGGTGAAGATGCTGGCGCTGGCGTTCATCCTGATGATCGGCGTGGTGCTGATCCTGGACGGCCTGGACGTGCACGTGCCCAAGCCCTACATCTACGCGGCGATGGGCTTCTCGGTGCTGGTGGAATGGCTGAACCTGCTGATGCGCCGCCGCGCCGCCGCGCACAACGTGCCCGGCGCCGGCCAGTGGTGAACGGCTGACGCCGCCGCGGCTGCGTTTTCACGGGAGGCGTGGCAAGCTGCGCCCTGTCTTTACCCCGGAGAGCGCCATGCGCCTGTTGTCCCGCTCGTTGTTCCTCGCCGCCGTGGTGGCGCTGTTGTCCGGTTGCGGTTACAACGCGATCCAGCAGAAGGACGAGGCGGTCAAGGCCGGCTGGTCCGAGGTGCTGAACCAGTACAAGCGCCGTGCCGACCTGATCCCGAACCTGGTCAACACGGTCAAGGGCTATGCCGACCAGGAGCGCCAGGTGCTGACCGACGTCACCAATGCGCGCGCGCGGGTCGGCCAGGTCCAGGTCAACGCCGACGATGCGGCCTCGCTGCAGCAGTTCCAGCAGGCGCAGGGCCAGCTGTCCAGCGCCCTGTCGCGGCTGCTGGTGGTCACCGAGAACTACCCCAACCTCAAGTCCGACCAGTCGTTCCGCGATCTGCAGGCGCAGCTGGAAGGCACCGAGAACCGCATCACCGTGGCCCGCGGCCGCTACATCCAGGCGGTGCAGGACTACAACACCTACATCCGCTCGTTCCCGCAGGTGATCACCTCGAAGATCTTCGGCTACAAGGAAAAGCCGAACTTCAGCGTGGCCAACGAGGCGCAGATCTCCGAGGCGCCGGCGGTGAACTTCGGCGGCCAGCCGGCGCAGACTGCGCCGCAGCCGCAGCCGCAGCCGCAGCCGCAGCCGCAGCCGGCACCGGCGCAGTAAGCGCACTGCAGCGCGTGGCGGTGCCGACGATGGCGCCGCGTCGCGCCGGCCCGCGCTGCGGCGTGCAGCCGGTGTGTGCAGCCGGGCCGGCGGCGTGAGCCCACCGGCCGCTTCCCGGGCCACGCCACCGTTGTGGTGTCCACCCTTCGATGCCGCCGCGCGATTGCGTCGGCAGGAGTCCGCAATGCGCGATACCACCACCCGCCACCGCCCCGCGCGCCGCGGCCGGCATGCCTGGCTCGGGATGCTGCTGCTGGCGCTGTTGCCGCTGCTGGCCTGGGCGCAGGCGACCGGCGAGGCGCCGATCCCGCCGCTGGACACGCCGGTGGTCGATACCACCGGCACCCTGCAGCCGACCCAGCGCCTCGCGCTGGAGCAGCAGGCGGTGCAACTGCAGCAGCGCAAGGGCAGCCAGCTGCAGGTGCTGGTGGTCGCGACCACCGCGCCGGAGACGATCGAGCAGTACACCCAGCGCGTGTTCGACCAGTGGCAGATCGGCCGCAAGGGCGTGGACGACGGGGTGCTGCTGGTGGTGGCCAAGGACGACCGGCGCGTGCGCATCCAGCCTGGCTATGGCCTGGAAGGCGCGATTCCCGACGCCACCGCCAACCGCATCATCCAGGAGTACCTGGCGCCGCGTTTCCGCGCCGGCGACTACGCCGGCGGCATCGCCGAGGCCACCGCGATGCTGGTCAAGCTGATCGACGGCGAACAGTTGCCGCCGCCGGTGAGCACGCATGCGGCCGAAGGGCGCTCCGGCGGCAAGCTGCCGTTGGGTTTCTTCGCCGGGCTGTTCGCCGCCTTCGTCGCGCAACTGCTGTTCGCGCGCGCGCCGCGGCTGCTGCGCGGCGTGCTGGCGGCGCTCGCCGGCGGCGGCGTGGGCCTGTTGCTGAGCCTGTCGCTGTTCGTCGGCGCGCTGACCGGCGCCATCGGGCTGGTGCTGGGCCTGCTGTCGGGCATCTCGCCGGGCCGCTCGGTCGGCGGCGGTGGCGGTGGTTGGGGCGGCGGCGGCTTCGGAGGCGGCTTCGGCGGCTTCGGCGGCGGTGGTTTCGGAG
>NZ_JACSQX010000007.1:0-80333 GCF_014836395.1 Xanthomonas bonasiae
AACGAAAAACGTCGCGCATCCTGCGCGCCGCCCTTCGGGTATTCGCCCGCCGGGTCTGCCGCGCTGAGGGGGCCCGGTAGATCAAAAGCAAAGCAACAGCAACAGCCGGCGATTGCAGCCTTCCCGATCCGCCATCGCAAACAAGGGCGGACTCACACGTTCAACAACAGGAACTCCCGCTCCCACGAACTGATCACCCGGAAGAACGTCTCGTATTCCTTGCGCTTGACCGAAATATAGGCGCGCACGAAACGCGGCCCCAGCATCTCCTGCAGCGGCGTACACCGCTCCAGCTCGTCCAGCGCCTCGCCCAGCGAGCGCGGCAACTGGTAGCCCATCTCCTTGCCGTTGCCGCTGATCGGCTCGGTCGGCTCCAGCTTCTCGCGGATGCCCAGCAACCCGCAGGCCAGCGTCGCCGCCATCGCCAGATACGGATTGGCGTCGGAGCCCGCGAAACGGCTCTCCACCCGCATGTTCTCGATCGTGTCGATCGGCACCCGCAGCCCGCAGGTGCGGTTGTCGAAACCCCACAGCACGTTGCTCGGCGACACCTCGCCGAACATCAGCCGGCGGTAGGAATTGACGTTCGGCGCCAGCACCGCCATCGCCATCGGCACGTACTTCTGCAACCCCGCCAGGTAGTGCGCGAAGGTGCGGCTGTACTCGCCGGCGCGGCGCCCGCTGAACACGTTCTTGCCGTGCTTGTCGACCAGGCTCTGGTGGATGTGCATCGCGCTGCCCGGCTCGTTCTCCATCGGCTTGGCCAGGAACGTGGCGTAGACGCCGTGGCGCATCGCCGCCTCGCGCATCGTGCGCTTGAACAGGAACACCTGGTCGGCGCGCGACAGCGCATCGGAATGGGTGAAGTTGACCTCCAGCTGCGCCGCGCCGGATTCGTGGATCAAGGTGTCCACGTCCAGTTCCATCGCGTCGCAGTAGTCGTACATCAGGTCCAGGATCGGGTCGAACTCGTTGACCGCGTCGATCGAGTACGACTGCCGCGCCGTCTCCGGCCGCCCCGAGCGGCCGGCCGGCGGCAGCAGCGGGAAGTCCGGGTCGGTGTTCTTCTGCACCAGGAAGAACTCCAGCTCCGGCGCCACCACCGGCTTGAAGCCGATCGCCGCATACGCCTGCAACACGCCGCGCAGCACGTTGCGCGGCGCCAGGTCGTGCGGCTGGCCGTCCTTGGTGTAACAGTCGTGGATCACCTGCGCGGTCGGGTCGGTGGCCCACGGCACCATCCGCACCGTATCCGGGTCCGGGCGCAGCTGCATGTCCGAGTCCGACGGCGAGGTCAGGTCGTAGTAGTCGTCGGGATACTCGCCGGTGACGGTGGTGGCGAAGATGCCCTCGGGCAGGCGCGTGCCGTAGTCGTGGGAGAACTTGGCCGCGGGAATGATCTTGCCGCGCGCGTTGCCGGTGATGTCCGGCACCAGGCACTCGACTTCGGTGATGTGGCGATCCTTCAGCCAACGGCGCAGCGAGCTTTCCTGCTGTTCGGGGGTGTTCTTGCGGGAGCGCGGTCGGCTGGCCATGGGGGAATTCGATTCAATGCGTGCGGCGAGCCGCGTAGTGGCGACAGGCATCGCCGAAGGATTGGAAGATGCCCAGGTAGAACGGGTCGTCGAGGACGCGCCATTCCGGATGCCACTGTACGCCCAGCAGGAAGCCGGGACCGATACCGCGGAACGCCTCGATCAATCCGTCCGGCGCGCGCGCCTCCACGATCAGGTCGCCGCCGAGCCGGGCCACGCCCTGCCCGTGCAGCGAGTTGACCCGCACCCGCTCCCTGCCGGCGATGTCCGCCAGCCAGCCGCCTTCGCTCAGGGTCACCTCGTGCACCGGCGCGTACTGCAGGTCCAGCGCGGCCTGGGTGTCCTCGCGATGGTCGGACAGGCCGGGCACCGCATGTACTTTCTGGTGCAGGCTGCCGCCCAAGGCCACGTTGACTTCCTGGAAGCCGCGGCAGATCGCCAGGATCGGCAGGCCGAGCGCGATCGCCTGCGGGATCAGGTCCAGCGTGTTGGCGTCGCGCGCCGGATCGTGCGGATTGCCGAGCCAGCTGGGTTCGTCGCCGTAGTGATGCGGTTCGATGTTGCTGACCGCGCCAGTCAGCAACAGGCCGTCCAGCCGCGCCAGCCAGTCGCGCGGTGCGACCGGCGGCTGCAGCGACGGCAGCAGCACCGGCGTCACGCCGGCGCCATCGACCGCGGCACGCAGATACTTTTCTCCAGCGACCAGGAACGGATGCTGGCCGATGAGCTTGCGATCGGTCGACAGGCCGACCAGGGGCGATACAGCCATGCGAAGAGCTCGTGTGGCGTCGTCGCAAGTTACCCCGGGCGTTTTATTTTTACAACACACCACGGCGGCGCACGGCAGCCAGCACGGACGCACGGCCACTGCCCGTATCCGGCGCAGCGCGCTTTGTTACAGGATCGGGACGGCGGGCGCGCAGACGCGGCGCCCGTCGCGTCCACGCTGCCGGCGCATCGGCCTGTTGAGTATTCTTGACGCGAACCCGGCTCTGCTAAGCTCGTCGCACTCCCGCAGGCCGCCACCATGACCCGCACCCACGACGCTCCGCCCCTGCCCCCGGACGCCGCCCAGGCCCTGCAACGCATCCCCGGCTGCGAACAGATCGACCTGCTGCTGCCGGACAGCAATGGCCTGCTGCGCGGCAAGCGCATCGCCCGCGACGCGCTGGAAAAGGTCTATCGCGACGGCGTATGCCTGCCGATGTCGCTGATCGCCACCGACATCACCGGCAATACGGTCGAGGAAACCGGCCTGGGCTACGACATCGGCGACGAGGACCGGCTGTGCTTCCCGGTCCCCGGCACGCTGCAGCCGGTGCCGTGGGCGCCGGTGCCCTCGGCGCAGTTGCTGCTGGCGATGCGCGACGGCGCCGGCGACCCGCTGGACATCGCCCCGCGCGAAGTGCTGGCGCGGGTGCTGGCGCGGCTGCGCGCGCGCGGGCTGACCCCGGTGATCGCGGTGGAGCTGGAGTTCTACCTGTTCGATCCGCGCGCCGACGCCGACGGCCGGCCGCAACCGCCGCTGCAGGCGCACACCGGGCTGCGCAACGACAGCACCCAGGTCTACTACATGCAGGAGCTGGACGACCAGCGCGGCTTCACCGACGCGGTCGCGCAGGCCTGCCGCGCGCAGGGCATCCCCGCCGATACCGCGGTCGCCGAGTACGCGCCCGGCCAGTTCGAGATCAACCTCAAGCACCGCGGCGACGCGCTGGCCGCCTGCGACGACGCGCTGATGCTCAAGCGCGCGATCAAGGCGATCGCGCAGCAGCAGGACCTGCTCGCCAGCTTCATGGCCAAGCCGTTCGCCGCGCAGTCCGGCAGCGGCCTGCACCTGCACGTGAGCCTGCTCGACGACGCCGGCGACAACGTCTTCGCCGGCACGCCGCAGGCACCGGCCGACGCATTGCGCCATGCCATCGGCGGCCTGCAGCGCAGCGCCGACGACTGCCTGCTGCTGTTCGCCCCGCACGCCAACAGCTACCGCCGCTTCGTGCGCAATGCGTTCGTGCCGCTCAACGACAGCTGGGGCTTCAACAACCGCACCGTGGCGATGCGGGTGCCGTACAGCGATCCGGCCAATACCCGCATCGAGCACCGCATCGCCGGCGCCGACGCCAATCCATACCTGGTCGCCGCGGCGGTGCTGGCCGGCATCGAGCACGGCCTGCAGCATGGCTTCGACCCGGGTCCGCCGGTACAGGGCAACGCCTACGCACAGACCGAGATCCGCCATCCGGACTGGCGCGGCGCGATCGCCGGATTCCTCGCCAGCGACTTCGTCGCCGATCGGTTCGGCGCCCGCTTCCGCCACGTCTACGGCCAGCAGAAGCGCCGCGAGATGCTGGATTTCCATGCGCAGGTGAGCGATCTGGATTACCGGTGGTATTTGCGTACGGTGTGAGGGGCCGGGATTCGGCATTGGGGATTGGGGATTCGTAGAAGCGACATTCCCGCCACCCGCCTTCCATGCAGCCAGGCGCTTTGAATCCCCAATCCCCAATCTCGAATCCCCGCCCCTCAATGCCCCAGCCCTCCCGCAACTGGTACACCGAAAGCGCCACGCCACTGCCGCCGCAGCCGCCGCTGCGCGGCCAGGTGCGGGCCGACGTGTGCATTCTCGGCGCCGGCTATACCGGGTTGAGCACGGCGCTGACGCTGGCCGAGGCCGGTTATCAGGTCGCGATCGTGGAAGCGCAGCGTGTGGGCTGGGGCGCGTCCGGGCGCAACGGCGGCCAGGCCATCGTCGGCTACGGCTGCGAGCAGCACACGCTGGAAACGCTGCTCGGCAGCGCCGAGGCGCGGCTGCTGTTCGATTTCTCGCGCGACGGCATGCAGTTGCTGCGCGACCGCATCCAGCGCCACGCCATCGCCTGCGACTGGCGCGACGGCCATGCGCACGTGGCGATCAAGCCGCGCCAGGTGCGCGCGTTGCAGGCCGGCATCGTCGAGATGGCGCAGCGCTACGACTATCCGCTGCAGTGGTGGGACCGCGACCAGTTGCGCGCGCACCTGCGCAGCGAGCGCTACCTGGGCGCGATGTACGACCCGGCCAGCGGCCACCTGCACCCGCTCGAATACGCGCACGGGCTGGCGCGCGCGGCGCTGGCCGCCGGCGTGCGCATCTACGAGCACTCGCCGGTGACCGCGCTGGTGCGCGGCGCGCAGCCGATCCTGCGCAGCGCGCACGGCGAGGTGCAGGCCGATTTCGCGGTGCTGGCCGGCAACGCCTGGCTGCGCGGCATCGCGCCGGAGCTGGAATCGCGGATCATGCCGGTCGGTACCTACATCGGCGCCAGCGCGCCGCTGGGCGCGGCGCTGGCGCGCGAACTGATCGGCAACGACATGGCGGTGGCCGACGTCAACTGGGCGCTGGACTATTTCCGCCTCAGCCGCGACCACCGCCTGCTGTTCGGCGGCCGCGCCAGCTATTCCTCGCTGCCGCCACCGGGCCTGCGCGGGGTCATGACCCGGCGCATGCGCCGGGTGTTCCCGCAGCTGCGCGAGGTCGCGCTGGACTACGTGTGGGGCGGCTATGTCGACATCACCCGCAACCGTGCCCCGCATTGGGGCCGGCTGACCCCGAACGTGTACTTCGCGCAGGGCTTTTCCGGCCATGGCGTGGCCGCCACCGGCCTGGCCGGCGACGCCATCGCCGCGGCCATCGCCGGGCAGTCGCAGCGCCTGGACCTGTTCGCCAGGATTCCGCACGCGCCGTTCCCCGGCGGCCGTGCGTTGCGCACGCCGCTGCTGGTGGCGGCGATGTCCTGGTACAAGCTGCGCGACGCGCTGTGGTGAGCGCGCCGCGGCGGCGGCATGCACCCGCCGCCGGACGGTCTAAAGTTGCCCGCGGCACGGCCGCTAACTGAGGTCTACTCCCCGAGGGCGCCCTGCGCGGCTCGCATGCTGCAACCGTTGCCGGCCTATCCGTTCGCCAGCGAAAGCGGGGCTGCCCAGCAGCGCATCCTGCTGGTGGAGAATTCGCGCACGTTCACCGGGCTGCTGCGCGAAGCGATCGAGCAGCGGGTGGAACTGCCGGTCACCGTGGTCTCGACCCTGGCCGAAGCGGCGCACGCGCTGGACGACGGCGGCTCCTGGTTCCTGGCCCTGACCGGGCTGGTGCTGGCCGACGGCGACCGCGACACGGTGGTGGATTTCTTCGTCGCCCGCGGCCTGCCCACGGTGGTGGTCAGCGGGGTCTACGACGAGAGCCTGCGCAAGCGCGTGCTGACCCAGCAGATCATCGACTTCGTCTTGAAGAACGCGCCCGGCAGCATCGATTACCTGGCCTGGCTGGTGCAGCGGCTGGCGCGCAACCGCAGCATCGCCGCACTGGTGGTGGACGATTCGCGCTCGGCCCGCGCCTACGCCGCGAGCCTGCTGGCGATGTATGGCTACCAGGTGGTGGAAGCCGCCGACGGCGCCGCCGGACTGAAGGCGGTGGAGGCCAATCCGGCGATCCGCCTGGCGGTGGTGGACCAGGAAATGCCGGGCATGGAAGGGGTGGAATTCACCCGCCGGCTGCGCGCGATCCGCGCCCGCGACAAGCTGGCGGTGATCGGCCTGTCCGGCAACAGCGACCCGTCGCTGGTGCCGCGCTTCCTCAAGAACGGCGCCAACGATTTCCTGCGCAAGCCCTTCTCGCGCGAAGAGTTCTTCTGCCGCGTGTCGCAGAACGTGGACCAGCTGGAACTGATCGGCACGCTGCAGGACCTGGCCACGCGCGACTTCCTCACCGGCCTGCCCAACCGCCGGCATTTCCTGGAACAGAGCCAGCGCCTGTTGCCGCAATGGCTGGCGCGCAGCGACACGGTCAGCGTGGCGATGCTCGACATCGACCACTTCAAGCACATCAACGACAGCTGGGGCCACGAGGCCGGCGACGACGCGCTGCGCGCGGTGGCGGCGACGGTGGCCGCGCATGCGCGCCCGCAGGACCTGGTGGCGCGCTTCGGCGGCGAGGAATTCTGCATGCTGGTGCCGGGCCTGGACGCGGCCGCGGCCGGCGCCTATTTCGAGACCCTGCGCCAGCGCATCGATACGCTGCAGGTGCAGGTGGGCGGGCAGGCCCTGCGCATCACCATCAGCATCGGCGTATGCACCAGCGACGCGCGCCGCGATGCGCTGCATCCGCTCTTGGCCGAGGCCGACAAGCACCTGTACCTGGCCAAGGCCGGCGGCCGCAACCGGGTCGAGCACGCCGCCTGAGCGCGCGCGTGCGGCCTCAGCGGCGCCTGGCGCCGATCACCAGCAGCGCCAGCAGGCTCAGCGCCGCACCGGCACTGAGGTAGTAGCCGACCCATGGCAGGCCGTAGTGCTTGGCCAGCCAGCTGGCCACGTACGGCGCCGGCGCCGCACCGATGATGCCGGCCAGGTTGAACGACATCGAGGCGCCGGTGTAACGCACCGGCACCGGATACAGCTCGGCCAGCAAGGTGCCGCAGGGCCCGTAGGTCAGGCCCATGAACAACGACCCCAGCGACAGGAACGCCAGCAGCTGCCACGGATGCGCAGCGCTGAACAGCGGCGCGAAGCCCAGCCCAAACAGGACGATGACGAGCCCGGCCGCGATCATCGCGCAGTGCGTGCCGTAGCGGTCGCCGTAGTGCGCCGACAGCGGAATGCCGGCGGCGAAGAACAGGATGCCGACCATCTGCAACAGCAGGAACTGCTCGCGGCCGTAGCCGAGCACCGCGGTGCCGTAGCCCAGCGCGAACACCGTCATCAGGTAGAACAGCATGAAGGTCGCGAACACGCCGAAGGTGCCGAGCAGCAGCGCGCCGGCATGCCGCGACAGCACCGTCCACATCGGCAACGCCACCCGCTCCTTGCGTTCCAGCGCCTTCTGGAAATCCGGGGTTTCGTGGATGCGCAGGCGCACCCACAGCCCGGTCACCACCAGCAACGCGCTGGCCACGAACGGGATGCGCCAGCCCCAGCCCATGAACTGCGCATCGTCCAGCACCGCATCCAGCAGCAGGAAGATCCCGGAGGACAGCAGGAAGCCCAGCGGCGCGCCCAGCTGCGGGAACATGCCGTACCAGGCGCGCTTGCCCGGCGGCGCGTTCTCGGTGGCCAGCAACACCGCCCCGCCCCATTCGCCGCCCAGGCCCAGGCCCTGGCCGAAGCGGCACAGCGCCAGCAGCGCCGGCGCCCACATGCCGATGCTGGCGTAGCTGGGCAACAGCCCGATCACCACCGTGGACAGGCCCATGGTCAGCAGCGCCGCGACCAGCGTCGCCTTGCGCCCGATGCGGTCGCCGAAATGGCCGAACAGCGCCGAGCCGACCGGCCGCGCCACGAACGCCACCGCGAACGTGGCCAGCGACTGCAGCCGCGCCGCGTCGGCGTCGCCCTCGGGGAAGAACAGCTTCGGGAACACCAGCACCGCGGCGGTGGCGTAGATGTAGAAATCGAAGAACTCGATGGTGGTGCCGACCAGGCTGGCCAACAGCACGCGGCGCGGCGAATTGACGGGCGAAGCGGGAAGCGCGGCAGCGGTCATGGAAGCGGCATCGACGGGAAACCGCCCGATTCTGGCAGATCGGCCGCGGCGCCGCAGCGCCATGCCGCTTCGCGCTCAGCGCGGCAGTTGCGCGCGACCGGCGGCGGTCAGCACCGCCACCTCGCGCTCGCCGCGGGTCTCCACCCGGATCCAGCCCGGCCCCGCGCGCCCGTCGAGGGTGGCCTCGCCCAGCCAGGCCAGGGTCCGCAGCAGCACGCTCATGCGCACGCCGAGGCGCTTGCACAGCCGTGCCAGGGCGATCCCCTCCGGCTCCGGCGCCAATGCCTCGAACAGCGCCCGGGTCAGCGCCGGATCAGCGGACAAGCGCCACGCCGATGTCGCGCGGTGCCGCGTCGGCGGCCTCGGCCAGGTGCGGCGTCACCACCACCGGGATCGACTTGGAGGTCGGCGTGCGCGCCTCGTCGGCGAAGCTGGACAACGGCACCAGGCCGTTGGTTTCCGGGTAGTACGCGGCCAGGCAGCCGCGCGGGATGTTGTACTCGACCAGCAGGAAGCGCTTGGCCCGGCGCTGCACGCCATCCTCGCCGAGGCTTTCCAGGTCCACCCAGGCGCCGGCCTGCAGTCCCAGGTCGGCGATGTCGGCGGCGTTGATGAACAACACCCGGCGCTCGCCGAACACGCCGCGGTAGCGGTCGTCCAGGCCGTAGATGGTGGTGTTGTACTGGTCGTGCGAGCGCGTGGTGGCCAGGGTGAACACCGGTTGCTCGGGGCGCTGGCGGCGCGCGCGGTGGATCGGATTGTCGGTGGGCACCGCGTGCGCCTTGAACACTGCGCGCCCTTCCGGCGTCTCCCACACGCGGTCGCGTGCGGTGTTGGACAGGCGGAAACCGCCGGGCACCCGCACCCGCGTGTTGAAGTCGGCGAAATCCTCGAACACCTGCGCGATCAGGTCGCGGATGCGGTCGTAGTCGGCGACCAGCCAGCGCCAGCGGATCGCGCTGCGCGTGCCGAGCGTGGCCTCGGCCAGGCGCGCGACGATCGCCGGCTCCGACAGCAGCTCCGGCGACGCCGGCGGATTGATGCCGGCCGACAGGTGCACCATGCTCATCGAATCCTCGACGCTGACGCTCTGCGGACCGCCCTCCTGGATGTCGATCTCGGTGCGCCCCAGGCACGGCAGGATCAGCGCGTCGCGGCCGTGCACCAGGTGGCTGCGGTTGAGCTTGGTGGTCACGTGCACGGTGAGGTCGCAGCGGCGCAGCGCGCGATGCGTGGCGTCGGTGTCGGGGGTGGCGGTGGCGAAGTTGCCGCCCATGCCGAAGAAGGTCCTGGCGCGGCCGTCCAGCATGGCCTCGATCGCGCCAACGGTGTCGAAACCGGATGCGCGCGGCGGATCGAACCCGAACACCGCCTGCAGCCGGTCCAGGAACGCGGCCGGCGGCTTCTCGTAGATCATCATCGTGCGATCGCCCTGCACGTTGCTGTGGCCGCGCACCGGGCAGGCGCCGGCGCCGGGGCGGCCCAGATGGCCGCGCAGCAGCAGCAGGTTGGCGATCATGTGGATCGTGGCCACCGAATGCTTGTGCTGGGTGATGCCCATGCCCCAGCAGGCGATCAGCCGTTCGGCTTTCAGGTAGATCTCGCCGGCGCGGCGCAGCTCGGCCTCGCTCAGCCCGGACTCCTCGACGATGGTCGCCCACGGCTCGGCGATCACGTCCGCGGCGAAGGCGTCGAAGTTGGCGGTGTGCTGGGTGATGAACTGCAGATCCAGCAGGCGCGGTTGCGCCGCGCGCGCGGCCTCGGCATCGCGCTCCAGCACATGCTTGATGATGCCCTTGACCGCGGCCAGGTCGCCGCCGATCTTCAGCTGGAAATAATCCGACGAAATCCGCGTCGAACCGTTGTGCAGCATCTGCAGCTTGTCCTGCGGATCGGCGAACTTCTCCAGGCCGCGCTCGCGCAGCGGATTGAACGACACGATCGCCGCGCCGCGCTTGGCCGCCTGGCGCAGCTCGCCGAGCATGCGCGGGTGGTTGGTGCCGGGATTCTGGCCGAAGATGAAGATCGCGTCGGCCAGCTCGAAGTCGTGCAGCGACACCGTGCCCTTGCCGACCCCGATCTGCGACTTGAGCGCGGTGCCCGACGGCTCGTGGCACATGTTCGAACAGTCGGGGAAGTTGTTGGTGCCGAACTCGCGCACGAACAGCTGGTACAGGAACGCGGCCTCGTTGCTGGTGCGCCCGGAGGTGTAGAAGATCGCCTCGTCCGGCGAGGCCAGGCCGTTGAGGTGCGTGGCGATCAGCGCGAACGCCTCGTCCCAGCCCACCGGCACGTAGTGGTCGCTGGCGCTGTCGTAGCGCAGCGGATGGGTCAGCCGGCCCTGCCCTTCCAGCCAGTAGTCGCTGTACTTGGCCAGCTGCGCGACGCTGTGCTGCGCGAACAGTTCCGGCGTGGCGCGGCGCGCGGTGGCTTCGGCGGCCACCGCCTTGGCGCCGTTCTCGCAGAACTCGAAGGTCGAGGTGTGATCGCGGTCGGGCCAGGCGCAGCCGGGGCAGTCGAAGCCGTCGGGCTGGTTGGCGTGCAACAGGGTCTTGGCTCCCTGCACCGCCACGTCCTGCTGCAGCAGGTGGGTGGCGACGGCGCGCAACGCGCCCCAGCCGCCGGCGGGCTGCGTATAGGGTTGGATGGTTTTCTTGCTCATGCGGGCTCTCCGGCGTGCTCGGCCTGGTGCAGGCGCTGCGGATGGCTGTAGACGACGTAATCGTGGTCGCGGGCGAAACCGATCAGGGTCAGGCCGGCGCTGTCGGCCAGCGCGATCGCCAGCGCGGTGGGTGCGGAAATGGCGGCCAGCAGCGGGATGCCGGCCTGGGCGGCCTTCATCGCCATCTCGTAGCTGGCGCGGCTGGTGACCACGGCGAAACCGCTGGCCGCGTCCAGGCCGGCGCTGGCCAGCGCGCCGATCAGCTTGTCCAGTGCGTTGTGCCGGCCCACGTCCTCGCGCGCCAGCTGCACGCATCCGTCGGCGTCGGCCCATCCGGCGGCGTGGGTGGCGCCGGTGATCGCGTTGAGCGGTTGCTGCTGGCGCAGCTCGCGCAAGGCCCGCGCCAGCGCCGCCGGCGCGATCGCGACGCCGGCCGGCAACGGCCGCGGCGCGCGCAGCACCGCCTCGATCGATTCGCTGCCGCACACCCCGCAGCCGCTGCGGCCCTGCAGGTTGCGGCGCCGCGACTGCAGGGCCGCGGCATGTGCGGGCGGGATCTGCAGTTGCAGCGAAACCCCTTCCAGGAAGGTGTCCACGCTGGCGATCCGCAACTGCGCCGGATCCTCGACGATGCCCTCGCTGAGCGAAAAGCCCAGCGCGAAGTCGTGCAGGTCTTCCGGAGTGGCCATCATCACCACGAACGGCTCGCCGTTGTAGGCGAACGCCACCGGCACCTCGGCCGCCACCAGGTCCTGGGTGAGCGCGGTGCGCCCGTCGCGATGGCGACGCACGCCGCGCGCGACGGCGCCGGGCCGGGAAGACGCACGCGAGTACATGGTGACGCCTCCCTTCCGCAAATTCAGTGGAACAGCACGAACGCCTTCTGCAAGGTGACCCAGATGCCCCACAGCATCGGCACCCCGACCGCAAGCCAGGCCAGCGCCACCAGCAGCGGATTGCCGCCGTGGCCGACCTGCGCCAGCTGCGCCGCATCCAGCGCCGCGCCGCCGTTGCTGCCGACCTTCTCGTGCGCCAGCTGCTTCTCCGCAGCCAGTTCCTGCGCGGTCATGAAGTGCCTGGCCGCCACCGGCCGCACCAGCAGGTTGCAGATCAGGCCCAGCACCAGCATCCCGGCCAGGATGTACATGGTGGTGTTGTACACCTGTGACGGCGGCACGCCCAGGCCCAGCTGGTATTCGCGCATGTAGCCCACCACCACCGGGCCGAGGATGCCGGCGGTGGCCCAGGCGGTCAGCAGGCGGCCATGGATCGCGCCGACCATCTGGGTGCCGAACAGGTCGGCCAGGTAGGCCGGGATGGTGGCGAAGCCGCCGCCGTACATCGACAGGATCACGCAGAAGATGCCGACGAACAGCGCGCTGCCGCCGACCTTGCCGGCCCACGGCGCCGCCGCGTACAGGGCGATGCCGAGCACGAAGAACACGCTGTAGGTGTGCTTGCGGCCGAGCTTGTCGGACATGCTGGCCCAGAAGAAGCGCCCGCCGATGTTGAACAGGCTGAGCAGGCCGGTGAAGCCGGCGGCGATCGCGGCGATGGCCGCCAGCTGCGCGGTGTCCAGGCTGCCGAAGCCGGCGTCCACGCCGATCAGGCGTCCGCCGAACACTTCCTGCAGCATCGGCGAGGCCATGCCGATCACGCCGATGCCGGCCGAGACGTTCAGGCACAGCACGCCCCACAGCAGCCAGAACTGCGGGATGCCCCAGACCTTCCTCACGTGCACGTGGTGGGCGGTGATCATCGCGTTGGCGCTGGCCGCCGGCGCGGTCCAGCCGGCCGGCGTCCAACCGCTCGGCGGCACCCGGTAGCCGAACGCACCGGCCATCATGAACACGAAATACAGCGCCGCCATGACCAGGAAGGTCTCCTTCACCCCGACCGAGTCGGGGCCGGCGAAGTGGCGCATCAGCGCATCGGCCAGCGGGCTGCCGATCATCGCACCGCCGCCGAAGCCCATGATCGCCATGCCGGTGGCCATGCCGCGGCGGTCCGGGAACCACTTGATCAGGGTCGAGACCGGCGAGATGTAACCCAGCCCCAGGCCGATGCCGCCGATCACGCCCGAGCCTAGCCACAGCAGCCAGATCTGGTGCAGATGGATGCCCAGCGCCGAGATCACCAACCCGCCGCACCAGCACAGCGCCGAGACCACGCCGGCCTTGCGCGGGCCGGCGCGTTCCAGCCACCCGCCCCACAGCGCCGCCGAACAGCCCAGCAGCACGAAGAACAGCGTGTACATCCACTGCAGCTCGCTGATCTTCCAGTCGCAGCTGGCCGACACGATCCGCGACAGGAAGCCCATGTCCGCCGGGCACGCCACCGCTTCGGTGATCCCCAGCGCCTTAGACAACGGCAACCAGAACACGCTGAAGCCGTAGGCCATGCCGATGCACAGATGGATCGCCAGCGCGGCCGGTGGCACCAGCCAGCGGTTGAAGCCCGGCCCGGCGACGATGCGTTCCTTCGCCAGCAGGCCGGTATGGGCCGTGTGCGCGGCGCTGGCCGCGCTACTCGAGTCGCTCATTCGATTCCCCTCCGGTGCAGCGGCGTCTTATGTGATGGAGCGCATATCGGCGATCGGACATGGCCTCTTCGGCGGCACGGCCGGCGCAAGGCGCGCGGCGAGCGTAGTACGAAAGCACGATGGCGCCGAGCGTCGGATGGTCTAATAATCGGCTGTAGAAAGCCTATTGCGAGCCGCAACCCGCGTGTACAAGGTGACCATCCAGCCGCAATGGGAACTGCACACCGAGGATGGGCAGCGCCTGCCGCCGCGACTGGCGGAACTGCTGCTGGCGATCCGCGACACCGGCTCGCTGGCCGCGGCCTGCCGCCAGACCGGGCTGTCCTACCGCTATGCCTGGGGCACGCTGCGCGAGGCGCGGCGCCTGTTCGGACAGCCGCTGCTGCGCGCCACCCGCGGCCGCGGCGCCAGCCTGGCGCCGATCGGCGAGCGCCTGGTGTGGGCCGAGCAGCGCATCGCCGCACGCCTGGCGCCGACCCTGCAGAGCCTGGCCAGCGAGCTGGAGACCGAACTGGAGCGCGTGTTCCGGCAGGAAGCGGCGCCGCTGCGCCTGCACGCCTCGCATGGCTTCGGGGTGGAGACGCTGCGCCGCTGCATGGTCCTGGCCGGCGCGCCGCTGGAACTGAAATACCGCAGCCCGGACGATGCCCTGGCCGCGCTGCGCAACGACGCCTGCGACCTGGCCAGCCTGCACCTGCCGATCGGCGAACTGGAGAACGAACTGCTCGCGCACTACCGCGACCGGCTCGATCCGCACGGCGATTGCGTGCTGCACCTGGCCACGCGCACCCAGGGCCTGGTGCTGGCGCCCGGCAATCCCAAACGCATCCATGCCCTGCCCGACCTGTTGCGCGCCGACGTGCGTTTCATCCATCGCCAACCCGGCTCGGGCACGCGCCTGCTGCTGGAATGCCTGCTGGCGCAGCAGGGCCTGCCGCTGAGCGCCCTGCATGGCGCCGACATGGAGGAACTGACCCATGCCGCGGTCGCCGCCTACGTCGCCAGCGGCCTGGCCGATGCCGGTTTCGGCCTGGAACCGCCGGCGCGGCGCTACGGCCTGGACTTCATCCCGCTCGCCAGCGAGCGCTATTTCCTGCTGTGCCGCCGCGAGGCGCTGGACAGCGGCCGCCTGGCGCCGATCGTGGACCTTCTGCGCAGCGAGACGTTCCAGCACGAACTCGGCCTTCTGCCCGGCTACGACGCGCACGACTGCGGGCGGGTGCAGGGGGTGGCGGAAGCCTTTGCCGGGCTGGTGTGATTCGGGATTCGGGATTCGGGATTGCGAAGCAGGTGGCGGGGCGCCTGCGCCTGGGGCTGTTCGGCGCTTCTCGTGGGAGGGACTTCAGTCCCGACGCTCTTGGCGGCCACGCCTGCTCGGCACCAGGACGCTGCGGCAGATCCGCGCAGGAAACGACGTCGCGCAGCGGCGCGCTGGCGGCGCCATCCGGCCGTTCGCGTGCCGCGTCGGTTAGGCTTTGCGCCCCTCAACATCCGAAACGTTCCCATGCCAATGCCGATGTCGCTCCGCGTCGCCGCAGCTGTCGGCCTCCTGCTGCTCGCCACGCACGGCGCCCGCGCCGCCGACCTGCCCGCCGACCTGCTGCGCCAGCTGCCGGCCGGCTACCTGCCGCTGGAACAGCTGCGCACCGACCTGGACGGAGACGGCCGCACCGACTACCTGGTGGCGCTGCAGCAACGCGGCGAAGCCGAGCGCGAACCGGCGCCGGCACGGCCGCTGCTGATCTTCGTGCAGCAGGCCGACGGCCACTACCGGCTGGCCGCGCGCAACGACCACGTGGTGCTCAAGCGCGACGATGGCGGCCAGTGCGATCCGTTCACCGACAGCGACGATCCGTTCGCGGCCAAGGGCCGCTACTTCACCGTGCAGAACGGCGTCTCCTGCGGCCAGCACTGGACCGACTTCATCACCTTCCGCTACGTGCCCGAGCGCAAGACCTGGCTGTTCCACAAGCGCATCCAGCAGAGCTGGCAGCTGAATTCGGATCCGGCGCCGGACGCCGACGCGCTGAAGAAGTCCACGGACAAGGTGGACGCCGCCGATCCCAAACATCCGCTCACCTTTGCCGAGTACGTGCCGGACTGAGTCCGCACGCGATTCCACGCACGCCCCTGCCCGCGCTCTTTCGCTACCGGCCCGGGGCGCAGCAACGACGCGGCGGCGACCGGCATCGTGCCCGATCGAGGCGCTCGCGTGCGGCGGCCGCTGCCGTGTCCGAATCCGGCCAGCGCGGCGCCGCGGCGGCGCGCACGCTATGCGCCCGATCTTCTCTTGGAGCGCATATGTCCAGCTTCGTCTGCGTCGGCCTGCCCGCCGCACCGTTCGCACCGCTGTTCGACCTCGACGATGCGCAGTTGCACGCGCACGGCGCGCGCCGCGTCCGCGCCGACCAGACCCCGGGCTTCCCATGCCGGATCAGCCTGGAAGACGCGCAGCCCGGCGAGGACCTGTTGCTGCTGCACTACCTGCACCAGCCGGCCGACACGCCGTACCGTGCCGCCGGGCCGATCTACGTACGCCGCCACGTGCAGACCGCGACCGTGGCACCGGGCCAGGTGCCGGACGCGATCCGCAGGCGGCTGATCTCGCTGCGCGGCTACGATGCGGCCGACATGATGGTCGCCGCCGACGTGCATGCCGGCGAAACGATCGCAGCCGCGATCGTGCAGGCCTTCGCCGATCCGCAAGTGCGTTATCTGCATCTGCACAATGCGCGCCAGGGCTGTTTCGCCTGCCGCGTGGAGCGGGTTTCCGAGCCGGGATTTCGGGAGTCGGGAGTCGGGATGTGACCCGCCGCGTCCTGCAGGAGGGGCTTCAGCCCCGACGCGTTACCGGCAAGGCGTCGGGGCTGAAGCCCCTCCTACAGAACAGCGCAATGCTGCGCACTTGCCAATCCCCACTCCCGAATCCCCAATCCCGGCTCAGACCGCCAGATTGATCCAGGTCGCCTTCATCTCGGTGTACTTGTCGAACGCATGCAGCGACTTGTCGCGGCCGTTGCCCGATTGCTTGTAGCCGCCGAACGGCGCGGTCATGTCGCCGCCGTCCCAGTAGTTCACCCAGACGCTGCCGGCACGCAGCTTGCGTGCCACCCGGTGCGCGCGGCCGATGTCGCG
The DNA here is from genome assembly GCF_014836395.1 of Xanthomonas bonasiae. Lineage (NCBI taxonomy): Bacteria > Pseudomonadati > Pseudomonadota > Gammaproteobacteria > Lysobacterales > Lysobacteraceae > Xanthomonas > Xanthomonas bonasiae. Next base: position 16,383 of record NZ_JACSQX010000007.1, read on the forward strand.
GGTCCACACGCCCGCAGCCAGGCCGTAGTCGCTGTCGTTGGCCATGCGCAGCGCGTGCGCCTCGTCGTCGAAGGCGATCACCGACAGCACCGGGCCGAAGATCTCCTCGCGCGCGATGGTGTGCTCGTGGCCGACCTCGTCGAAGATGGTCGGCTCCACGTAGCAGCCTCCGGCGACCACCTCCACGCGCTTGCCGCCGAGCAGCAGTCGCGCGCCTTCCTCGTTGCCGCGCGCGATGTAGTCGAGCACGCGGTGGGTCTGCGCCTCGTCCACCAGCGCACCCATCGCCGCATCGTCGTCGAACGGGTGCCGCGGCTGCAGCGCGCGCCCTGCGGCGACCACGCGGGCCACGAAGGCGTCCTTGATCGAGCGCTCCACCAGCAAGCGCGAGGCCGCGGTGCAGACCTCGCCCTGGTTGTAGAAGATCGCGCCGGCCGCGGCCTGCGCCGCCTGCTCCAGGTCCGGCGCGTCGGCGAACACCAGGTTCGGGCTCTTGCCGCCGCATTCCATGTAGGCGCGTTTCATGTTCGACAGCCCGGCGCATTGCAGCAGGCGCTTGCCGACCGCAGTGGAACCGGTGAACACCAGGCCATCCACGTCCATGTGCAGCGCCAGCGGTTCGCCGGCGCCCTTGCCGAACCCTGGCACCACGTTGAACACGCCATCGGGGATGCCGGCCTCGGCCACCAGTTCGGCCAGGCGCAGCGCGCTCAGCGGCGATTTCTCCGAGGGCTTGAGCACCACCGAATTGCCCGCCGCCAGCGCCGGGGCGATCTTCCACGCGGCCATCAGCAGCGGGAAATTCCACGGCACGATCGCGCCGATCACGCCCAGCGGCTCGCGGGTGATCAGGCCCAGCTCGTCCTGCCCGGTCGGCGCCACCTCGCCGTAGACCTTGTCCAGCGCCTCGCCGGTCCAGGCCAGGCAGCGCACCGTGGCCGCCACGTCCACGCTGCGCGCGTCGCGCACCGGCTTGCCCATGTCCAGCGACTCCAGCAGTGCCAGCTCGTCGGCATGCTGCTCGACCAACTGCGCCAGTTTCAGCAGGGTCTTCTTGCGCTGCGCCGGCTTGGCTTGCGACCAGTGCCCGGCATCGAAACTGCGCCGCGCCGCGGCGACCGCACGTTCGATGTCCTCGGCCTCGCCCTCGGCGACCCGGCCGAGCACGCGGCCGTCGATCGGGCTGATGCAGTCGAAGGTCTTGCCGCTGGCCGCGGCGACGTAGCGTCCGTCGATGAAGGCCTGGGTGCGCAGCTGCAGCGCGTCGGCCATCGCCTGCCAGGCATCGCGGGTGCGGGGTGCGGTCATCGGAAGCTCCGGGTCGGGAGGAAGGAACGGATCTACGGGTCGTGCGGCCGCGGCGAGGCGGCAGCAAGCCCCGCGGCGCAGCTGGCGCTCAGAACGTGGCCGGGGTGTTGGCGCTGACGATCACCACCGCCTCGCTGCCGACGTTGCGGAACCGGTGCGGCACCCGGCTCTCGAAATAGTACCCCTCGCCGGCGCGCAGCACGCGCACCTGCGTGCCGACGGTGATCTCCACTTCGCCCGCCACCACCACGCCGCCTTCCTCGCCCTCGTGCACCAGCATCGCGGTGCCGGTGTCGCTGCCCGGCGGCATCACCTCGCGCAGGATGCACATCTGCCGCTGCGGACGGTGTTGCCCGACCAGGTAGTAGTGGATGCCGTCGCTGCCGACATCGGGCAGTTCGTCGGCGGCATAGAACGGCGCGTCGGCCGGCCCGATCTGCAGGTCCTGGGTGAAGAAATCGGCCAGCGAGATCGGAATGCCGTCCAGCACCTTTTTCAGCGAACTCACCGAGGGGCTGACCTTGTTCTGTTCGATCAGCGAGATGGTGCTGTTGGTCACGCCCACCCGCTTGGCCAGCTCGCGCTGGCTCAGTCCGTGGGCGGTGCGAACCCGATGCAGGCGGGCGCCGATATCCATCGCGTGATCAGGAAGGCCTTGGCGGTGTTGCCGGATACTTTACACAGCCGGCCCTCGCGGTCAATTTGCCGGTCGCCGCGCGAGGCGGCCGGCATGCGCGCCTGCACGGGCCTGTCGTGGCGCCGTTTCGTGCGTTCCGGCGCTGTGCAGCCGGCGGCGGCACGGCGGAGAGGCGCCGGCGCCGCGGCGGAGGCCCGCCCGCCACCACGCGCCCGGTTGGTGTAAAGTTTTTTCAACACTTCTCTCGCGTGGAGCCTGTGATGAGCACCGAGTCGCCCCCCTCCTCCCAGGCGCTGGCCGATCGCTACGCCACCCAGGCCACCCAGGCGCCGGACGGCATGGACGCGTTCTGGATGCCGTTCACCGCCAACCGCCAGTTCAAGGCGCGGCCGCGGCTGCTGGCCTCGGCCGAGGGCATGTACTACCGCAGCGTGGACGGGCGCCAGATCCTCGACGGCACCGCCGGGCTGTGGTGCTGCAACGCCGGACACGCACGGCCGCGCATCGTCGAGGCGGTGTCCAGGCAGATCGCCACGCTGGATTTCGCGCCGACCTTCCAGATGGGCTCGCCGCTGCCGTTCGTGCTCGCCGAACGCCTGGTCGCGCTGGCTCCGCCCGGCCTGGACCACGTGTTCTATACCAACTCCGGCTCCGAGTCGGTGGACACCGCGATGAAGATCGCGCTGGCCTACCACCGCGCCCGCGGCGAGGGCCAGCGCACCCGCTTCCTCGGCCGCGAGAAGGGCTACCACGGCGTCGGCTTCGGCGGCATCTCGGTCGGCGGGCTGCCCAACAACCGCAAATGGTTCGGCCCGCTGCTGCCGGGCGTGGACCATCTGCGGCATACCCTGGACATCGAGCGCAACGCGTTCTCGCAAGGGCTGCCGGCGCACGGCGTGGAGCTGGCCGAGGACCTGGAGCGTCTGGTCGCGCTGCACGACGCCTCGACCATCGCCGCGGTGATCATCGAGCCGATCTCCGGCTCGGCCGGCGTGGTGCTGCCGCCGCTCGGCTACCTGCAGCGCATCCGCGAGCTGTGCGACAAGCACGGCATCGTGCTGATCTTCGACGAGGTGATCACCGGCTTCGGCCGCGTCGGCAAGGCCTTCGCCGTGCAGCGCTTCGGCGTCACCCCGGACCTGATGACGACCGCCAAGGGCCTGACCAACGGCTGCGTGCCGATGGGCGCGGTGTTCGTCTCGCACGCCATCCACGATGCGTTCGCGCACGGCCCGGCCGGCGCCATCGACCTGTTCCACGGCTATACCTATTCCGGCCATCCGCTGGCCTGCGCCGCCGCGCTGGCGACGCTGGACACCTATGCGGAAGAGAAGCTGTTCGACAAGGCGATCGAACTGGGCGACTACTGGCAGCAGGCGATCCATGCGCTGAAGGGCCTGCCGCACGTCGTCGACATCCGCAATTTCGGCCTGATCGGCGCGATCGAACTGGCGCCGCGCAAGGATGCGCCCGGCGCGCGCGCCTACGAGATCTTCGAACGCTGCTTCCACGACGCCGGCCTGCTGATCCGCGTCACCGGCGACACCATCGCGCTGTCGCCGCCGCTGATCGTGGAGCGCGAGCACATCGACCGCATCTTCGCGGTGCTCGCCGACATGATCCGCAGCACGCCCTGATCCCCGCCCTCACCCCAACCCGCTCCGCGCTCCCCACGCGCGCCGCATGCCTGGAGAACCGCTCATGCTGGTCGGCGTCCCGAAAGAGATCAAGAACCACGAATATCGGATCGGGCTGACCCCGGCCGGGGTCCGCGAACTGGTGCTGCACGGGCACCAGGTGCTGGTGCAGCGCGACGGCGGCCAGGCCATCGGCCTGACCGACGCCGACTACGCACGCGCCGGCGCGCGCCTGGCCGACGACGCGGCCAGCGTGTTCGCGCAGGCCGACATGATCGTCAAGGTCAAGGAACCGCAGCCGGACGAGTGCGCGATGTTGCGCCCGGGGCAATTGCTGTTCACCTATCTGCACCTGGCGCCGGACCCGGCCCAGGCCGGCGCGCTGCTGCGCTCCGGCTGCACCGCGATCGCCTACGAGACCGTCACCGACGGCCACGGCGGCTTGCCGCTGCTGGCGCCGATGAGCGAGGTGGCCGGGCGCATGGCGATCCAGGCCGGCGCGCATGCGCTGGAGAAGGCGCAAGGCGGCTCCGGCGTGCTGCTCGGCGGCGTGCCCGGGGTCAAGCCGGCCGAAGTGCTGGTGATCGGCGGCGGCGTGGTCGGCATCAACGCCGCGCGCATGGCGATGGGCCTGCATGCGCGGGTGACGGTGCTGGACCGCTCGCTGGAACGGCTCAAGTACCTCGACGAACTCTACGGCCACCAGCTGACCACCCTGTATTCCACCCGCGATGCGATCGAGCAATGCCTGCCGCACACCGACCTGGTGATCGGCGCGGTGCTGATCCCCGGCGCCGCCGCGCCCAAGCTGGTGTCGCGCGCGCAGCTGGCGCTGCTGCGCCCGGGCTCGGTACTGGTGGACGTGGCGATCGACCAGGGCGGCTGCTTCGAGACCAGCCACGCCACCACCCACCAGCAACCGACCTACGAGGTCGACGGCATCGTCCACTACTGCGTGGCCAACATGCCCGGCGGCGTGGCGCGCACCTCCACCTTCGCCCTGACCAATGCCACCTTGCCGTTCGTGCTGCAGCTGGCCGAACACGGCCTGCAGGCGCTGCGCGACGACCAGGACCTGCGCAACGGCCTCAACGTGCACGCCGGCAAGCTCACCCACCGCGCGGTGGCGCAGGCGCTGGGCGAGGATTTCGTGCGGCCGCTGGATGCGCTGGGCTGAGCTTTTCCTTCGAGGAACACCGACCATGACCGACTCCCTGTCCCACTACATCGGCGGCCGCCGCGTCGATTTCCGCGGCGGCGACTACGCCGAGGTGTTCGACCCGGCCAGCGGCGCGGTGGCGCGGCGCGTGCCGCTGGGCGGCACGCATGCGGTCGACATGGCGGTCACCGCCGCCGCGCAGGCGTTCCCGGCCTGGGCGGCGACCCCGCCGCTGCAGCGCGCGCGGGTGATGTTCCGCTTCCGCGAACTGCTCGAACGGCATGCCGACACCCTCGCCCGCTGCATCAGCGCCGAACACGGCAAGGTGGTGTCCGACGCGCGCGGCGAGGTCACCCGCGGCATGGAGGTGGTGGAATTCGCCTGCGGCATCCCGCACCTGCTCAAGGGCGAGCACTCGGTCGATGTCGGCCGCGGCGTGGATTCGTGGAGCGAGTACGCGCCACTGGGCGTGGTCGCCGGCGTCACCCCGTTCAACTTCCCGGCGATGGTGCCGCTGTGGATGCTGCCGGTGGCGTTGGCCTGCGGCAACAGCTTCGTGCTCAAGCCGTCCGAGCGCGATCCGTCCGCCTCGCTGCTGCTGGCCGACTGGCTGCACGAGGCCGGCCTGCCGGACGGCGTCTTCAACGTGGTGCACGGCGCCAAACCGGCGGTGGACGCGCTGCTCGCGCACCCGCAGGTGCAGGCGCTGAGCTTCGTCGGCTCCACCCCGGTCGCGGCCGACCTGTATGCGCGCGGCAGCGCGCTGGGCAAGCGCGTGCAGGCGCTGGGCGGGGCCAAGAACCACCTGGTGGTGCTGCCCGACGCCGACCTGGACGACGTCGTGTCCGCCCTGCTCGGCGCCGGCTACGGGTCGGCCGGCGAACGCTGCATGGCGATCTCGGTGGCGGTGTGCGTGGGCGATGCGGTGGCCGATGCGCTGGTCGCCAGGCTGGCGCCGCGCGTGGCCGCGCTGCGCCTGGGCGCCGGCGCCGACGAACCGGACATGGGCCCGCTGATCAGCGCCGCGCATCGCGAACGCGTGCGCGGCTACATCGACAGCGGCGTGGCCGATGGCGCCACGCTGGTGGTCGACGGCCGCGCCGCGCAAACGCCGACGGCGGCCGCTGGCTTCTTCCTCGGCGGCAGCCTGTTCGACCACGTGCGTGCCGACATGCGCATCTACCGCGAAGAGATCTTCGGCCCGGTGCTGTGCGTGGTGCGCGTGGCTGATGCCGAGGCCGCGCTGCACCTGATCGACGCGCACGAATACGGCAACGGCGCGGCGGTGTTCACCCGCGACGGCGGCGCGGCGCGCGCCTTCGCCCGGCGCGTGCAGGCCGGCATGGTCGGGATCAACGTGCCGATCCCGGTGCCGATGGCGTTCCACAGCTTCGGCGGCTGGAAACGCTCGCTGTTCGGCCCGCTGCACGTGCATGGCCCCGACGGCGTGCGCTTCTACACCCGGCTCAAGACCGTCACCGCACGCTGGCCGGCGGCCGCGCGCGACGCCGAGTTCGCGATGCCGACGATGCGGTAACAGCGCACCCCATGCCGAAGAACTTTTTTGTTCGCGTTGAAGGCGCCGGAATTATCGACGAACGCCATGACGGAATCACCGGGCGCATTCCCCTGCCAGATGGCTGCGCATCGTGCTACGGTCGGATTCGTTCGCCCGCCAAACTGCCCCTATGTCCATCGTTCACGTATTCGTATCCAGTGGCAGATTCGCCACCATGGAAGAATTGCGAGGCTACATCGATCGGACCTACACCGAGGATGGCGACGGCGTAGCGTCGCCATTCATGCGCGAGATCGGGCTGAGCCGTTGCGAACCCGCTTGCATCGAGACGGTCATTTCCGCGTCGGGAAGTCCGGAAGCATTGAACGAACTGCTGTCCGACGCTTCGTACTGGGATCAATGGCGGCACGAAGTGGATGGCACCATCTTGGCTGATGTGGCGATCTGCGTGTTTGCGCCAAACCAGCCGCACCATCCCGCTGGCGCCTCGGTGAGACATATCGGTTCGTTCGACTACGCAGCCACCTGACCATTCGGGCCAGCGCGGTGCCTTGGCCGGATTCGATCCTGCGCGAAATTTTGGGCGAGTCTTCGTTTCGACGACGCGCAGCCGCAAGACGGCATGGCACACATACGACCGTCGAGGCAGATCGCAGGGCCAGGTGATCGCAGCAGCATTCCATCGCTGAAACTGCTGGCCATGAGGCGCAGATGGACCGGTTGGATGCCGCGCTCTACACGAATGGAGACGAACTTTCTTTGCCGATCAATGCCGATGTGGCCCGGCAGCGGCATCCCGATGCATCCATTCGGGCCTGAGCGTCCTGACGCGAGGACGCGACAACGGTGACGGCCGAGACGGCGAATCCCGCAGCGCAGCACGGGCGTACAGTGCGACGGTGTAGCCTGGCGCGACTTACGAAGCATGCCCCCCTTTCCGCCGCAGCCACAGGAGTCGTTCCATGATCAAGGTCAGCGTGATGTACCCGTATACGCCCGGCGCCCGTTTCGACCACGCCTACTACCGCGACACGCACATGCCGCTGCTGCAGGCGCGCATGGGCGCGGCCTGCAAGCGCTACACCGTGGACAAGGGCCTGTCCGGCGGCGCCCCCGGCAGCGATCCGACCTATGTCGGCATGTGCCACATCTTCAGCGACTCGGTGGAAGCGTTCCAGGCCGGCTTCGGCCCGCATGCCGACGAGATCCTCGGCGACATCAAGAACTACACCGACCTGACCCCGGTGATGCAGATCAGCGAGGTGGTGGTCGACTGAGCGCTGCGGCCGCTTCGCGCCGGCGCGGCGGCCCTCCCCTAGCGATCGCCGCTCGGGGGTTCAGGCACTCGTGGAACAGCGCGAGTTCCCTGGGGTTTGCGGCGCATTGCGGCAGGGATGCGTATCCATGCGTTGCGAAGCCGGCAGCCACAGCGTCGGTGATGGTTTTCCGCGGATCCTGGCCCGCGTTCATCGGCGCGTGCAGCGCAGGTCGAGCCATGCGCCGGCGGCGACGCCCACCGCGTAGGCAAGCAGGTCCATCCACACGAACGTGGAACCCAAGGCCAGGTGCCCCACCGTGGTGGCGCGCAGCGCGTCGAGCCAGGGCGCGCGGTACAGCTGCGACGCTTCCACCAGCCAGCATGCGGCCAGCGCCACCACGGCCAACCGCAGCGGCCGCGCGCGGGGCGCCAGCAGCGCCAAGCCGAGGTAGACCATCAACGCCCACAGCGCATCGCCAGGAAACTTGCCCAGCCACGACGGCAGCAGCCAGGGGAACTGCCGCGACGCCAGCCCGGCGGCGATCGTCGCGACGATGGCGGCGATCAAGCACAGACGGCGGCGTGCGGTTGCGGAAACGGGCATAACGAAACGTCGGCGGCCAGGGGCCGCGCATTACAGCAGACCTGGCGTGGCGCTGGCGAAGGCCGCTTGGCGCGACCGCTATGCACCGCCGCTGCGCAGCAGCGCCGCCACGGCGATCAGCACGCCCAGCACCAACATCACCAGCCACCCCCAGCGCTGGTGGAACGGGATCGGCACCGCCTGCAGCTTGCTCTCGGCGCTGGCCTGGTTCAGCAGCCAGCCGTGACGGCACACCGGACACACCAACTGGTACTGCTTTTCGCGCACCCAGCCGAACAGATGGTAAAAGTGCCCATACGAGTAGTGCAAGCGCATCGCAAACGCCTGCTCCTGGTCGCAGTTCCTGCAGAACTCGCGTTCTTCCACGCCACAGGCGACGTTGCGCTCGCCCCAGCCCCACAAGATCATCGTCGCGCCTCCCTCGGCCGGGCCGCGATCCCCCGATCGCCAGGCCGTGCGGATTCTGTGCCCGCTCCGGGGCAGCGTCAACGACGCCTGCTGCCAGGCGCGACCGCGCGCAAGTCTCTACAATGCCGGCCCCCTCGCAACACCGTGCCGCGCCCCGATGAACATCGTCGTCAAAGAAGACCTCAAGGCCTACATCGACCCGCTCACCGCCGACGAGTACGCCGCGCTGGAGCGCAGCCTGCTCGCCGAAGGCTGCCGCGATGCGCTGGTGCTGTGGGGCGAGATCCTGGTCGACGGGCACAACCGCTACGGCATCTGCCAGAAGCACGGATTGCCGTTCCAGACCGTGCAGAACACCCGCTTCCAGTCGCTGCAGGACGTGCACCTGTGGATGATCGACCAGCACCTGGGCCGGCGCAGCGTGTCCGATTTCCAGCGCGGCGTGCTGGCGCTGCGCAAGCGCGAGATCCTGGCCGAGCGCCGCAGCCGCGCAGCCGCGCCGGCCGCAGAATCCGCCGAATCCGCCGAATCCGCCGACGGCGCCGCTGCCGCAGCGAGCGATGCGCACGACGATGCCGCGCCCTGGGCCGATGCGCCGGCCGGCGCAGACGGCGCGAGCGTCGAGGCGATGCCGGCGCCGCTGAGCCGCGCCGAGCTGGCGCGTGCCGCACGGCTCAGCAACAGCCAGGTGCTGCAGATCGAGAAGATCCAGAAGCAGGCCACCGCCGAGGTGGTGGAAGCGGTGAAATCCGGCGCGATCTCGATCAACGCCGCCGCGGCGGTGGCCAGCCTGCCCGAGGACGAACAGCGCGCCGCGGCAATCGCCGGCAAGGACGAACTCAAGCAGGCGGCCAAGCGCGCCCGCGAATCCAAACGCAAACCGCGTGAGACACCGGCCACCGAGCAGGACGGCGATGGCGACGCCATGCGCGGCGACACCGAACTGGCCGCACTGCGCCAGCGCGTGGCCGAGCTGGATGCCGAGAACCAGGCGCTGCGCGAGGAAGTGGCGGCCCTGCGCGCGCGGCTGCAGGGCTGATCGGGGCGCTGCAGCTCGCGCGATCCGGCCCGTTGTGCAGGCCGCGGTGCCGACACGCCTCAGGCGTGCTGGGCCAGCGACAGGGTGTTGCCGTCCGGGTCGCGGAACCAGGCCACCCTGTCGCCGTTCGGCGCGGTCCAGATGCCTTGCGCGTCCTGGCTGTCGGCGAAGAACGGGTAGCGGATGAACGCAACGCCCTTGGCCGCAAGCGCGGCCACATCGGCACCGATATCGGCGCTCTCCCAACCGAACACGGTGTAGTCGGCGGCGACGCGCGCCGGCGGCTTGACGATGCGCAGGTTGATCGGACCGGCCGCGAATTTCAGGGCGAAGCCGTCGAAGCCCTGGCAGCGCAGGCCCAGGATGCCCTCGTAGAAGGCGCGCGCGCGGTCGATGTCGTCGACGGCGATGAAACCGGCGGGGGTGTGATCGGCGAGCATGGCGCGCGTCCGGCAAGTGGCCCGGGGGCGACCCTAGCATGCCGTCCAGCTCCCGCCCATGCCGCGCGACGGCGCCGTGTCGGAGCGGCGCGCTGGGCATGCCGGCGTTGGACGATCGCATTCACGCCGGTGGCGGCCGCTCCGATGAAACCGTCCTAACCGCGCGCTGCGTAAACTCGCCCACATGAGCGCGTCTCCCGAACCGACCATGCCGCCCGATCCGCGCCGCGCACAGCTGCGGCGCATGAAACTACTGGCCGCGCTGTTGCTGCTGGCGATGCTGGCCGGCTTCCTGCTCAGCCACGTCATGGGCATGCACGGCGCCTGGGCCTGGATCGGCGCGTTCTGCGAGGCGGCCACGGTCGGCGCGCTGGCCGACTGGTTCGCGGTGGTGGCGCTGTTCCGCCATCCGCTGGGGCTGCCGATTCCGCACACCGCGATCATCCCGCACGGCAAGGCGCGCATCGCCGACAGCCTGGCGGTGTTCGTGCGCGATCATTTCCTGGAACCGGCGGCGCTGCTGACCAAGCTCAGCGCGTTCGATCCGGCCAAGCGGCTGGGCCAGTGGCTGGCCGAACCGGCGCAGGCCGGCAAGCTGGCCGAGCTGGCGCGCGGCTGGGCGCTGCAGGCCCTGGACCTGCTCGACGAGGCCGCGGTGCGGCGCCGCATCCATGGCTTCGTGGTGGCGCGCCTGCGCGAATGGAACGCGGCCGCGACCGCAGGCGAGATCCTCGGCCTGCTCACCGCCGATGGCCGCCACCAGGCCCTGCTCGACGAAGCGCTGACCCGGCTCGGCCGGCATCTGGACGATGCGACGGTGAAGCAGCGCGTGTCGGCGATGATCGTCAAGTACGCGCGCCGCGAATGGCCCAAGCTGGTCGGCACGGTGGAATGGGTCAAGCCGGTGGAGGGCATCGCCGACACCCTGGCCGAGCGCCTGGCGCATGCGCTGCTGGACGAACTGCAGGACGTGCTGTCGCAACCGCAGCACCCGCTGCGCCAGGACTACGAACGCTGGCTCGGCGGCTACGTGCAACGCCTGCGCAGCGACCCGGCCACCGCCGACAAGCTGCAGGCGATGAAGCAGCGGCTGATCGAGCATCCCGGCGTGCAGGACTACGTGCAAGGCCTGTGGGACCAGATCCACGCCAGCCTGCGCGAGGACCTGTCGCGCAGCGACGGTGTGCTGGTGCAGCATTTGCAGCGCTCGCTGGCCGCGCTCGGCGAATCGCTGTCCCAGGACAGCGCGTTGCGCGACGCGCTCAACCAGCACCTGCTGGGCGGCGCGGAGAAGCTGACCCAGCGCCTGCGCAGCGGCGTCACCGACCACATCGCGCAGACCGTGAAAGGCTGGGACGAACGCCATCTGGTGGAACAACTGGAATTGAGCGTCGGCCGCGACCTGCAGTACATCCGCTTCAACGGCACCCTGGTCGGCGGCCTGATCGGGGTCGCGCTGCACGCAGCCGTCACGCTGATTCCATGAAGGTCGTAGACGGTCGCTCCCGCAATACACCGCGGGGGCTGGTGCGGCCGCAACGATCGCGCTAGCGTGGGATGCGCGGTCGGGGCAGGACCGTCGCTTCAATCGTGAAAGCCATCCCGTACGGACCGGAGGGACGCCGATGCCGGTGCATCGCCAGCGTTCGCCAAAGGAAAGGGGCGCATGTCGAAGAACCGCTGGACACCCGCTGCCGGCCCTGCACGGTCGGCGCTCGGCGCCGCGTTGGCGGTGCTGCTGCTGGGGTTGCTGGCCGCGGCGCTGCTCGCCCGCGGCCTGCACGAGCGCAATCGCCAGCAGGCCAGCGACCGCTTCCAGCAACTGACCACGCACGTCACCGGCGAGCTGCAGCAACGCCTGAATGTCTACGAACACGGCCTGCGCGGCGCGCGCGGCGCGGTCATCGCCGCCGGCGGCGTCCATATCTCGCGCGAGCGCTTCGACCGCTACAGCGCTTCGCGCGAGTACAAGCGCGAATTCCCCGGCGTGCGCGGCTTCGGCTATATCCGCCGGGTGGCGCCGGCCGACGAGGCCGCGTTCCTGCAACAGGCACACAGCGACGGCGCGCCGTCGCTGCAGATCCACCAGCTGACGCCGCACGAGGGCGAACGCTTCGTGATCCTGTATATCCAACCGCGGCGGCTCAACAATCCTGCGCTGGGATTCGACATCGCCTCCGAGCCGGCGCGGCGCGCGGCGGCGATCGCCACCGCGCGCTCCGGCAACCCGACCATCACCGCACCGATCCGCCTGGTGCAGACGCCGGGAGTCGGCAACAGCGGTTTCCTGCTGTTGCTGCCGATCTACCGCGAAGACCTGCCGCTGCAGACCCCGGAGCAACGCTGGCAGGCCACCACCGGCTGGGCCTATGCGCCGCTGAACATCGCCGAAGTGCTGGTGGCCTCGCCCAACCACGCCCACGAGCTGCTGCTGACCCTGGCCGACAGCGAAAACAGCACCCAGCCGTTCTATCGCGGCGACGGCGACGCCCAAGCGCTGGCCACCGGGCTGCGCGCCGAACGCAGCATGCCGATCTACGGCCGCCGCTGGCTGCTCAACGCGCAGGCGACGCCGGGTTTCGTGCGCTCGCTCAACCAGACCTCGCCGCTGCTGGCCGGCGGCCTGGCCGGCGGCATCTCCGTGCTGCTCGCCGCACTGCTGTACCTGTACCTGACCGGCCGCCACCGCCGCGACCTGATCCTGCGCGAGCAAAGCCAGCTGGCCGCGCTGGTCGGCGGCTCCAGCGAAGCGATCGTGGCCGAGGACCCGGATGGCCGCATCACCCACTGGAATCCGGCCGCCGAGCGCATCTTCGGTTACCCCGCGGCGCAGGCCATCGGCCAGCCGTTGCAGGACCTGCTCGGCAACCAGATCCGCGACGCGGCCGGCAACGGCACGCAGGTGCGGGAACTGCGCCATCGCGACGGCCATCGCGTCAGCGTGCTGGCCAGCGCCTCGCCGATCCTGGACAACGACGGCGACATGGTCGGCCACTCGCACCTGCTGCACGACGTGTCCGAACGGGTGCGCGCCGAAGCGCGGGTGCTGGAACTCAATGCCACCCTGGAACAGCAGGTGGCGCAGCGCACCAGCGAACTGGTCACCTATTCGGCGCTGCAGCGCGCGATCCTGGCCAACGCCGGCTACGCGATCGTGGCCACCGACCCGGACGGCACCATCACCCTGTTCAATCCCGCCGCCGAAACCATGCTCGGCTATCCCGCGCACGAGATGATCGGGCGCAAGGCCACCGGCCTGTTCCTGGATCCTGAGCAACTGGCCAGCCGCGCCGAAAGCATGGCCGCGCAATCGGGCATGGCGGTGGCGCCGGCGTTCGAATCGGTGGCCGCGCTGTCCACGCTGGGGCGCAGCGACACCCGCGAATGGACCTACATCAGCAAGGACGGCCGCCCGTTCCCGGTGCTGCTGACGCTGAGCACGCTGCGCGACGACAACGACCAGGTGATCGGCTACCTCGGCATCGCGGTGGACCTGACCGAGCAGAAGCGCCACGAGCGCGAACTGCGCCTGGCGATCGACGCGGCGGAAACCGCCAATCAGTCCAAGAGCGATTTCCTGGCCAACATGAGCCACGAGATCCGCACGCCGATGAATGCGATCCTGGGCATGCTGTACCTGCTGCAGCACAGCGAACTGCCGCAGGCGGCCAAGGAAATGATCCAGAAGAGCGACGCGTCGGCGCGCGCGTTGCTGGAGATCATCAACGACATCCTCGACTTCTCCAAGATCGAATCCGGGCGCATCGACCTGGAATCGGAACCGTTCGACCTGAACCAGTTGCTGGAGAACATCGCCGCGCTGATGACCTCGGCGATCAGCGCCAAGCCGGTGGAGATGATCGTCGAACCGTTGCCGGCCGGCTGCCGCTGGCTGCGCGGCGATGCGCTGCGCCTGAACCAGGTGCTGATCAACCTGGTGGGCAATGCCATCAAGTTCACCGAACAGGGCGAAGTGGCGCTGTCGGTACGCAGCTTCCCCAGCGGCGAACCGGGCAAGATCAAGCTGTTCTTCTCGGTCCGCGACACCGGCATCGGCATCGCGCGCGACAAGCAGAGCCTGATCTTCTCGCCGTTCCTGCAGGCCGACACCTCCACCAGCCGCCGCTACGGCGGCAGCGGCCTGGGCCTGACCATCAGCCGGCGCCTGGTGGAACTGATGGGCGGCCAGCTCGAGGTGCAGAGCACGCCGGGCCGCGGCAGCGATTTCTATTTCGCGATCAGCTTCCCGGTGTTGCCGGCGCCGGCCGCCGAGGTCGAACATCCCGAAGCGCGGCGGGTGCTGATCGCCGACGACCACGACCTGGTGCGCAGCAACCTCAGCAGCATCGCCAGCGGCTTCGGCTGGCAGGTGGAAGCGGTGGCCAACGGCACCGACGCGATCGCCGCGGCCGGCCCGGAACGCGAGGGCTTCGACGTGATCCTGCTCGACTGGCGCATGCCCGACCTGGACGGGCTGCGCGTGGCGCAGCGCATCCGCGCGCAATCGGCGCCGGACCGGCAACCGATCATCGTCATGGTCACCGCCTACGAACGGCGGCTGCTGGAAGAGCAGCACTACGCGCCCAGCGACGTGGACGCGGTGATGACCAAGCCGGTCACCGCCTCGGCGCTGTACCGCACCATCGCCACGCTGCTGGCGCGGCGCCGCGGCGACGGCCCCTCGCCCTTGCTCAGCGGCGACGGCACCCCGCGCCTGGCCGGCGCGCGGCTGCTGGTGGTGGACGACAGCGAGATCAATTGCGAGGTCGCGCAGCGCATCCTCGAAGGCGAAGGCGCGCTGGTGGAACTGGCCCACGACGGCGAGCAGGCACTGCAGCGGCTGCAGCGCGATCCGAGCCGCTTCCACCTGGTGCTGATGGACGTGCAGATGCCGACCCTGGACGGCTACGAGGCCACCCGCCTGCTGCGCGAGGATCCGCGCCTGGCCGGCCTGCCGGTGATCGCACTGACCGCCGGCGCCTACCGCCAGCAACAGGAGCTGGCGCTGTCCAGTGGCATGAACGGCTTCATCGCCAAACCGTTCCAGGTCGAGGAACTGATCGCGATCATCCGCCAGTTCCTGCCGCTGCGCCTGCCGCTGCCGCTGGAGCCGCTGCCGGCCTTCGCCGGAGAGGTCTGGCCCGACGCCGATCCGCAGTTGCTCGACGCCGCGCAGGCGCAGCGCCTGTGGAACGAGCGCGTGCCCTATCAGCGCTACCTGCTGAAACTGCTGCAGGACAACCCCGATCCGGCGGCGACGCTGCAGACCCTGCTGGATGCGCAGGCGCCGGCGGCGGCGATCTCCTACGTGCACAAGCTGCGCGGCTCGGCCGGCTCGCTGGCGTTGCCGGCGCTGGTCGCGGCCAGCGCCGCGCTGGAGGAACGGCTCGGCGATGCGCCGGGCCAGGCCGAGGCCGCGATCGCGGCCTTGGGCACGGCCATGAGCGCCACCGCCACGGCGATCCGGCGCTTCGTGGCCGAGGCCGAGGCGTTGCCCGCGGCGGTGCCGCCGGCCGCCCCCGCCGCGGACGCCGGCGCCGCGGCCGCGGTCCCGCTGCAGCAACGGCTGCAGCACCTGCTGCAGGCCTTGGACAGCGACGACCCCGACCGCGTGGAGCGGGTGCTGCACGACCTGGCGCCCTCGCTGCCCCCGGCGCTGGCGACGGAACTGCGGCAACTGGTGGAGAGTTTTTCCTTCCGCGAGGCCGAAGCTCAAGTCAGGCGCTGGCAGGCCGATGCATCCCCATAGCACTTGCCGCGCCGGCCCTGGAGGCCGCCGCGGGTGAACCCGACAAGGAACCACGATGGTCCAGCCTCCCATCCTGTGCGTAGACGACGAAGCCAGCAACCTGGCGCTGATCCGCCAGATCCTGCGCGAGGACTACGCCCTGGCCTTCGCCAAGAACGGCGCCGAGGCGCTGCGCGCGGTGGTCAAGCACCGCCCGGCACTGATCCTGCTCGACGTCGACCTGCCCGACCTGGACGGCTACACCATCGCCCGCACCCTGAAACAGGACCCGCGCACCGCGGCGATCCCGATCATCTTCGTCACCGGCAAGGACAAGGACGCCGACGAGAGCATCGGCTTCGAGGCCGGCGGCGTGGACTACATCACCAAGCCGTATTCGCCGAGCATCCTGCGCGCGCGGGTGCGCACCCACCTGTCGCTGGTCACCGCCGCCAGCCTGGCCAGCAGCCACCGCGACGCGATCCAGATGCTGGGCATGGCCGGCCACTACAGCGACTCGGACACCGGCACCCACATCTGGCGCATGGCCGCCTATGCGCGCGCACTGGCGATCGCCGCCGGCTGGTCGCGCGAGGACGCCAACCTGCTCGAGCAGGCGGCGCCGATGCACGACACCGGCAAGATCGGCATCCCCGACGCGATCCTGAAGAAGCCGGGGCCGCTGGATGCGGACGAATGGGCGGTGATGAAGCGGCATCCGCAGATCGGCTACGACATTCTCAGCCGCAGCAGCGCGCCGCTGTTCCGGCTCGCCGCCGAGGTCGCGCTGTACCACCACGAGCATTGGGACGGCAGCGGCTACCCGGCCGGCCTGGCCGGCGAACGCATTCCCGAGTCGGCGCGGATCGTGGCCCTGGCCGACGTGTTCGATGCGCTGACCACGCAGCGCCCGTACAAGGACGCATGGCCGCTGGCGAAGGTGATGAACCTGTTCCAGCAGCAGGCCGGCACCCAGTTCGAGCCGCGCCTGGTTGGCCTGTTCACCGAGATCCTGCCGCAGATCCTGCAGATCCAGGACTACTGGAGCGAACGCGAACCGGGCGACGACGTGCCGCACCGCGCCAGCGCGCAGGCCTCGGCGCGGCATCGCGATGGTTGAGCCGCACGCACGCTGTCCGCACCAATGTAGGAGCGGCTTCAGCCGCGACAGAGCCTATCCGTAGAGCCTGTCGCGGCTGAAGCCGCTCCTACAGAGGAACCCATCTCAGCGCCGCTGCAACCGCCAGGCACGATGGATGCGCGGATTGCGCTCGAAATCCGGCGCGATGGTCTGCGCGGTGATCTCCTCGCACGACGCGAAGTCGGCCAGCGCGTCCTCGTCCAGCTTGAAGCGGCGGAAATTGTTGGAGAAGTACAGCACGCCCTCCGGCATCAGCCGCGCCACCGCGGCGCGCAGCAGCCGCACGTGCTCGCGCTGCAGATCGAAATCCTCGGCGCGCGCGGAATTGGAGAAGGTCGGCGGATCGCAGAAGATCACGTCGTAGCGGTTCTTCTCCGCCTCCAGCCAGGTCAGCGCGTCGGCCTGCACCAGCCGGTGCTGGGCACCGCCCTTGCCGTTGAAGCCCAGATTGTCCGCACACCACTGCAGGTAGGTGCCGGACAGGTCCACGCTGGTGGTGGAATCGGCGCCGGCCACCGCCGCCTGCACGCTGGCCACGCCGGTGTAGCAGAACAGGTTGAGGAAGCGCTTGCCGCGCGCCTGCTGCGCCATCGCCCCACGCAGCGGGCGGTGGTCCAGGAACAGGCCGGTGTCCAGATAATCGAACAGGTTCACCCGCAGCAGCGCGTCGTGTTCGCGCACCACCAGGAACTCGCCGCGCTGCTCGAAGCGCCCGTACTTGCTGCCGCCCTTGCCGCGCTCGCGCGACTTCAGCGCCACCCGCTCGGCCGGCACTTCGAACACCTCGCGCGCAGCGGCCAGCAACTCGTTGCGGCGGCGGCGCACGTCGGCATCGGGAATCTCCTCCGGCGCGGCGTATTCCTGCACGTGCAGGTAGGTTCGGGCCTGGCCGCCGTCTTCCTGGTACACGTCGATCGCCGCCGCGTATTCGGGCAGGTCGGCGTCGTAGGCGCGGAAGCAGCTGACCTGTTCGCGCGCGCGCCAGTTCTTGAACTTGCGCAGGTTCTTGCGCAGCCGGTTGGCGACCATCTGCGCGCCGTCGCTGAGCGCGCGCGGCGCCTCGGCCGGCTCGCGCTGCGCGACCGCGATCGGGTCGCAGACGATCAACGGACATTCCAGCGCGCCATTGAACATCTGGTATTTCTTCGCCGCGCGCAGGCCGGTGGCATAGGCCAGATCGGCATTGCCGCACAGCAGGCTGGCGCGCCATTGCGGCACCGCGCGCTTGAGCGCCTCGCCCAGGCGCCGGTACAGCGCGGTGTCGGCAGCCAGGCGCTCGTCGTACGGCGGATTGCACACCACCGTGCCCAGCGCCTGCGCCGGCGTGCGCAGGTCGGCGACATCGCGCACCTCGAACACGATCGCCGCGGCGACCCCGGCCGCCTGCGCGTTCTCGCGCGCGGCGCGGATCGCATGCGGATCGATGTCGCTGCCATGGATCACCGGCCGCAGCGCGGCGCGGCCGGCCGCCTCGCGCTGCCGCGCCTCGGCCAGCAGGGCGCGCCAGGCCTCCTGGTCGAAGCCCAGCCAGCGGCTGGGCGCGGCACTGAATTGCAGCGGGCCGGCGTCGCCGCGGCGTGCGGCGGCCAGATCGCCGCGCAGCAGCCCCGGGGCCACGTCGGCGGCCATCAGCGCGCCTTCGATCAGCAGCGTGCCGCTGCCGCACATCGGATCCAGCAGACCGCCGCCCTGCGCGTACAGCTGCGGCCATTGCCCGCGCAGCAACACCGCCGCGGCCAGGTTCTCCTTCAGCGGCGCGGCGTTCTGCACCTGGCGCCAGCCACGCCGGTGCAGCGAGCCGCCGCCCAGGTCCACCGACAGCGTCGCGCGGCCCTTGCGCAGCGACAGGTTCAGGCGCAGGTCCGGATCCTCCACGTCCACCGACGGCCGCTCCAGGCCTTCGCCGCGCAGCGTGTCCACCACCGCGTCCTTGACCCGCTGCGCGGCATAGCGCGCATGCGTGATCGCGGTGCCGGACACGTGCGCGTCCACCGCCAGGGTGTGCTGCGAGGTCAGGTGCTCGCGCCACGGCAACGCCGCCACGCCGGCATACAGCGCGGTCTCGTCGGGGCAGTCGAACTCGTCCAGCGGCCACAGCACGCGGCTGGCCAGGCGCGACCACAGCACCGCGCGCTGTGCATCGCGCAGCGTGCCTTCGCTATTGACCCCGGACACGGTGGCGGTGGCTTTGGCAACGCCGAGCGCGAGCAGCTCGTCGACGAGCAGGTATTCCAGGCCCTTGGCGCAGGAGACGAAGAATTTCACGGGAATGCGGACCACACGAAGAAGGAGGGATGCGCGGGCGGGCGCCAGGCCCGCCCCGCGCGTATCGCGGCAGCGCGGCCCACGGCGGGCGGGCGGCGGCAACGGACGGGAAGACGCGAATGGTCGGCCATCGCGCCCGCCATTACCAGCCCGGGGCGCGGTGCACGCCCGGCGCTTGGCACCCACGGCGCGCGGCGCGCGCTCACCACGGCGCCAGCCGCCAGCCGTCCGGATCGGCCTGCAGGCGCGCGTCCAGGCGCAGGCCGTCGAGGAACGCGGCATCGTGCGACACCACCAGCAGCGCGCCCGGGTACTGCAACAGCACCTGCCGCAGCGCCTCGCGCGCGTCCAGGTCCAGGTGGTTGTCCGGCTCGTCGAGCAGCAACAACTGCGCCGGCGGATCGCGGTAGAACGCGCAGGCCAGCGTCGCCTTCAGGCGCTCGCCGCCGCTGAGCCGGCCGCTGGGCACGCCGATGCGCTGCGCGTCCAGGCCGAGCTGGGCCAGCCGCGTGCGCAGGTCGGCCACGTCGGCCACCGCATTGGCCGCCTGCAGCTGCGCCAGCGGCGGCTGTGCCGGATCGAGCAGCTGCAGCCCCTGGTCCAGGTAGGCACTGGGCACATGCACCTCGCAGCGTCCGGCCAGCGGCGCCAGTTGGCCGTCCAGCACCCGCAGCAGGGTCGATTTGCCGCTGCCGTTCGGCCCGACCACGCCGATCCGCTGGCGGCCGCCGATGCACAGCTCCAGCGCGGCGCGCGCCGGCGGCGCGTGCGGCAGCCGCAGGCCACGTAGTTCGGCGACCCGGCGCCCGGCCGCCGCAGCCGGCATCGGCGCGAACAAGGCGACCGGCGCCGCGGCCTCGACCGCGTGCGCGGCCTCGCGCACCTGCGCGCACAGCCGTGCGTGCGCGGCGGCCGCTTGCTGCCGGTGCCTGCCGGCGCTGTGTTCGCTGCGCTGCTTCTGCCGGCCGAGCAGGATCGGCGCCTGGTTGGCGTCCTGCGCCTGGCGGCGGCCATGCGCGCTGCGCCGCTGCTGGCGCGCCTGCTGCTCGCGCAGCGCATCGCCCTGGCGCCGGCGCTCGTGTTTGCAGCGTTCCAGCTCGGCCAGCGCCTGCTGTCGCTCCTGCGCCTTGCACTGCGCGTAGAACGCGTAACCGCCGCCATAGTCGCGCAGGCCCAGCGACGACAGTTCCACGATGCGCTGCATGTCCTGCAGCAGCGCGTGATCGTGGCTGACCACCAGCAGCCCGTGCGGCCAACGCCGCAGTTGCTGCTGCAGTTGCCGGCGCTGCTCACGGTCGAGATGGTTGCTCGGTTCGTCCAGGATCAGCACATCGGCGTCGGACAGCCAGGCGCCGAGCAGCGCCACGCGCATCGCCTCGCCGCCGCTGAGCATGGCCGCCGGCCGCTCCGGCGCCAGCTGGCCGAGCCCGTGCAGTTCCAGTTCGGCGCGCAGGCGCTGGGCGATATCCCAGCGCTCGCCGAGCGCGTCGAAGTCGGCCGGATCGGCGCTGCCGGCCTCGATCCGCGCCAGTGCGTCCAGCGCCGGGCGCACTCCGGCCAACGAGGCCACCGTGGCGTCGGCGGCGCGCACGATCTGCTGCGGCAGGTAATGGATGCGGCCGTGGCGCTGGCAGTGCCCGGCGCTCGGCGCCAGCTGGCCGGCGAGCAGGCGCGCGAACACGCTCTTGCCGACGCCGTTGCGGCCGACCAGGCCGGTGCGGCGCGCATCGAGTGCGAAATCGAGATCGGAAAACAGGGTCCTGCCGTCGGGCAGGACATACGACGCGCTGTCCAGCGCGAGCAAGGGATGCGTCATGGGAACTCCACAGATGCCGGTCACGCCCGCCGCAGTCGGCAGGAACGGACAAAGCCGTCGAAGACGGCGGCATCAATGGCGCATCGGCGGAATCCTCGGCTCGCGGATCTGAAGCGCGATGGTAACCCGCGTGTCCGCGGCGCGGCAAAGGCGCGGCGGCGGCGCTCAGCCGCCGGCCAGGAACGCGTCGTGGTATTCGGCTTCCGCCACCGGCGGCAGGCGGTCGCCGAAACCGATCGCCTGGAAGTACCCGGCCGGCACCCCGGGCAACACCAGTCCCGGTTCCGGCGCGAAGCCGAAACGCGCGTAGAACGCAGGCTCGCCGAGCACCACGCAGCCGGCCGCACCCAGCGCCTGCAGCTGCGCCAGCGCCTCGCGCACCAGCCGCGTGCCCAGCCCCTGGCGCTGGTGGCCCGGCCCCACCGACAGCGGCCCCAGCGCGTACCAGCCGCGGCTGCCATCGGAGAGCCGCACCGGCGACACCGCCACATGGCCGACGATGTAGCCGTCGTGCTCGACCACCAGCGACAGAGTCAGCGCGCCGTCCGCGCGCAGCCGTTCGATGATCTGCTGCTCGTCGTGGCGGCTGTGCGCGACACGGAAGAACGCGACCAGGGTCAGCGCCTCGATCGCGGCGTGGTCGGCCTGGGTCTCGGCGCGGATGTTCAGTTCCATCGGGGGCTCCGGTTGATGCGGCCCGCTGCGCGCGACACGCCGCTCACAGCGTTTCCAGCAATTCGGCGAACGCGCGCGCCGAGGTCTCGACGTGGTTGCCCAGGCGGTGCATGTCGTCGACCAGCAGCAACCGCGCCGCGCGCGCCTGCGCCCAGGCGATCACCTCGGCCGCGGGAATCAGTTCGTCGTGCCAGGCGTGCACGATCGAGATCGGCACCGGCGCCGCGTCCAGCGCCGGCATCCAGCCCATCCGCGTCGGCGGCACCATCAGGAACAGGCCGCGCACCGGCACCTGCAGCGACACCTGCGCGGCGATGTAGGCGCCCAGGCTGGAGCCGGCCAGCACCACCGGCCCGCGCTGCGCGGCGGCCTGCGCCAACCCGAGCAGGCGCTGCAGCCGCGCCGGCACGTCGCCGAGCTGGCTGACCTCGCGGCGCGCGTCCAGGTCGGTGAAGTCCGGGCGCTCGTGGCTCCAGCCCAGGCGCTGCGCGACCTCGGCCAATGCCGCGACCTTGATCGCGTCCGGGCCGCTCTCGAAGCCGTGCGCGAGGATGCAGTGGCCGTGGCTCACAGCGCCACCACCGCATCGCCGAGCCGCAGCGTGCCGCCGTGCACGATCCGCGCGCACAGGCCGCCATGGCCGCGCATCGCGTTGTAGCCGCCCGGGCCCAGCGCGTCCTCCATGCGCGAGCACGGATCGCATGGCGCGATGCCTTCCAGCTCGACCTCGCCGATGCGGAAACGGCGCCCTTTCAGCGCGATCAGCGGGATGCCGGAGACGACCAGGTTGCGCCGCAGCGTCGCCGGCGCCACCTGCGCATGGCCGGCCAATGCGGCGATCGCCGGCAGGTGCTCGGCCTGGATCAGGGTCAGCCCGCGCATGCCGTTGCGGCCGGCGTAGCGGTCGCCGAACAGGCCGCCATCGGCGTGCGCGACCGCCTGCGCCACTTCGAGCATCGGCACGTCGCGCGCCGGTCGCAGGCCTATCCAGTCCACGCGTCCGGCGCGCGGCAACGTGGCGAGCAGCGTCGCCAGCGGGCTATCGGGATTCAGAGTCATCGGCGAATGCTAGCATCCGTGCATGTCGCAGACCCCGCCGTTGCCGATCCACGATGCGCCCCTGCCCTACGTCGAACGGCTGCAGGCGCGCACCCTGGATGCGATCGATCTGGCGGTGATCCATTGCACCGAACTGCCCGACCTGGCCAGCGCGCGCGCCTACGGCGAACGCGTGCTGTATCCGTCCGGCACCGGCAACAGCGGCCACTTCTACATCGACCGCGACGGCAGCGTGTACCGCTACGTGCCGCTGCAGCGGGTGGCGCACCACGTGCGCGGCTACAACCCGCGCTCGCTGGGCATCGAACTGGTCAACCGCGGCCGCTATCCGCATTGGCTGGATTCGCGCCACCAGGCGCTGGACGAAGCGTATCCGCCGGCGCAGATCCAGGCGCTGATCGCGTTGCTGCACCAGTTGCGGGCGCAGTTGCCGCAACTGCGCCACATCGCCGGCCACGACGCGCTGGACCGCAGCCGCGAAACCGCCAGCGACGATCCGGCGCGGCAGGTGCAGCGCAAGCTCGATCCCGGCCCGCTGTTTCCGTGGGCGCAGGTATTGGAGGCGGTTGCGCTGGTACCGTATGCGCCCTCGGCGGATGGGCTTGCCGACCGCTGACACCGCCTCCCTGTAGGAGCGGCTTCAGCCGCGACAGGCACCCCGATGGCGCGTGTCGCGGCTGAAGCCGCCCCTACAAAGGCAGCCGCAACGCCGCCGCACGTTCCCGCCCGGGCGCCGCAGGCTCAGCGCGGACCGACGTAGTTCTTCTCGCCTGCGGTCACCGCCAGCTCCAGGCGATTGCCGACCGGCGCCAACGGGCACACCACGTGGACGGTGAACGCGCACGGCGGGTTCTGCGCCAGGTTGAAGTCCAGCACGATGCGCTCGCCCTGCGGCGGCTCCACGAACAGATAGCGCGCGCCGCCATAGCTCTCGCGGCCGCTGGTGCGGTCGGTGAACGGGAAGAACAGCCGCTTGCCGTCGTCGTCGCGCAGCGCCTGCAAGCGGTAGCGGCGGCCGTCCAGGGTGAACTCGGCGCTGCCCGCCAGCGCCAGCGGCTGCGGCGTGCCGATCGAGGTGAGCAGCACGATCGCGCGCGGCAGCGGGGCCGGATGCCAGTCGGCGACCACGCGCCAGCGCGGATCGATCGGGAAATAGTCGATGCCGCGGAAGCTGCCGCGCGCGGCCGCATGCGGATCGCGGAAGCGCCAACCGAACAGGTTGCCGGTGCGCACCACGTAGAACTCCTGCTCGCCCAACGCCAGCCGCGTCTCGCTGCCGTGCGCCGCATCGGTGCCGAGGCGGCCGGCGCGGAACGGTTGCCCGCGCACCGTCGGCGCGGCGCCTTCGGCAGCTTCGAACGACACGCCGGCATCGGCATCGATGCGCAGGCTGCCCAGGTGCGCGGGGCCTGACGGCAGCTGCACGTCGTTGCCTGCGGCACTGCCCACCTGGTGCACGCCGCTGCGCAGCCGGCCGGAACCTGTATAGCTGAGCCAGCCGCCCGGCGCGCGCAGCCGCGCCACGCGTTGCGCGCGACGCTGTTCCACCGCCATCCGGTAGTGCGCGCCGGACTGCGAGCGCGGCGAGGCATCGGCGCCTGCGGCGCGCGGCCGCTCGCCGCAGGCGGCCAGGCTCAGCGCCGCCGTCAGCATCCACATCCCACGCCAGCGCATCGCCTCAGCCTCTGTAGTTGCCACCCATGTCTCCTGCACGCCACGCCGACGCGCCACGGCGCCCCTGCGGTGGCGGCTAGCCGTTGGCGCGCGGCCGCGCCGGATCGGCGATCCAGCCGCTCCACGATCCGGCATACACGCGCGCACCGTGCAGGCCGGCATGCTCCAGCGCCAGCAGCAGATGGCAGGCGGTCACGCCCGACCCGCACATCAGCACCACCTCGCGCGGATCGCGCCCGTGCAGCAGCGGCTCCAGCTCGGCGCGCAGCTCCTGCGGCGGACGCAGGCGCCCATCGCGCAGGTTCTGGCCCAGCGGGCGGTTGATCGCGCCGGGCACGTGCCCGGCGACCGGATCGATCGGTTCGACCTCGCCGCGGAAGCGCTCGCCGGCGCGCGCATCCAGCAGCCAGCCCGGCGCCTCGTGCAGGCGCGCGGCGATTTCCTCGGCCTCGGCGATACGGCCGGCGTCGAAGCGTTGCGGATACGGCGGCTGCGGCGCAGGCGTTGCGGCGGCATCGGTTTCCGGCAGGCCGAGCCGGCGCCATTCGGCCAGGCCGCCGTCGAGCACGGCGACGCGGCGATGCCCGAGCAGGCCCAGCATCCACCACAGCCGCGCCGCGGCCATGCTGCCGTCGCCGGCGTCGTAGACCACCACCTGGGTGTGCGGCGCGATGCCCCAGCGCCCCAGCGTCTGCGCGAACGCATCGGCGTCGGGCAAGGGATGCCGGCCCAGGCCGCGGCGGCCGAGGTCGGACAGATCCGTGTTGAGATCGGCGTACACCGCACCGGGCAGATGCGACTGCGTGTAGGCCTGGCGCGCGAGCTGCGCGGCCTGCGGATCGGCGAGCGCGGCAGCGGCGAAACGCGCATCCACGAGGCGCAGGTCGGGATGACCGAGCGCGGCGGCCAGCGCCGGCGCATCGACCAGGTGTTTCCACTCGGGGAAGGGTTCGCTCATGCGGTTTGCTCCAGTCGTCGGCGCAGGTTGAGCAGGATCGCCGCGGTCGCGCCCCAGATCCGCTGCCCCGGCCAGCCGTATTCCAGCACCACCCGCGGCCGTCCGCGGTAATCGGTCTCGATGCTGCGAAGATTGTCGGGCGCCATCAGGTAGGCCAGCGGCACGTCGAACACGTCCGCCACTTCGTCGGGATGCGGCTGCGGCACGAACGCCGGATCGATCGCGGCCACCACCGGCATCACCCGGAAACCGCTGATGGTCACGAACGGATCGAGGTAGCCCAGCGGTTCCACCTGCGCCGCGGACAGTGCGATTTCTTCCTCGCTCTCGCGGATCGCCGCGGCCACCGCATCGGCGTCGTCGGCTTCGATGCGACCGCCGGGAAAACTGACCTGGCCACCATGGTGGCGCAGGCTGTCGGTACGCCGGGTCAGCAGCACGTGGGTGCCGTCGGCGCGCGGCAGCAGCCCGACCAACACCGCCGCTTCGGCCAGTGCGCCGTCGGGCAGCAGATCATGCAGTTCGTGGTGGTTCCAGCCGGGACCGTCGGGCGGCAGCTGCAGCGGATGCAGCGCGCGCAGCAGCCGCGTGCGCTCGGCCAGGCGCTGGCCCGGCGTCGGCGACCAGCCGCGTGCCGGCAGCACCTCCTGCATGTAGCGCTGGCGCTCGGCGTCGCTCATGCCACGCCAGCGCGCGATCTCGTCGCCGCTGCGCAGGCAGCCCGCGCAGTAGCCCTGCGCGTCGAGCGTGCACAGACCGATGCAGGGCGTGAGCAACGCATGGGGGACGGGATCCATCGGATTCGACACCTGCTCAGACTAGCGCGATTCGCGGGCAGCGGCACTTTCCCCGCCGCAAAAAAAATTGCGCCGGCGTTGCCGCCGGCGCAATCGTCATGCACTGGACAGCGCGCTTACTTGACGCTGATCAGCTTGATCTCGAACTGCACCGCCACGTTCGGCGGGAACGGCGTGCGCGGGTCGGCGCCATAGGCCTTGTCCGGCGGCAGGGTCACTTCCCACTTGGAACCGGCCGGCATCTGCAGCAGCGTGTCGCGCATGGCCTGCATCTCGACTTCGCTGACCTTGATCGACGGGATCTGCTGCGCCGGACGCGCCTGCGCCGGGCGCTGGCCGAACGGGTACGGACCGGCCACTTCCAGCTGCACGGTGCTGGCCTGGGTCGGCTTGGCGCCCTTGCCGGCTTCGATCACGCGGTACTGCACGCCGCTGGGCAGCGTCTGCACGCCGGCCTTGGCCTTGTTCTGCGCGATGAACTGGTCGCTCTTGGTCTTGTTCTCGGCAGCGGCCTTCTCATAGTCGGCCTTGGCCTGCTGGGCACGGGCCTGCTCGCGCTTCTGGAACGCTTCGACGGCCGGCTTCAGCTGGTCGGCGGCGACCGCCGGCTGCTTCTTGGCGTAGGCATCCTGCAAGCCCTTCACCACCGCATTGATATCGAGCTGCTCGCCGCGGCCGGACAGTTCGGCAAGGTTGTTGCCGTAGTCGTAACCGAAGTAATAGCTCAGCTTGCCCTTCTCGGACGAGGTGTCCTGGGCGAACGCATTGCCGCTCAGGGCTAGGGCCGCCACGGCGACCGCAATAGAACGCAACTTCATCAAACAATTCTCCAGGGTGGTGGCACAGGACGGCCTGTGCCGCCTGAGATGACGCGTTAGGATAGCCGCCGCGGCGCATAACCGCTACCGACGACGCAACTCTGACAAACCAGCGCCGCCGGAGTTCCCTTCACTCTTTTTTTACATCTCAGGAATGGCCATGTCCGGCACGCCGGTCGTCACCACGACCCAGGATGCGATCCGCATCGTCACCGTGAACCGCGCTGACAAGCTCAACGCGTTGAATCGCCAAACATTACAGGCGCTGGACGCGGCCTTCGCCGAGGCCGAGGCCGACCCCGGCATCCGCGTCGTGGTGTTGACCGGCGCCGGCGAGAAGGCCTTCGTGGCCGGCGCCGACATCGCCGAAATGAACGAACTCACACCGGTTCAGGGTCGCGACTTCTCGCAGCTGGGCCAGCGCCTGATGCGCCGGATCGAGCGCCTGTCCAAGCCGGTGCTGGCGATGGTCAACGGGTTCGCGCTCGGCGGCGGGCTGGAACTGGCCATGGCCTGCCACCTGCGCGTGGCCGCCGACAGCGCCCGGCTCGGCCAGCCGGAGATCAACCTCGGGCTGATCCCCGGCTTCGGCGGCACCCAGCGCCTGGTGCGCCTGGCCGGCCGCGCCGCGGCGCTGGAACTGTGCCTGCTCGGCACGCCGATCGATGCGGCGCGCGCGTTGCAGTTGGGCCTGGTCAACCGCGTGGTGCCTGCGGCCGAGTTGCGCGAGGCCACGCTGCAGCTGGCACGGCAACTGGCCGCGGCCGCGCCGCTGGCGTTGCGCGGCATCCTCGACGCGATCCAGGTCGGCGCCGAATCGGCGATCGAGCAAGGCCTCGAGTACGAGACCGCGCAGTTCGGCCTGCTGTTCTCCAGCGAGGACATGCGCGAAGGCACGCGCGCATTCCTGGAGCGGCGCCCGCCGCTGTTCCGCAATCGCTGAGTCGCGCGCCCGATGCCCGACCTGCCCTCCCCCGCATCGCCGCTGCACCTGTTGCGCTGGGTGCTCGACGACGATCTCGACGCGGCGATCGATGCCGGCCTGATGGACTACGTCGGCACCGCCGACGACGACCTGCTCGATCCGACGTATCCGCAGCTGCGCGCGCAGCTGCTGGCGGCGCAACAGCGCCTGCGCGAGGCCTGGGCCGCGCGCGAACGCTACCGCGCACGCAGTGCACGCCTGGCGCGCCGCGCCGCCGCACGCGAGGCACGGCGCGCGCCGCCAGCCACCGTCGCCGCCGCGGGGCCGTCGCTGCCGCCGGCCGCGGCGGCGATCCTGGCGCGGGCCAAGGCCAGGGCGGCCGCGCGGGGTCCGCAATGAGCGCAGCGGTCGCCGCGCCGCGGCGCGGACCCACCTTGAGCAAGGCCGAGATCCACGAACTGTTCTCGCGCCTGTCCGAACTCAATCCCACGCCGACCACCGAGCTGGACTACAGCACGCCGTTCGAGCTGCTGATCGCGGTGATCCTGTCGGCGCAGGCCACCGATGTCGGGGTCAACAAGGCCACGCGTCGTCTCTATCCGGTGGCGAACACGCCGGCGGCGATCCTGGCGCTGGGCGAGGATGGCCTGAAGCGCTACATCTCCACCATCGGCCTGTTCAACGCGAAGGCCAAGAACGTGATCGCCACCTGCCGCATCCTGGTCGAGCAGTACGCCGGCGACGTGCCGCGCGACCGCGCGGCGCTGGAGGCCTTGCCCGGGGTCGGCCGCAAGACCGCCAACGTGGTGCTCAACACCGCCTTCGGCGAGCCGACCATCGCTGTGGACACGCACATCTTCCGCGTCGCCAACCGCACCGGCCTGGCACCGGGCAAGGACGTGCGCGCGGTCGAGGACGGCCTGCTCAAGCGGGTGCCGGCGCAGTTCATGCACGATGCGCACCACTGGCTGATCCTGCACGGCCGCTACGTGTGCAAGGCGCGCAAGCCGGATTGCCCGCGCTGCGTGATCCGCGACCTGTGCCGGTTCAAGGACAAGACGCCGGCGTGAGGCTGTTCCAACGACAGCCGTCGTAGCGCCGCTCAGCTTCACTGTGGGAGCGGCTTCAGCCGCGACCGCTCGCGCAACCGAAAGACCCGTCGCCGCGTTCGTCGCAACCGAAATCGCCCCCACAAAGGCTTCCCAAGCGCAGCCGAGCTACGAGGTCTTTGCGGAAGGGACTTCAGTCCCGACTGCATGTCAGTTCGGAACGTCCACCGCTTCGCTCGTCGCGGCTGAAGCCGCTCCTACACCAGCTTGCGGATCGCCGACCGGGTGCACTGTAGGAGCGGCTTCAGCCGCGACCGCTCGCGCAACCAGAAGACCCATCGCCGCGTTCGTCGCAACCGAAATCGCCCCCACAAAGGCTTCCCAAGCGCAGCCGAGCGGCGAGGCCTTTTGTGGAAGGGACTTCAGTCCCGACCGCATGTCAGTTCGGAACATCCATCGCTTCGCTCGTCGCGGCTGAAGCCGCTCCTGCACGGCCTGCGAATAGCCGGCTGGGTGCACTGTAGGAGCGGCTTCAGCCGCGACAGCTTCCGAATCAGGAATACCCGCAGCTGCACTGGTCGCGACCGAAGCCACTCCTGCACGATTCCCGTGCATGCGCATCAGAACGGCGCGGCCGCTACGCCGCGCGCTGCCCCTCCACGCGTCGGTCCAGTTCCTTCCAGTCCACCACCAGCGCGCAGCCGCGGGCGGCGGCATTGCGGCTCCAGTCGCGCAGCAGCTCCAGGCAGGCATGGTCGACGTGATGCAGCCGCGCCACGTCCAGATGCAGCTCGGTGTTGGGCGGCAACCGCTCGAGGGTGCGCGCCATCGTCGGCACGCGCAGGAAGGTCGCCGAGCCCTCCAGCGACAGGCGCAGCTTGCCGGCTCCGGCCCCTGCCGCAGCGCTGCCGTCGGCGTCCTCGTGCGCATGCACGCCGACCTTCAGCCGCGACTGCTGCAGCGCCAGCCGCAACAACGACAGGGCGAAACCGATCAGCACGCCGGTGAGCAGGTCGGTGGCGACGATGGCGAAGGTGGTCGCCAGGTAGATCGCGGCGGTGCCGCGGCCGTAGGCGGCCAGGTCGCGCACCTGCCCGAGCTTGACCATCTTCAGCCCGGTATAGACCAGGATGCCGGCCAGGCACGCCACCGGGGTCATCCGCAGCAGCCACGGCAGCAGCAGCGCGAACACCAGCAGCCAGCCGGCGTGCAGGATGGTGGACATGCGTGTGGCGGCGCCGGCCTGCACGTTGGCCGCGCTGCGCACGATCACGCCGGTCATCGGCAACGCGCCGAGAAAGCCGCACAGCATGTTGCCCACGCCCTGCGCGGCGAGTTCGCGATCGTAGTGGGTGCGCGGGCCGTCGTGCATGCGGTCCACCGCCGCCGCCGACAACAAGGTCTCGGCGCTGGCGATGAAGGCGAAGGTGAAGGCCGACAGCAGCAGCGTCGCATCGAACACGCCGAGCATCTCGGTCAGGGTCGGGGTCTGGATCGCCGAGAACAGGTTGGCCGGCACGTCGACCTTGCGCACGTCCAGGCCCTGCAGCTGCACCAGCGCGGTCATCGCCACCACCGCCAGCAACGCGCCGGGCACGAAGCGCAGCGGTTGCGGCCGCAGCCGCTCCCAGGCCAGCATGATCGCGATGGTGCCCAGGCCGACCGCCAGCGCGGCACGGCCCACGCCCGCCTCCAGCGCCTGCCACAGTACCGCCGGCAAGGCGGCGAAATTCTCCAGCCCGCGCGCCTTCGGCGCCGCATCCATCAGCACGTGCGATTGCGAGGCGACGATCAGGATGCCGATGCCCGAGAGCATGCCGGCGACCACCGCCGGCGAGGTCATGCGGAACCACACGCCGGCCCGGCACAGCCCGGCGATCAACTGGATCGCGCCGGCCAGCAGGATCACCGGCCCCAATGCGGCCACGCCATGCTGGCGCACGAGTTCGAACACCAGCACGGCCAGGCCGGCGGCGGGGCCGCTGACCTGCAGCGGCGAGCCGGCGATCATGCCGACCACCAGGCCGCCGACGATGCCGGTGATCAGGCCCGCGGCCGGCGGCATGCCCGAGGCGATGGCGATGCCCATGCACAGCGGCAGCGCGACCAGGAACACCACCACCGAGGCCAGCAGGTCGCGGCCGAACGCGCCGTCGCGCAGGTAGCCGGCGAGCGCGGAGGCGCCGGCGCGGGAGGGTTCTGTCATGGTTCGCATGATCGACTCCTTCAGACCGCGACGTTGCGCAGGACCGGCACCAGGCGCGGGCGCGGGGTGGCTTCGGGGGCGCGCTTGCCCTCTTCCGGCAGCAGCGGCACGAAGCGGCCCTGCTCGGCATCGAAGGCGCGGATCTCGCCGTGGGCGATGTCGTAGATCCAGCCATGGATGCGCAGCGCGCCGCGTGCCAGCCGCGCCGCCACCACCGGCTGGGTGCGCAGGTGGTCCAGTTGCGACACCACGTTCTCCTCGGTCAGGCAGTGCAGCGCGTCCTCGGGGTGCCCGGCGTGGTCGTGCTGCGCGGCGACCTGGCGCGCGCTGTCGGTGTGCTTGAGCCAGGCGGCCACGTTCGGCACGTCCTGCAACGCGTCGGGGTTGAGTACCGCCTTCATCGCGCCGCAGTCGGTGTGGCCGCAGACCACGATGTGTTTCACCTGCAGCACCGCCACCGCGTATTCGATCGCCGCGACCACGCCGCTGACGTGCTGCGAGTACGGCGGCACCACGTTGCCGATATTGCGGTAGACGAACAGTTCGCCGGGCTGCGCGGCGAACATCAGTTCCGGCATCACCCGCGAATCGGCGCAGGTGATGAACAGCGTGTGCGGGGTCTGGCCGCCGGCCAGTTGCCGGAACAGGCCGCGCTGGCGCGGGTAGACCTCCTTGCGGAAGTGGCGGAAACCATTGAGCAGACTTTCCATGGGGGAACCTCGGGACAAGGGAAAGGCGTCGCCGCGGCGGATGCCGCAGAACGGGGGACGGACAGCGAGGGCCGCGCCGTGGACGCACTGCACGAGTAGGCAGGCGCTGGCGGGCGGGTGGAAGTCGGAGCGGCGATCGACCTCGACGCGGCCGGCGGCCGAGCGGGATCGGATCCGCTGGCTCAGGCGCTGGGAGGTCGCAGACGCGGCCGCGGATGGGTGCCGGCGCCGTGCCGCGCCGCCGGCTCGGGCCAGATCGGCGCGATGCGTGCCGGCCGCCATGGCGCGGCCGGCAGCACCGGCGTGTCGTCGTACGCAAGCTGATCGGCGCTGCTGCGCGATGCGTCCTGCGCGTCCGCCACCTGCACTTCCGGCGCAGCCGCCTGGCCGCTGTCGGTCGGCGCCGGCGCCAGCGCCGTCGGCGCCGGGCGCAACGCCGGCATCAGCGCCAGCAGCGCGATCAGCAACAGTGCGGCGAGCATCGGCATCCGTTTGCGGGCATGCGAGTTCATGTCTCCACGCTACCCAGCGGGTCCGCGACCGACAAGTGGTGCAGCGCACAAAAGAGCCAATCGATGGCGCGCTGGCGAGACGATGCCGCGCTTTGTGATGTCCGTCGTCCGCCACACCCGCGTGCGGCGTTTCATCTGCGCGCCATCGGAACGCAACATGGCGCGCGTCCAATGGCGCAGATAACGCAGTGGCGTGCACCGGCGTGCACGCCCGGTGTACGTTAAGTGTCACATTTACGCAATCTTCACATATTAGCCTGCGCGCATCTTCCACCGCCCAGGCAACCCATGAAACTGTCTCGCACCCTTCTCTCGGCAGCCGTGCTCGCTGCGATGTTCGCGCCTGCCGCCCACGCCGAAATCGCCATCGACGTGATCGGCGGCTCGGAAATCTCCTTCGAAGGCCTGGTCCAGGCCGACGGCAACTGGTACGACAACGACGTCCAGGACCTCAACGGCACCACCGGCAACAACGGCAAGAACTCCGAGTTCGGCATCCGCCGCGCCGAGCTGGTCGCCAAGGGCAAGGGCCCGGGCAACTACGAGTGGGTCGTCGGCTACGACGCCAGCACCCTGCGCGAGTCGGCCAACAACGGCACCACCGTGCGCAGCACCGGCAAGTTCCTGGACAACAACATCAAGTACAAGTTCGGCGGCAACGCCAACAACTTCCTGCAGGTCGGCCAGTACAAGCAGCCCAACAGCCTGGAAGAACTGTCCAGCACCAAGAACAACGACTTCATCTCCAAGGCCTCGGTCACCAACACCTACGCGGTGTCGCGTCGCCTCGGCGGCGCGGTCGGCTACGGCGACAACAACTGGAGCGTGGTCGGCAGCGTGTTCGGCCGCGAGCTGACCCGCAACCTGGCGCACGGCAGCGGCTACGGCGCGCGCGGCACCTTCGCGCCGATCAACGAGTCGGGCAACATCCTGCACTTCGGCCTGAGCTACGTGAACTACGACACCGACGCCGACACGCTGCGCCTGCGCGCGCGTCCGGACGCCGACCTGGCCTCGGTGCGCCTGGTCGACAGCGGCAACCTGACCAACACCGACCGCATCGGCGTGATCGGCGGCGAAGCGATGTGGGTCACCGGCCCGTTCAAGACCCAGGCCGAGTACTACAACGCCAAGGTCGAGCGCTACGGCTCCAGCGACAACTACAGCAGCGATGGCTGGTACCTCAGCGGCGTGTGGAATATCACCGGCGAGACCTGGGGCTACAAGGCCGGCGTGCCGACCACCCCGCTGCCGAACGAGCCGGCCAGCGGCATGTGGCAGCTGGGCGTGCGTTACGACAGCATCGACCTGAACGACGGCGACCTGATCGCGCGTCCGGTCGGCGCACCGCTGGTCGACGGCGTGCTCGGCGGCAAGATGAGCACCTGGACGGTCGGCGCCAACTGGTACTGGCGCTCCAACTTCAAGCTGGCGCTGAACTACGTGATGGTGGACAGCAGCAAGTACAGCAGCACCACCCGCGGCAACGTCAGCGACAAGCCGAACATCCTCGAAGCGCGCGCGCAGTTCTACTGGTAATCGCCGCGGCCCGATGCCGCGCGCGGCGCATGCCGTGCGCGGCACCGGCGCCATGCTCCGTCGCAGCGTCATGTTTCCGTCATGTAGCAGCCCCGGCACCGTCATCGAACGGTTATGTAATGACCGCATGCGGTGCCCCGCATACCACCCTCCAGGAGCTTCCTCCGTGATCCTCTCGCTCAAATCCCGCGTCGCGACTGCTGTCGTCGCCGCGTCGTTCGTGTTCGCCGCCAATGCCGCCGATGTCACCGGCGCGGGCGCCTCGTTCATCTATCCGGTCATGTCCAAGTGGTCGGCCGACTACAACGCCGCGACCGGCAAGAAGGTCAACTACCAGTCGATCGGTTCCGGCGGCGGTATCGCCCAGATCAAGGCGGCCACGGTCGACTTCGGTTCTTCCGATGCGCCGCTGAAGCCGGACGACCTGGCCGCGTCCGGCCTGGCCCAGTTCCCGTCGGTGATCGGCGGCGTGGTGCCGGTGGTCAACGTGCAGGGCGTCGCCCCGGGCGCGCTGAAGCTGGACGGCAAGACCCTGGCCGACATCTTCCTGGGCAAGGTCAAGACCTGGAACGACCCGGCGATCGTCGCCCTGAACCCGGGCGTGAAGCTGCCCGACGGCAAGATCACCGTGGTGCATCGCTCCGACGGTTCGGGCACCAGCTTCAACTTCACCAACTACCTGTCCAAGGTCAATCCGGACTGGAAGAGCAAGGTCGGCGAAGGCACCGCGGTGCAGTGGCCGGTCGGCATCGGCGGCAAGGGCAACGAAGGCGTCGCCGCCTACGTCAAGCAGATCAAGGGCGGCATCGGCTACGTCGAGCTCTCCTACGCGCTGCAGAACAAGATGTCCTACACCGCGATGAAGAACGCCGCCGGCAAGTTCGTGCAGCCCAGCGACGAGAGCTTCGCCGCCGCTGCCGCCAGCGCCGACTGGGCCAGCGCCAAGGACTTCTACCTGGTGATGACCAACGCCCCGGGCGAGGCGTCGTGGCCGATCACCGCGACCAACTTCATCCTGGTCCACAAGCAGCCGAAGAACCCGGCCAGCGCCAAGGCCACCAAGGACTTCTTCAAGTGGGTCTACGCCAACGGCGACGCCCAGGCCAAGCAGCTGGACTACGTGCCGCTGCCGGACGCGCTGGTCAAGCAGATCGACGCGTACTGGAGCGCCAACCTGAAGTATTGATCGGCTCTCTCTCCGCCGATCGCTACCCGGACGCGGGCCCCTCACGGGGCCCGCGTTTTTTATTCCTTCTCCTTCCGAGACCATGCCCCCATCTCCCCTCGGGACCATGGCCCCCTTTTCGGGGAAGGTGCCCGAAGGGCGGATGAGGGCAGGCACGAAGCGGTGCCTGATCTCGCAGGACGCGCCAGAGCCGACCAGAGACCGAAGGACCCGAGCACCAGCGCAGCGAGCCCGCCCATCTGCGCGTGGCTTCGCCCGCCCCCTCCCCCCCGTCCCCGCTCGCGATGGGAGAAGGGAGCGAAGCTGCTGTTTTCCTTGACCAATTTCACGCACGGGCAGCCGCGTCATGAGGCTGTAACAAAAACATCATTTCATAGCGAACATCCGCCGGACCTTCCGGCCCTCTTCGCTACGGAGTGACTCCATGAAATTGCAGCCGGCACGCTTTGCCGTCCTGTCCCTGGCCCTCGCCTTCGCCGTCACTGCCTGCCAGCCGGGCAATGGCGACAAGCCGCAGGGTGCCGCCGATGCGGCAGGTGGTGCGCCCGCAGCCGCTCCGGCCGACGGCGCCAAGACCGCCGCGGAAATCTCCGGCGCCGGCGCATCCTTCATCTATCCGCTGGTGTCCAAGTGGTCGGCCGACTACCACACCGCCACCGGCAACAAGATCAACTACCAGTCGATCGGCTCCGGCGGCGGCATCGCCCAGATCAAGGCCGGCACCGTCGATTTCGGTTCCTCCGACAAGCCGCTGGACAGCGCCGAGCTGGCCGCGGCCGGCCTCGGCCAGTTCCCCTCGGCGATCGGGGGGGTCGTGCCGGTGGTCAACATGGACGGCATGGAAGCGGGCAAGCTGAAGCTGACCGGCAGCGTGCTGGCGGACATCTTCCTCGGCAAGGTCACCACCTGGAACGATCCGGCGATCGTCGCGCTGAACCCGGGCACCACCCTGCCCAGCACCAAGATCAACCTGGTGCACCGCTCCGACGGTTCGGGCACCAGCTTCAACTTCACCAACTACCTGTCCAAGGTCAGCCCGGACTGGAAGAGCAAGGTCGGCGAAGGCACCTCGGTGCAGTGGCCGGGCGGCGTCGGCGGCAAGGGCAACGAAGGCGTGGCCTCGTACGTGCAACAGATCAAGGGCTCGATCGGCTACGTCGAACTGGCCTACGCGCTGCAGAACAAGATGCCGTACGCCTCGCTGCAGAATGCGGCCGGCAACTGGGTCCAGCCCAACGCCGAAAGCTTCGCCGCGGCGGCCGCGTCGGCCGACTGGGCCAACGCTAAGGACTTCAACCTGGTGATCACCAACGCGCCCGGCGCGCAGGCGTGGCCGATCACCGCTACCAACTTCATGCTGATGCACAAGCAGCCCAAGGATGCGGCGCGCAGCAAGGCGACCCTGGAGTTCTTCAAGTGGGCGTTCGAGAAGGGCCAGCCGCAGGCCAACGAACTGCACTACGTGCCGCTGCCGCCGGAGCTGGTGCAGCAGATCGAGGCGTACTGGGCCAAAGAGTTCAAGTAAGCGCCACCCCGCTTCCGCCCTCGCCGGCGGAAGCATGTGCGCGGCGGCGTGACGCGCCGCGCATGTGAACCGCGCCCGGCATTGCTGCAGGCAGCGCCGGGCGCCGCATCGGTACGACGTAGTCCGGACTTTCGGGTTCCCGCTCGCGCGGGAGCGACGCAGCCACCCACCGCGCGCGGCCATCGCCGCCGCGGCAACGATCGGACCGCGCCACCGCGCGCTCCGGCAAACACCGAGCCCATGAACGCCACTGTCATTCCCGAAGCGATACCGGCGCCCAGCGGACGCGACCTGCGCGACGCCCGTGCCGACCGTCTGTTCCGCTGGACGCTCACCGCCACCGTCGTCTTCGTCCTCATCGCCCTGGCCAGCGCGGCGCTGTCGATGCTGTGGGGCGGCCGCCATGCCTTGCAGATGCAGGGCCTGAGCTTCTTCTACTCCAGCGAATGGAATCCGGTCGAGAACAAGTACGGCGCGCTGGCGCCGATCTACGGCACCCTGGTCACCGCCATGATCGCGATGCTGATCGCGGTGCCGGTGAGCTACGGCATCGCGTTTTTCCTGACCGAAGTGTCGCCGCGCTGGCTGCGCGGCCCGATCGGCACCGCCATCGAACTGCTGGCCGGCATCCCGTCGATCATCTACGGCATGTGGGGCCTGTTCGTGCTGGTGCCGGTGATGACCGAATACGGTACCCCCTGGCTCAACGACCACGTCGGCACGCTGCCGGTGATCGGCCCGATGTTCCAGGGCCCGCCGCTGGGCATCGGCCTGCTCACCGCCGGCTTCGTGCTGGCGATCATGGTGATCCCGTTCATCTCCTCAGTGATGCGCGAAGTGTTCCTGACCGTGCCGACGCGCCTGAAGGAATCGGCCTACGCGCTGGGTTCGACCAAGTGGGAAGTGAGCTGGGACATCGTGCTGCCCTACACCCGCTCGGCGGTGATCGGCGGCATCTTCCTGGGCCTGGGCCGCGCGCTCGGCGAGACCATGGCGGTGGCGTTCGTGGTCGGCAACACGGTGCGGCTGTCGCCGTCGCTGCTGGAACCGGGCACCACCATCGCCGCGCTGATCGCCAACGACTTCGGCGAGGCCACCGAGACCTACCGTTCGGCGCTGCTGCTGCTGGGCTTCGTGCTGTTCATCGTGACCTTCGTGGTGCTGGCGATCGCCCGCCTGATGCTGCAGCAACTGTCGCGCCGGGAGGGCAACTAAATGGCCGCCGACATCGCCGACCGCCTGTACAACCGCCGCCGCGTGGTCAACGTGTTCGCGCTGCTGCTGTCCTGCCTCACCGCGCTGTTCGGGCTGGCGTTCCTGGGCTGGATCCTGTGGACCCTGCTGTCCAAGGGCATCGCCGGCATCGACGTCGACCTGTTCACCCGCATGACCCCGCCGCCAGGCGAAGAAGGCGGCCTGGCCAATGCGTTCTTCGGCAGCGCGGTGATGTGCGGCCTGGCGCTGCTGATCGGCACGCCGCTGGGCGTGGCCGCAGGCACCTGGCTGGCCGAATACGGCAATGCGCGCAAGACCGGCCAGGTGGTGCGCTTCGTCAACGACATCCTGCTGTCGGCGCCGTCGATCGTACTCGGCTTGTTCGTGTACACGCTGTACGTGATGCAGACCGGCGGGCGCTTCTCGGCGATGGCCGGCGCGCTGTCGCTGGCCTTCATCGTGCTGCCGGTGGTGGTGCGCACCACCGACGAAATGCTGCGCCTGGTGCCCTCGCAGATGCGCGAAGCGGCGCTGTCGCTGGGCATCCCGCAGTGGAAGGTGACGGTGCAGGTGCTGTACCGCAGCGCCTCGGCCGGCATCGTCACCGGCGTGCTGCTGGCGCTGGCGCGCATCAGCGGTGAGACCGCGCCGCTGCTGTTCACCGCATTCGGCAACCAGTACTGGAACAACAACGTGATGCAGCCGATGGCGAGCGTGCCGGTGGTGATGAACTCCTTCGCCGGCAGCCCCTACCCGAGCTGGCAGCAGCTGGCCTGGTCCGGCGCGCTGGTGCTCACCGTGTTCGTGCTGCTGGTCAGCCTCGGCGCGCGCGGCCTGCTGCGCCGCTACAAGACTTCCAACGATTGATTCCCCTATGGAACCGGCCATGAACGATCACCACAACACCGCACCGATGCACCGCATCGCCATGCCCGCCGGACACACCGCGCTGGCGCCATCGCCGGTCAAGGTGGCCGCACGCGGCCTGGACTTCTACTACGACAAGTACCACGCGCTGAAGGGCATCAACATCGAGGTGCCGGAAAAGCGCGTCACCGCGTTGATCGGCCCGTCCGGTTGCGGCAAGTCGACCCTGCTGCGCATCTTCAACCGCATCTATGCGCTGTATCCGAAGCTGGAGGCGCGCGGCGAGGTGCTGCTGGACGGCGAGAACATCCTGTCGCCGAAGTACCCGATGAACCGACTGCGCAGCAAGGTCGGCATGGTGTTCCAGAAGCCGGTGCCGTTCCCGATGACCATCTTCGAGAACGTCGCCTACGGCATCCGCCACCACGAGAAGCTGTCCAAGGCGGACATGACCGACCGCGTCGAGCAGGCGCTGCGCCAGGGCGCGCTGTGGGACGAGGTCAAGGACAAGCTCGGGCAGAGCGCGCTGGGCCTGTCCGGCGGCCAGCAGCAGCGCCTGTGCATCGCCCGCGCCGTGGCCCTGCGCCCGGACGTGCTGCTGCTCGACGAGCCGACCTCGGCGTTGGACCCGATTTCCACCAGCCGCATCGAGCAACTGGTCGAAGAACTGAAGAACGACTACACCATCGTCATCGTCACCCACAACATGCAGCAGGCCGCGCGCGTGTCCGACTACACCGCCTTCATGTACCTGGGCGACCTGATCGAACACGACCGCACCGAGATCATCTTCTCGCAGCCCAGCAAGCAGCAGACCGAAGACTACATCACCGGCCGCTTCGGCTGAGACGCCCCGACGCCAGCCCCGCGACGCCAGGACGGCCGCGGCGACACTAACGAATCCAACGGACCTACGACATGAACACCCAGCCGAACGAGCACATCGTGAAGAGCTACGACGAAGAACAGCACCGCATCGCCGCGGAGATCGTGCGCATGGGCGAGACAGCGGTGGCGCAGCTGGAAGCGGCGCTGGACGTGGTCGAGCGCCGCGACGACAACGCCGCGCTGCGCATCGTCGTCAACGACGAGGCGATCGACGCGCTCGAGCATGCGATCAGCAGCGACGTGATGCGGCTGGCGTTGCGTGGGCCGATGGCGCGCGACCTGCGCGAGATCCTCGCCGGCCTGCGCATCCCGGCCGACATCGAGCGCATCGGCGACTACGCGGCGAACGTGGCCAAGCGCTCGATCGCGCTGAACACCTCGCCGCCGATGCCGCAGACGCTGGGCCTGCGCCAGCTCGGCAAGCTCGCCGCGCAGCAGGTCCGCGAAGCGCTGCTCGCCTACCAGAGCAACGACGCCGACGCCGCGCTGCGGGTCCGCCAGGGCGATGCGCTGCTGGACGCGCAGTACACCGCACTGTTCCGCGAACTGCTGACCTACATGATGGAAGATCCGCGCAACATCACCCCGTGCACGCATCTGCTGTTCATGGCCAAGAACCTGGAGCGGATCGGCGACCACGCCACCAACATCGCCGAGAACGTGTGGTTCCTGGTGCATGGCGACCAGCCGCTGCCGCCGCGCGACAAGCGCGACGAAACCAGCAGCACCTCGGGCATCTGAGTCCGGATTCACGCGGCCTCGACGCGGTCGATACGTGGCGACACATATCGACACGTGCAAATGATTGAATCTCCTGGAAATTTTATCGCCTATTCATCGGCTGGCGCCTAGCGTGTCGGTACGCGTGGAGCCGTTCTCCACCGACCACCCAGGAGACACCATGAAGCGCATCATCGGTTCGGTCCTCGCCCTGTCCTTGCTGGCCTCCGGCGGCGCATTCGCCGCCGGCCAGGACGACCACGATCGCGACCGCGATCCGCAGCAGGTGCGCAAGGACCATCAGGACGACAAGGGCCGCAAGGACCAGCACGGCGATCGCGGTCCGCAACAGGCGCGCAACGACGGCCGCCGCGACGATCATCGCGACGACCGCCACGACAACGGCCGCCATGAAGGTCCGCGCCACTACAAGCGCGGCGAACGCCTGGCCTCCGATCATCGCGGCGACCGCGTGCCCGACTACCGCAAGCGCGGCCTGAAGGCGCCGCCGCGTGGCCACGAGTGGCGCCGGGTCGACAACCAGTACGTGCTGATCGCCGTCGCCACCGGCGTCATCAGTAGCGTCATCGCCAACAGCCGCTGAGGCGGCGGCGCACACCAGGCCCCGCTTCGGCGGGGCCTTTTCGTTGGCGGACGGCGCAGCGCCGCATGCGGCGCACGGCGCCAGCGGGTACGCTTGGCGGACACGGCCAGCGTGGCGACGCCGGCACCACGTCCGCCTGCCAGGAGAGTCCGCATGTCCATTCCCTCGCGTCCGTCCACCGCCCTCGCCGGCGCCGTCCTGCTCGGTGGCCTGGGCCTGTCCGCCTCCGCGCTGGCGATGACCGACCTGGCCCAGGGCTATGCGCTCGGCGCCCAGGCCGCGGCGCCGCCGAGCGCCGACAAGGCAGCGACCACGGTGCCGGCGCAGCCCAAAACCAATGCCAAGTCCACGGATGCCGCCGGCGCCGACAAGGCCGCCGAGGGCACATGCGGTGCGCATGCGCAGGACGCCGCTACGGCCAAGCCGGACAAGGCCGCCGCCCAGCATGACGACAAGGCGATGGCCGAAGGCAAGTGCGGCGAAGGCAAGTGCGGTGGCGGCGGCTGATTCCGCGCCGCGCCTGCTGCCTGCGGCGAGCGCCGGACTCGGCCTGCGCCGCGGCCTGCTGCCGGAACTGCTGCAGGCCGCGCCGGCCGCGTTCGATTTTCTCGAGTGCGCGCCGGACAACTGGATCGGCGTCGGCGGCCGCCTGGGCGCGATGCTGGATACGCTGGCCGCGCGCCATCCGCTGAGCTGCCATGGCCTGTCGCTGTCGCTCGGCGGCATGGCGCCGCTGGACGCGGACCTGCTGCGGCAGACCCGGCGGTTCCTGGATCGGCACCGCGTCGCGCTGTACAGCGAACACCTGAGCTACAACGCCGACGACGGCCAGCTCTACGAACTGCTGCCGCTGCCGTTCACCGACGAGGCGGTGCGCCATGCCGGCGCACGCATCGCCCAGGCGCAGGATGCGCTCGGCCGGCGCATCGCGGTGGAGAACGTGTCCTACTACGCCGCGCCTGGCCAGGCGTTGAGCGAAGCCGAGTTCGTTGCCGCGGTGCTGGCCGAAGCCGACTGCGACCTGCTGCTCGACGTCAACAACGTCTGCGTCAACGCCGCCAACCACGGCTACGACGCCCGCGCCTTCCTTGCCGCGATGCCGAGCGCACGCATCGCCTCGTATCACATCGCCGGGCATCGCGACGACGCCGCCAGCGCGCTGAAGATCGACACCCACGGCGCGGCGGTGGCTGCCGACGTGTGGGATCTGCTCGACGCCGCCTATCGGCTGCATGGCGTGCGCCCCACCCTGCTCGAGCGCGACAGCCAGTTCCCGCCGCTGTCCGAGCTGCTGCACGAGGTGCAGCGCAT
The DNA here is from genome assembly GCF_014836395.1 of Xanthomonas bonasiae. Classification (NCBI taxonomy): domain Bacteria; kingdom Pseudomonadati; phylum Pseudomonadota; class Gammaproteobacteria; order Lysobacterales; family Lysobacteraceae; genus Xanthomonas; species Xanthomonas bonasiae. The sequence goes on from NZ_JACSQX010000007.1 coordinate 58,580, forward strand.
CCGCGACGCACAGGCGCAGGCCACGTCGGCGCGAGCAGCGCAGATGGCGCAAGCGGCGCATGGCTGATTCCCTGCACGCGCAGCAGTTCGCGCTGGCCCTGCACCTGCGCGATCCGCAGCGGCACGCGCCGCCGGCGGACATCGAGCCGCGGCGGCTGGCGGTGTACCGCGCGCTGTTCTTCGACAACCTCGCGCAATTGCTCGCCTCGCATTTCCCGGTGCTGCGCGCCACCCTGGGCGAGGACGCATGGCAGGCACTGCTGCGCGCGTTCTGCGCCGGGCACCGCGCGCGCACGCCGCTGTTCCCGCGCATCGGCGGCGAGTTCGTGCGCTTCCTGCAGCAACGCGGCGAGGACGCGCAACAGCCATGGCTGGCGGAACTGGCGCACTACGAAACGGTCGAGCTGGAGGTGCAGATCGACGATGCGCCATTGCCGCCGCACGATCCGCACGGCGACCTGCTCGACGGCGTTCCGCAGCTCTCGCCCTGGCTGCGCCTGCTGCGCTATCGCTGGCCGGTGCAGCGCATCGGCCCGGCCTGGCAACCGGGCGAGGCACCGGCGCAGGCCACCTGCCTGCTGGCGCGGCGCGATGCCGACGGCCAGGCCCGCTTCGCCGAACTGGCGCCGCTGGCGCATGCCCTGGTCGAGCGGCTGCGCGACGGCGAGCACAGCGGACGCGCGCTGCTGTTGCGCCTGGCCGCCGAGCACGGCCAGGACCCGGCCGCGCTGCTGCACGACGGCGCCGCGCTGCTCGAGCGCCTGCGCCAGCAGGGCAGCGTGCTCGGTACCCGCGTGCCGGCCTGAGGCGCGCAACGCGTTAACCAAGCACGGGGACATTTCGGTCCATCGGTCCTGCCACTGTGGGAGCGACTTCAGTCGCGACGGGATTTACCGCGAACGCCCGTCGCGACTGAAGTCGCTCCCACACCACTCCGCCGACGGCGCTCCCTCGATCCGGACGTCGCGTCACCGATCCGCAGAACTTCGTCGCGTCCCGCGGCGCGGCGCCTGTGTCGAAGGTGCGCGCCTGATTCGATCGGTCTTCGCCAGGCCCGCGCGCCCCATCGCGGCCGAGGTTTAGCCGCGCTCTGCTACCCTGCACGCATGAACGATCACGTCGAAAGCCCGTCCCAACCCCTTGCCGCCACCCCGATGTCGCGGCGTTTCCGCGGCTATCTGCCGGTGGTGGTGGACGTGGAGACCGGCGGCTTCGACTGGAACCGGCACGCGCTGCTGGAGATCGCCGTGGTTCCGATCGAGATGGACGACGCCGGCCAGCTGTACCCCGGCGCCACCGCCAGCGCGCATGTGGTGCCGGCGCCCGGCACCGCCATCGACCCAAAGTCGCTGGAAGTCACCGGCATCATCCTCGACCACCCGTTCCGCTTCGCCAAGCCCGAGCGCGAGGCGCTGGACCACGTGTTCGCGCCGGTACGCGCGGCGGTGAAGAAGTACGGCTGCCAGCGCGCGATCCTGGTCGGCCACAACGCCCACTTCGACCTGAACTTCCTCAACGCCACCGTGGCCCGCTGCGGCCACAAGCGCAACCCGTTCCACCCCTTCAGCGTGTTCGACACCGTGACCCTGGCCGGCATCGCCTACGGCCAGACCGTGCTGGCCCGCGCCGTACAGGCGGCCGGCTTCGACTGGAACGCCGCCGACGCGCACAGCGCGGTCTACGACACCGAGCAGACCGCGCGCCTGTTCTGCAAGATCGCCAATGCGTGGCCGGCGCCGCAGATCGGCTGAGGGTCCAGCACCGACCGCAGCCGCACCGCATTGTCGGCCAGAGGGCCAACGCTTCAACAAGCTCGCTTAGCCTTGCGGCTCTCAACTCAGGTATCAGCTGGCTATGGGAATGTTCCGGCAACCGATCATTATGGCCGCCCTGCTCTTGGCAGACAGCGCGCAAGCGGACGATTTCCTGCGCCAAAACGTCCTTTACTTCCTGCAACACGCGTCCGTGACTGCACATGTCCGCATTGATCGCACTCGTACCGTCAATGAATTTCGCGACCTCACGACCGGGCGGGTCGGATACAAGACGTTCGAAGTGATGGCCACCGTCATCGAGGGATTCAAGGGCGTCGGACAAGGCAAGATTACGTTCCTCGTCGTCCAGGAGCAGCCTTCCGACCCGCCACGCAACGGCCAATTCATCGTCAGCCTGAATCGCGACAAGGATGGCCGTCTCGTCTTTGCGGATGACAGCGTCTTGTGGGTAGCCGCCAGCCCAGACCTGCTTGCCGCAGTCCGCGCGGGCGAATAACGAAAGAGTGCATTCGGGCAGAGCCGCCTCGCGGCTCGATGTAGGCTGAGAGCCAGATAAAAAATGTCTCAAGATCAACATCAAGAGCTTTGGTACCAGGCCGCGGGCGGGCAGTCGCTTTGCGCACTCATAAACGGTCGCGTCGGTTGTTTGATGTACCTGCGCGAAGCCGGAGACGCTGGATTCAGTTCACGCAACCCGGACTATTCCGGCCCTGAGGATGCGATGATCGAGTTCATCCTTGGCAACGGCCAATTGGATCTCTATCCGGCGTCGTGGACACTCCCGCTGACGCATATCACGCAGGCCATTGATTACTTTCAATCGACAGGATTACCGCCGCCCTTTATCGCTTGGAATAACGACTCAGAAGATGGCAGCCTGCCCGGCCCTATCACCTAAACAATTCTGATGTTGCCGATTCGAATACCTGGCCTTCGCGCGACCATGGACATGGCCACTCTCAGACCCAACCATAATTGATCGATGCTTGATTTCATCGGAGAACTTGGCGGACTCGATCCATGGCTGTGGCGTGGGTGGGCGTATCTGTTTTCCTCTTCCTACCGTGCGAACCGGTACGCGCGATGGGCTGCAGAAGGCCGCATCTACGCTTTAGCGGATATCGCGTTCTCACTGGCGATCATGGCACTGGAGATTTATCTGGCCGTTGTTTTTTCAAATATTGCACTTGAGAGCATTGGCAGTCATCGCTGACAGTTCCTCAGATCAAAAGCCGCGACTGCACGCGCCAAGCGGTTACCCCACACACACCCGATCCCGCCCCCCGCTCTTCGCCCGATACAACGCCACATCCGCGCGCTGCAGCAGCTGGCTCGGCGTCTCCTCCCCACTCAGCGCGACCAGCCCGGCGCTGAAGGTGACCCGCAGCGATGGCGCGTCGGCCCACTGCAGGCGCGCGTGGAACAGGTCGCGCAGGCGCGCGGCCATGCGCTCGGCGTCGGCCAGCGGGGTGTCGCCGAGCAGTACCGCGAATTCCTCGCCGCCCAGCCGCGCCGGCAGGTCGGAGCCGCGGCAGGCGCTCAGCAACAGTTGCCCAACCTCGCGCAGCACCGCATCGCCGGTGGCGTGCGAGTAGCCGTCGTTGATCTGCTTGAAGCGGTCGATGTCGATCACCAGCAGGCACAGCGGAGTGCCGCTGCGCTGCGCGCGGCGCAGCTCGCGCAGCAGCACTTCGTCGAAATGGCGGCGGTTCGGCAGCGCGGTCAATGCGTCCTCGTGGGCCTGGCGCTCGAACGCGTCGGCCTGGTCCTGCAGTTCGGCCAGCAGCTGACTCTTGTCGGCGTCGGCGCGCAGCAGCCGCTCGGTCTGCAGTTGCAGGGCGCCGGTGCGCTGCTTGACCAGCCGCTCCAGGCGCAGATTGCGCCGCTTGTAGCGGGCGATCAGGTAGCGGTACAGCGCCACCAGCGCGAACAGCAGCGCCAGCGCGGCAGCGGCCTGCACGCTGCCGCGTTGCCACCACAGCGGGGCGACGCTGAAATGCCAGACCGCCTCGCGCGTGCTCCAGGCGCCATCCGGATGCGCCGCGGCCACGCGCAAGGTGTAGTCGCCCGGCGGCAGGCCGATGAATTCGACGCTGCGCTGCTGGCCGCGCTCCACCCACTCCTTGTCCAGGCCGTCGAGCCGGGTGCGGTAGCGGATGCGCTCGGGCAGCAGGTAGCTGAGCCCGACGTAGGACACCGCGATGCGCGTGGCGCCGGGCAGGCGCGACTGGCGCCGCCAGGCGAACGGCCGCCCATCCAGCAGCACGTTCTCGATCGCCGCTGGCGGCGGCAGGCGTTCGCGGAAGCGCTGCAGCCGGCGCGGATCGACCGTGCTGATGCCGCCGGCGGTGACCAGCCACACGCTGCCGTCGCCACGCACGATTTCCGATGGGCCGGAGCTGCCGTTGCCCTGGGCATTGGCCATGCCGTCGATCTCGTTGTAGCGGGTCACCTGCAGTCTGCCGGCGCGGCCGTCGGCGACCGCGTTCAGCGCGTCGGCGCTAGTCCGCAGCACGCCACGGTTGCTGCTGATCCAGACGTTGCCGAGGCGGTCGCGGACCAGCTGGAACACGGTGTCCACCGGCATGCCCTGCTCCAGCCCGACCCGCGCCAGGCGGCCGTCGCGATAGCGGTGCAGGCCGCGGTCGGTGGAAATCCACATGTCGCGGCCCAGCGCCTGGAAGCCGAACACGCTGCGCGCGCCGCCCAGCGGCTCCAGCGGCAGCCGCTGCACGCGGCCGTCGCGCAGCACCGAGGCGCCTTCGACCGAGCCGATCCACAGCGCGCCATCGATGCTCGCCAGCGCGGTGATCAGGCCTTGCGGCAAGCCCGGCACGTCGGCCACGCGCGCCTGTTCGCCGTCGATGCGCACCAAGCCGCGCTGGGTGCCGATCCACACCGTGCCGGCGCGGTCCACGCTGATCGCGCGGACGTGGCCGCTGGGCAGGCCGTCGCCCTTGTCGTAGTGGCGGCGCACGCGGCCGTCGCGCAGCCGGTACACGCCGTCGGCGTAGGTGCCGACCCACAGGTCGCCGTCGCTGCCGCGCGCCAGGCTCAGCACCGATGGCGCGCTGCCGTCGGCGTTGCGCAGGCCCGCCGGCGCGATGCTGCCGTCCGCCGCCATCCGGTCCAGGCCGGCGGCGCTGCCGATCCACAGCGCGCCGTCGGGCGCTTCCAGCAGCGCGCGCACGTAGTCGCCGCTGAGTCCGTCGCGGCGCGTGTAGCTGGTGAACAGGGTTTCGCGCAGCCGGAACAGGCCGCCGTTGGCACCGATCCAGATGCTGCCCTCGGCGTCTTCGAGCAGGCTCACCACGCGCCCGTTGGGCAGCACTTCGCCCGGCGCCATGTGCTCGATGCCGTGCCGGCCGATGCGCAGCAGGCCCTGGTTCTCGGTGCCCAGCCACAGCGCGCCGTCGCGGTCGCGCAGCATCGCGGTGAAGTGGCCGTAGCCCGGCAGGCGGTGCACCAGCACGGCGCGCTCGTCCTGCAGCCGGTACACGTTCTCGCCAGCGACCAGCCACAGCGTGCCGGCGGCGTCGCGGTACGGCCAGGCCAGGCCGGGCGGCAACCCGAAGGCGTCCGGCGCGCGCCGCAGCACGCCCTGCGCGTCGCGGTACAGCAGGCCGTCGAGGCTGCCGATCCAGACCCGGCCGCGGTCGTCCACCGCCATCCGCGGGAAGCTGTTGGCCAGCGGCAGGTCCGGCGGCGCCGGCTGGTAGTCGAAGCGGCCGTCCGGCCACAGGCAGCCCAGGCCATTGCCTTCGAACAGCAGCCATAGCCGTCCCTGGCGGTCTTCGGTCATGGCGTGGATCAGCGCGCGCGGCCAGCCCGGCGGCTGCAGCCAGAAGCGCCAGTTGCCGGCGCGGTCGTAGCGGCCCAGGTTGCCGCGCGAATCGCTGAGCCACAGCGCGCCGTCGCGGCCGACGTACAGCGCACCGACGCCGTTGTCGGGCAGGCCGGGCCGGGTGCTGCGATCGATCACCGCGAAGTCCAGGCCGTTGTAGCGCACCAGGCCTTCCCAGGTGGCGAACCACAGGCGTCCGTCCGGGGTCTGCGCCAGGTCGCGCAGCGAGTTGTGCGGCAGGCCGTTGCGCGAGGTCCAGGCATCCACGGCGTAGTCGCGCAGCGGCGGCGGCCCGGCCGCGGCCGGGTCGGCAGCCGCGGCCGGCCCCATTCCGAGCGACAGTGCGCACAGCGCCAGCAGCAGCCACGCATGCGCGGCGCGGCGGACGGCCGCCGCATGCCCCGACGCCGCCGCCCTCACCGGATCGATCCGGCCCGGAGGGCGCCAGCGCGTGCCATCGCTCCCCATGCGGGTCGCAAGAGGCTTGCGCGGACGCAGGCTGAACCAGCGCGTCGGCGGGCAGGCGCCGCCGCGTCATGACGCCGCGCCGGACCGGCGCCAGCACGGCCCTGCGGGCCGGTGCTGCCAGGCAGCGGCCGCCATGCCCGGGGGCACGGCGGCCGGCCAGGATCGGCGAGACGGGGGCGATGCTGGCTCATTGCCGGAACGGAACACGGGAACAGCGCACATGGTAGGCAAAAATCCGCCGCCGCGGGTGGACGCGCGTGCCGCGCTCAGTTCCGGCGCAGTGGCGCCGCCCATTGCACGCAGGCTTCCAGGCCGCCTTCGGGCAGGTTGCGCAGGCGCAGCGTGGCGCCGTCCTTCTCGGCCAGCGCACGGGCGATGGTCAGGCCCAGGCCGGCGCCGCCGGTCTCGCGCGAGCGCGACGTCTCCAGGCGTACGAACGGCGCGAACACGGTCTCCAGTTCGGCCTCGGCGATGCCCGGACCGCGGTCGCGCACGTACACGGCGAGCATCCCGTCGGCATGGCGCTCGGCGGCCACCCGCACCGATCCGCCGTATTTCAGCGCGTTGTCGACCAGATTGGAGAACAGCCGGTGCATCGCCAGCGGGCGCAGCGGCAGCACCGCGCCGCAGCCGTGTTCGAAGACCGCGTCGGCGCCGGCCTCGGCCGCGTCCTCGACCACGCTCTGCAGCAGCGAATCCAGGTCCAGGGCGGCGCGCTGTTCGGCGGTCTCGGCGCTGCGCGCCAGTTCCAGGCCTTCGCGGATCAACGCCTGCATCGCCGCCAGGTCGCCGATCAGGCGCTCGCGCAGCGCTTCGTCCTGCACGTTCTCCAGCCGCAAGCGCAGCCGCGTGGACGGGGTCTGCAGGTCGTGGGTGATCGCCGCCAGCATCTGCGTGCGTTCGCCCAGATGCCGCTGCAGGCGCTGCTGCATCGCATTGAAGGCCTGCGCGGCGCGGCGCACTTCCAGCGGCCCGCGCACCTGCAGCGGCGGGCGCTGCAGGTCCTGGCCGAGGTCGGCGGCGGCATCGGCCAGCCGCTGCAACGGCGTGCTGGCGATGCGCGCGACCACATAGGCCAGCAGCGCGATGGCCAGCGCCAACAGCGACAGGAACAGCGGGTCCACCGCCAGCGCGGTCTGCCGCGCGATCGGCTGGGTCTGCAGGCCCAGCCGCAGCGGCGTGCCGTCGTCCAGGCGCAAGGCGATCAGCCGGCAGGTCGGCGGTTCCAGCGAGGCGTCCTGGCGGTCGAAGTCGCGGCGCTGCGGCGGCGGCAGGAACTCCGGACGCTGCGGCATGCAGGCGGGCATGTCCAGGCGCGACACCTGCGCCGGCGCGAGTGCGCCGCCGCGCGCGCCGAGCACCGCGGCGAAGACCGGGTCCGGCGCCTGCCCGCGCGCCGTGGCCGGCAGGATGCGGATGCCCGGCCCGCCCAGCGACAGCAGCCGCGCGCGCAGTTCCGGGCCGGCGCTCTGCAACAGTTCGACGAAACTCTGCAGCCGGTCGGCGGCGCGCTCCATGTTCTGCCGGTCGAATTCCTGGCGGCGCTTGGCATTGGCCAGCAGCGTGGCGAAGCTGGCCGCGCAGGCCATGCCCAGCAGCAGGATCAGGAACAGGCGCCCGGCCATCGAGGCGAAGAACCGGCGCAGCCGCTTCATTCCAGCGCCACCGCCGCGGCCAGCACATAGCCTTCGTTGCGCACGGTCTTGATCAGGCCGTCGCCGCCGCTGTCGCCCAGTTTCTGCCGCAGGCGGCTGATCTGCAGGTCAATCGCGCGGTCCTGCGCCTCGTACTGGCGGCCGCTGCTCAGCGCCACCAGCTGTTCGCGCGACAGCACCTTGTTGGCATGGCCGACGAACACCCGCAGCAGGCGGAATTCGGCACCGGACAGCACCACCACCCTGCTGCCCGGATCGACCAGGTGGCGTTGCTCCAGGTCGAACAGCCAGCCGCCGAAGCGCGCGCGGCGGATCGCCAGCGGCTCCAGGTTGGCCGGCAGCGCCTCGGTCCGGCGCAGCACGTTGCGGATCCGCGCCAGCAGTTCGCGCGGTTCGAACGGTTTGGCCAGGTAGTCGTCGGCGCCCATCTCCAGGCCGAGCACGCGGTCGATCGGCTCGCTGCGCGCGGTCAGCATGATCACCGGCGTGCTCGACTTGGCGCGCAGGTCGCGGCACAGGGTCAACCCGTCCTCGCGCGGCAGGTTCAGGTCGAGCACGATCAGGTCCACGTGTTCGCGCTCCAGTACCTGGCGCATCTGCGCGCCATCGCTGGCGATGCTGACCTGATAGCCGGCGCGGCCCAGCTGTTCGGCCAGGAGGGTGCGGATGTCGACGTCGTCGTCGACCACCAGCAGGCGATGCATGGTCGGTTCTTCCTTCATGCGGCGATGATCCATCCTAGCCGATCGGCGCGCACGCCCGGTGCGTGTCGCCGCGTATCGCCAGCCTGGCCGGAAACACTTCGATACGGGCCACGCTGAACCCGATACACGCCGACACAGAGCGTGCGTTGAGGCCGGGCGGGCGCGGCCGCCATGCTGCTGTCGACGCCGCAGCACGCGGCCAGGCTACAGGTCCCGCCTCCGTGAAATCCGCGCTTCCCAAGACACGACGCAACCGCATCGTGCTGCTGATCCTTGCGCTGCTGCTGCTCGCCGCGATCGCGGCCTGGTGGCTGCGGCCGCCGCCGGCACCGACCCTGGCCACGTCGCCGGTAGTGCGCGGCGACATCGAGCAGACCGTCGAGGCCACCGGCACGATCAAGCCCTCGCAACTGGTCAGCGTCGGCGCGCAGGCATCCGGCCGCATCGAGTCGCTGAAGGTCAAGCTCGGCGACAACGTCAAGGCCGGCGACCTGATCGCCGAGATCGATTCGCGCACCCAGCTCAACACGCTCAAGAGCGCGCAGGCGGCGCTGCAGAACGCGCGCGCCACGCGCCAGGTGCAGGTCGCCAACCTGCGCCAGTACGAACTGGCGTTCAAGCGCCAGCAACAGATGCTGGCCGCCGAGGCCACCTCGCAGGCCGACTACGACAGCGCGCGCGCCACGCTGGAAGGCACCCGCGCGCAGATCGCCGCGCTCGACGCCACCATCGCCGAGCAGCAGACCACGGTGGACAGCGCGCAGACCACCCTGGGCTACACCAAGATCACCGCGCCGATCGACGGCACCGTGGTCGCGGTGGTGTCCAAGCAGGGGCAGACGGTCAACGCCAACCAGAGCACGCCGACCATCGTCATGCTCGGCAACCTCAACACCATGACCGTGTACGCGGAGATCTCCGAAGCCGACGTGGTCAAGACCAAGGAAGGCCAGCCGGTGTACTTCAGCATCCTCGGCAATCCGGACAAGCGCTATACCAGCACCCTGCGCGACATCGCCCCGGCGCCCGAATCGGTCACCAGCGAGGACAGCACGTCCACGACCACGTCCTCCTCGTCCACCTCCACCTCCAGTTCGGCGATCTACTACTACGGCCTGTTCGACGTGGACAATGCCAGCCGCGAACTGCGCACCTACATGACCGCGCAGGTCAGCATCGTGCTCGGCAAGGCCAGCAAGGTACTGAGCATTCCCTCGGCGGCGCTGGGCGACAAGCGCGGCGACGGCCGCTACACGGTGCAGGTGGTCGGCGCCGACGGACGCCCGCAGCCGCGCACCGTGCGCATCGGCCTCAACAACAACGCGCAGGCCGAAGTGAAGAGCGGCCTGCGCGAGGGCGAGCAGGTGGTGGTCGGCGAGGCCACCGCCGCGACCAAGCAGGCCGCGAGCGAGAAGAACAGCCAGCGCCGCGGCGGTCCCGGCGGCGGTCCGCCGCCGATGGGCATGTGAGGCGCCGGCCATGAGCGAAGCACTGCTGCAGCTGCGCGACCTGCGCCGCGAATTCCCCGCCGGCGACGAGACCCTGGTGGTCCTGCGCGACGTCAACCTGGATATCGCCGCCGGCGAGATGGTGGCCATCGTCGGCCAGTCCGGTTCCGGCAAGTCCACCCTGATGAACATCCTTGGCTGCCTGGACCGGCCCACCGCCGGCAGCTACCGCGTGGCCGGCCGCGCCACCGGCGCGATGCAGCCGGACGAGCTGGCGCAGCTGCGCCGCGAGCACTTCGGCTTCATCTTCCAGCGCTACCACCTGCTCGGCGACCTCGACGCCAGCGGCAACATCGAAGTGCCCGCGGTGTATGCCGGCATGCCTGCGGCGGCGCGCAGCGCGCGCTCGGCCGAGCTGCTGCGCCGGCTCGGGCTCAGCGACCGCGCCGGGCATACCCCGGGCAAGCTCTCCGGCGGCCAGCAGCAGCGCGTCTCGATCGCGCGCGCGCTGATGAACGGCGGCCAGGTGATCCTGGCCGACGAACCCACCGGCGCGCTGGACACACGTTCGGGCGAGGAAGTGATGGCGATCCTCGGCGAGCTGCATGCCGAAGGCCACACCATCATCATCGTCACCCACGACATGTCGGTGGCGCAGCACGCGCAGCGCATCATCGAGATCCGCGACGGCGCGATCATCGCCGACCGCGCCAACCCGGCGATCGACGCGCGCCGCGCCGCGCGCCGCCTAGAGCCGGCCGCGGCCGGCGGCAGCCGCTTCCAGGCGCTGCGCGACCGGTTCACCGAAGCGTTCCGGATGGCGCTGCTGGCGATGAACGCGCACCGCCTGCGCACCTTCCTGACCATGCTCGGGATCATCATCGGCATCGCCTCGGTGGTCTCGGTGGTGGCGCTGGGCAACGGTTCGCAGCAGCAGATCCTGTCCAACATCTCCGCGCTCGGCACCAACACCATCGAGGTCTATCCGGGCAGCGGCTTCGGCGACATGCGCTCGGGCCGGGTGCAGACGCTCAAGGCGCGCGACGCCACCGCGCTGGCGCAGCAGAGCTATGTGGACAGCGCCACGCCCAACGTCTCCACCTCGGTCACCGCGCGCTACGGCAACCAGTCGGCCACCGCCCAGGTCAGCGGCGTCGGCGAGCAGTATTTCCGGGTCAAGGGACTGAAGCTGGCCGAGGGCGCGTTCTTCGGCGCCGAGGCGGTGTCGGGCATCGAACAGGTGGCGGTGATCGACCAGAACACCCGCGCGCAGTTCTTCGGCAAATCGCCGCGCAGCCCGATCGGCCAGGTGATCCTGCTCGGCAACGTGCCGGTGCGCGTGGTCGGCGTGGCGCAGAAGCAGACCACCGGCTTCGGCAGCAGTTCCACGCTGAGCGTCTGGGTGCCCTACACCACCGCGATGTCGCGCATGCTCGGGCAGAGCTACGTGTCCAGCATCACCGTGCGCGTGTCCGACGCCACGCCGATGGACGCGGCCGAACAGGCGGTGACGCGGCTGCTGAAGCTGCGCCACGGCAGCGAGGATTTCTTTCTCAGCAACAGCGCCGAGATCCGCGAGACCATCGAGAAGACCACGCAGACGCTGACCCTGATGATCGGCGCGATCGCCGCCATCGCGCTGGTGGTTGGCGGCATCGGGGTGATGAACATCATGCTGGTGTCGGTGACCGAGCGCACCCGCGAGATCGGCGTGCGCATGGCGGTCGGCGCGCGGCAGAGCGACATCATGCAGCAGTTCCTGATCGAGGCGGTGCTGGTATGCCTGCTCGGCGGCCTGCTCGGGGTCGGCCTGGCGCTGGCGCTGGGCCGGGTGTTCGCCGCGGCCGGCGGCAGCTTCAGCATGATCTTCTCGACCGGCTCGATCGTCGCCGCCTTCGCCTGCTCCAGCCTGATCGGCGTGGTGTTCGGCTTCCTGCCCGCGCGCAACGCCGCGCAACTCGATCCAGTGGAGGCCTTGGCCCGCGAATGAACATGCTCTCCTCGTTACGCCCGGCGCTGTTGCCGCTGGCCCTGCTCGCCACGCTGTCCGGCTGCGTCAGCACCGGCCAGTACCGCGCCGCGCCGATCGCCGTGCCGCAGCAGTACGCCGCCGGTGGCGACACGGCGGGCGACGCGCGCCAGCCGCTGGCGCTGCAGGCCACCTACCCCGCCCACGACATCGCCGCCGACGCCTGGTGGCAGGGCTTCGGCGATCCGCGCCTGGACCGGTTGGTCGCACGCGCACTGGCGGTCAACGCCGACCTGGCCACGGCCGGGCTGCGCTTGCGCAAGGCGCGACTGCAGGCAGGCTTGAGCGAGACCGAGCTATGGCCCAGCGCCAGCGGCAGCGTCAGTGCCTCCGGCAGCCGCGCCACCGACCATCACGACGACGTCTCCCGCAGCAATGCCGCCAGCGTGTCGCTGAGCTGGGAGATCGACCTGTGGGGCAAGCTGCGCGCGCAGCGCGACGCCGACCGCTGGGAAGCCGAGGCCACCGACGAGGACCGCGAGAACACCGCGCTGGCCCTGGTCGGCGAGGTCTGCGACCAATACTGGCAACTGGGCTATCTCAACCAGAGCATCGCCGCCGGCGAGGAGAATCTCGCGCGCCTGGCCAAGACCCTGCAACTGGTGCAGGTGCAGTTCCAGGCTGGCGACGTGTCGCGGCTGGAAGTGCGCGAGGCCGAGCAGAACCTGGAAAGCCAGCGCACCGAGCAGAGCAAACTGCTGCAAGAGCGCGTGGAAGCCCGCAACAAGCTGACCGTGCTGCTGGACGGACAGCCCTGGCCGCAGGCCGAGGAACCGCAGAATCTGGACGCGTTCGCGCGCCCGCCGCTGGCGCCGGGCCTGCCGGCGCAACTGCTGGCGCGCCGCCCGGACCTGCGCGCGGCCGAACTGCGGCTGCGCAGCGCACTGGCCGACATCAAGGTCACCGCGACCAGCTATTACCCGACCCTGAGCCTGACCGGCTCGCTCGACGGCAGCAGCGCCACGCTGGCGAACGTGCTGAAGAATCCGCTGGCCACGCTCGGCGCCGGACTGACCCTGCCGTTCCTCAACCTGCACCAGGCCCAGCTCAATACCCGCATCACCGGCACCAGCTACGAGATCGCCGCCAGCACCTTCCGCACCACGCTGTACACCGCCCTGGGCGACGTCGACAACGCCTTGTCGGCGCGCACCCAGTTGGAAACGCAGGTGGCCTCGGCGCAGAAGTCCTTCGACGCCGCGCGCGACGTGGAGCGCATGTACGAAGTGCGCTACCGCAGCGGCGCCACCGACCTGCGCACCTGGCTGGACGCGCAGCAGACCCGGCGCAGCGCGGAACTGACCCTGGCCCAGGCCAGGCTCGACCAGCTCAACAACGACGTCACCCTGTACCAGGCACTGGGCGGCAGCGGTGCGACGCCATCGGATGAAGGTGCAACGTCGGCAACGGCCGTGGCGGCGACGAGCGCAGCAATCGACCAGCGCTGAAGCGGAACATCGCCGCGAACGGCTCCAGGCGGCTTGGGGGACCATGGGCCAGACCGAAGGTCGGCCCGCACGGGCCCGGTCGGGGCTGAAGCCCCTCCTACAGTGCACCCAGCCGGCTCGCCGCAATCCCTCCAGGAACGGCTTCGAGTGGCCTTGTGTCATCCGCCGGACGCAGCCCCGACCTTCCGCCATCATGCAGTCGGGGCTGAAGCTCCTCCTACAGTGCACCCAGCCGGCACCTCCGCCGTCCCCGCACAAACTCCTGTAGGAGCGGCTTCAGCCGCGACAGGCAGCGTGGCGGGCCTTCGGCCTTCGGATACCGAAGCCCCTCCAAAGCGCATCCGGCCAAGCATGCGGCGCCCACTGTGGGAGCGACTTCAGTCGCGACGAGCGAAGTGGTGAGTCGAACGACTTTGGTCAGGTCGGAGCTGAAGCCCCTCCTACGAATGCACCAGACCGGCGCATGCGTTGCGTGCAGCAAAACCCTCCACGACGCGACGCGCGTGGACGGCGCCTCACCCCATGCGCTGCCGCACCGCCTCGAACAGGGTCACGCCGGTGGCCACCGACACGTTGAGGCTCTCGATGTCGCCCGGCATCGGAATCTTGACCAGGCCGTCGCAGTGCTCGCGGGTCAAGCGGCGCAGGCCGTCGGATTCGCCGCCCAGCACCAGCGCCACGTTGCCGCGCAAGTCCTGCGCGTACAGCGAGGTCTCGGCCTCGCCGACCAGGCCGTAGATCCACACGCCCTGCTTCTGCAGGTCGCGCAGGCAGCGCGCCAGGTTGGTCACCGCCACGATCGGAATGCGGTCGGCGGCGCCGGCCGAGGTCTTGCGCACGGTGGCGTTGACCGGCGCCGACTTGTCCTTCGGGATCACCACGGCGGTCGCACCGGCCGCGGCCGCACTGCGCAGGCAGGCGCCGAGGTTGTGCGGATCCTGCACGCCGTCGAGCACCAGCAGCAGCGCGCGGCCCTCGGCGGCGGCGACCAGGCCTTCCAGTTCGTTCTCGCCCCAGGTACGCGCCGCCGCATAGCGTGCGGCCACGCCCTGATGCCGCACCGAGCCGCCGACGCCGTCCAGCGCCTGGGTGTTGACCCGCCGCACCTCGATGCCCTTGCGCCGTGCGTTCTCCTCGATCTCCACCAGCCGCGGATTCTTGCTGCCCGCCTCGATCAGCACTTCGCGCACGTTATCGGCATCGTTCTCGATCGACGAGGCCACGGCGTTGACGCCGACGATCCACTGGTTCTGCTTGCTCATGAGGCGGGGACTGCGAGGAAGGAAAGCGGGAATGGTAGGCGTTGCCGGCGCCCACGTCACATCGCCTGCGGCGCATGACCGCGCCGACCGGGCATCTGCGCCCTGCGCAGCAGGGCGACAGGGCCCGGCGGCACAGCAGCCGCGCCGCGGCGATGGGCAGCCGGCGCGCACGGGCCTCCCGCTTGCCCGGCAAGACCGGAAGCCGCCTGCCGCGACCGCGACGACACCGCGGCACGCCCGAACCCAGACGCGGCGGCACTGCCCCGTGCCACCCATGCCTTCGGCGGAAACCGCGGCGGGCAGGCCCTGGACCGGCGTCCGCGCTCCTGCGACGGCACGCTCAGTCCGGCCAACGCTCGGTGTCGTGGTCCGGATGCTGCTGCGACACCACCTGCGCCAGGAACGGCGCCGCGTCCAGATCGGCCTCGGTGCGGATCGACGGCAACCGGTGCAGGCCGTCTACGAACGGCAGCTTGCCTTCCAGCCCGTACTGGATCCGCGGCGGCAGCGCCGCCGGGTCGTCGAACGCACCGGCGGCCACCGCGATGCCGTCCGGCGCTTCGTAGGTCAGCGGCGTGCCGCAGTCGGCGCAGAAACCGCGCCGCACCAGATTGGAAGAGTGGAAATGCTTCAGCGCGCCACGCGTCCACACCAGGTCCGCACCGCGCGTGGAGACCAACGGCGCGTAATAGGCACCGAATGCCTTCTGGCACATCCGGCAATGGCAGATCGAGGCGTCGTCGAGCCGGCCGCGCACCCGGAAGCGCACCGCGCCGCACTGGCAACCGCCGCTGTACTGGTCGTGATTCATGCATGCTCCCTGGTTGCGGTCCTGGCAGCCGTTCGGCCCAGCGTGTTTTACCAGAACACCGCGATACGGGCAGTGGGCTGCGCGCACCTTGCTCAGGACAAGTCTCCTCGCCGCAGGGGCGACCTATTCTGCGCCGCCGCGATCGTGGAGCTGCGTTTCGAATGCCACCTTGCCCAAGCGGCTCTTGACCCGATACGTCCCTTCGCCGAGTTCCGCAGATTTAAACAGATCGCGCCTGTCGATGAATCCCGGTACTTCGTGCATCCAGATCCGTTCGACCTTTGCGCTTCCTTGGCGCGCGACTTCGCAATACCAGGCTTCGCCAACGTCGGAGTTCAACAGCTTGAACACCAGTGACGTTCCGCTTGCCGTCCTTACTGCGTTTTGCAAGCCTTCCGATCGGAACCAGCAATTGCAAACCAGCGTTCAAGATCGCGTCAGCGGTGGAGTCCACGAGCTTGACGAGCACGTCGTTGCCGCCACGGCTTGTGGCAATTGCAAGCAGCGCGCCACGCAGTGCTTCCAAGAGCCTGATGTCCTGGCCCGGCCGGCCCAGCGACAAAAAATGTTCGAAATCAAAGTCTTCGACAAACACTTGGGTCACGCCCAACACGTTATCGAACGCATCTTCTTCGCCGCGCGGGCCCAGTGACACCACGATCTTGCTGGAGCCGTTGATCTCCGCCGTCGGCAGCAGCGCCATGAACATCTGCGTGATGTGATGGCTCAACCGACGAATACAGATGCCCTCCGGGAGAACGGCCGCGTCGCTTTCCTGCAGGACGAGTAGATTCAGATGCATTGCTGTTCGCAACCATGAACCACATCGCGCGAACGGTGTGCCCGCCGCGCGCCACTTGCGCGATCGCGGCGGGCGCCGAGCGGCCCGCCGCGACGCCGCGCCGTCAGTACTTCTTTTTCTTGCGCTTGGCCGGCTGCTGCTGCCCACGTTCCGGCGGCGGCGGCATGTCGGTCATCGGCTCGCCTTCCACGACCAGGCGGAAATCGATCTTGCGCTCTTCCATGCTGGCCTTGAGCACCAGGATGCGGACCCGGTCGCCGAGGCGGAACTGCATGCCGCGGCGTTCGCCGGACAGGGTCTTGCGCACCGCGTCGAACTGGTAATAGTCCTGCGGCAACTGGGTCACGTGGATCAGGCCGTTGACCTTGGACTGGTCCAGTTCCACGAACAGGCCGAAGCTGGTGACGCCGCTGACCACGCCGTCGAACTGGCCGCCGACGTGCTTCTCCATCCACGCCGCGCGGTAGCGCTCGTCGACCTCGCGCTCGGCCTCGTCGGCACGGCGCTCGCGCTCGGAGCACTGCAGCGCCAGCGCCGCCATCTCGCGCGGCGAATACAGGTACTTGTCCGGCGCGCCGCGGGTCAGCGCGTACTTGATCGCGCGGTGCACCAGCAGGTCGGGATAACGGCGGATCGGCGAGGTGAAGTGCGCGTACGCCTCCAGCGCCAGGCCGAAGTGGCCGGCGTTGTCCGGCGAGTACACCGCCATGCTCTGGCTGCGCAGCAGCACCGACTCCAGCAAGGCCGCGTCGGGGCGCTCGCGCACCTTCTTCAGCAGCTTGGTGTAATCGCCCGGCACCACCTTGCTCCATGGCGGCAGGCTCAGCTTGAATTCCTTGAGGAACTCGAGCAGGTCGGCGTACTTGGACTCCGGCGGCCGCTCGTGCACGCGGTACGGCGCGGGGATGCGCGCCTCCAGCAGGTGCCGCGCCGCGGCCACGTTGGCGGCGATCATGCATTCCTCGATCAGCTTGTGCGCGTCGTTGCGCACCAGCATGCCGGCCTGGGTCACCTCGCCGGTGTTGTCGAGCACGAAGCGCACTTCCGAGGTCTCGAACTCGATCGCGCCGCGGCGCGAACGCGCCTTGGCCAGCACGTGGAACAGCTGGTACAGCCGCTCGATCTGCGGCAGCACCGCGGCCACGTCCTTGCGCACCTGCTCGTCTTTCTCGCCCACCGCCTGCCACACCTGGTCGTAGGTGAGCCGCGCATGCGAATTCATCACCGCCTCGTAGAAGCGCGCGCCGGCCACCTCGCCCTGGCGGTCGATCTGCATGTCGCAGACGAAGCACATGCGGTCGACCTTGGGATTGAGCGAGCAGATGCCGTTGGACAGCGTCTCCGGCAGCATCGGCACCACGAAGCCGGGGAAATACACCGAGGTCGCGCGGCGGACCGCCTCCACGTCCAGCGGCGTGCCCGGACGCACGTAGTGCGACACGTCGGCGATGGCGACCACCAGGCGGAAGCCTTCGGTGTTCGGTTCGCAGAACACCGCGTCGTCGAAGTCCTTGGCGTCGGCGCCGTCGATGGTCACCAGCGGCGTCTGCCGCAGGTCCACGCGGCCCTTGATCGCGGCCGGCTCCACCGTCATCGGCACTGCCGCGGCTTCGTCGAGCACTGCCTGCGGGAATTCGTACGGCAGCTCGCGGCCGTGGATCGCGGTTTCCACCACCAGCGACGGGGTCAGCTTGTCGCCGAGCACCGCGATGATCTTGCCGATCGGCGGGCGCCGCCCGTCCGGGGTGGAGGTGAGTTCGCACACCACCAGCTGGCCGTCGCGGGCCTCGCCCATCGCATCGGTCGGGATCTGGATGTTGCGCTGGATGCGCTTGTCGTCCGGCACCACGTAGGCGATGCCGCCCTCCATGCTGAAGCGGCCGATCAGCCGGCTCAGGCCGCGCTCGAGCACTCGCGCGATGCTGCCTTCGCGGCGGCCGCGGCGGTCGATGCCGGTGACGTTGGCCAGCGCGCGGTCGCCGTGCAGCACCTTGCGCATCTCGTAGGGCGGCAGGAACAGGTCGTCGCCGCCTTCGTCCGGGCGCAGGAAACCGAAGCCGTCGGGATTGGCGATCACCACGCCGGGGATCAGGTTGGTCTGCTGCACCGGCGCGTAGCCGCCGCGGCGGTTCTGCACCAGCTGCGCCTCGCGCAGCATCGCGCCCAGGCGCTTGCTCAACGCCTCCATGCGCGACGGTTCGGTCAGGCCGAGCTGCCCGGCCAGTTCCTCGAGCGTCTGCGGGCCGTCGCAGCGGTCCAGCAACTGCAGGATCGCCTCGCGGCTGGCGATCGGCTCGGCATAGCGCTCGGCCTCGCGGGCGGCGAACGGATCGGCCACCGCGGCGGCCGGCTTCTTGCGCGAGGACGGTGCGGACACGGGCTCGGGCGGATGCAGCGGCTGCAACGGCGGCTTGGGGCTACGCCGCAGGAAACTGGGGAGGCTGGGCATCCACGACGGCATCTTGGATTTCTTCGGCGGCGGCGGAGCCGCCGGGGCGCCGGCCTTGCTGGCGGGCGTGTCGTGGGATGCGGATTTGCCGGGCTTGCCGGACTTGGTTTTTCTATTGGTCATCCACCCATGGTACTCGCTGGGTCGTCAACGCAGGCAAACCGGCGACCAGACCCGGCGGCAGAGCGGCCCAGAAACGACGAGGCCCGCGTCAGCGGGCCGGTCGTTGCGGGAGTTCAGCGCTCCCGCGTGTTGCATGTGGTGCCCAGAAGAGGACTCGAACCTCCACGAAGTTGCCCCCGCTAGCACCTGAAGCTAGTGCGTCTACCAATTCCGCCATCTGGGCGATGGAGGCCACGAATTCTGCGGGCAGCGCGCGCCCTTGTCAATGCCGGCGCGCGACGCGCGGTCCGGCGACGCGCGCCACCGCCAGACCCAATGCGCATTCCGGAATCCCCCGGCTCGATCGCCCGACGCGCCAGGCGACGCGCATCCGCCTGCGGCATGCGACGGCGCCGCCCACAACGCAGCGCGGCGCCGGATCGCAGGCGGCAACGTCCGGGCGACATCGGCATGCGCGAGCACGGCGCATTCGGCAGAAAACCGCATCTTTCGTGCGGATCCGGACACGACGCGAAACCCGCGCCGGGGCGAGCGGACCTGCTTCGAACAAGCGCTGTGACGCAGCCGGGAGAACGCGATTTTGTCGGTTGACCGCGCAGCGCAAAGGGCTAGCGTGCGTGCGGCGAACCGCCCCTCCCCCATGCTCCGGAGCTCCGCATGAAGTCCCTGCCCCTGTCGCTGCTCGCCGCCTCGCTGCTCGCCTTCGCCCACCCCGCCGGTGCCGCCACGCGGCTCGATTCGCTCGCCGAGATCGAACGCTCGCTGCAGAGCGGCGCCTCGGTCGCGGTCGCGATCGACCTGAGCCAGTGCACGCCCAGTGCCGGCGGCGCCACCCCGACCCAGACCCGCGGCGGCCTGCGCATCGGCGCATACCGGGTGATCGAAGACGGCACCCTGTCCTTCGCCGACGAGCACCTCACCGTGGGCCGCGACGGCAAGCCGATCCAGCAGTTCCTGCGCTACCAGGTGCACCCGGACAGCCGCATCGACTTCAGCATGGCCGTGTTCGCCCTGCCCGGCTACCAGCAGAACGGCGCCACGCTCGGCTACCGCTGCGCGATCAACCAGGGCCTGCGCTTCACCGCCAGCTGATGCGCCGGCAGGCGGTACGTGCGCCGCAGGCACGGCGCACGTACCGCCGAAGCGCGCGTGCAAAACGACGCTTGACAGCGACACGCGCAACCGACAAAATTCTCGGCCTGTATCGCCCAGGTGGCGGAATTGGTAGACGCACTAGCTTCAGGTGCTAGCGGGGGCAACTTCGTGGAGGTTCGAGTCCTCTCCTGGGCACCATTCGATACAGCAGCAAAGAAAAACCCGCTCCGGCGGGATTTTTTTTGCCTGCCGTTTGCTGCCGTGCCGCGATGGTTCGCGCAGCGTCGCGGTCGGCGCACGACTCCGTGCAGGCCTGCATGGATGTTTCTGCTGGAGGGACCCGCGCCCCCAGGCTTCATCGGAAATGGCGCGTCTGCGCTGACGCCCCTTCCACGACGTCAGCCGCTGACGCGTCGATGCCGCACGGCGCCTCGGCGGTTGCCGATGCGGCCGGCGTTCCCCACCCAAGTCGCGGTGTCGCGACCGGAGCGTCATGCCGCCGATCGTCCGGCATGCGTGGGCCAGTTGCAGCAGCGATGCGGCGCACTACAGCCACTGTCGCGTGGCCGCCGCGCCGGACCTGCAAGAACCTGCTTGACAGTCCCCGGCACTGCCAGCAGAATTCCGCGCCTGTATCGCCCAGGTGGCGGAATTGGTAGACGCACTAGCTTCAGGTGCTAGCGGGGGCAACTTCGTGGAGGTTCGAGTCCTCTCCTGGGCACCATCGATACGGCAAGCGTTGTAAAGAAAAACCCGCTTCGGCGGGTTTTTTGTTGCCTGCGGCGCAGGCGATGCCCACCGCAATCGGCAGCGGCGAACAAACCAAGCAGGATTCCGCGCCCGTAGCGCGGCAACGTACGTCGCCGGGTCACGGCCGCCGCACGGCGCCGCCCCGCACGCAACTGCGCAGCCGCCGCGCGCTCAGCGATACGGCGGGCGGAACGCGCCGATGTCCACGCGCACGCCGTCCACCCACACCGCGACCATGTACGCCCGATAGCCCGGGTTGTGGCGCTCGGCCGCGCGCGCGGCCAGATACGCGTTGGCGGCGTGGACCAGGACGTACAGTGCCGGCTCCAGGTGCGCCACGCGCCGCAGCTTCACTTCGTAGGTGGCCATGCCCCACCCTCCGCCGCGGCGGCGGCCACACGCCGCTCGCTCGCCGCGGCCTGGCCTGCCCGGGGAAAGAACGCCGCGGGGCGCCGCTGCGCCGTCGCTGCAACGGCAATGGAAACTAGGCGAAATACCATGCACTCCTCGGTCGTCCGTGTCCGCTGTGCGCGCCCTCACGCGTCAGCGCGGCCCGCACCGCCAAAGTATCGAATCTCCGAACATCTAGAGTCAAGCATGGCTGTACGACAAGGTTACGGATGCTCCATATCTTGGTAGGCCCCGTAACTGCAAGGCCCACCGCGATGAAAAGCTTCGGCGACCGTTTGCGCGAAGCCAGGAAAGCCGCCGGGCTCACCCAGGAGCAACTGGGTTTCGCGCTGGGCGTGACCAAGTCGTCGGTGTCGGCGTGGGAGAACAATCGCGAGACCCCGAGCTTCCGCCTGTTGCCGAACCTGCGCGGCGTGCTCAAGCGCTCGCTGGACGAACTGATCTGCGGCCAGGGCGGCGCGCGCCTGCACGACCTGCCGGCCGATTACGCGCTGCAGGCGCACGACACGCACGAACAGGCGCTGCTGACCCGCTACCGCAACCTGCCGGCGCGGCGCCGCGAAGCGGTGCTGGAACTGCTCAAGCCGGACAAGGGCTGAGCGCGCCGCCGCGTCCGCCAGCGGGTCCCCCTGTAGGAGCGGCTTCAGCCGCGACAGGCTGCATGAATCGACAGATCCTGT
>NZ_JACSQX010000007.1:80343-145490 GCF_014836395.1 Xanthomonas bonasiae
CCGCCGCGACAGGCCCCTTCGGCACGCTCCGGGCGCGGCCGAAGCCGCTCCTACAGGGGCTTCCCGGCAGCGCGCTTCAACCGCCGACGCCGATCTCGCGCAGCGCCTCGCCCCAGATCCGGTAACCGTCCTCGCTGGGATGGGTGCTGTCGGGCATCAGCGCCTGCGGCAGGCGCCCGTCGGGTTGCAGGAAGCGCGCGCCGATGTCCAGCCAGCGCACCGCCGGATCGTGGCCGAAACGCGCGGCCAGCAGGCGGTTGGTCTGCGCGATCGGGGCGCGCAGCGGCGCGTCGGCGGCGAAACCGCGCGGCAGGATGCCCATCAGCACGATCTTGCTGCGCGGCAGCCGCTGGCGCACCTCGGCGACCACCGCGGCCACGCCGTCGGCCGCTTCCTGCGGCGTGCTGGCCCGCGCATGGTCGGTGCCGGTCAGGTTGTTGGTACCGATGTTGATCACCACCCAGCGCGGCGCCAACCCGTCCACTTCGCCCTGCCGCAGCCGCCACAGCACGTTCTGGGTGCGATCCCAGCCGAAGCCCAGGTTCAGCACCCTGGACGCGCCGAAGGTGCGCTGCCAGGCCTGCGCGCCGCCGACCCGGGTGGCCTGCGGCGGCCCGCCCCAGAAGTGGGTGATCGAGTCGCCGAGCATCACCACGTCGGGCCGCAACCCACGCGCCGCCTCCAGCGCCGCATGGTGGCGCGCGTACCAGTCGTAGGAATCCTGCTCCAGCCACGGCACCGGCACGAGCGCGGGATTGACCTCGGTCATCGCCGCCAGCGGCACCCGCGGCGGCTCGCCGAGCAGGCGCGCCAGGGTCGGCTCGATCGCCTCGGCCATGCGCCGCTGGCCGCGCGTATCCGGGTGCAGGGCGTCGCCCGGCGGATGCAGCCGCGGATCGTAGAACAGGCTCTGGTCGAGCGCGCCGTCCTTGCGGAACACCGCGCCGATGTCGAGATAGGCGACGCGCGGATTGTCGCCGTAGCGCACCGCCAGCGCGCGGTTGACCTCGGCGTCGCGTGCGCGCTTCTGCGCCGATCCGGCGCTGGGCAGCAGGCCGAGCAGCAGGATCCGCGTCTTCGGCAGCCGCTGTTCCAGGGTCGCCACCACCGCGTCGATGCCGAGCACGGTGTCGGCGGCGCTTTGCCGCTCGTGGCCGGTGTTGTTGGTGCCGATCAGCAGCATCGCGACCTTGGGCTGCAAGCCATCCACTTCGCCGTGCTGCAGCCGCCACAGCACATGTTCGGTGGCATCGCCGCTGAAACCCAGGTTCAGCGCGCCGCGGCTGCCGTAGAAGGTCTGCCAGGTCGGCTGGAAATCCTCGTCCGGCGCGTTCGCCTTGTCGTAGTTGTGGGTGATCGAATCGCCGATCAGCAGCAGCGGCGTATCCGGATGCGCGCGCACCTGCTCCAGCACCTGCTGGTGGCGCTGCGCCCACCAGGCTTCGTGCAGACGGTCGGTCGGGGTGATCGCCGCCACGTTCGGCTCGGCCTGCGCGCTGCCGACGCCGAGGGCGCCGAGGCACAGCAGCAGCGCTGCACACTGCCGGGCGCGTGCAGCGCCGCGGCGCGGCCGCGAGGAATCCGAGCGGGACCACAAGGCGCGCAGAAAACGCTGCATGTCCGAACCTGCCGATGCTTGCGAGGGAGCGGCATTCTGGTCCGCCGCGCGCCGCGGCGGCAAGCGCGCCTGCCGCCGCCGCACAAACGAAACCCCGCACGCGGCGGGGTTTCGTCGTTGCCGGCGCGGCGGACTCAGTGACCGCCCGCCGCGGCCGCGCCGCCGCCGCCCGCGAACGGCGGCTTGGC
Organism: Xanthomonas bonasiae; assembly: GCF_014836395.1. NCBI lineage: Bacteria > Pseudomonadati > Pseudomonadota > Gammaproteobacteria > Lysobacterales > Lysobacteraceae > Xanthomonas > Xanthomonas bonasiae. Next base: position 82,150 of record NZ_JACSQX010000007.1, read on the forward strand.
CAGCCACAGGAAGAAGATGATGCCCAGGAACGTCCAGCCCAGCAGGTAGAAGATGTCGTTGAAGCCCATCTGCGAGGCCTGGTGGTTGATGGTGTTGTTGAGGAAGGCGGCACCGGTCTGCAGGTCGCCCTGCCCCATCGCCTGCACCTGCTCCTGCATCCCCGGCGTGTACGTGGAGATGTGCTCGGTCAGGTGCGCGTGGTGCAGCTGCGTGCGCTTGGCCCACAGGTAGGTGGTCAGCGAGGCGGCGAAGCTGCCGCCCAGCGTGCGCAGGAACGTGGCCAGGCCGGAACCGGCGGCGATCTCGCGCCCGTCCAGGTCCGACAGCAGGATCTGCAGCACCGGCATGAAGAACAGCGCCACGCCCACGCCCATCAGCAACTGCACCCCGGCCACGTGGGCGAAATCGACCTGCAGGTTGAAGTCCGAACGCATGAAGCTGGTCGCCGCCATGAAGATGAAGGCGATGCTGGCGAGCATGCGCAGGTCGAAGCGCGAGGCGTACTTGCCGACGAACGGGGTCATCAGCACCGGCAGGATGCCGATCGGCGCGGTGGCCAGGCCGGCCCAGATCGCGGTGTAGCCCATGTCGCGCTGCAGCCACTGCGGGATCAGCAGCGACACGCTGAAGAACGCGGCGTAGGCCACGATCAGCGCCATGGTGCCGGCGCGGAAGTTGCGGTGGCGGAACAGGCGCAGGTTGACGATCGGATCCTTGTCGGTCAGCTCCCAGATCAGGAACACCGCCAGCGCCACCGCCGAGATCGCGGCCAGCACCACGATCTTGTCCGAACTGAACCAGTCCTCGTCGTTGCCCAGGTCCAGCACCAGCTGCAGGCAGCCGACGCCGATGATCAGGGTGATCAGGCCGACGTAGTCCATGCGCGGGCGCTCGGTCGGTTCCGGACGGCCGCGCAGCTGCGAGCCGACCACGAGCGCGGCGATGATGCCCAGCGGCACGTTGATCAGGAAGATCCATTCCCAGCTGTAGTTGTCGGTGATCCAGCCGCCCAGGATCGGGCCGGCGATCGGCGCGACCACGGTGATCATCGCCAGCAGCGCCAGCGCCTGCCCGCGTTTCTCGCGCGGGTAGATCGACACCAGCAGGCTCTGCGTGATCGGATACATCGGCCCGCACACGAAGCCCTGGATCGCGCGCGACACCACCAGCATGCCCATGCTCTGCGCCAGGCCGCACAGCAGCGAGGCGATGGTGAAGGACAGCGTGGCCCACACGAACAGCTTGGTCTCGCCGAAGCGCCGGCTCAAAAAGCCGGTCAGCGGCAGCGCGATCGCATTGCTGACCGCGAACGAGGTGATGACCCAGGTCGCCTGCTGCGAACTGGCGCCGAGGTTGCCGGCGATGGTCGGCAACGAGACGTTGGCGATGGTGGTATCGAGCACCTGCATGAACGAGGCCATCGCCAGGCCCACCGTGCACAACGCCACGCTGGGCGGGCGGAACGCGGCGGCCGGAGCGCCCGGAGCGCCGGGCGCGGCAGGAGTGGCAGCTTGGTTGGACATGACCGGACTCAGTTCGCCTTGGCGGCGTCGGGCAGGTTGGCGTGGATGATCTGCGCGATGGCCTCGTCGGCCTGGCCCAGCTGCTGCGCATAGACGTCGGTATCCAGCAGCGTGCCGGTGGCGAACTTGGTCGGCAGCACGCCGCCGTTCTGCTGGTGCAGGTTCACGTCCACCTTCATCGACAGGCCGATGCGCAGCGGATTCTGCGCCAGCTGCTTGGGATCGATGGCGATGCGCACCGGCACGCGCTGCACGATCTTGATCCAGTTGCCGCTGGCGTTCTGCGCCGGCAGCAGCGAGAACGCGCTACCGGTGCCCAGGCCCAGGCTCTGCACCGTGCCCTGGTAGCGCACCGCGCCGCCGTACAGGTCCGACTCCAGTTCCACCGGCTGGCCCAGGCGCATGTGCTTGAGCTGGGTTTCCTTGAAGTTGGCTTCCACCCACACCTGCTCCAGCGGCACCACCGCCATCAGCGCGGTGCCGGGCTGCACGCGCTGGCCGACCTGCACCGAACGCCGCGCGACGTAGCCGGACACCGGCGCGACGATCGCGCTGCGGGCATTGTTGAGGAACGCCTGGCGCACCTGCGCGGCGGCGGCCTGCACGTCGGGCTGGTGGGCCACGCCGTTGTCGTCGATCAGCGCGCGGTTGCGCTCCACCGTCTCACGCGAACCGCTGACCGCGGCCTCGGCGGCGGCCAGCTGGTCGCGCGCATGCGCCAGTTCCTCGGCGGAGATCGCGCCGGTGGCGACCAGGCTGCTGCGGCGGGCGACGTCGGCGCGGGCGCGCTGCAGGGTCACCTGCTGCGACGACAGTTCGGCCTGCGCGCCTTGCACGCTGCGGAACAGGCCGCGCACCTGGCGCACGGTGCGCGCCAGATTGGCCTCGGCCTGCTGCAGCGCGACCTGGGTGTCGGCCGGATCGAGCTTGACCAGCAACTGGCCGCGCTCCACGCGCATGCCGTCGTCGGCGCCGATGCTGACCACGGTGCCGGCCACCATCGGCGTGATCTGCACCAGGTTGCCCTGCACGTAGGCGTCGTCGGTGTCTTCATGCCAGCGGCCGGAGACGAAGTACCAGATCGCCAGCGCGATCAGCACCAGCACCACCAGCACGGCCAGGCCGCGCAGCAGCATGCCGCGCCGGCTCGGGGCGGGAGCGGAGGAATCGGGAGTCGTTGTCTGATTCATTGCAGCGGTCTCAGGAATGCGTGGAAGCGGAGGAGGTCGACGGCGCGTCGGCGGCGGAGGTGGCTTCGTAGCCGCCGCCCAGCGCCTGGTTCAGGCGCACCGACACCAGGATCTGGTTGGACTGCAGCGAGGCCAGGCGCTGCTGCGCCTCGAGCAACTGCTGCTGCACGCTCAGCACGTCCAGGTAGTTGCCGATGCCGGCGCGGTAGCGCTGCTGCGCCAGGTCGAAGGCGGCCTGCGCGGTGCCCACCGCCTGCGCCTGCTGTTGCGCCTGCTGGGCCAGCGAACGCGCCGCGCTGACCTGATCGGCGACCTCGCGCAGCGCCGCCACCAGCGCCTGGTTGTAGGTGGCCACCGCCAGGTCGTATTGCGCATCGCGCTCGGCCAGCTGGCTGCGCAGGCGACCGCTGTCGAACAGCGGCAAGCTCACGCTGGGCGCGAACACGCCGAGCAGTGCGTCGCCCTTGAACAGGTCGGCGGGATTGGTCGCGGCGACGCCGCCGAGCGCGAGCAGGTTGATGGTCGGATAGAACTGCGCCTTGGCCGCGCCAATGCTCTGCGACGCCGCCTCGACCCGCCAGCGCGCGGCGACCACGTCCGGGCGGCGCCCGAGCAGATCGCTGGGCAGCACCGACGGCAATTGCACCGCCACTGGGTCGAGCGGCCGCGGGCGCTCGATCTCAAGCCCGCGATCCGGGCCGCGGCCGAGCAGCGCCGCCAGCGCGGTACGCGCCTCGTCGATCTGCTGCTGCGCCGCCTGCTGCTGCTGGCGCGCGGCCGGCACCCGCGCCTCGGCCTGGCGCAGCTGCAGGTTGCTGTCGATGCCGGCGCCGACCCGCTGCCGCACCAGCTTCAGGCTGTTGTCCGAGCGCGCCAGCTCTTCGCCGGCCAGGTCGTACAGGCGCCAGGCGTAGCCGAGCTGCGCATAGGCGCGGGCCACGCCGGCCGACAGGTCCAGGCGCGCGGCCTGCGCATCGACCTGCGCCGCATGCGCCTGGTCCACCGCCGCTTCCCAGGCCGCGCGCTTGCCGCCCCACAGGTCGAAGCCGTAGCTGAAGTCCAGCAGCGCCTGCTCGTTGTGGATGTACTTGCCGCCGATCTCGTCGCCGGCCAGTCCCTTGGGCAGTTGCAGGCCGGTATAGCCGGCCGACAGCGACAGCTTGGCGCCGCGGTCGGCATTGGCCGCGCCGGCCTGCGCCTGCGCCAGGCGCAGCCGCGCGTCGGCCGCTTCCAGGTTCGGCGTGCCCTGCAGCGCCTCGGCGATCAGCGCGTCGAGCTGCGGGTCGCCCAGCGCCTTCCACCAGTCCTGCTGCGGCCAGGCGGCCGGCGCCAGCTGGTCGGCGGCCAGGGTCTTGCCGGCCTGCAATTGCCGGTCGGCATCGAGCCGGCGGCCCTGCGGTTCCAGGCCACGGCTGCTGGCGCAGGCGGCCAGCGCCAGGGTGAGTGCCGCGGCCGCGAACGGGCGCAGGCGATGGGACGAAGCGGAGAGGTTCATAAGCGGAGTCATGGCGAATTGAGGGAGTCGCGGACGCGGGTCAACAACGATGTGAGGTGTTCGCGCTCGTCGGCCGAGAGGTCGCGCAGCGCGCTGGCGATGGCCTCGTCGCCACGCTGCTTGAGCTGCTGCCACAGCGCGCGGCCCTCGTCGGTCAGCACGATCTGCAGCGCGCGGCGGTCCTGCGCATGCGCTTCACGGCGTACCCAGCCCAGGTCCTGGAACTTGTCCAGCAGGCGGGTGACCGCGCTGGGGTTCTGGTCGATGGCCTGGGCCAACTCGTTGGCGGTGCAGGGCGACATGTACGCCAGCGCCTTCATGCCGATGTAGTGGCTGAAACCCAGGCCGAGCTGGAGTTCGGTCATCGAGGCGTCCAGGCGGCGCATCAGCCCGTCGCGCACCTGCCGCAGCAGCAGGCCGAACGAGGGTGGACCAGGGAGGGAGGGAGCGCAGTTCATGGGCGCCAATTATTTTCATTTGGAAATATATGTCAAGAAAATATCGCGGAAATAATTAAATGCTGCGTTGCAATAGCGGAACGCTGGCGAGCGGCTACTCTATCCCCGCAGCGGCCTGGCCCAGTATTACAATCGAGACAATGGATATCGAAAACCAGCCATTCGCCTCCCTCCCCTCGCCACAGCGCGGCGCATCGGCCGACCTGCACGATCCGCGCATCGCCGAATGGTTCGATCAGGCCGACGGTCCGCCGCTGCTGGCGTTCCTGGCGCAGACCCCGGTCGCGCTGGAACACGAGGTGGACTGGCACCGGCATGTCCGCGGGCAGATGATCTGCGTGGAAGAGGGCTTGCTCGGCACCCGCACCGAGCACGGCCACTGGACGCTGCCGCCCGGTTGCGCCGGCTGGATGCCGCCGCAGGAGCTGCACACGGTGCAAATCGCCGGACCGCTGCGCATCTATGTGCTGCTGGTCCACCCGGCAGCCTGCGCGGAGCTGGCCGATCGTCCGTGCGTGATCGGCATGAACGGCCTGCTGCGCGAGCTGCTGCTGCGGGTGGCCGCGTGGGGCATGCCGCAGGCCCTGGATGCGGACCAGCAGCGGATCTGCGCGGTGCTGCTGGACGAACTGCGCCAGGCGCCGATCGAGCGCCTGCACCTGCCCATGCCCAGCGACCGCCGCCTGCTGCGCATCGCCGCGCAATTGCTGGCCACCCCTGCCGATCACCGCTCGCTGGCGCAGTGGGCGCAGTGGGCCGGACTGTCGCCGCGCAGCTTGAGCCGGCATTTCCGCGAGGAAACCGGGCTCAGCTTCGCCGGCTGGCGGCAGCAGGCGCGACTGGCCGAGGCGCTGCGCCAGCTCAGCGACGGCGCCAGCGTCGCCGACGCCGCGCATCGGCTCGGCTACAGTAGTCCCAGCGCCTTCGTCACCGCCTTCCGCAGCCATTTCGGCAGTCCGCCGGCACGCTATCTTGCCGCTGCCGGCCGCGCCGGCGCGACGCGCGGCTTGGCATCGCCGGCCGCATCCGGATAATCGACCGGCTGACCTGCGGCGCCCGCCGCCGCGTTCCCCTATAGGTATTTCCTGCGCATGACCGATCTCGCCCGCCCCGCCTTCCATGGTTTCGAACAGCTGCCGCTGCGCGAATACGCCGAACGCGCCTATCTCGACTACTCCATGTACGTGGTGCTGGACCGCGCCCTGCCGTTCCTCGGCGACGGCCTGAAACCGGTGCAGCGGCGCATCATCTACGCGATGAGCGAGCTGGGCCTGAACGCCACGGCCAAGCCGAAGAAGTCCGCGCGCACCGTCGGCGACGTGATCGGCAAATACCACCCGCATGGCGACAGCGCCTGCTACGAGGCGCTGGTGCTGATGGCGCAGCCGTTCTCCTACCGCTACCCGCTGATCGAAGGCCAGGGCAACTTCGGCTCCACCGACGACCCGAAGTCGTTCGCGGCGATGCGCTACACCGAATCCAAGCTGACCCCGATCGCCGAAGTGCTGCTCGGCGAGCTCGGCCAGGGCACGGTGGACTGGTCGCCGAATTTCGACGGCACCATGGACGAGCCGACCTGGATGCCGGCGCGGCTGCCGCACCTGCTGCTCAACGGCACCACCGGCATCGCCGTGGGCATGGCCACCGACGTGCCGCCGCACAACCTCAACGAGATCGTCAGCGCGCTGATCCGCCTGCTCGACGATCCCGACGCCAGCGTCGCCGACCTGTGCGAACACGTGCGCGGCCCGGACTACCCGACCACCGCCGAGATCATCACCCCGGCCGCCGACCTGCGCGCGATCTACGAGACCGGGCACGGCAGCGTGCGTGCGCGCGCCACGTTCCAGAAGGAACACGCCAACATCGTGGTCACCGCGCTGCCCTACCAGGTGTCGCCGTCGAAGGTGATCGAGCAGATCGCGCAGCAGATGCGCGCCAAGAAGCTGCCGTGGCTGGAAGACATCCGCGACGAATCCGACCACGCCAACCCGGTGCGGGTGGTGCTGGTGCCGCGCTCCAACCGGGTCGACGCCGAGCAGCTGATGGGCCACCTGTTCGCCACCACCGACCTGGAGCGCAGCTACCGGGTCAATCTCAACGTGATCGGCCTGGACGGCCGCCCGCAGGTCAAGAACCTCAAGACCCTGCTGGAGGAGTGGCTGCGCTTCCGCAGCGACACCGTGGTGCGCCGGCTCAACCATCGCCTGGAGAAGGTCGAGCGCCGCCTGCACCTGTTGGAAGGCCTGCTGGTCGCGTTCCTCAACCTGGACGAAGTGATCCGCATCATCCGCAGCGAGGACGAGCCGAAGCCGGCGCTGATCGCGCGCTTCGCGCTCAGCGAGGAACAGGCCGACTACATCCTGGAAACCCGCCTGCGCCAGCTGGCGCGGCTGGAGGAGATGAAGATCCGCGGCGAGCAGGACGCGCTGGCCAAGGAGCGCGAACAGCTGCAGGCGGTGCTGGCCAGCAAGACCAAGCTGAAGAAGATGATCAAGGACGAACTGGTCGCCGACGCCAAGAAGTTCGGCGACGCGCGGCGCTCGCCGCTGGTGCAGCGCGGCGCGGCGCAGGCGATCGACGAGACCGAACTGGTACCGAGCGAGCCGATGACCATCGTGATGTCGGAGAAGGGCTGGATCCGCGCGGCCAAGGGCCACGACGTGGACCCGGCCGGCCTGTCCTACCGCGACGGCGACAGCCTGCTGGCCGCGGTGCGCGGGCGCAGCACGCAGCAGGTGGCGTTCCTGGATTCGGAAGGCCGCGCCTACTCCACGCTGGCGCATTCGCTGCCGTCGGCGCGCGGCAACGGCGAGCCGCTGACCGGGCGTTTCTCGCCGGCCTCCGGCGCGTCGTTCCAGGCCATGGCCAGCGGCGAGAACGACAGCCGGCTGGTGCTGGCGTCCTCCCACGGCTATGGCTTCGTCACCCGCTTCGAGAACCTGACCAGCCGCAACAAGGCCGGCAAGGCGATGCTCAACCTGACCCCGAACGCCAAGGTGCTGACGCCGGCGTCGGTGAGCAACCTGGACACCGACCGCATCGTCGCGGTGACCAGCGCCGGCCACCTGCTGGCGTTCCCGATCGCCGACCTGCCCGAGCTGGACAAGGGCAAGGGCAACAAGATCATCGACATCCCCAAGGCCAAGCTCGGCACCGAGCGGGTGGTGGCGATCGCCGCGGTCGCGCCGGGCAACACGCTGCTGGTGAAGAGCGGCCAGCGCACCATGTCGCTGTCGTTCAAGGATCTGGACGCCTACCTGGGCGTGCGCGCCAGCCGCGGCGGACTGCTGCCGCGCGGGTGGCAGAAGGTGGACGATCTGGCGGTGGAGTGATTGAAGAGCCGGGATTGGGGATTGGGGATTCGCAACAGCGAATAGCGCAAAGCAAAATCGGCCCTTTTGGGCCGATTTTTTTTGCCTCGCCATGCATCGGCGGTGAGCGGTAGGACTCTGCCGAGTCCCTAGTCCCGCAAGTTACTCCACCACCCCACCGCCACCGATCTTCGAGGTCTGGTACAGCGCCATGCCCAGGCGCTTGATCAAGCCCAGCTGCTGTTCCAGCCACCAGGCGTGGTCTTCTTCGGTGTCCTGCAGCTGCTTGAGCAGGATGTCGCGGCTGACGTAGTCGCCGCGCTCTTCGCACAACTTCATGCCGGCGGCCAGGTTCGCGCGCACTTCGTATTCGACCTTCAGGTCCTTTTCCAGCATCTCCTCGACCGTGCGCCCCGGCTCGAACGCATGCGGACGCATGTCCGGGTCGCCTTCCAGGAACAGGATGCGCCGCAGCAGCGCATCGGCGTGCTCGGTCTCCTCTTCCATCTCGTGGTTGATGCGCGCGTACAGCGCCTGCAGGCCCTGGTCCTCGTAGCGCCGCGAGTGGATGAAATATTGATCGCGTGCGGCGAGTTCGCCGCGCAGCAGGTCCTTGAGGCATTGCACAACTTCAGGATGTCCCTTCATGGGGCAGGCTCCGTAACGTCTAAGGCGGCCATAGTGCCCGAGCCGCGCGCACCGCGTTCCAATCGGAATCATTAGCATCCCGATTTTCCATCGGCACGGACGCGTGCAGCGGCGCGAGCGAAGCTGACCCCGGCCCAACCGCTCGCGAACGCCCGCCGGATGTACGCAAGAACGACACGCAGTCGCGTCTAGAATCCAGGATTGGCCGGCGGAGATGCCTGGATGCGGAGCAAGTGGAAACGGGGACTGCTGTGGCTGGCGGCGCTGGCGATCGGACTGGTGTTGGCGACATGGCTGCTGCTGCGCGGCAGCCTGGCCACGCTAGACGGCCAGGTCGATCTGGATGGGCTGGCGGCGCCGGTGCGGATCCAGCGCGACGCGCAGGGCACGGTCACCATCGACGCCGGCAACGAGGCCGATGCGATGCGTGCGCTCGGCTATGTGCATGCGCAGGAACGCTACTTCCAGATGGACCTGATGCGCCGCGCCGCGGCCGGCGAACTGTCCGACCTGGTCGGCAACGCCACGCTCGGGGTGGACAAGCAGCGCCGCATGCATCGCCTGCGCGCGCACGCCGCCGCGCAGCTGGCCAGCTTCGGCGGCAGCCATGCCGCGGCGCTGCAGGCCTACAGCGCCGGCGTCAATCGCGGCCTGCACGCGCTGCGGGTACGGCCGTGGCCCTACCTGCTGCTGGTCAAGGCGCCGCGCGATTGGCAGCCGGTGGACTCGGTGCTGGCCGGCGACGCGATGTATTTCGATCTGCAAGGCCGCCAGCTCGAGCGCGAACTGTCGCTGTATCGCCTGCAACAGCACTTGCCGGCACCGCTGTTCGCACTGCTGCGCCACGACGGCAGCAGTTGGGACGCGGCACTGGACGCCCCGGCGCGCGGCGACGCCACGCTGCCCGACGCCAGCCTGGTCGACCTGCGCACCCTGCCCGATGCCCCGCGCGATGGCAGCACCGCGGACCATGCCGCACCGGGCAGCAACAACTGGGCCATCGCCGGCAGCCGCAGCGCCGACGGCCGCGCCATCGTCGCCAACGACATGCATCTGCAGTTGGGCGCGCCCAGCCTGTGGTTCCGCGTGCGCCTGCGCTATGCCGACGCGCAGGCGCCGGGCGGCCGCGTGGACGTCACCGGCTTTTCGCTGCCCGGCCTGCCGGCGGTGATCGTCGGCAGCAACGGTCACATCGCCTGGGGCTTCACCAACAGCTACGCCGACACCAGCGACTGGTACCGGTTGACGCCGTGCGCGGCCACGCCGCAGCCCGGCTGCACCGCGGTCGTTCATCGCCGCGAAAGGATCAAGGTGGCCGGCGGCCTGGACGTCACGCTGGACGTGGAAGACACCGCGTACGGCCCGATCCTGCAGCACGAGCCGGACGGCACCGCGCTGGCGCAACGCTGGGTGGCGCAGTTGCCCGGCGCGCTGAACCTGGGCCTGGCCGACCTGGCCCGCGCCGATTCGCTCGCCAGCGCTTTCGCCAGCGCGCAGCACATCGCCACCCCGGCGCAGAACCTGGTGCTGGCCGACAGCGCCGGGCATATCGGCTGGCGCGTGCTCGGCGCGCTGCCGCTGCGCGGACCCAATTGCCGCAGCGACGCACTGGTCCATGACGTCAGCGCGGCGGTACCGGCAGCGCAGCGCTGCGCGCCCTGGCCGGTCTCCACTGCGCATTCGCCGCAGCGGATCGATCCTGCCGACGGGCAACTGTGGACCGCCAATGCGCGCGTCGTCGGCGGCGACGAATTGGCCATCCTCGGCGATGGCGGCTACGCGCTGGGCGCGCGCGCGCAGCAGATCCGCGACGACCTGCGCCTGCATCCGCAGCTGGACGAACGTCAACTGCTGTCGATCCAGCTCGACGATCGCGCGCTGCTGCTGCAACGCTGGTGGACCTTGCTGCAGCAACGCGACGGCGGCGCCGCCACGCCTGCGCTGCATGCGCTGGCGCAGGCCGGCAAGCATTGGGAGGGCCGCGCCAGCACCGATTCGGTGAGTTACCGGCTGGTGCGCGCCTGGCGCCTGGCGCTGCTGACCCGGATCCGCGACGGCCTGATCGCCCCGGCGCGTGCCGAACTCGGCGCCGACTACGCCATGCCGCCGCTGCCGCAGCTGGAAGCGGTGGCCTGGCCGATGCTGCAGCAGCAACCGGCGCACCTGCTGCCGCGCCGCTACGCCAGCTGGCAGGCCTTGCTGGAGGATGCCGCCGCCGAGGTCCGCGACCAACCCGACCAGGACGCGCCGTTGCCGCAGCGCCGTTGGGGCGAACAGAACACCGCCGCGATCTGCCATCCGCTGGCGCGCTCGCTGCCGGGAGTGCTGCGGCGGTGGCTGTGCATGCCGACCGAGGGCTTGCCCGGCGACAACGACATGCCGCGGGTGCAGCGTCCGGACTTCGGCGCGTCCGAGCGCATGGTGGTCGCGCCCGGCCACGAAGCCGACGGCATCGCGCACATGCCCGGCGGCCAGAGCGAGCATCCGCTGTCGCCGTTCTGGGGCGCCGGCCACGACGACTGGGTGCAGGGCCGCGCATCGCCGTTCCTGCCCGGCCCGGCCCGCTACACGCTGACATTACGGCCACCTGCGCGACAATGAAGCCCCTGTCGCGCTGATGCGCATCACGCGATCCGACCTGCCGCCGCGGCCCGCGCGCGGTGCCTGCGGTCCTCCCCTCCCTCCCCCAAGCGGAGCCTGTATCCGATGAATGTCCGTCCCCTGCTCGCCCTGTTGTTGCCGCTCGCCGCCTGCCTGTCGAGCGGCTGCGCCACGGCCGCCGCCCCCGCCTCTGCCGCCACCGACTGCAGCGTGCGCGCCGAGCCGGGCGACGACCTGCAGGCCGCGGTGGACCGCGTGCCCAACGACGGCAAGCCGGCCACGGTATGCCTGACCGCCGGCGATTTCCACGTGACCAAGCTGCTGTCGATTCAGCGCGACGGCCTGCGCCTGCGCGGCCAGGGCGACGCCACCGTGCTGCGCATGCAGGACGGCGTGCAGCAGCCGGTGATCGTGGTCGGCGACTACCAGAACGAACGCCCGCAGCGGCCGATCCGCGATGTCGTGGTCGAGCAGTTGCAGATCGTGGGCGGCAGCGCCGAGAAGGAATTCATGCCCGAGCGCCCGTACCTGAGCAACAGCCTGGTGGTGGTGCGCGCCGGCCAGAACATCCGCCTGTCCGGGCTGCGCGTGAGCAAGTGCCGCAGCGCCTGCCTGCTCAGCGAGTACGACAGCCGCGACCTGCTGATCGAGCGCAACGACGTGTCCGGCGCGATCTGGGACGGCGTGTCGTTCAACCGCACCGCCAAGGTCAAGCTGATCGACAACTACATCCACGACAACGTCGCCGCCGGCATCACCACCGAGCACCTGGAAGACAGCGAGATCCGCAACAACCGCCTGGAACGCAACGGCAGCCAGGGCGTGTACCTGGCCGACGCGCGGCGCAACCTGTTCGTCGGCAACCAGTTCACCGGCAACAAGGGCGCCGGCATCTACCTGGCCTGCTCGATCCGCCAGCGCACCCCGGAGATCCTGTGCTGGGACAACAGCATGAGCCAGGACAACACCTTCGAGAACAATATCTTCAAGGACAATCCCTACACCTACACGATCGGCGTGGACCGCGCCGCCAACTGCAGCGGCCCGGACTTCCGCCAGAACCTGTGGCGCAAGAACAACCAGGCCGACGCCTCCGGCGTGGACATCCAGCCGGAGCGCTACGGGCGCTGCATGCGCTTCGAGTGAGGCCGGGACTCGGGACTCGGGACCGGAAGAACGGAAGTCGGTAGAGCCTCGGATCGCGGCAGCGCGCTTTCCCGAGTCCCGGGTCCCGGGTCCCGTTCCCCTCAAGCACATCCCGGCCAGGCCGATAACCGGGGATCGATCCTGGGCAATCGAGGCACCGCACCGTGGGCATCGCCCACGCCAAGACCCGACAGCCGCAGGTCTTGAAGGGCACAGATGACGTACCAGACCCACATCCGCCAGGTGCTGGCACCTTCCATCATGGCGGTGCAGTGGCTGACCATCGTGGTGTGGCTGGCGACCCTGCTGCTCAATCCGCACCTGCAGCGGCCGCTGGACCACGCCTATGCGCTGGCCTTCGCCGCCCTGCTCGGCACGGCGGCGAGTTCGGCGCTAGCCAGGCGGTTCTGGCAGTGGCGCTTGAGCGGTGCGCTGTACGTACTGGCGCTGGCCGCGGCCTACCGGCTCGAACTGCACGGCATGGGGCGGCACGGCGACTTCTGGCTGCTGCCGGTGTCGGTCACGCTGTGCCTGGGCGTCAACCTGCTGTTCCTGTTCTCGCGCGACTACCTGCTGGTGCTGGCCTGCACCTGGTCGATCATGCTGGTGGCGCATCCAGCGCCGATCCCGGCAAGGTCCGACCTTCCGTTGCTCGCGCTGCTGGTCGCGGCGGTGTCGCTGATCGGCTTCGCGCTCAACCGCATGTTCGTGCGCAGCATGCGCACCACGTTTGCGCTGCAGGAAGACTACCGGCGCATCTCCGAAACCGATGCGCTGACCGGGCTGGCCAACCGGCGCGCGCTGACCGAGCAGCTACAGACCCTGGCCGCCGCACACGGCGAGCGCGCATTGCATTTCGCGATGCTGGACATCGACGACTTCAAGCAGGTCAACGACACCCACGGCCACGATGTCGGCGATGCGGTGCTGCTGGCGCTGGCCGCGGAACTGGCGCGACTGGGTGACGGCTGCCGGGTCGGCCGGCTCGGCGGCGAGGAGTTCGGCATCCTGTTCGAACGCATGAGCGATGCGCAGGTCGGCGAGTTGCTGCATCGGTTGTTGGACCGTGTATGCATGCTGCGGGTGAACGACGTGGCGTTCGCGTTCAGCGCCGGGGTCGCGCGGCTGCACCCCGGCGGCACGGTGTCGGACCTGCTCAAGCGTGCGGACCGCGCGCTGTACGCGGCCAAGCGCGAGGGCAAGGGCCGCATCCGCATCGAAGCCGGCGCCGGCGCGACGACCGCGGACCGCGCCAGCGAACACGGCGGCCCGCTGCCGCAGCCATCGGAGTGAGCCGCGGCCGCTGCGCAGGCGGCCGCACGATCGCGGCAATCGCCGTACTGCCAAGCATCGCCGCTGCCGCGTAGCGCCGGCACGTCGCCGGCGCTACGCGCGGGTTCACGCCCCCAGCGCCTGCTCGTGCACTCCGGCCACCGCGCGGCCGGACGGATCGGCCATCGTCGCGAAGCTCGCATCCCAGGCGATCGCCGCCGGCGAGGAACAGGCGATCGACTTGCCGCCGGGCACGGTCTCGGCCGCGGCCGGCGTGGGGAACGCGCGCTCGAACAGCGTGCGGTAGTAATAGGCTTCCTTGGTCTGCGGCGGGTTGACCGGGAAGCGCTTGTCGGCCGCAGCCAGTTCGCGGTCGCTGACCTGCGCTTCGGCGTGCGCCTTGAGCCCGTCGATCCAGCCGTAGCCGACGCCGTCGCTGAACTGCTCCTTCTGCCGCCACAGGATCGAATCGGGCAGGTAGCCTTCGAAGGCCTCGCGCAGCACGCCTTTTTCCATGCGGATCGCGCCGCTGCTGGTCTTGTCGATCATCTTGTACTGCGCGTCCATGCGCATCGCCACGTCCAGGAACTCCACGTCCAGGAACGGCACGCGCGGCTCCACGCCCCAGGCCATCATCGACTTGTTGGCGCGCAGGCAGTCGTAGTTGTACAGCGCGTCGAGCTTGCGGATCAGCTCCTCGTGGAATTCGCGCGCGTTCGGCGCCTTGTGGAAGTACAGGTAGCCGCCGAAGATCTCGTCGCTGCCCTCGCCGGACAGCACCATCTTCACCCCCATCGCCTTGATCCGCCGCGCCAGCAGGAACATCGGCGTGGACGCGCGGATGGTGGTGACGTCGTAGGTCTCGATGTGCCGGATCACTTCCGGCAGCGCGTCCAGTCCTTCCTCGAAGGTGTATTCGAAGCCGTGGTGCACGGTGCCCAGCGACTCGCCGGCGATCGCCGCGGCGGCCAGGTCGGGCGAGCCCTTCAGGCCGATCGCGAACGAATGCAGGCGCGGCCACCAGGCCTCGGCCTCGTCGTTGTCCTCGATGCGCTTGCGCGCGAACCGCGCCGCCACCGCCGCGACCAGCGACGAATCCAGCCCGCCGGACAGCAGCACGCCGTACGGCACGTCGGTCATCAGCTGGCGGTGCACGGCGCGCTCGAACGCCTCGCGCAGTTCCTGCTTGCCGACCTGTACGCCCTGCACGGCGTCGTAGTCGCGCCACGGCTTGCGGTAATACTGCTGCAGTTCGCCGCTGGCGCTGTCGTAGTAATGGCCGGGCGGGAACTGGGCGACGTCGGCGCAGCTGTCGGCCAGCGACTTCATCTCCGAGGCCACGCGCAGCCGGCCTTGCTGGTCGTGGCCCCAGTACAGCGGGCACACGCCCATCGGATCGCGCGCGATCAGCACGCGGCCGGCGGCCTTGTCCCACAGCGCGAAGGCGAAGATGCCGTTGAGCCGGTTGAGCAGCGCGGCCGGCGTCTGCTCGCGGTATAGCGCATTGATCACCTCGCAATCCGAGCCGGTCTGGAACGCGTACGGCTGGGTCAGCTGCTTCTTCAGTTCGCGGTGGTTGTAGATCTCGCCGTTGACCGCCAGCGCAAGTTGCCCGTCTTCGGAGAGCAACGGCTGCGAGCCGCCGGCCGGATCGACGATGGCCAGGCGCTCATGCACCAGGATCGCGCCGTCGTCGACATACACGCCGCTCCAGTCCGGACCGCGATGGCGCTGCCGCTGCGAGCAGTCCAGCGCCTGCCGGCGCAGCGCCTGCAGGTCGTCGCCCGGTTGCAGGCCGAAGATGCCGAAGATCGAACACATGGAAAAGCTCCTGGATGGTGTGTGGGGGTAACAGGTCGTTGCGGCGATGGTCTGCAGCGGTTGCCAGCCGGCACCGCGCTGCGGCGAAAAATCTCACACATAAAAAAAACCCGCATCGGCCGATGCGGGTTTTCTGGATACTGGGCGTGGTGTTTCGGTAGCGCCTAGTCGCAGACCCGCATCGGCCGCGCACGATTATTCGCCAGCGCATTATTGCGGCCGTTGGCGTGGATCGGGCGGAGGGCGGACAGCGAGGTCATGCGGCGAACGTAACCCGGCTAGCGCAACGGCGCAACTGTTACGACAGCAACCGTTCGATCAGGCGCAGGTACAGCGCCGGCAGCGCCTCCAGGTCGGCGACGCGCACATGCTCGTCCACCTGGTGGATGCTGGCGTTGACCGGACCGACCTCGATGCATTGCGCGCCCAGCGGCGCGATGAAGCGCGCATCGGAGGTGCCGCCGCCGGTACTCTCCTCTGGCGCCGCGCCGGCGAAGTCGCCCAGCACTTCGCGCGCGACGCTGCGCAGGCGCCCTTCCGGGGTGTAGAACGGCTCGCCGCTGCGGTGCCAGCGCAGCGTGTAGTCCAGGCCGTGGCGGTCGAGCAGCGCGGCGATCTCCGCTTCCAGCCGCGGCGCGTCCCAGTGCGGGTTGTAGCGCAGGTTGAAGGCCACCTGCAGGTCGCCGGGGATCACGTTGTTGGCGCCGGTGCCGGCATGCACGTTGGAGATCTGCAGGCTGGTCGGCGGGAAGCTTTCGTAGCCGTCGTCCCAATGCCGCGCGACCAGCTCGGCCAGCGCCGGTGCGGCCAGGTGAATCGGATTGCGCGCCTTGTGCGGATAGGCCACATGGCCCTGCACGCCCTGCACCGCAAGCGTGGCGGACAGGCTGCCGCGGCGGCCGACGCGCAGCAGGTCGCCGAGCCGTTCGGTGGAGGACGGTTCGCCGGTGATGCACCAGTCGATGCGCTCGCCGCGCGCGCGGAAGGTCTCGGCGACCTTGCGCACGCCATCCAGCGCGTCGCCTTCCTCGTCGGAGGTCAGCAGCAATGCCAGTGTGCCGGGATGCTGCGGATGCGCGGCGGCGAACCGTTCGGCGGCGACCACGAACGCGGCCACCCCGCTCTTCATGTCGGCGGCGCCGCGTCCGTACAGCACACCGTCGCGGATCTGCGGCACGAACGGATCGCTGGCCCAGGCCTCGCGCGGCCCCGGCGGCACCACGTCGGTATGGCCGAGCAGCGCCAGCACCGGCGCGCCGCTGCCGTGCGTGGCCCACAGGTTGTCGACCTGGCCGAAACGCAGCCGTTCGATGGCGAAGCCGGCACGCGCCAGCCGCTGCGCGATCAGGTCCTGGCAGCCGGCGTCGTCGGGCGTGACCGACGGGCGGGCGATCAGGTCGCAGGTGAGGTCAACGACGTCGGTCATGGCGGGGAATCACTGTAGGAGCGGCTTCAGCCGCGACAAGATGCAAGAGTGTCACGC
Organism: Xanthomonas bonasiae; assembly: GCF_014836395.1. NCBI lineage: Bacteria > Pseudomonadati > Pseudomonadota > Gammaproteobacteria > Lysobacterales > Lysobacteraceae > Xanthomonas > Xanthomonas bonasiae. Next base: position 99,102 of record NZ_JACSQX010000007.1, read on the forward strand.
ACGCCATCCATTGCGAACGATCCAGGTCCGATGGGGTTCTGACGTCACGGTCGCGGCGGAAGCCGCTCCTACAGGGAGCGCAACTGCGCGCGACCGACGCTCAGCCCACGCCGAAGCGCTGCTTGAAGCCGTTGTCCGAGAATCCCTGGCTGAGCTGGCCGTCGTCGGTGACCACCAGCGGCCGCCGGATCAGCTGCGGGTATTCGCGCAGCAGCAGTTTCCATTCGGCGTCGGACCCCGGCGTTTTCTTGTTGTCCGGCAGCTGCCGCCAGGTGGTCGAGGATTTGTTGATCAGCGCATCGAAGCCGCCGGCCTTGCCGGCCCACTCGACCAGGGTCTCCGGGCTCGGCTTGTGTTCGCGGTAATCGACGAACGCATAGGCCACGCCGAAGCGGTCCAGCCACTTGGTCGCCTTCTTGCAGGTATCGCAGTTCTTCAGTCCGTACAGCGTGGTCATGTCATGGAGTTCCTGTGGTTGCGCGGCGCGCATCGGCGCGCGCCATCAGGCCTGCGGCAAGCAGTTCGGGCGACTGCCCGCGGGCAGGCAAGAAGATCACCGGTGCATCCGCGGCCTGCACCCGCAGCGCCAGGCGCACCGGCGGAATCAGCCAGGCCGGCTCGACCGCGCGCAGCTCGCGCAGGTCGATGCGCTGCCGCTGCCCCTGGCGCTCGACCAGCAAGGCATCGCCGGCGTCGTAGACCTGCGCCCAGCGCGCCGGTTGCCGCAGCCAACGCAGGGCCATCGCCACCACCAGCGCCGGCACGATCCAATGCCACGGCCCGCCGGTCGGAACCGTAGGGTCGCGGGTCAGCACGCCGACCGTGTAGAGCACGACCCAGCCCAGCCAGAACGCCGGGATGCCCCGCCCCACGCGGCCCGGGAGAGGATGCCGTGGGCGCGCGCCCGGTTGCGTGCTCAATCGGCCAGGCCGCGCAGCAGGTCGTTGACGCTGGTCTTGCTGCGGGTCTTGGCATCGACCTGCTTGACGATCACCGCGCAGTACAGCGAGTGCGAGCCGTCCTTGGACGGCAGCTGGCCGGACACCACCACGCTGTACGGCGGCACGTAGCCGTAGGAGACCTCGCCGGTGGCGCGGTTGTAGATGCGCGTGCTCTGGCCGATGAACACGCCCATGCCGATCACGCTGTGGTGGCCGACCACCACGCCTTCCACCACTTCCGAACGCGCGCCGATGAAGCAGTGGTCCTCGATGATGGTCGGGCTGGCCTGCAGCGGCTCGAGCACGCCGCCGATGCCGGCGCCGCCGGACAGGTGGCAGTGCTTGCCGATCTGCGCGCACGACCCCACCGTGGCCCAGGTATCGACCATGGTGCCCTCGCCCACGTGCGCGCCGATGTTGGTGAAGCTCGGCATCAGCACCACGTCCTTGCCGAAGTAGCTGCCGCGGCGCGCGATCGCGCCCGGTACCACGCGCACGCCGGCCTTGCGGAACTCGGCCTCGTGGTAACCGGCGAAGCGCGACTCGACCTTGTCCCAGAACGGCGCCGGCTGCGCCTCGACCACGGCCATCTCGTTGACCCGGAAATACAGCAGCACCGCCTTCTTCAGCCACTCGTTGACCTTCCAGCCGCCGTGCCCGTCGGGCTCGGCGACGCGGAACTCGCCGCTTTCCAGGCCATCGATGACGCGGTTGACCACCGGCCGGGTCGAGCCTTCGATCTCGTCCAGGGTCAGGGCGGCACGGCGCTCGAAGGCGCTGTCGATGGTGAACTTCAGTTCGTCGGCGCTGGGGCCGGCAGCCGGCTTGGAACGCACCGGCTTGGCCGGCGATTTCGGCGCGGCCACCGGCTTGGCGGCGGCGCCGGGGGGGGCGGGCTTCCTGGCCGCGGCCTTCTTCGCGGCGGTCTTGCTGGCGGCGGCGGTCTTGGCAGCAGGCTTGTTGGCGGCGGCAGGCTTCTTGGTGGCCATTAGCGGGATTCTCCAGGCGGGGTATCGGGGTCCAGACAGGCCTGCAGTGCGGCGTGCAGCGCCTGGCGGGAGGAATCGGGCAACGGCAGGTTGTGCTCGTCGGTGATCTGGAACACGTCCTCGGCGCGCTCGCCGAAGGTGGCGATGCGCGCGTCGTGCACGCGCAGCTGCTGGCGGCGCAGCACCTGCGCCACGTTCGACAGCAGCCCGGGCCGGTCCGGCGCGACCAGGCTCAGGCGGGTGCGGCGGCCGTCCACGCTCTCGCGGAATTCGATGCGCGGGGCGAAGCGGAAATGCCGCAGCTGGCGCGGCACCACGCGCCGCGCCGGGCGCAGCCGGGTCAGGTCGCCGGACAGCGCCTCGCGCAGCGCCGCTTCCAGCTGCGCGGTGTCGCCGCTGGCGAAGGCATCGGCCGGCATCACCTCGAAGGTATCGAAGATCGCCTCGTGCGGCGCGTCGAGCACGCGCGCGCGGTGGATGCCGTAGCCGAGCCGGTCCAGGGTCATCACGATCGCGGCGAACAGGCCGTCGCGGTCGGGCGAATAGACGAACACTTCCAGCGCGTCGTCGTCCGGGGTGACCGGGCGCACCTTGACCAGGGTGCCGCCCAGTTCCACTTCCATCAGCGAGCTCGCCTGCCAGGCCAGCTGTTCGGGGCGGAAGCGCAGGAAGCTCTCGTCCGGCATGCCGGCGAACTGGCGGTCGATGACCGCGTCGTCGTGACCCTGGATGTGCATCAGCGCGCGGGTCGCCTCGCGCGCCTCCTGCACCCGCTCGGCGAACGGGCGCGGATGCTCCAGACCATCGCGCAGCGCGCGCCGCGCGGCGAAGTACAGGTCGGCCAGCAGCCGGTCCTTCCACGCGTTCCACAGCTTGGGGCTGGTGCCGGCGATGTCGGCGCAGGTCAGCAGGTACAGATAGTCCAGGCGCTCGCGGTCGCCGACCAGGGTGGCGAAGCGGTGGATCACGTCCGCATCGGAGATGTCCTGCTTCTGCGCGGTCACCGACATGCGCAGGTGCTGCTCGACCAGCCACACCACCAGGTCGGTATCGGCCGCACTGAGTCCGTGGCCGGCGCAGAACGCGCGCGCATCCACCGCGCCGAGTTCGGAATGGTCGCCGCCGCGGCCCTTGGCGATGTCGTGGAACAGCCCGGCCAGCAGCAGCAGCTCCGGCTTGCGCAGCCGCGGCCACACCTCGTGCGCGATCGAGAAACGGTCGTCGGCGCGGGCGCTGGCGAACACCGCGATGTTCTTCAGCACCATCAGCGTGTGCTGGTCCACCGTGTACACATGGAACAGGTCGAACTGCATACGCCCGGAGACCTGCGCGAACGCCGGGATCCATTGCCCGAGCACGCCCAGCCGCGCCATCCGGGTCAGCGTCTGCACCGCGCGCGGACCGCGCAGCAGCGCCAGGAACCGCTCGCGCGCCAGCGCGCTGGCGCTGCCGTAAGCGGGCAACTGCGGCAGCGCTTCGGCCAGCGCGCGCGCGGTCAGCGAATGCAGGCCGCGCACCTCGCCATGCGCGGCCCAGATCGCGAACAGCGCGAACACCTGCACCGGATCGGCCTGCGGCCAGGTCTCGGCATCGGCGGCCAGGTAGCCGCGGCGCAGCGAGAAGCCGGCGCCCAGCGGCTGCGGCTGCGCCTCGCCGTCGAACTGTTCCTCGAAGCGCTGCAGCAGGCGATCGCTGAGCCGGCGCACGATCGCCGCGCTGCGGTAGAAGCGCTGCATCATCTTCTCCACGCCCAGGCTCTCGGCGTCGTCGGAGAAGCCCAGCCGCTGCGCCAGAGTCTTCTGGTAGTCGAAGCGCAGGCGCTCCTCCGGGCGGTTGGCGACCAGGTGCAGCCCGTAGCGCAAGCGCGCCAGCTCGCGGCGCTCGCGGCGCAGCGCCGCGGCTTCGTCGCTGCCGACGTGGCCGAGTCCGACCAGCGCCTCCAGGTCGCGCACGCCGAACGCACGCAACGCCATCCAGCCAAGCGTGTGCAGGTCGCGCAGGCCGCCCGGACCGTCCTTGATGTCCGGCTCCAGGTTGTCGGCGGTGTCGCCGAAACGCTGGTGGCGGGTCTGCAGTTCCTCGCGCTTGGCCAGGAAGAACGCGCGCGGCGTCCACACCTGCTGCGGCGCGATCGCCGCGGCCAGCGCCGCCCGCGCGGCCGCATCGGCGAGCAGCGGGCGCGCCTCGATCAGCGCGGTCAGCACGGTCTGGTCGGCGCAGGCGGTGGTGCATTGCGCGGCCGAACGCACCGCATGGCTGACCGGCACGCCGGCATCCCAGAGCAGCGCGAACAGCCGCGCCAGCGCCTGCTCGTGGGCGCGCTGGCGCTCGGGTTCGCCGAACACCAGCAGGTCGATGTCCGAGCGCGGAAACAGCTCGCCGCGGCCGTAGCCGCCGACCGCGTACAGCGCCAGCCCGGCATCGCGCGGCAGGCAGCGGTTCCAGGCATGCTTGATCAGTTGGTCCAGCGCGCGCGCGCGCAGCGCCAGCAGGCGGTCGATGTCGTCGCCCTGGTCGAAGCGCTTGCACAGCCGCGCGTCGGCCTGGACCAGCAGCTGCCGGGCCGCCGCGGCCCACTCGGCATCGTCGGCGGCCGCGTCGGGCATGCCGGCATCGGTACCGGCCGGCAACAGGCTCACGGCTCGCCGAGGCCGCCGGGCGACAGGGTCAGCACTTCCACGCCGTCCTCGGTGACCGCGATCATGTGCTCCCACTGGGCCGACAGCTTGCGGTCCTTGGTCACCACGGTCCAGCCGTCCGGCAGCACGCGGGTATGGCGCGCGCCTTCGTTGATCATCGGCTCGATGGTGAAGGTCATGCCCTGCTTCAGCACCAGGCCTTCGCCGGGGCGGCCGTAATGCAGCACCTGCGGCTCGTCGTGGTAGACCTTGCCGATGCCGTGGCCGCAGTACTCGCGCACCACGCTGAAACGCTCGCCTTCGGCGTACTGCTGGATCGCGTGGCCGACGTCGCCGAGCGTGGCGCCCGGGCGCACCGCGCGGATGCCGCGCCACATCGCCTCGTAGGTGGCCTCGACCAGCCGCCGCGCCATCACCGACGGAGTGCCGACGTAGTACATGCGGCTGGTGTCGCCATGCCAGCCGTCCTTGATCACGGTGACGTCGATATTGACGATGTCGCCGTCCTTCAGGACCTTGCTGTCGCTGGGGATGCCGTGGCAGATCACGTTGTTCACCGAGCTGCATACCGTCTTCGGGTAGCCGCGGTAGCCGACGTTGGCCGGCACCGCCTGCTGCACGTTGACGATGTGGTCGTGGCAGATGCGGTCAAGCTCGGCCGTGGTGACACCGGGCTTCACATGCGGCCCGATAATGTCGAGCACTTCGGCGGCCAGGCGGCCGGCGATGCGCATCTTCTCGATGTCCTGGGGAGTTTTCAGATTGACGGTCATACCCGCCATTATCGCTCATTCGGGGCTTTCCTGAACGCGCCCGTGCGTACTGCCGGTTTTTCGGCACCGGGCTGCCGCCCCACCGTCTTCACAAACTTCAACCCGCGAAATCGGGGTTGTCATCAAAACCGAAAACTAGATGCACATCCAGAAATATGTGCACTGGCCCACACTTTGCATTGGCTCGGGCACCGACGGACTCCGTCATTCCGAAGAGCCTCACCTCATGCAAGCATTCCACCGTGCACTCGCCATCACCGCCTTGCTGGCCGCCGGGACCGGCGTGGCTTACGCCCAGACCGACTCGCGCACCTTCAACGTCAAGATCCAGATCACCAGCGTCTGCGACATCCAGACCGCCCCGACCGACGTCGATTTCGGCAGCGTCAACTCCACCCAGACCTCGATCAACAGCACCGGCACGTTGAACGTGCGCTGCACCTCGGGCACCCCGTACAACATCGCGCTCAACGCCGGCAGCGGCTCCGGCGCGACGGTGACCTCGCGCACCATGGGCAGCGCCGATGCGGGCAATACCGCACGCGTGCCGTACGCCCTGTACCGCAACTCGGCGCGTACCCAGAACTGGGGTTCGACCATCGGCAGCGACACCCAGGCCGGCACCGGCAATGGCGCGGTGCAACCGCTCGTCGTCTATGGCCAGGTCGCCAGCACCAACTACCCCGCCGGCGCGTACAGCGACGTCGTCACCGCCACCGTCACCTGGTAACCGGAGCGCTCCATGTCCCTGCACCGAATCCTTTCGTTGCGCCTGCCGATCGCCGCCGCGCTGTGGCTGGCGGCGATCCTGGCGGCCGATGCCGCCAGCCTGCAGGTCGCACCGACCTCGGTGCAGCTGACCGCGGAACAGTCGGCGCAGGGCCTGTGGCTGAGCAACAGCGGCGATACGCCGCTGCAGGCGCAGGTGCGGGTGTTCCGCTGGCGCCAGCAGGACGGCGAGGACCTGCTCGACCCCAGCGACAGGATCGCGATCAGCCCGCCGATGCTGGAACTGGCGCCGCACTCGCGGCAACTGGTGCGCATCATCCGCCTGGACGATGCGCCCAGGACCACCGAGGAGACCTATCGGGTCCTGGTCGACGAACTGCCGTCGGCAGACGCCACGGCCAGCGCGTCCGGCCTGCAGTTCGTGCTGCGCTACTCGGTGCCCATCTTCGTCAAGCCCGCGGCCGCCGCGGCCCCCGCGCTGCAGGCACGGCTGATCCGCGACGCCGCCGCACCGGCCCTGGAGGTCGTCAACCGGGGCAGCCAGCACGCGCAGCTGGTGGACCTGCATTTCGTCGCCAGCGACGGCACCCGTGCCGCGATCGCCGACGGCCTGGCCGGCTACGTGCTGCCGGGCCAACACAAGCGCTGGCCGCTCCCTCCTGCGCTGGTACGTGCCGACGGCACGTTCAAGGCCACGATCAACGGTGAGCCCATTGCTCAGTCGCTCGCGCTGGACGCACAGGCTCCTTGAGCTGCTGCTGGCGCTGTGGGCAAGCGCCGCGCAGCTCGCCGCCGCCCAGCCTGGCGGCCCGCCGCCGGACCGGGAAACGCTGTATCTGGAGGTCACCCTGAACGAAACCCGCAAGCCCGGGCTGTTCCGCTTCCAGCGCGACGGCGCGCGCATGCTCGCCGATGCGGCCACGCTGCGTCAGCTGGGCCTGCGCATCGACGCCGACACCGACACCGCGGCGATCGCCCTGGAAGACCTGGACGGGGTGCGCTATCGCTACGACGCCGGCCTGCAGCAACTGGCGATCGATGCGCCGGTGGCGCTGCTCGACGTGCCGCTGACCCGCATCGACGCGCAGGACAGCGGCCCGGCGCTGCCGGCGACCAGTTCGCCCGGCGCCCTGCTCGACTACGACGTGTACGCCAGCCGCCAGGGCAGCGCCAGCAACCTCACCACCAGCGGCGAATTGCGCGCCTTCGGCCTGGGCGGCGGCCTGTTCGGCCAAGCCATGTTCCGACAATCCTTCGTCGCCCGCCTCTACCGCGAGCCGCAGCGCGACTGGCGCAGCCAGGCGATCCGCCTGGACACGCAGTGGCAGTGGTCGCTGCCCGACCGCATGACCAGCGTGGTGCTCGGCGACACGCTCAGCAGCAGCACCAGCTGGAGCCGCACGCTGCGCCTGGGCGGCGTGCGCGTGGGCCGCGATTTCGGCCTGCAGCCGTACCGCGTGACCACCCCGCTGCCGGAATTCCTCGGCGAGGTGACCGTACCCTCGAGCGTGGACCTGTACGTCAACGGCATCCGCCAGTACGGCTCGGAGTTGCCGGCCGGACCGTTCCAGCTGTCGGCGGCGCCCGGCGTGGACGGCGCCGGCAACGCGCAGCTGGTGATCACCGACGCCTACGGCCGCAGCCGGTCGGTCGAATTCCCGTTCTATGCCACCCAGGACCTGCTGGCCGATGGCCTGGACGACTGGTCGCTGGCGCTGGGCCGGGTCCGCGAAGGCTATGGCAGCGACGCCTTCGCCTATGCCGGCGACACGGTCGGCAGCGCCAGCTGGCGCCGCGGCCTCAGCGCCGGCTTCACCGCCGAGGCCCATGCCGAGGCCGGTGCCGGCATCCGCAACGCCGGCGCCGGCGGCATCTGGCTGCTGCCGCGGGCCGGGGTGGTCGGTGCATCGCTGGCGCACAGCCAGGGCAATGGCCTGAGCGGCCGCCAGTACGCGCTCAGCTACCGCTGGAACAACGGCCGCTTCAACGTCTCGGTGGATACCCAGCGCGCGCAGCGCGGCTATCGCGACGTGGCCTCGCAGTACGGCGCGCCGCCGCCGCGGATCAGCGAACGCGCGCTGGCCGGCGTCAATTGGGATCAGGTGGGCAACGTGTCGATGAGCTATGTGCGCTTGGCCTACCCGGACAGCGGCGACGTGCGCTATGCCAGCCTGTTCTGGACCCGCACGCTGCCGTGGCAGTCCTCGCTGAACCTGAGCGTCAACCAGAATCTGGACCAGGCCAGCGATCGCAGCGTGTACCTGGGCTGGTCGATCGCGCTCAGCGGCGCGCGCCAGGCCAGCGTCGCGCTGCAGCGGGTCGGCGAGCGCATGAGCGTGGCGGCCGATCTCAGCCGCTCGGCCGCCGCCGACGGCGGCAGCGGCTGGCGGCTGCAGGCGCGCAGCGGCCAGGACAGCGCCGGCGGCCTGGCCGAGGCCACCTGGCGGCGCGACACCGCACGCTATGCCGCGGGCCTGGCCAGCTACGGCGGCCAGGCCTACGGCTATGCCGAAGCCTCCGGCGGCCTGGCCTGGATCGGCGGCGGCTGGTTCCCCAGCCGCGATCTGGACCAGGCCTTCGCCCTGGTCTCCACCGGCGGCATCGCCGACGTGCCGGTGCTGCTGGAAAACCGCCCGATCGGGGTCACCGACGCGCGCGGCTTCCTGCTGATCACGCCGCTGATGGGCTGGCAGCACAACCAGGTGTCGATCGATCCAATGCGCCTGCCGCCGCAGATGCGTCCGGAGCGGGTCGACCAGATCGTGGTGCCGCGCGACCGCACCGGCGTGGTGGTGGACTTCCCGATCCGCAGCAGCGACGGCGTCCTGGTGCAGTTGCACGATGCGCGCGACGCGCCGCTGCCGGTCGGCAGCCGGGTGCGCGGCCCGGGCATCGCCGCGGTGGTCGGCTACGACGGCGAGGCCTACCTGGAAGGGCTGAAGCCCGGCCGCAACGAACTGGAGGTGGACATGGCCGCGGGCAGCTGCAGGGTCACGATCGAACACACGCCGCAACGGCGCCCGGCCCGCCTGGGACTGCTGCGCTGCAGCGCAGAGCCGGCGCCGTGACCCGCGGCGCATGGCAGTGCGGCGCCTTGCTGGCGCTGGCCGTGGCGCTGGCGCCCGCGCCGGCCGCCGCCGCCACCACCTGCACGGCGGTGACCACCGCGCTGGATTTCGGCAACGTCTCGGCCAGCGCGGCGACCGACAGCAGCGCGCAGATCACGGTCACCTGCCAGACCGGCGCGCTCAGCATCCTGGGCACGATCTATGTGCGCATGTGCCTGAACATCGGCGAGGGCGCGCAAGGCGGCGGCCTGGGCATCGCGGCGCGGCGCATGCTCAACCCGCTCAGCGACAGCCTCGGCTTCCAGCTGTACCGCGACAGCGCCCGCAGCCTGATCTGGGGCAGCGCACTGAACGCCTCCACGCCGCTGCAGGTGGACCTGACCTATTCGTCGCTGCTGACCGGCGGCAGCGGCAGCGCCAGCTACACCATCTATGGACGCGTCCCGCTGCAGAGCGGCATCGCCACCGGGCTGTACCAGAACAGCTTCAGCGGGGTGTTCACCAATCTGCAATACCGCTACGACGAACCGCTGATCGGCACCCCGGCCAGCATGCCCGCCTCCTGCACCACCGGCGGCACCGGCGGCGCCACCGCGGCGCAGTTCCCGTTCGTGAGTTCGGCCAACGCGGCCACGCTGTGCACCATCGCCAGCATCGCCGACCTGGACTTCGGCAGCCAGTCCGGCCTGGTCGACAGCGCACTGAACTACACCACCGCGCTGAGCATGAACTGCCGCCGGCGCACCGCCTGGCAGGTCAGCCTGGACAACGGCCAGTACGCCAGCGGCAACATCCGGCGCATGCGCAATGCCGCAGGCCAGTACCTGCGCTACGAGCTGTACCGCGACGCGGCACGCAGCCAGCGCTGGGGCAGCACCCTGAACAGCGATACCCAGACCGGCACCGGGACCGGCAGCACCCAATCGCTGACCCTGTACGGCCAGGTGCCGGCCGCACAGACCCCGCCCCCGGGCAGCTACAGCGACGTGGTCAAGGTGACTGTGACCTACTGAGAGGTAAACGCCGGCGCGGACGCGGTAAAGTTGCTGCACGGCACGCCGTTATCTGTCGCATCCTCTTGGGAATACCACCATCATGACCGCCAGCCCGTTCATGCAATCGCTGCTGCTCGCTGGCCTATGCGCCGTCTGCGCGAGCGCGGCGGCGCAGAATCCCGGCGCGAACGAAAACACGGCGTTCCGGGTCGGCATCCGCCTGATGGGCAGCTGCGAGATCGACACCGCCGGCCGCAGCCAGCCGGGCGCGGCCGCCGCGCAGGTGGCCTGCAGCCGCCCGCTGCCCTACCAGGTCAACATCGATGGCACCGCCGCGCCCAACGCGCTGGCGCTGAGCCTGAGTCTGGCCGAAGGATTGCCGCGCCAGGATTCGCGCTACGCCACGGTCGCGTTCTAAGTGAGCGGCCGCTCTCGCGGTTGGATCGCCGGCCTGCTGCTGGCGCTGCTGCCGAGCCTGGCCGCGGCCGCCGGCGTGCGCATCAGCCCGACCATCGTGCAGATCCCGCCCGGCGCCCAGACCGCCGAGATCTGGTTGAGCAATACCCAGGACCGGACCTGGCAGGCGCAGGCCAAGCTGTACCGTTGGCACCAGGCCGAAGGCATGGAGCAATTGCAGGCGACCGACGACGTCCAGGTCAGCCCGCGCCTGATCGACATCCCCGCGCAGGGGCGGCAGCTGCTGCGGGTGGTGCGTACCGGGCCGGCCGCGACCGACGGCGAGCTCGCCTACCGCCTGGTGCTGGAAGAACGCCCGGACGCGGACGCAGCCGCCGATCCGCGCCTGCTGCTGCGCTATTCCACCCCGGTGTTCCTGTCCCCGCCCGGTACCGCACCGGCCGCCGCGCTCAGCGCCAGCCTGGTGGCCGGCGCCTACGGCCCCGAACTGCAGGTGCGCAACCGCGGCAAGGCGCACGCGCGGCTCAGCGACCTGAGCCACGTCGGCGCCGACGGGCGCCAGCTGACCCTGTTCCACAACCTGGCCGGCTACGTGCTGGCCGGGGAACAGAAGCGCTGGCCGTTGCCGGTCGAGTTCGGCACCGCGCGCGGCGGCCATTTCGCCGCCCGGCTCGACAACCAGGCCGAGCTGCAGCCGCTGCTGGCCGAATGACCCAGCCGGCGCGCATTTGCGCGCCGGGCCGCAGCCCGTTATAGTTCCGCTGCTTTGTTGCGCCCGCCAGGGCCAGCGAACCGTCAACGTCGGACGCACCGGCGAATACACACCTGCTGCCATCGCCCGTGCCGGGGTGCTCCGCGAGGAGTTCGGTCACGGAGGCTGCAGGGAGGCCCAACCCCGGAATCGTCGTGCACGCCGTCGCAGGCCTGCACGTCCATGCGCGGCTTCACCCTACTTGCCCGCGCACGGCCGGTTCCCCATCAGGAGTCACTGCAATGCCCCAAGTCACCATGCGTCAGATGCTGGAAGCCGGCGTCCACTTCGGCCACCAGACCCGCTACTGGAACCCCAAGATGGCGCCGTACATCTTCGGCGCGCGCGGCAAGATCCACATCATCAACCTCGAGAAGACGGTTCCGCTGTTCAACGACGCGATGAACTTCATCTCCAGCGTCGCGCAGAAGCGCGGCACCATCCTGTTCCTGGGCACCAAGCGCAGCGCCCGCGACTCGGTGAAGGAAGAAGCCGAGCGTTGCGGCCAGCCGTTCATGACCCAGCGCTGGCTGGGCGGCACGCTGACCAACTTCCGCACCGTCAAGCAGTCGGTGGCGCGCCTGAAGGAACTGGAAGCGGCCGAAACCGACGGCACCTTCGAAAAGCTGGTCAAGCACGAAGTGCTGACCCTGCGCCGCGAGCGCGAGAAGCTGCTGGCCTCGCTGGGCGGCATCAAGGAAATGAACCGCCTGCCCGACGCGCTGTTCGTCATCGACATCGGCCATGAAGACATCGCCATCAAGGAAGCCAAGAAGCTCGGCATCCCGGTGATCGCGGTGGTCGACACCAACTACAACCCGGAACTGGTGGACTACGCCATCCCGGGCAACGACGACGCCATCCGTGCCGTGCAGCTGTACGCCCGCGCCGCCGCCGACGCCGTGCTGGAAGGCAAGGCCGCCGCGCCGAACGCCGCCAGCGTGCGCGAGGAAGAGTTCAGCAGCGAAGCCGGCGACGACAAGGGCCGCGGCCCGCGCAAGAACGGCAAGAAGGCCGAAGAAGCCGCCGCTCCCGCCGCCGAGTAATCGGCGCGCCATGCGATTGCGCGAGCATGCGCAATCGCGACCCGGCGCGCGCTGCGCGCCCGGGTCCGCGGGCGCCGCAAGCGCCCGTTTCCCAGAATTCCCGGCCGGCCGCAAACCGGCCCTTTCCCACCTTTTGTGAGGTCACCCCGTGGAAATCACCGCTTCCCTGGTCAAGGAACTGCGCGAGCGCACCGGCGCCGGCATGATGGAATGCAAGAAGGCGCTCACCGAGAACGCCGGCCATATCGACAACGCCGCCGAGTGGCTGCGCAAGTCGGGCCTGGCCAAGGCCGACAAGAAGGCTGACCGCGTCGCCGCCGAAGGCCGCATCGCGATGGCCCAGGACGGCGGCAAGGCCGTGCTGGTCGAGATCAACTCCGAGACCGACTTCGTCGCCAAGGACAACAACTTCCTGGCCTTCACCGAAGCCGTGGCCCAGGCCGCGCTGAACTCCGGCGCCGCCGACGCCGAAGCGCTGAAGAGCGCCAAGCTGCCCGGCGGCGAGACCGTCGAGGAAGCCCGCGCCGCGGTCATCGCCAAGGTCGGCGAGAACGTGCAGGTGCGCCGCCTGGTGCGCATCGACAGCGCCAACAACGTCGCCGCCTACGTGCACGGCGGCCGCATCGGCGTGCTGGTCGAGGTCAAGGGTGGCGACATCGAGCTGGCCCGCGGCATCGCCATGCACATCGCGGCGATGAACCCGCCGCACGTGAAGGCGTCCGACGTCCCGGCCGACTTCGTCGCCAAGGAAAAGGAAATCGAGCTGGCCAAGATGTCGGAAAAGGACAAGGCCAAGCCGGCCGACATCCTGGAGAAGATCATCAGCGGCAAGATCGCCAAGATCGTCAACGAAGTCACCCTGTACGGCCAGCCCTACGTGCTGAACACCGACCAGAGCGTGGAGCAGGCGGTCAAGGCCGCCGGTGCCGACGTGGTCGGTTTCCAGCGTCTGGCCGTGGGCGAAGGCATCGAGAAGGTGGTGGAAGACTACGCCGCCGAAGTGATGAAGCAGGCCGGCCTGGCCTGAGTCCGGCCCGCCCGGAGAAAAAAAGCCGCGCTTGTCGCGGCTTTTTTTTTGCCGGTGGTACGCTCTGCGGGCAGGGACGCATCGCTGTCCCCATCACACTTCCCGCGGAACCGCATGCGCCCTGAACTCGAAGCCATCCTGGCTCACTCCCGCAACCTGCCCTCGCCGCCCGGGATTGCGCTGCGCATCATCGACCTGGCCCAGGATCCGGACGTCGATCTGGCCACCACCGCCGACACCATCGCGATGGACATGGCGCTGAGCGCGCGCATGCTGCGCATCGCCAATTCGCCGCTGTACGCCAGCCGGCGCCGCATCGACAACCTCGGCCAGGCGCTGACCATGCTCGGGCTCAACGCCGCGCTGAGCCTGGCGCTGGGCTTCTCGATGGTGCAGAGCCTGCGCGACGGCGCCGGTGCCGGCGACCTGCAGGAACGGGTCTGGCGGCGCAGCGTGCTGTCGGCGCTGGCCAGCCGCCTGCTCGGCCAGGCCATGGGCCTGCGCAAGCAGGAGGAACTGATGCTGGCCGGGCTGCTGCAGGATATGGGTGCGCTAGCCCTGCTGCACATCTGCCACGACGACTACGCGCCCCTGCTGCGCGAAGCCGGCGGCAGCGGCAGCGAGACCCTGATCGCCATGGAGCGCGAGCGGCTCGGCTGCGACCACGCCGAGGTCGGCGCCTGGCTGGCGCAGAAGTGGAAACTGCCCGGCTACCTGCAGCGCAGCATCGGCCACAGCGCCGGCACCGAACTGGCGCCGGACACCTTCGGCAAGTGCGTGCTGCTGTCCGGCAGCGTCGCCGACATCTGGCTGAGCAGCGACGTCGACGCCGCGCGCGGCCAGGCGATGGAGCGCGCCTATCGCGAACTGCAGCTGGACAGCCGCCGCTTCGACGAGGTGATCGCCGGCATGGCCGAAGCCCTGCCGGTCATCGGTCCGATCTTCGACGTGCGCATCGCGCAGCCGGAGCGGATCGACGCGATCATCAGCCATGCCCGCGAACTGATGGTGCTGCGCAACCTGCGCCAGATCCAGGAAGCCACCCTCGCCCGGCACCAGGCCGACGAATCGGAACACCGCGCGCGGCGCCTGGCCGAGCAGGCCAGCCGCGACGCGCTGACCGGGGTGTACAACCGGCACCAGCTGGACATCCTGCTCAGCCAGCAGTTCGACCTGGCCAGCCGCCACGACTGGCCGCTGTCGATCGCCTTCATCGACCTGGACGACTTCAAGAAGATCAACGACGCGCATGGTCACCTGATCGGCGACCAGGTGCTGCGCGCGTTCGCGCAGGCCCTGCAGCCACTGTTGCGCGGCAGCGACACCGTGGCGCGCTTCGGCGGCGAGGAATTCCTGGTGCTGCTGCCCAACACCAGCGAGGAGGCCGCGCTGAGCGTGATCAGGCGCGTCCTCCTCGAGATCGTGCAGCGGCCGATGGTCGAATTGCAGAGCGGGCCGCTGCACATCAGCTTCTCCGCCGGCGTCGCCACCCAGGGCGGGCGCGAGCGCTTCGGCACCGCGCAGGAACTGCTGCAGGCTGCCGACGATATGCTCTACAGCTCCAAGCACGGCGGCCGCAACCGCGTCACCGCGCGTTCGTTCCGCGACACCCTGGCCTGAACCGGGCCACTGCACGCACGCATGCGCGCGGCAGATTCCGCGCCGCGCTTCGGCTAGAATCGCGTGGTTTGCCCGTCCCCCCACGAGGTCACCATGTCCCAGCTCGCCTATCGCCGCATCCTGTTGAAACTTTCCGGCGAAGCGCTGATGGGGGATGGGGATTACGGCATCGACCCCAAGGTCATCAACCGCCTCGCCCATGAAGTGATCGAGGCGCAGCAGGCCGGCGCGGAAGTGGCGCTGGTGATCGGCGGCGGCAACATCTTCCGCGGCGCCGGCCTGGCCGCCGGCGGCATGGACCGGGTCACCGGCGACCACATGGGCATGCTGGCCACTGTCATCAACGCGCTGGCGATGCAGGACGCGCTGGAAAAGCTCGGCGCCAAGGTGCGGGTGATGAGCGCGATCAAGATCAACGACGTGTGCGAGGACTTCATCCGCCGCCGCGCGATCCGGCACCTGGAAAAGGGCCGCATCGCGATCTTCGCCGCCGGCACCGGCAACCCGTTCTTCACCACCGACTCCGGCGCGGCGCTGCGCGCGATCGAGATCGGCGCCGACCTGCTGCTGAAGGCGACCAAGGTCGATGGCGTGTACGACAAGGATCCGAAGAAGCACGCCGACGCGGTGCGTTTCGACAGCCTGACCTACGACGAAGTGATCGTGCGCAACCTGGAAGTGATGGACACCGCCGCCTTCGCCCTGGCCCGCGACAGCGACCTGCCGCTGCGCATCTTCAACATGGGCCAGCCCGGCGAGCTGCTGAAGATCCTGCACGGCGCGGAGATCGGCACGTTGGTCAAAGGCCGTAGCTGATAACGGCCGGGATTGGGGATTGGGGATTGGGGATTGGGGATTCGCAAGAGCGTTGCGCGCTGCAACATTGACGCGGAGGCTACTTCCCGCGGCGCGCGGTTGAGTCAATCGTGCTGGGAACTGCCTTTGCCATTCCCCATTCCCGATTCCCCATTCCCAGCAGGCTATAATCGTCCGATTCAGATTCAGCACGGACACCGGCGATGCTCAACGAAATCAAACAAGACGCACAGACCCGCATGGCCAAGAGCATCGATGCGCTGCGCCATACGCTCATCAAAGTGCGTACCGGCCGCGCCTCGACTGCCCTGGTCGAACATCTGAAAGTCAATTACTACGGTTCGGAAATGCCGCTGAGCCAGGTCGCCAGCGTGGCCGTGGCCGATGCCCGCTCGCTGACCATCAGCCCGTGGGAAAAGCAGATGGTCAGCGCGGTCGAGAAGGCGATCCTGGCCTCGGACCTGGGCCTGACCCCGAACACCTCCGGCACCACCATCCGCCTCAACCTGCCCGCGCTGACCGAAGAGCGCCGCCGCGAGCTGTCCAAGGTCGTGCATAGCGAAGGCGAGGACAGCAAGGTCGCGATCCGCAACATCCGCCGCGACGCCAACCAGCAGATCAAGGATCTGCTGAAGGACAAGCAGGTCACCGAGGACGAGGCCCGCGCCGCCGAGGACGACATCCAGAAGCTGACCGACAAGGCGATCAAGGACGTCGACGACGTGGTCAAGGGCAAGGAACAGGAACTGATGGCGGTCTGAGCCTGCGCCTCGCGGCCATGCCTTCCGACCCCCGCCCCATGTCCCTGCCCCGCCACATCGCCATCATCATGGATGGCAACGGCCGCTGGGCGCAGCGCCGCCGCCGGCCGCGCGTGATCGGCCACCGCGCCGGCGCGCGCGCGGTCAACCGCACCATCGACTTCTGCCTGGAACGCGGCATCCCCGCGCTGACCCTGTTCGCCTTCTCCAGCGAGAACTGGGGCCGGCCGCAGGAAGAAGTGGACGCGCTGATGAAGCTGTTCCTGCATGCGCTGGACCGCGAGGTCGAGGAACTGCAGCGGCGCGGCGTGCGCGTGCGCTTCATCGGCGACCGCTCGCGCTTCGCGCCGTCGCTGCGCGAGCGCATGGCCCAGGCCGAAGCCGGCACCCAGCACAACCAGGCCCTGCACCTGTCGATCGCGGCCAGCTACGGCGGCCGCCAGGACATCGCCCAGGCCGCGCGGGCGCTGGCCGAAGAGGTCGCGGCCGGACGCCTGCGCCCCGAGCAGATCGACGAGACCCTGCTGTCGGCGCACATGGCGCTGGCCGACCTGCCGCCGCCGGACCTGTTCATCCGCACCGGCGGCGACGTGCGCATCAGCAATTTCCTGCTGTGGCAGCTGGCCTACACCGAACTGTGGTTCACCGAGACCCTGTGGCCCGAGTTCGGCCCCGAGGTGCTGCAACAAGCCTTGGACGACTACGCCAGCCGCGAGCGGCGTTTCGGCCTGACCAGCGCGCAAGTCGCCCCGGCGACGGAGAACACACCCGCATGACCCGTACCCGTGTCATCGCCGCGCTGATCATGGCCCCACTGGCCATTTGCGCCATCCTGCTGCTGCCGACGCAATGGCTGGCGGCCCTGGCCGCGCTGATCTTCCTGATCGGCCTGTGGGAATGGCTGAAGCTGGCGGAGGTCGACGACACCTTGCCGCGCACCATCCTGCTGGTGCTGAACCTGCTGCTGATGGTGCTGCTGGTGTGGGCCTCGGCCGGCTCGCTGGTGCTGTTCCAGCTGACCACCCTGGTCGGCGTCGGCTGGTGGTGCGTGGCGCTGCTGTGGCTGCGCTTCTTCCAGTTCGGCTCCGACCACGCCACCTACGCGCGGGTGTTCAAGCTCGCCGCCGGCACCCTGGCGATCGTTCCGGCCTGGGCCGCGCTGGGCCTGATCCATGCCAGCGAGCCGAACGGGCACCGCTGGCTGCTGACCGCGCTGGTCACGGTGTGGGCCGCCGATTCCGGCGCCTATTTCGCCGGGCGCCAGTTCGGCAAGCACAAGCTGGCGCCGCGGATCAGCCCCAACAAGACCGTCGAAGGCCTGCTCGGCGGGCTGCTGGCCGGCCTGATCTGCGCCGCCGGCTTCGGCTGGCTGGCCGGGGTCACCCTGCCGCAGTTGCCCGGCCTGCTGATCGTGGCCGCGGTCAGCGTGTTGGCCTCGGTGGTCGGCGACCTGTTCGAGAGCCTGCTCAAGCGCCACGTCGGCGCCAAGGACTCGGGCAACGTGATCCCCGGCCATGGCGGCGTGCTGGACCGCGTCGACGGCGTGCTGGCGGCGCTGCCGATCTTCGCGCTGGGCAAAGAGATCTTCGGATTCTGAACATGGCCGATGCCGTCCGCTCCATCGCCGTGCTCGGCGCCACCGGCTCGATCGGCGCCTCCGCGCTGGACGTGATCGCGCGTCACCCGCAGCGGCTGCGCGCCAGCGTGCTGGCCGCCGGCGGCAACGTCGCCGGGCTGCTGGCGCTGTGCGCCGTGCACCGGCCGGCGCACGCGGTGATCGCCGACCCGGCCCTGTACCCGGCGCTGCGCGACGGGCTGCGCGATGCCGGGCTGCGCACCCAGGCGCATGCCGGCGCCGCCGCGCTGGAGCAGCTGGTGGCCAGCGACGCCTGCGACAGCGTGGTCGCCGCCATCGTCGGCGCCGCCGGCCTGGCCTCGACCCTGGCCGCGGCCCGCGCCGGCAAGCGCCTGCTGCTGGCCAACAAGGAATCGCTGGTGCTGGCCGGCGAGCTGGTCACCGCCACGGCCGCCGCGGCCGGCGCCGAGATCATCCCGATCGACAGCGAACACAGCGCGATCTTCCAGTGCCTGCGCTCGCGCCAGACCGGCGCCGAGGTGCGGCGGGTGCTGCTGACCGCGTCTGGCGGCCCGTTCCGCGGCTGGGACCGCAGCCGGCTGCAGGGCGTGACCCCGGCGCAGGCAGTGGCGCATCCGAAGTGGTCGATGGGCCCGAAGATCTCGGTCGACTCGGCCACCCTGATGAACAAGGGCCTGGAAGTGATCGAGGCGCACCACCTGTTCGCGCTGCCGCCGTCGCGCATCGAGGTGCTGGTGCACCCGCAGAGCCTGGTGCACTCGCTGGTGGAGTTCATCGACGGTTCCACCTTGGCGCAGATGGGTTTGCCGGACATGCGCACCACCCTGGCGGTGGGCCTGGGCTGGCCGGAGCGGATCGAATCCGGAGTCGCCGGACTGGACCTGCTGGCCCATGGCCGCCTGGACTTCGAACCCGCGGACCTGGACGCCTTCCCCTGCCTGGGCCTGGCCTGGCGCGCGATGCAGGTCGGCGGCAGCGCGCCGGCGATCCTGAACGCGGCCAACGAAGTGGCTGTTTCAGCTTTTCTTCAGGGCCGTATCGGTTTCCTATCGATTCCTGCGCTGGTCGAGAACGCCCTGACCGTGCTGCCCGCGGGCGCGGCCGACTCCCTGGACGCGCTGCTGGCGGCGGACGCGCAATCGCGCAAGATCACCGAACTCGCCATTGCCCGCCAGCCTGCCCATGTCTGACACGCACGCCCCTATGAGCCACGCGCATGGGTGACTTCATCGGGTCCGTCTGGTGGATGATCGTCAGCCTGGGCGTGCTGGTGACCTTCCACGAGTTCGGCCACTTCTGGGTGGCCCGCCGCTGCGGGGTCAAGGTGCTGCGCTTCTCGGTGGGCTTCGGCAAGCCGCTGTGGTCGTACTACGACCGTCACGGCACGGAGTTCGCGATCGCCGCGATTCCGCTGGGCGGCTACGTGAAGATGCTCGACGAACGCGAGGGCGAGGTCGCCCCGGCCGAGCGCGACCAGGCCTTCAACACCAAGAGCGTGTGGCAGCGCATCGCCATCGTCGCCGCCGGCCCGATCGCCAATCTGGTGCTGTGCGTGGCGCTACTGTGGGCGATGTTCGTGATCGGCAAGCAGGATTACGCGGCGGTGGTCGGCCGCGCCGAGGGCCTGGCGCTGCAGGCCGGGCTGCAGCCGGGCGAGCGCATCGTGCGCATCGGCGAGCGCGAGGTCTCCAGCTGGAGCGATGCCAGCATGCAGCTGACCGTGGCGGCGATGGATGCCGCGGACGTGCGCATCCAGACCGAGGACACGCGCGACGGCGCCAGCCGCGTGCATACGCTGCGCCTGTCGCAGTTGCCTGCCGGCTTCGACGAACAGCAGGTGCCGCGCCTGGCCGGCCTCACCTGGCGCTTCAGCCTGCAGCCGGCGATCGTCTCCAAGGTCACTCCGGGTTCGGCCGCCGACGGCGTGCTGCGCCCCGGCGACCTGATCCTGGCGGTGGATGGCGCCTCGGTCGCCGGCGCCGACCAGGTCGCGCCGCAGGTCCAGGCCCTGGCCAGGAACGGCGGCAGCGGCCTGGTCGAGGTCGAGCGCAACGGCGAACGGCTGGCGCTGGAGGTGCGTCTCACCCCCAGCAAGGACCCGCGCGTGAAGGGCCTGTCGCTGGGCGTGGGCCTCGGCCAGGAAGACCGTCCGCCGCCGGCGTTCGACGCCAAGCTGCAGTACGGCCCGCTGGCGGCGATCCCGGTCGCGTTCCGCGAAACCGGCAAGCTGGCCGGGGATACCCTGGGGCTGATCCGGCGCATGCTGACCGGCCAGGCCTCGATCAAGAACGTGTCCGGGCCGATCACCATCGCCAAGGTGGCCAACGTCTCGGCCCAGCAGGGGCCGGACTGGTTCCTGTATTTCCTGGCGCTGCTGTCGCTGAGCCTGGCGATCATGAACCTGCTGCCGATTCCAATCTTGGACGGCGGGCACTTGCTGTATTACCTTATTGAGTTGGTCAAGGGCAGCCCGCTGAGCGAGCGTGCCATGGCTGCGGGGCAGTTCGTCGGTCTGACGATGCTGGCCGGGCTGATGGGGTTGGCGTTCTACAACGACATCTTCGGCCAGGTCCTGCGATGAACCCGATGCTGATCCACTCGACCCCGCTGTCGTCGTCTTACGCCGGCGCCCATGCAACAACGATATCGACCTCTACCGGACGTGACATGACGCGATTTCCCACTCGCCGCCTGCTAGCCCTCGCCCTCGCCGCCAGCCTCAGCTTGCCGGTTCTGGCCCAGGCGACGGAGCCCTTCACCGCCAGCGACATCCGCGTCGACGGGCTGCAACGCATCTCCTCCGGCACCGTGTTCACCTATCTTCCGGTGGAACGCGGCGACACGGTCGACGATGCCAAGGTCGGCGAAGCGATCCGCGCGCTGTACCGCACCGGCTTCTTCGAGGACGTGCAGGTCGATCGCCAGGGCAACATCCTGGTGGTCACGGTCAAGGAACGTCCGGCGATCAACAAGCTGACCGTCACCGGCAACAAGGACATCAAGAGCGAAGAGCTGCTCAAGGGCCTGTCCGACATCGGCCTGACCGAGGGCGGCACCTTCGACCGGCTGAGCCTGGACCGGGTGACCCAGGAACTGACCCGCCAGTACAACAACCGCGGCAAGTACAACGTCGAGATCACTCCGACGGTGAGCCCGCTGGACCGCAACCGGGTCGACGTGGCGATCGCGATCAAGGAAGGCAAGGCCGCCAAGATCCAGCACGTCAACCTGATCGGCACCGAGAAGTTCGCCACCGAGGACATCCTGGAGAACTGGGAGTCGCGCGAGCACAACTGGCTGTCGTGGTACCGCCGCGACGACCAGTACTCCAAGGAAAAGCTGTCCGGCGACCTGGAGAAGCTCAACTCCTGGTACCTGGACCGCGGCTACGTCGATTTCAGCGTCGATTCCACCCAGGTGGCGATCAGCCCCGACAAGCGCGACATGTACCTGACCGCCGGCATCACCGAGGGCGAGCAGTACAAGATCTCCGACATCAAGGTCACCGGCGACACCGTGCTGCCGCAGGAAGAGGTCGAGAAGCTGGTGATCCCGAAGCCGGGCGACACCTTCTCGCGCGCGCTGCTGGAATTCAGCTCCGACGCGATCACCAACACCCTCAGCAACATCGGCTACGCCTTCGCCAAGGTCAACCCGATCCCCACCACCGACCGCGAGAAGCGCACCGTCGCGATCAATCTGCAGGTGGTGCCGGGTCCGCGCGTGTCGGTCCGCCGCATCGTGTTCAAGGGCAACACCCGCACCTCCGACGAAGTGCTGCGCCGCGAGATGCGCCAGTTCGAGAACAGCTGGTACTCGCAGGCCGCGATCGACCGTTCCAAGGTCCGCCTGCAGCGCCTGGGCTACTTCGAGTCGGTGGACGTGGAAACGCCGCCGGTCCCGGGCAGCAACGACAAGGTCGACGTGGTCTACAGCGTCAAGGAAACCACCTCGGGCAGCTTCACCTTCGGCCTGGGCTATTCGCAGACCTACGGCGTGACCACCTCGATCCAGCTGTCGCAGAACAACTTCCTGGGCGGCGGCAACCGCGTCTCGGTGGACGCCTCGCGCAGCAGCTACCAGGAGCGCTACGCGTTCTCCTACACCAACCCGTTCTTCACCGACGACGGCGTGTCGCTGGGCTATAACATCTCCTACCGCAAGCTGGACTACTCCGACTTCGGTACCGCCCAGTACAACAGTAAGAACGGCGCGGCGCAGATGATCTTCGGCGTGCCGATCACCGAGAACGACACCGTCTCGCTGATGTTCGGCATCGACAGCAACCAGATCACCACCTACGCCGGCTACACCCCGCAGGCGATCATCAACTACATCGATGCGATCGGCCAGCGCACCTTCCACGCCTGGCGCAGCGAACTGGGCTGGGCGCGCGACACCCGCAACGACTACTTCATGCCGACCCGCGGCATGTACCAGCGCGTCGGCCTGGAAGCCACCCTGCCCGGCTCCACCGTCGAGTACTGGAAGCTGAACTACCAGATCTCCAAGTACTGGCCGATCATCCCCTCGATCGTGCTCAACACCCGCGCCGAATTCGGCTACGGCGACAGCTACGGCAGCGACGTCAGCCGCACCATCACCAACGCCGACGGCACCACCCGCACGGTCACCGCCTCGGGCCTGCCGTTCTACGAGAACTTCTACGCCGGCGGCACCAACTCGGTGCGCGGCTTCGAGGACAACACCCTCGGTCCGCGTTCGGAAGCCACCGCTTCGTACAGCCGCGGGCAGCCGCTGGGTGGCTCGTTCAAGACCGTGGGCTCGGCGGAACTGTACTTCCCGAAGCTGTTCGACAGCCCCTCGGCGCGCGTCTCCGCGTTCGTCGACGTCGGCAACGTGTTCAACGGCGTGGACAACTACAAGACCAACGAACTGCGCGCCTCCACCGGCGTGGCCTTGCTGTGGCGCGCACCGGTCGGTCCGATCTCGATCAGCTACGCGCTCCCGCTGAAGAAGGAAGACAACGACGAGATCGAGCGTCTGCAGTTCACCTTTGGTGGGCAGTTCTGACGAACTGCCCGCTCCGGGCTCCCGCTTCGCGGGAACCCGGAGCTCGGGGCTTGGCAACCAAATCCCCGCGCCTTCGGCGCGCCCCCTTTACTAAAGGGGTGAGCGCGTCATCGCGTTCGCGCTGACGCCCCACGATTCGCTGCGCGAACCGCGGGCCCCGGCTCGTCTTCTCCCAAATCCCCGCGCCTGTCGGCGCGCCCCCTTTACTAAAGGGGGCTTTTGTCAGAATTGGATGACCGCGATCTGACCGAAGCAGAAGGTTTTCTGCTTGGTTGATCGTGGCATGGCCCTCAAGCGGGGGCTTTTCTGGCGTTGGTTGATGGCGGCCTTGAGCATTGGCCGATCCTGGCCTGTTCGGCCTGCGCGCAGGGGCAGCATGACCGTGCCGATGGCACACGGTAGAATCCCGGCGTGAATACTCCTTCCCATACCGCACACGAGATCGCCGAGCGCTTCGGCCTGCAGCTGCATGGCGACGGCGCCGTCGCCGTGCATGGCGTCGCCACGCTGGCGCATGCCGGCCCCGGGCAGCTCAGTTTCCTGGCCAATCCGCGCTATCGCGCGCAGCTCGCCGACAGCGCCGCAGCGGTGGTGGTGCTGCGCGCCGACGACGCCGAGGCGGCGCCCGGTACCGCGCTGATCGCGCGCGATCCGTACGTCGCCTTCGCCAAGATCGCCGCGCTGTTCGACGTGGCGCCGGCGCGTCCGCCCGGCATCCATCCCAGCGCCAGCATCGACCCCAGCGCGCAGATCGCCGCCGGTGCGCACATCGGCGCCTTCGTCAGCATCGGCGCGCGCAGCGTGGTCGGCGACGGCTGCGTGATCGGCCCGGGCAGCGTGATCGGCGACGATTGCCAGGTCGGCGACGGCTGCGAACTGATCGCCCGCGTCACCCTGGTCACCCGCGTGCGCCTGGGCAAGCGCGTGCGCATCCATCCCGGCGCGGTGCTCGGCGCCGATGGCTTCGGCCTGGCGATGGACGCCGGCCACTGGATCAAGGTGCCGCAGCTCGGCGGCGTGACGATCGGCGACGATTGCGAGATCGGCGCCAACGCCTGCGTCGACCGCGGCGCGCTGGAAGACACCACGCTCGAGGAAGACGTGCGGCTGGACAACCTGGTGCAGGTCGCGCACAACGTGCACATCGGCGCGCACAGCGCGATCGCCGGCTGCACCGGCATCGCCGGCAGCGCCAAGATCGGCCGCTACTGCATGCTCGGCGGCGCGGTCGGCGTGGTCGGCCACCTGGAAATCTGCGACAAGGTGGTGATCACCGGCAAGTCGGTGGTGCGCAACTCCATCCATGAGCCGGGCGAGTATTCCTCCGGCACCCCGTTGACCGACAACCGCACGTGGCGCAAGAACGCCGCGCGCTTCAAGCAGCTCGATGCCCTGGCCCGTCGCATCCTGTCTGTAAGCAAGGAGAAGCAATGAGCCACGACCAGACCCTGCCGGACATCCAGCAGATCCAGAAGTTGATCCCGCACCGCTACCCGTTCCTGCTGGTGGACAAGGTGGTGTCGCTCGACTTCGAGAACCGCAAGATCGTCGCGCACAAGAACGTCAGCGTGAACGAGCCGTTCTTCCAGGGCCATTTCCCCGGCCAGCCGATCATGCCCGGCGTGCTGATCATCGAGGCGCTGGCCCAGGCCGGCGGCGTGCTGACCCAGCTCGCGCTGGGCCGCGATGCGCAGTCCAAGCTGTTCTACATGGTCAAGGTCGACAAGGCCCGCTTCAGCAGCCAGGTCGTGCCCGGCGACGTGCTGGAGCTGCATGTGGAAATCAAGCGGGTGATCCGCAACATGGCCGTGTACTACGGCGAAGCCAAGGTGGACGGCAAGGTCGTCGCCTGCGCCGAGGTGCTGTGCGCCGGCACCCGCGAATGAGCCAGGCAGGAGACCTGCAATGAGCGACAACGCCCCTCTCATCCATCCCACCGCGGTGATCGATCCGTCGGCGACGCTGGCGGCGGACGTGCGCGTCGGCGCCTTCACCCTGATCGGCGCCGAAGTCGAGATCGGCGAAGGCAGCGTGATCGGCCCGCACTGCAGCATCGTCGGCCCGACCCGCATCGGCCGCGGCAACCACCTGGTCGGCCACGTCGCGCTCGGCGGCGATCCGCAGGACAAGAAGTTCGCCGGCGAACGCACCGAACTGGTGGTCGGCGACCGCAACGTGATCCGCGAGTTCGTGACCGTCAGCCGCGGCACCGGCAACGGCGGCGGCATCACCCGGGTCGGCAGCGACAACTGGTTCCTGGCCTACACCCACGTCGCCCACGACTGCGTGGTCGGCGACCATTGCGTGTTTTCCAACAACACCACCCTGGCCGGGCATGTCGAAGTCGGCGACCACGTGATCATCAGCGGCTTCGCCGGCGCGCACCAGTTCTGCCGCATCGGCGACCACGCCTTCCTCGGCATGGGCGCGCTGATCAATGGCGACGTGCCGCCGTTCACCATGGTCGGCGGCAATTCGCTGGGACGCCCGCGCGGCATCAACAGCGAAGGCCTCAAGCGCCGCGGTTTCGATACCGAGCGCCTGGCCGCGATCAAGCGCGCCTACCGCGCGCTGTACGTGGCCGGCCTGCCGCTGGCCGAGGCCAAGCAACAACTGGCGGTGCTGGCCGAAAGCAGCGAGGACGTGCGCGCGATGCTGGAATTCATCGAAGCCAGCGAGCGGCCGTTGTTGCGATGAAAGCCGGGAGTCGGGATTCGGGATTGGGGATTGGCAACGGCGGCACCACGGCCGCCGGCGACCTCGCTCCTGCCTCGACGAATCCCCAATCCCCAATCCCCAATCCCGGCGCAGCCAAGCTGCGCATCGCCCTGGTCGCCGGCGAAGCCTCCGGCGACCAGCTTGGCGCCGGGTTGATCGAGGCGCTGCGCGCGCGCCATCCGGATGCCGAATTCGCCGGTATCGGTGGCGACGCGATGCGCAACGCCGGCTGCCAGACCTGGTTCGATGCCAGCGAACTGGCGGTGATGGGCCTGATGGAGGTGCTGCGGCACCTGCCGCGGTTGCTGAAACTGCGTCGCGAGCTGCGCCAGCGCCTGCTGGACTGGCGCCCGGACGTGTTCGTCGGCATCGATGCGCCCGACTTCAACCTCGGCGTGGAGCGCTGGCTCAAGCAGCGCGGCATCCGCACCGTGCATTACGTGAGCCCGTCGGTGTGGGCCTGGCGCGAGCGGCGCGCGGCCAAGATCGGCGCCAGCGCCGACCGGGTGCTGTGCCTGTTCCCGATGGAACCGCCGATCTACGCCAGGCACGGCGTGGATGCGCGCTTCGTCGGCCACCCGATGGCCGACGCGATCGCGCTGCACGAGGGCCGCGATGCGGCGCGCGCCGAACTCGGCCTGCCGGCCGGCGCGACCGTGCTGGCGGTGCTGCCGGGCAGCCGCCTGGGCGAGATCGGCCGGCTCGGCGATACCTTCTTCGCCGCCGCCTGGCAGGTGCTGCAGCAGACGCCCGGCGCGCACGTGGTGGTACCGGCCGCCAATCCCGCGTGCAAGGCCTTGCTGGCCGAGCAGCTGTCGCGCTCGGCGTTGCCGGTGGTGTATTCGCACCTGCTCGACGGCCAGGCCCGCACCGCCCTGCTCGCCGCCGACGTGGTGCTGCTCGCGTCCGGGACGGCGACGCTGGAGGCGATGCTGGTGAAGCGGCCGATGGTGGTCGGCTACAAGGTCGCGCCGCTGACCTACCGCATCGTCAAGGCGCTGGGCCTGCTGAAGGTCGACCGTTACGCGCTGCCCAACATCCTCGCCGGGCGCGACCTGGCGCCGGAACTGATGCAGGACGCCTGCACCCCGGACGCGCTCGCCGCCGCGCTGCTGCACTGGCTGCGCGACCCGCAGGCGGTGGCCGCGCTGCAGCCCGAGTACGCGCGCCTGCACCAGTTGCTGCGCCAGGACGCCTCCGCGCGTGCGGCCGATGCGGTGCTCGAATTGCTGGAAGGCCGGGATTCGGGAATGGGGATTCGGGATTCGGGAAAAGCAACGGCATGAAGCGCTCCGATCCCCCATCGCCGCAGCGGGAACTGCTCTGCGAATCCCCAATCCCGAATGCCGAATCCCGGCGGCTCTACGCCGGCGTCGACGAAGCCGGGCGCGGACCGCTGGCCGGGCCGGTCGCGGTGGCCGCGGTGGTGTTCGATCCGGCGCGCACCCGCATCAACGGCCTGGACGACTCCAAGCAGCTGACCGCCGCGAGACGCGAGACGCTGTACGCGCGCATCGTCGAGCGCGCGCTGGCCTGGCAGGTGGTGCTGATCGAGGCCGAGGAGATCGACCGGCTGAACATCTACCAGGCCACCATGCTGGGCATGCGCCGCGCGGTCGAGGGCGTGGCGCACGTGGCCGGTTTCGCGCGCATCGACGGCAACCGCGTGCCCAAGGGCCTGCCCTGCGCCGCCGAGGCGCTGGTCGGCGGCGACGGCCTGGACCGCGCGATCATGGCCGCCTCGATCGTGGCCAAGGTCACCCGCGACCGCATCATGCAGCGGCTGCACGAACAGCATCCGCACTACGGCTTCGACCTGCACAAGGGCTACGCCACCCCGGCGCACCTGGCCGCGCTGGCCGCGCATGGCCCGTGCCCGCAGCACCGGCGCAGCTTCGCGCCGGTACGGCGCGCGCTGGGCCTGGCCGAGGCCCCGAGCACCTGGGACGTGCCCTGCACCGCGGACGCGGACCTGCTGGCGGCGGATCCGCAGCCGGCCTGAGCGCCGCCGCGGCCATGGCCGTGCCAAGCGCCGCACCCATCGCCAGATATGGCCGCTGCCGGCGCAGGATCCATGGCCGGAAACGGTCGCGCAGGAGCCGGCCTCGCACAGGGCAACCGCGCCGCTGGCACTCCCGAAGATAATCGAATGAATATCGCGCAATGCGACCCGGAACTTTCCGGGATAATATAAAAATACAGAATCGAACATATTTCAGCCGCGGCCGCGCATTCCGGTCGCGCGGGCAAAGCGGCGACCCGAAACGGGTCGCCGCGGCTCGCTCAGTTGAAGTAATCGGAGATGACGTCGGACCAGGTGTCCAGGTAGCACTGCACAGAATCGCCGCCGCTCAGCTGCTGGCACGGCGCGAAGCGGTCGCTCACGTCGCTCAGGCTCTGCGCGGATGCGCTGGACACGGCGCCGAACAGCATCAGCGCGCCCATCACCGGAATCAACTTCTTCATGGAGTTTCTCCTGATCACGCCGTGGGGGTTCACGGCGAGCGAGACGCTATCACCTGATATTCGAATGCGTGGCCAGGTCGAGCGAGTTGACCGCCGAAGATAATAATTTTTCAGAATGGATTCATTTCCCCAGCGCGTCCCCATTTCGCCCCCGACCCACGTAACGCATTGAAAGCAAAACGCATCCGCGCACCCTACGCAGAGGTACTGATAACTGTACCGACATGTACCGTTTAGGCCGACGCAGTCAACTTGCATTCAGAAATCCAACCCACCCTAACGGCCCGCGCTCCGGTTTTGCGCAGCTTTGGCGCATCGACCGGTGGCGAGGCACGCGGCGGCCGCGCGCTCCGGTAACGACCGCTGGCGGAGGACGGCACATCGGCCACCCCTGCCTCTTCGCCCGCGCAGACCCACGCCGTTCAGCCGAGGTCCTGCGCCCACAGCTGAACGGGCGCCCCGCCCAATCGCCTCGCCAGGCCCGTTGCATCGGACTCCGGACCCGGCAACGGCCCTGTCAAGCCTTGCCCGTCCCCGCCCCCGCCGCTAACCTGCCCGGGCATCGTTCTGGTTCCGCATGTCCACTTCCCGCTTCGCTCATCTGCACGTCCACACCGAGTTCTCGCTGGCGGATTCGACCATCCGTGTGCCCGAGAAACCGGATCAGGCCGACCCGAAGAAAGCCAAGCAGGCCAACCTGCTCAGCCGTGCGGTCGAACTGGAGTTGCCCGCGCTCGCGGTCACCGATCTCAACAACCTGTTCGCGCTGGTCAAGTTCTACAAGGCGGCCGAAGGCGTGGGCATCAAGCCGATCGCCGGTGCCGACCTGCTGATCGCCGACAGCGCCGGCGAGACGCCGTGGCGGCTCACCGTGCTGTGCCGCAACCGCGACGGCTACCTGAGCCTGTCGCGCCTGCTGACCCGCGCCTGGCTGGAAGGCCACCGCAACGAAGGCGGCGTGGCGATCCGCCCGGAGTGGTTGCAGACCGGCAGCGACAACCTGTTCGCGCTGGCCGGGCGCGACAGCCTGGCCGGACGCCTGGCCAGCGAAGGCCGCCACGATCTGGCCGAGCAGCAACTGGCCGACTGGCAACGCATCTTCGGCGACGGCCTGCACCTGGAACTGACCCGCACCGGCCGCGACGGCGAGGACGCGTTCAACCAGTTCGCGCTGCATGCCGCCGGCACCCGCGGCTTGCCGGTGGTGGCCAGCAACGACGTGCGCTTCCTGTACGCCAGCGATTTCGCCGCGCACGAGGCACGCGTGTGCATTTCCTCCGGCCGCGTGCTCGACGACCCCAAGCGCCCGCGCGACTACAGCGACCAGCAATACCTGAAGTCGTCGGAGGAAATGGCCGCGCTGTTCGCCGACATTCCCGACGCGCTGGACAACACGCTGGCGCTGGCGCAGCGCTGCAACATCGAGATGCAGCTGGGCACCTACTTCCTGCCCGCGTATCCGGTGCCCGACAACGAGACGCTGGACAGCTGGATCCGCAGCCAGTCGCGCGACGGCCTGGCCGCGCGCCTGGAGAAGAATCCGCTGGCGCCGGGCAAGACCCGCCAGGACTACGTCGACCGGCTCGAGTTCGAGCTGGACACGATCATCAAGATGGGCTTCCCCGGCTACTTCCTGATCGTGGCCGACTTCATCCAGTGGGGCAAGAACCAGGGCATCCCGATCGGCCCGGGCCGCGGCTCCGGCGCCGGCTCGCTGGTGGCGTGGGCGCTGCAGATCACCGACCTGGATCCGCTGCCCTACAACCTGCTGTTCGAGCGCTTCCTCAATCCCGAACGCGTGTCGATGCCCGACTTCGACATCGACTTCTGCATGGACCGCCGCGACGAGGTCATCGACTACGTCGCGCGCAAGTACGGGCGCGACCGGGTCAGCCAGATCATCACCTACGGCACCATGGCGGCCAAGGCGGTGGTGCGCGACTGCGGCCGCGTGCTCGGCTTCCCGTACGGCCTGGTCGACGGCGTGGCCAAGCTGATCCCCAACATCCTCGGCATCACGCTGAAGGACGCGATGGGCGAAGGCAAGGACAGCGAGATGGCCTCGCCGGAGCTGATCCAGCGCTACCAGAGCGAGGACGACGTCCGCGACCTGATGGACCTGGCGCGGCAGCTGGAGGACCTGACCCGCAACGCCGGCAAGCACGCCGGCGGCGTGGTCATCGCGCCGACGCCGCTGTCCGACTTCTGCCCGCTGTTCGCCGAACACGACGTCGACAACCTGGGCAAGAACCCGGTCACCCAGTTCGACAAGGACGACGTCGAGCAGGTCGGCCTGGTCAAGTTCGACTTCCTCGGCCTGCGCACGCTGACCATCATCGACTGGGCGGTGAAGGCGATCAACGTGCGCCATGCGCGCGCCGGCATCCCGCCGGTGGACATCACTGCGATCCCGCTCGACGATGCGCCCACCTACAAGGGCATCTTCGCTTCGGGCAACACCGGCGCGGTGTTCCAGTTCGAATCCTCGGGCATGCGCCGGCTGCTGAAGGACGCCAAGCCCGACCGCTTCGAGGACCTGATCGCGCTGGTGTCGCTGTACCGCCCCGGCCCGATGGACCTGATCCCGGACTTCAACGCGCGCAAGCACGGCCAGCAGGAGATCATCTACCCCGATCCGCGCACCGAAGCGATCCTGAAGGACACCTACGGCATCATGGTGTACCAGGAGCAGGTGATGCAGATGGCGCAGATCGTCGGCGCCTACTCGCTGGGCGGCGCCGACCTGTTGCGCCGCGCGATGGGCAAGAAGGTGCCGGCCGAGATGGCCAAGCACCGCGAGATCTTCCGCGAGGGCGCGGCCAAGGGCGGCGTCGGCGAGGCCAAGGCCGACGAAATCTTCGACCTGATGGAGAAGTTCGCCGGCTACGGCTTCAACAAGTCGCACGCCGCCGCCTACGCGCTGGTCAGCTACCAGACCGCATGGCTGAAGCGGCACTACCCGGCCGAGTTCATGGCCGCGACGCTGTCCTCGGACATGGACAACACCGACAAGGTGGTCGGCTTCCTCGACGAGGTGCGCAACCTCGGCCTGACCGTGCTGCCGCCGCGGCTCAACGCCTCGGCCTACATGTTCGAAGCGGCCACCCCGGACACCATCCAGTACGGCCTGGGCGCGATCAAGGGCGTGGGCCGCGGCGCCTGCGAGGCGATCGTGGCCGAGCGCGAGCGCGGCGGCGAATACGCCTCGCTGCTGGATTTCTGCACCCGCGTGGAATCGGCCAAGCTCAACAAGCGCACCCTGGAAGCGCTGATCAACGCCGGCGCGATGGACGGGCTGGGCAGCAACCGCGCCACCCTGATGCTGCAGCTGCCGGAGGTGATGAAGGCCACCGAGCAGATGGCGCGCGAGCGCGCCTCCGGGCAGAACTCGCTGTTCGGCGGCGCCGACACCAGTGCCCCGGCGCTGCGCCTGGACCTGCCGGAGAGCAAGGAATGGCCGCTGGGCCAGCTGCTGACCGGCGAGCGCGAGACGCTGGGCTTCTACCTCAGCGGCCACCCGTTCGATCCCTACCGCGAGGAAGTGCGCGAGCTGGTCGGCTGCGACCTGAGCGCGCTGGAAAAGATCTGCGCGCAATCCGGCGGCGGACGCGGCGGTGGCGGCGACGGCGAAAAACGCGCCTGGCGCCCGGAAACCAGCGCGATCCTCGCCGGCCAGGTGGTCGGCGTGCGGCGCAAGGGCGACAGCCAGGTGTTCGTGCAACTCGAGGACGGCCGCGGCCGGGTCGAGTGCAGCGCGTTCACCGACGCCATCGCCGAGTTCGGCCACCTGCTCACCCGCGACCGCATCCTGATCGTCAAGGGCGGCGTGCGCGAGGACGAATTCAACGGCGGCTATGCGATGCGCATCCGCCAGTGCTGGGACTACGAACAGATCTGCACCCACCACGCGCAGCGCCTGTCGCTGCGCCTGGACCTGCGCCAGCGCAGCACCTGGCCGCGCATCGACGCCTTGCTGGCGCGCCACCGCCCCGGCAAGACGCCGCTGCGCCTGGACCTGCTGCTGCAGTCCGAACAAGGCGCGGTGGCCGGCATGCTCGACCTCAACGGCAGCCACGCGGTGCGCGTGGACCCGCAACTGCTGGACACCCTGCGCGCCGACCCGGGCGTGCGCGCGGTGAAGGTGAAGTACAGCCCGCCGTGGGCGTGAGAAGCCGGGATTTGGGATTGGGGATTCGTAGGAGCGGGATCCGCGCTGTCCGCAGCGTCAGGAGCGCCGGCTTTTTCGAATCCCGAATCCCCAATCCCGAACCCCGGCCCCCCAACCGCACGGCCCCGTACGGGTGACCGACATCGGTTCGGCTAAACTGCGTCCCTTACGTTCACGACGGCCTCCAATGAATCCGAACTACCTCGACTTCGAGCAACCCATCGCCGATCTGGAAGCCAAGATCCAGGAACTGCGCAACGCCAGCACCGGCCCGGCGGTCAACGTCGAGACCGAGGTGCGCGCGCTGCAGGACAAGCTGCGGGTGCGCACCGCGCAGATCTTCCGCGACCTGTCGTCGTGGCAGATCTCGCAGCTGGCGCGGCATCCGCAGCGTCCGTACACGCTGGACTACATCAACGTGTTCTGCGACGAGTTCCAGGAACTGGCCGGCGACCGCGCGTTCGCCGACGACAAGGCGATCGTCGGCGGCCTGGGCCGCATCGACGGGCGCCCGGTGGTCATCATCGGCCACCAGAAGGGCCGCGACACCAAGACCAAGGTCGCGCGCAACTTCGGCATGCCGCGTCCGGAGGGCTACCGCAAGGCGCTGCGGCTGATGAAGCTGGCCGAGCGCTTCAAGCTGCCGCTGCTGACCTTCATCGACACCCCTGGCGCCTATCCCGGCATCGGCGCGGAAGAACGCGGCCAGAGCGAGGCGATCGCGCGCAACCTGCTGGAGATGGCCGAGCTCAAAGTGCCGGTGATCTGCACCGTGATCGGCGAAGGCGGCTCCGGCGGCGCGCTGGCGATCGGCGTCGGCGACCGCACGCTGATGCTGGAGTACGGCACCTATTCGGTGATCTCGCCGGAAGGCTGCGCCTCGATCCTGTGGAAGGACGCGGCCAAGGCCAAGGACGCCGCCGAGCAACTGGGCCTGACCGCCAAGCGCCTGTCCGCGCTGGGCCTGGTCGACAAGGTCGTGCGCGAGCCGATCGGCGGCGCGCACCGCAACCCCACGCAGATGGCCAAGCGCCTGAAGGCGGTGTTGCTCAACGAACTGGACGCGCTGGAAAAACTGCCGGTCGAGCAATTGCTGCAGAAGCGCTACGAGCGCCTGCGCGGCTACGGGGCGTACGAAGCGGCCTGATCGCGACACAAGGAAGCGTTGTCCATGAATCCCATCGTCCTGCTGTCGCTGGCCTTGCAGCTGGCCTGCTGCGTGCACGTGGTGCGCAGCGGCCGCCCGCTGTACTGGATCTTCATCCTGCTGATCTTTTCGTATCTCGGGATCCTGATCTACGTGATCGCCGAACTGCTGCCGGAATGGCGCAACGATCCGCGCGCGCGCCGCCACCTGCGCAAGGTCGGCGCCACGCTCGATCCGAACCGCGACAAGCGCACCGCCGGCAACCGCCTGGAACTGGCCGACACCGTGGACAACCGCCGGCAACTGGCCGAGGTGCACCTGGGCAACGGCGAATACGCGCAGGCGGCCGAGGTGTTCGAGAGCGGCTTGCGCGGCATCCACCGCGACGACCCCGGACTGCTGCTCGGACTGGCCAAGGCGCAGTTCGGCCTGGACCAGCCGGCCGCGGTGAAAGCCACGCTGGACCGGCTGATCGCCGCCAACCCGCAGTTCCGCTCGCACGACGGCCACCTGCTCTACGCGCGCGCCACCGAGGCGCTGGGCCAGACCGACGCGGCACTGGAAGAATACGCCGCGCTCGCCGACGACTACCCCGGCGAAGAAGCGCGCGTGCGCTACGCGCAACTGCTGCAGCGCGCGGGCCAGCCGCAGCGCGCCGGCGAAGTGTTCAACGAAGTGCTGAAGCGCTCCAGCCTGGCCCCGCGCTACTACCAGCGCGACCAACGCCAGTGGATCGACCTGGCCCGCAGCGAACTGAAGCAACTAGACAGCCGCAACGCCTAACGGCCCGGTAAAGAATCGGCGCCGGGATTTTCCAATCCCCAATCCCGAATCCCCAATCCCGGCTCAAAACGGCTTCGCCAACACCAACCAGATCACCACCAGCAGCGCCAGCACCGGCAGTTCGTTGAACAGCCGCAGCGCGCGCGAAGACGGCAGCGCGCGCGCCTGGCCCACGCCCTTGAGCCAGCGCCCGCTGAAGATGTAGTAGCCGAGCATCAGCGCCACCAGGCCCAGCTTGGCGTGCAGCCAGCCGCTGTGGCCGGGCGCGACCATGGTCGGGAAGTCGGGCAACACCTTGTAGCCCAGCCACAGGGTCAGCCCCAGCAGCAAGGCCAGGCCGAACATCATGTGGCCGAAGCGGTACAGGCGCCGCCCCATCAGCACCAGCCGCGCCTGCACGTCCGGCTGCCCCGTGCTCTCGGCGATGTTGACCAGGATCCGCGGCAGGTAGAACACCGCCGCCATCCATGCGACCACGAACAGCAGGTGCAGGGACTTGATCCACAGGTAGAGTTGCATGCGCTGGCTCCGGGTCGCTGGCGTAGGATGTCACGCCATTTTCGCCGATTCGCATCGCGCCCGCACGGACCACGACCCCGCATGGACAAACAGTACGACGCCGACTACTTCCAGCGCTGGTATCGCCGCGACGATATCGGCGGCAACGCGCGCCTGGCGCGCAAGGTCGCGCTCGCCGTCGCCCAGGCCGAGTACTACCTGGAACGGCCGATCCGCAGCGTGCTCGACATCGGCTGCGGCGAAGGCGCCTGGCGCGCGCCGCTGCTGAAGCTGCGGCCGAAACTGAGTTACCTGGGCTTCGACAGCAGCGAGTACGCGGTGGCGCGCTACGGCCGCCATCGCAATCTGCGCCCGGCGCGGTTCGGCGATTTCGCCTGGCTGCGGCCGTGCGCGCCGGTGGACCTGCTGGTGTGTTCGGACGTGCTGCACTACGTGCCCAACCGCGAATTGCGCCAGGGCCTGCCGGGCCTGGCCGACCTGTGCGGCGGGGTCGCGTTCCTGGAGACCTTCGCCATGGAGGACGCCTTCGACGGCGACCATGCCGGCTTCCAGCCACGTCCGGCGCGCTGGTACCGGCGCCAGTTTGGTGCACTCGGACTGCGCCCGGTCGGCAGTCATTGTTGGCTATCGCCAGCGCTGGCGGGGGATGCGGCGGCACTGGAAACGATTGGTCTGGTGCCCCATTAAGGTGCAACCACCTCGGATAGGATATGCTGCACGGCAGCATACGCTCAGGATGGAAACACCGGCATGCTCTACCAGTGGCACGAACTGACCCGCAACCTGCTCGCCCCCTGGGTCCACCAGGCAGCGGCCAACGCCAAGATCTTCTCCGACGCCAATAGCCTGTGGGCCACGCTCCCGGGCGCCGAGCGTCTGGCCGCGACCAACGAACTGCTGCACCGGCTCGGCAAGGACTACGAGAAGCCGGCCTGGGCGCTGGACCACGTCGAGGTCGATGGCCACCCGCTGCCGATCGTCGAGCAGGAAGTGCTGCGCAAGCCGTTCTGCCGCCTGCTGCGCTTCAAGCGTTTCAGCGACGACGCCAAGGTCGTGGCCGGGCTCAAGCAGCAGCCGGCGGTGCTGGTGGTGGCGCCGCTGTCCGGGCACCACGCCACGCTGCTGCGCGATACCGTGCGCACCCTGCTGCGCGACCACAAGGTCTACGTCACCGACTGGATCGACGCGCGCATGGTGCCGCAGAGCGACGGCGACTTCGGCCTGGACGACTACGTCAACTACGTGCAGGACTTCATCCGCCACATCGGCGCCGACAAGCTGCACGTGATCAGCGTGTGCCAGCCGACGGTGCCGGTGCTGGCCGCGGTGTCGCTGATGGCCGGACGCGGCGAAGCCACGCCGCGCTCGCTGGTGATGATGGGCGGGCCGATCGACGCGCGCCGCAGCCCGACCCAGGTCAACAACCTGGCCACGCGCAATCCGCTGTCGTGGTTCGAGCACAACGTCATCCACACCGTGCCGCAGACGTATCCGGGACATGGCCGCGCGGTGTATCCGGGCTTCCTGCAGCACACCGGATT
This sequence comes from Xanthomonas bonasiae, assembly GCF_014836395.1. NCBI lineage: Bacteria > Pseudomonadati > Pseudomonadota > Gammaproteobacteria > Lysobacterales > Lysobacteraceae > Xanthomonas > Xanthomonas bonasiae. Next base: position 135,647 of record NZ_JACSQX010000007.1, read on the forward strand.
CCTGGCGATGAACCCCAGCCGGCACTTCATGTCGCACTGGGATTTCTACGCCAACCTGGTCAAGGGCGACCTGCAGGACGCCGAGGCGCACCGCCGCTTCTACGACGAGTACAACGCGGTACTGGACATGCCGGCGACCTACTACCTGGACACGATCCGGGTGGTGTTCCAGGAATTCCTGCTGCCGCGCGGCGAATGGGTGATCGGCGGCGAGCGCGTGGATCCCTCCGCGATCCGCGACACCGCGCTGCTCAGCATCGAAGGCGAACTGGACGACATCTCCGGCCTGGGCCAGACCGCCGCCGCGCAGGACCTGTGCACCGGCATCGCCGCGCACCGCCGCCAGCATCTGGAAGTGGAAGGCGCCGGCCACTACGGCATCTTCAGCGGCCGCCGCTGGCGCGACATCGTCTATCCGCAGGTGCGTGCGTTCATCGCCGCCAATGCGTCGGCCACGGCGCAGGCGCCGAGCGGCAACGTCACCCCGCTCAAGCGCCGCGGCAGCCGCAAGGCCGGCTGAGCGGCGTACCGCGCGCGGCCGGCGCCTGCCGGCCGCCGCGTCAATGTCATTGCGCCGAGCTGTGCACCAACAGGTGCTTGGCCAGCATGCCGTGCAGCTTGCCGATGCCACGCGCCAGGTGCAGCATGGCGAACAGCAGCACGATGCCCAGCGCACTCCACAGCGGCAGCAGCCACGGCGCGCTTTCGGTGACGTTCCAGTCGACGAACATGACGTTGAACTGCTGCGGGAAGAAAAATCCCAGCGGTGCCGCCGCGAGCGCCAATCCCGTACTCAGCAGAGTAACGAACACGCTGAAATAGAAGATCCCCAGCGGCAGCATCAGCACGAAGTACAGCATCGTGGTCCAGGTCCGCGCGTCGGTGAACATCTGCCCGATGCGCCGCAGCCATGGCTGTTCGCGCGCGCTGTACAGCGGGCGCCGCGGCATGCGCTCGCCGAGCAGCACCTCGACGATGCGCCCTTCCACCAGCGACAGCAGCCGCACCGAACCGAAGAACAGCACCAGCAACGGCACGCCGATGATCAGCACCAGCATGCCCAGCGAGACGCTGACCCCGGCGACCACCCAGGTGAAGTAGAAGATGCCGGTGACCAGCGACAGCAGCATGTAGAAGAACGCGCCATAGGCGCGCGGATCGGCGGCCACGCCGAAGAAGCGGCCGAGCAGCGACTTGCGCCTGGGCGGCGCCGGCGGCTTCAGTGCGCGGTTCACCGTGACCTCGGTGTCGCGGTAGATCGCGGCCACCTCTTCCGGCGCGCCGTAGCTGCCGGCGACCTCGGCGATCACCTCGGCCTCGCTCTTGCCGGCCTGCTCGGCCAGCTCGGCGCGCAGGTATTCCTCGGCGTCGTACAGCGCGTCCTGGACCAGCGCCGGATCGGCGCCGGCCAGCGCCACGCGCAGTTGCGCCAGATAGTCGGGAATGGTGGCCGGCAACGGCCGCGCCTGGAGTTGTTCGCTGCTCATTCTGAAATCCCCTTCAGGACGGAATCGACGGAATCGCGGGTGGCGCGCCACGCCGCGGCCCACTGCTGCAAGGTGGCGTGGCCGGGGTCGGTGATGCGGTAGTAGCGCCGCGGCGGCCCGGCCACCGACGGCTCGACATGGCTGGACAGCAGCCCGGCCGCTTCCAGGTTGCGCAGCACCGGATACAGCGCGCTCTGCTTGCCGCTGAGCACGCCCTCGCCCACTTTTTCCAGGCGCTTGGCGATCAGGTAGCCGTACAGGGGTTCCTGGGCCTCGGCCAGCACCGCCAGCAGCGCGAGCGACACGGTGCCCGCGCTCAGCTCCTTCTGGAACTTCTTCAGCTGTGCATCCGGTTCGACCATGACCGCCCCCACTAGGTTGGAATGCATACTAGTGTTGAGTTGGGTATAGCGAATGTGCCGGTAGTCATAGCAGGCATAACGAACGCCTGACGCACCGGCAACATCGGCCTGGCTATCCTGCGCGCCGCTCGCGCCGGCAGGCGCCATCCAGGAGGAATGCATGAGTTCGACGACGCCCGCCGACGACGCCCAGGCCAACGACCCCACCTTCGCCAGCGCTGGCAGCAGCCGCAGCGCCGGTCCGTTGAAATGGAATCCGGCCGACGGCAGCGCCAGCGTGGAGCACACGCAGTCCCATGCGCTGGGCCGCAGCGGGCCGCTCGCGCACCAGTTCGTCTCCAGCCAGAGCGTGGGCGCCAGCCGGCGCACCGCCGACGGCAAGACCGAATTCGGCCTGGAGATGGAATTCCGCCAGGGCCACCAGCTCGACGCCGCCATCACCGGCCGCAACGCCGCGAGCCTCAGCAGCACGACCCAGCTCGGCGAGCGCGCGCGCTACAACGTCACCCTGCCCGGCGACGCCACCGCCGAGGCCGCGCGCAGCGTCAATCCATTCGACCCACTGAGCATCCCGGTCGGGGGCAGCGTCAGGCTCGACGGCCAGGCCTTCGTTCGCACCTCGCTGGAGACCTCGTTCCGCAGTTTCGCCAGCAGCAGCGAACACACCGACGCGGCAGGCATGAGCTACACCGCGCAGCGCCTGGACCCGGACCACGTGCGCGTGGCGACAGGACCGACCGCGGCGATCGAACGCCTGGACATGATCGGGCTGAAGACGCCCGTCGCGCAGGCCATGCTGGGCCGCCAGGACGCGCTGGGCCAGGCCAGCATGCACACCGCGACCTTCGACCTGCGCGACCCGCAGGCGCAGGCCGCCTACCGTGATTTCCTCGGCAGCGGCCAGTTGCCGGCGCAGGCGGCACCCGGGGTCAGCGACGTGCAGCGGATCGACACCCTGAGAGCGAGCTCGCAGACCCGCGCCAAACTCGGGGTCGGGCCGCTGAGCCTGGACCTGGCCGGGCAGCGCAACAGCGGCGAGAACGTACGCGCCACCCATGCCGACGGCAGCAGCACCGTCACCAGCAAGCTGCAGTACGCCGACAACGTGCCGCTCACCCTGACCCGCCAGTTCGATGCCGCCGGCAGCGAACACGCCGAGGCGCGCCGCTACCAGCTCGGCTTCGGCAAGGTCGACGGCAACCAGGCGCAGCTGCTCAATGCCGCGCTGGCGAGGAAGGACACCGCGGCCGACGCCATCGCCGCCGGCCAGGACGTGACCCTGAATTTCTCGGAGGCGCAGATGGGCGCGCTGCGCCAGCAGTACGCGCAGGCCGCGCAGGCGCGTCCGTTCGATCGCGAGCAGGCCGGCGCCTACGCCCGCATGAGCAACGAGGAATTCGCGATCGGGCTGGCGCGCAATCTCGGCAATTCCCCGTACGGCCTGAGCGAACGCCTGTTCCGCGTCGCCGCCGATGCCGACGGCGCGCTGAGCGGCGCGCTGACCCGCATCGACGCCGGCGTCGACAATGTCGATCCGAAGGTCGCGGCCGCAGCGCGGGCGACACCCGCGAGTACGCCGGCCGATCCCCGCGATCCGGCGCATCCGGACCACGCGATGCAGCGCATGATCGACGCCCGGTTGACGCCGGCCGATCCGCAACTGGCCACGCACCTGCTGCTGGCGGCCAAGCGCGAAGGCCTGACCCAGGTCGACCATGTGCTGCGCAACGACGCCGGCCGCGTGTTCGCCGTGCAGGGCGACCCGATGGGGGGCGACAAGCGCACCGCCTACGTGGACGCGCAGGTCGCCACAGCCACGCCGCTACAGGACAGCCTGCGCCAGCTCGATGCATTGAATGCGACTGCGCAGCCCGCGCTGGCCGCCCCGCAGGAGACGCAGGACGCCCCGCAACGCGCACCGGCGCGCTGAGCACAGCGGCCGGCAACGCAACGGCGGCAGTGGCGCAGCGACGGTGGCTGGGTAAGAATCGGCTACCGTCCTCCAGGCTGCGGCCATGCCCTTGCGTCCCACCCTGCTCGCCCTCGCATTGCTGTCGTCCGCCGCCTGCGCACTGGCCGCCGCGCCTGCCGCACCGTACCGCAGTCCGCAGCAGATCCTGGACGCGTCCAAGCCCGGCGACTGGCGCACGCTGGACCCGGCCAACACGCTGTATCTGGACCTGGACGCCGGCCGCGTGGTCATCGAGCTGGCGCCGGCGTTCGCGCCGCAGCATGTCGGCAATATCCGCACCCTGGCCCACGAGCACTTCTGGGACGGCCTGAGCATCTACCGCTCGCAGGACAACTTCGTGGTGCAGTTCGGCGATCCCGACGGCGAGGAGGCGGACAAGGCCAAGTCGCTGGGTTCGGCCAAGCGGCACCTGCCTGCCGAGTTCCAGCGCCCGGCCGCGGGCCTGGCGTTCCAGGCGCTGCCGGACCGCGACGGCTGGGCGCCGCAAGTGGGCTTCGTCGACGGCTTTCCGGCCGCGCGCGACCCCAAGGACGGCAAGGCGTGGCTGGCGCACTGCTATGGCACCCTCGGCGCCGGCCGCAACAACGACGAGGACAGCAGCATCGGCGCCGAGCTGTACGTGGTCACCGGGCAATCGCCGCGGCAGCTGGACCGCAACATCACCGTGGTCGGGCGCGTGGTCAAGGGCATGGAACTGCTCAGCGTGATCCCGCGCGGACCGGACCCGATGGGCTTCTACGCCAAGCCCGAACAGCGCACCCCGATTCGCGCGATCAAGCTCGCCAGCGACCTGCCCGAGGCAGAACGTACGCCGCTGCAGCTGCTGCGCACCGACACCCAGACCTTCCGCGACGTGGCCGAAGCGCGGCGCAACCGCCGGGACGATTTCTACAAGCGCCCGGCCGGGCACATCGACCTGTGCAACGTGCCGCTGCCGGTACGCACGCCGCCGCAGTAGTTCGCGCTCGCGCTCACCAGCGGACTGCACTGCATTGGCCTGCGCCAGCGCTCAGGCCGCTGGCGCCGCGCCGCGGCGCTCGGGTTCGCGTGCGTGCAGGAAGCGGGTGAACAGCTCGCGCGGCTGCTCCAGCCCGCAGTCGCTGAGCAGCATGGCGATGTTGCCGCGGTGATAGGCGCCGTGCGCGAGGACGTGGAACAGCATTTCCTCGCGGGTCATGCGGCCGGCATCGCCGTCGGTGAAGCGGAATGCGAGCGATTGTTGCAATGCGGTCGCATCGAGCTGGACGACGTAGCCGGCATACCATCGGTCGGATTCGGCGACGGCTGCGTGCAACGCCTCCAGCGCCGGCGTCTCCGGTGTATTGCTGCCCGTGAACGCATGGGTGCCGCCGTCCAGGTGCGCGGCGAAGATCCGGTCCACGACGTAGGTGTGGTTCAACAGCCGGATCGCGCGCTGCCGTTGCGCCGGATACGCGGCCGCGTCGATCTGCGCCAGCGCCTGCAGCAGTTCGGCGTTGGCCCAGGCCTTGTAGGCGAATTGCAATGCGAGCAGGGAAGCGGTCATCGGCAGGTCCCTCAACGCGCGCGCTGGCTGAAGGCGACGCTGCCCAGGATCAGCGCGCCGGCCAGCAGCATGCTCCAGGTCAACGGCTCGCCGAGGATCGACCAGGACAGCAGCGCGCCGAACACCGGGACCAGGTAGGTCACCGTCGACGCGCGCGCCGGGCCGATGCGCTGGATCAGCCGGTAGTACATCAGGAAGGCGAGGCCGGTGCAGACCACGCCCAGCGCGCCGGCGCAGGCCCAGGCCACCGCCGGCACCGGCGCGGCCGGCCAATGCGTCCATGCCAGCGGCGCCAGCAGCACTGCGCTGCAGCCCAGCGTGGAGGCGGCCGACGCCGCCGGCGGCAGGTCGCTCATGTAGCGCTTCACCAGGCTGTAGCCGATGCCGTACAGCAGTGAGGCGGTGGCGCCGGCGAACGCCGCCGGCCCCACGCTCAGCCCGGCCGACTTGCCGGTGGCCAGGACCACGATGCCGACGAAGCCGATCAGCAGCGCCACCGCGCGGCGCACGCCGATCTTCTCGCCGAAGAACAGGAACGCGATCAGCGCGGTGAACAGCACGGTCATCGCGTTGCAGATCGCGCCGATCGCCGCCGGCGCATGCTGCGCGCCCCACGCGAACAGCAGGAACGGCAACGCGGAGTTGAGCAGCCCGATCGCCGCCAGCGTCGGCCAGCGCCGCAGCGGAAAGCGCGCGCGCGCCATCCACAGGAACGGCAGCAGCACCGTCGCCCCCAGCGCCAGGCGCAGTTCCACCAGCGCATAGGCGCCGAACTGCGGCGCCGCCACGCGCATGAACAGGAACGAGCAGCCCCAGACGATGCCCAGGAACAGCAGCTCCAGGGGCGTGCGCCAGTCGCGCACCGCGGGTGCCGGAAGGACGTCGGCTGGATCGCCGGACGCGGGATGGGCTGCATTCACCGTGTTGTCTCCTGGATTCATCTTGTGTCCGCTGCCGTCGATCGTGCCGTCGCCGCGGACGCGGCTGCCACCTGCCACCGGGCAACAGGCAAAGCACGCGAACAGCGGCGGAAGCGGGGCCGCGCGCCAACGCGGCCCGTACCGGCCCCGCATCTTGCGCATGGCTGCCAGGATCGCGCGCCGTCGCAACGCCCACAAGCGCGTAGTATCGTCGCGAGCCACAAATCTGCCGCGTGTCTAGCCATGCAACTGCGCCCTGCCCTGCTGCCCGCGCTCGGCGTGTTCGCCGCCGCGGCGCGCCACCAGAATTTCGCCCATGCCGCGGAGGAACTGCACCTCACCGCCAGCGCGGTCAGCCACCACGTGCGCAAGCTGGAAGCGCTGCTCGGCGCGACGCTGTTCCAGCGCCATGCGCGCGGGGTCAAGCTGACCGCCGAGGGCCGGCAGCTGGCCGATGCGGCCAGCGCGGCGCTGGCCGACATCGCCGCGGTGGCCGGCAACCTGCACCCGCAGGCCGATACCGCGCCGCTGCGCATCACCACGCTGCGCTCGCTGTCCTACTGCTGGCTGCTGCCGCGGCTGCCGCGCTTCTGCCAGGCGCATCCGCACGTGCGCCTGGACATCCAGACCGACGCGGCGTTCTCGCGCTTCGAGGACGGCGGCCCCGAGCTGGGCATCCGCTACGGCCAGGGCGCGTGGCCGGGGCTGACCTCGCACCACCTGATGGACGACGAACTGTTCCCGGTCGCCTCGCCGGCACTGCCGCAGCTGGCCACGCTGCGCCATCCCGAGCAGATCGCGCAGCTGCCGCTGCTCAGCGACATGTCGCCGCAGGGCTGGCGCGACTGGTTCCGCGCCGCCGCGGTGCGCGGCGTGGAACTGCCGCGGATGCACACCTTCAACGACAGCACCGACGCGATGCGCGCGGCGGTGTACGGCGTCGGCGCGGTGCTGGCGCGCAAGCACATCGCCCAGCCGTACCTGCAGCGCTACGAACTGGTGCGCCTGCCCGGCCCGGCGCTGAAGGCGCGCTATTCCTACTACATCGTGCATCCCGGCCACCGCCTGCCCAGCCCGGCGGCCAGCCAGTTCATCGACTGGCTCAAGCGCGAGGCGCTGGACGAACGCACGCCGATGCCGGCGCTGCCGGCGGAACTGCTGGGACTGCCGCCGAGGGCGGGCTAGGCGTTCGCCTGGTTGCGCGCGTTTGTAGGAGCGGCTTCAGCCGCGACAGACGTTGTCGGTAACGCGTGTCGCGGCTGAAGCCGCTCCTACAAGATCCGATCGCCTGAATCAGAGATACGCCGCACGACGCTTGACACACGGCCATCGATGCGTCATTAATTAGCTAATTCGTTAATTATCTAATCCCTGATGTCCATCGACCGCGTCTTCGAAGCCCTCGCCTCCCGCCCGCGCCGCGAGATCCTGGCCTACCTGTCGGCGCAGGAGCTCACTGCCGGGCAGATCGGGCAGCGCTTCGCGATGAGCGCACCGGCGATCTCCCGGCACCTGTCGGTGCTGGAAGCGGCCGGGCTGGTGTCGAGCGAGCGCCGCGGCCAGTTCGTGGTGTACCGGCTGACCCCCGACAACCTGGTCAATACGCTGAGCGGCTTCGCCTTCGAGGTCTGCCCCAGCGCCGGCCCGCTCAAGCGCGAAGCGCGCAAGCTGGCGAAGAAGAACGCCTGATCCGTCCCGCCCCGGCCAAAAGGAACCCGCCGATGTCCACCGCCCCGCTCCGCGAAACCGCGGCCGCCCAGGCAGGTTTTCCCTCCGTGCGCCTGGCCTCGTACAGCGGCGGGCTGCCGGTGGAAGTGACCCTGATCGCGCAGCTCGGCGCCGGCGCCGGCGATCCGTTGATCGCCCAGGCCTGCGTGCGCCAGCGCGCGCACCCGAGCTTCCACGATGCGCTGGACGAACCGTCGGCACGGCTGGCCGACACCGATTTCGCCAATGGCGAATCGACCGCGTTGTTCTCCTTCGCGGTCGGCGCGAACGGGCATCCCTTCCATCGCCACGCCGGGCACCGCATGTTCACCGCGATCACCGGCAGCGGCGGCGCGCAGCTGCGCTTCTGCACCGCATCGATGGCGCAGCTCGAACAGGACCCGCAGCATTTCCTGGCCGCGTTGCGCCACGTCGACCTGCCGGCCGACTGCCTATTCACCGTGCGCTTCGGCGGCGGCACCTGGCACCAGTTCGCGCCGCTGCGCGCGCACGCGGCGCATCCGGCGTTCTTCGCGCTGTCCTGCCACAGCGACGAGGCCGGCGGCGATCTGAGCCCGCAGGTACGCGAACGGGTCATGGCCGGCACCGCCGACATCGCCACGCTGACCGAATTGCTGCCGGAGCCGGTGTGCGCACTGCTGGCGTCGCCGCAGGCGCAGGCCATGCAGGTGCCGACCGTGCGCCTGTCGCTGTCCGCCTCGCCCGGCAGCCGGCGCCTGGCCTGGTGCGCGGACCTGCGCGCGCGCAGCGGGCGCCTGCGCCAGGCGCTGGGCAGGTGGCGGCATCCGCCCGGCTTCGTCGCGCTGGCGCCGCGCCTGGCGGCCGTGCGCTCGCTGCCACAGCCGGTGCCCGGCTCGCTGCTGTGGGACGAGCTGCAGGCGCACGACCACCAGGACAGCGTGCGCCTGCGCCTGCAGCCGCATCAGCTGCGCCAGCGCGGCGCGCACGCGCTGATGGTGGCGCTGCTGGAAGGCTTCATGCAGCGTCGGCCGCTCGGCGTGACCTGGCTGATGCGGATCCGCAATGCGCTGGTCGCGCCGCTGCGGCTGCGCACCTCGCCGCTCGGGTGCCCGGTGTCCTCGCTGCTGTCGCCGCAGCGCGAACGCCTGTTCGCCGGCCGCTTCCCGGTGCTGGGCCAGGCGCACGCCGCGCACGACCGGCGCGCGCAGGTGCTGCTCGGCGCCGACGACCGGCACCTGGTGTTCCGCAGCTGCGTGGGCGTGGACGTCGCCGAGGACGGCAGCGTGGAACTGAGCCTGGACACGCGCGTGGCCTGCCGCAACTGGTTCGGCCGCCTGTACATGGCCTTGATCGCGCGCGGCCATCGCCACTACATCGCCCCGGCGATGCTGCGCGCCGCGGCCGAGGCGCTGCTGGCGCCGGTGTTCGACGAGACCACGGTGGACCAGGCCGCGCTCGGCAGCGCCGCGTCGCAACCGCGCTGAGCCGTCATCACTTCGTCTTAGCCGGCGCCTGCCTAGCCTTGCCTTCCCCTACCCAGAGGAACACGCATGCCCCTGCTCCGTATCCGCATCACCGGCAGCGAAGACGACGCCCGCGCCATCATCAACCTGCTCGGCAGCCTGGAAGGCATCGAGCACGTCGAGGAAATCGACGATCTGATGAGCCATATGGACGACGACGATTCCAGCTCGGCCGGACTGCCCGACGACCAGGGTCCAGGCACCCACGAGGTCGAGATCGAGGCCGGCAACCTCGCCACCGCGCAGAAGGTGCGCGAAGCGGTGGAGGCGCTGGCCTTCGACCTGGAAGTGATCGTGGAGTTCGAGCAGGACGAAGGCTAGCGCCTTCTTTCTCCTCGACTGACGAAGCACTGTAGGAGCGGGGGG
>NZ_JACSQX010000007.1:145500-189488 GCF_014836395.1 Xanthomonas bonasiae
ACCCCGCTCCTACACAAGTGGCACCTGGCGAGCGCCAACTTTCTAAGCGCGCCTGCGTCGCCGACGCAGCCAGGCGACCAGCCACCACAGCATCACCCCGAGCAGCACGAACGGGGTCAGCGCCGCGATCGTACGGATCGCCCAGGCGGTGGCGGAGGCGAAGATCGCGCCCGTGTCGGCGAAGGCTTCGCCGATCTCGCTGCGGCTGCGTTCGCCGTCGAGCGCGGCGAACTGCAGGGTCAACCGCTGCGTCTCGATACGCCGGCGCTGCTGCGCCGCCTCCTGGCTGGCGGCCAGCAATTGCGTATCGAGTTCGGCCAGCTTCGCCGACAGGCTGATCATGTCGGCGACGCTGAGGTCGCGGCGCTGCTGGAATTCCTGCAGGCGGCGCTGTTCGGCCTGCAGGCGCTGCTGCAACGCGGCGTTGTCCTGCACCGCCTGCGCCAGGTCCTCGGCATGGGTGCTGCGGCTGCCGATCTCGCCGCCATTGCCGGCCTGCGCGATCATCGGCTCCACCCCGGCGGGCACGATGCGCACGCTCAGTGCGGCCCGCGGATAATCACCGCCGCTTTGCTGCAGCGACAGCACGTTGCAGGCGCCGAAGCGTCCGTTGAGGCAGCTGTCCTGGGCCTGCTTGAGCCGCGCCTCGATCTGCGCCGCCGGCAGTTGCACGTTCACCTCGTGCTCGTAGGCCAGCATCGCCGCGCGTCCGTCCGCGGTCGGTGCCGCGGCGGGCGCGGCAGCGGGCGCCTCGGCCGCGCTTTCGGCGCTGTGCTTGGAGCAGGCGGCGAGCGCCAGCATCAGCATCAAGGGCGCACAGACGATGCGGATGGTGCTTCTTGCGGGAGCGACGCCGGGTGGACTCGGGCCATCCGTCGCGACAGGCCTTCCCGGTGCAGCCCGTCGCGACTGAACTCGCTCCCACACCATGGTAGGTAGCCACCAGTACCGCGAGCGCGCCGTCACAGGCTCGCTCCGTCCACCGCGTGCACCTGCAGCGCGCGCAGGTCCAGTTCGGGCAGGCAGCGCACGTTGACCGCCACCGTCGCCTCGCCGGTCTTGGGATGGGTGCCTTCGCTGAACGGCGCGATGCCGCAGTCCGGGCAATGGTGATGGTCGATGTGCTGGCGATGGAACCGATACGTGCCCAAGGCCTGCGGCGCGCTGCGCAGCGATAGCGCCGCGCGCGCGCCGAACCACAGCAGCCCGCCGCGGCGGCGGCACATGGAGCAGTTGCAGTCGTAGACCTCGGCGATCGGCGCCTCGGTTTCCAGTTCGAATGCGATGCGGCCGCAATGGCAACTGCCCGTGTAGTTCATCCCTGCGCTCCCGTCCAAGAAGAGGCGCCAGAATAATCCACGACAGGTGCGCGCGCCGCCGCGGCCGCCTATGCTTGGGAATCGACCCACCACAGGAAACCCGATGCGCAAGCACCTGCTCGCTGCCGCCCTGCTCGCCGCCCTCGCCGGCTGCCAGAAACCCGCCGACGCGCCGACCGCGGCGCCCGCCGCCACGCCCGGCGCGGCCGCCGATGCGGCCGACCCGGCCGCCGACGCCGCCTTCGCCGCGCTGTCCAAGCGTGCCGTGGACACCTGGATGCAGCTGTCCCCGGTCGGCGCCACCCAGACCGGCGATCACCGCTACGACAGCGAGCTGGACGATCTCAGTGCCGCCGGCCGGCAGAAGAGCCTGGAGGCGAGCAAGCAGCTGCTGGCGGACCTGGACAAGCTGCAGGTGACCAAGCTCTCGCGCGAGAACCAGGTGGATGCGGCGATCCTGCGCAACCAGTTGCAGTCGGACATCTGGAGCAGCGAAGTGTCGCAGAGCTGGGCCTGGGATCCGCAGGTCTACAACGGCCTGGCCGGCGGCGCGATCTACGGCTTGATGGCGCGCGAATTCGCGCCGCTGCCGGAGCGGCTGAAGTCCGCCACCGCGCGCATGGAGAAGATCCCGGCGCTGTTCGCGCAGGCGCGCGCGAACCTGGACCCGGCGCGGGTGCCGCAGATCAACGCGCAGACCGTGGCCAAGCAGAACCAGGGCATCCTCAGCATCGTCGATACGTTCATCGCTCCGCACGTGAAGGAACTGCCGGATGCCGACGCGCAGCGCCTGCAGGCGGCGATCGACGGGCTGAAGAAAGCGGTGGCCGAACAGCAGACCTGGCTGGACAAGACCCTGGTGCCCAACGCCAAGGGCGATTTCCGCATCGGCGCGGAGAAATACGACCAGAAGCTGAAATTCGCGCTCAACTCCTCGCTGTCGCGCGCCGAGATCAAGCAGCGCGCCGAGGCCGAGCTCAAGCGCGTGCGCGAGGAGATGTACGGCATCGCCCGCACCGTGCTGAAAGACCGCCCGAACGTGCCGGCGCTGGTCGATGCGCCGAGCGACGCGCAGCAGCAGGCCGCGATCGAGGCGGCGCTGGAGCTGGCCTACGCGCAGCACCCGGCGCGCGACAAGGTGGTCGAGGACGCCAAGGCGTCGCTGGCTTCCTCCACCGAATTCGTCCGCAGCAAGAACCTGCTGACCCTGCCCGACGCGCCGGTGGACATCATCCTGATGCCCGAGTTCCAGCGTGGCGTGGCGGTGGCGTACTGCGACTCGCCCGGCCCGCTGGACAAGAACCTGAAGACCTTCTACGCGGTGTCGCCGATTCCCGACGACTGGAGCGCGCAGCAGGCCGAATCGTTCCTGCGCGAATACAACGGCCGCATGATCCACCTGCTGAGCATCCACGAAGGCGTGCCCGGCCATTACGTCGAAGGCTGGCACTCGGCCAAGTTCCCCTCGACCCTGCGCGGCGTGCTGCGCTCCGGCACCTTCGCCGAGGGCTGGGCCGTGTACACCGAACGGATGATGCAGGAGCAGGGCTACCTGGACAACGATCCGCTGTTCCATCTGGTGCAGCTGAAGTTCTACCTGCGCACCCTCGCCAACGCGCTGCTCGACCAGGGCGTGCACGTGGACAACTGGAGCAAGGAACAGGCCATGCGGCTGATGGTGCACGACACCTTCCAGCAGCAGAGCGAAGCCGAAGGCAAGTGGGTGCGCGCGCAGCTCACCTCCGCGCAGCTGCCGACCTACTTCGTCGGCGTGCAGGAACACCTGGACCTGCGCAAGGCGATGCAGGCCAAGCTCGGCGACAAGTTCGACCTGAAGGCCTACCACGACCAGGTGCTGTCCTACGGCGCGCCGCCGGTGCGTTTCGTGCGCGAGCTGATGCTGGACGAGCCGATTCAGTGAGAGGCCGGGATTTGGGATTCGGGAGTGGGGATTCGTAGAAGCGGTCCCCCGCGCCCGATAACCTCGCGCGATCCAACTGGAGAAAAGCCCCCCTTGAGTCAAGGGGGGCGCGCCGACAGGCGCGGGGGATCTGGATGGTGATGAGCCGGGGCCCACGGTTTGCGTAGCAAACTGTGGGGGCGTTAGCGCGAATGCGATGACGCCGCTCGCTAGCGCGCTCCGACGAATCCGCCGGTCTGCCGCGCCCACAGCCGTGCGTACAGGCCTCCGTGCGCGACCAGTTCGGCGTGGGTGCCGGTTTCGACGATCGCGCCCTGGTCCATGACCACCAGCCGGTCCATGCGCGCGATGGTCGAGAGCCGGTGCGCGATCGCGATCACCGTCTTGCCTGCCATCAGTTCGTCCAGGCTGTCCTGGATCGCCGCCTCCACTTCCGAATCCAGTGCCGAGGTGGCTTCGTCCAGCACCAGGATCGGCGCGTCCTTCAGCAGCACCCGGGCGATGGCGATGCGCTGGCGCTGGCCGCCGGACAGCTTGACCCCGCGTTCGCCGACATGCGCCTCGTAGCCGCTGCGGCCTTCGCCGTCGCGCAATGCGTCGATGAAGCCGTCGGCGCGCGCCTTGCGCACCGCCGCCAGCAGTTGCGCCTCGCTGGCGTCGGGGCGGCCGTACAGCAGGTTGTCGCGGATCGAGCGGTGCAGCAGCGAGGTGTCCTGGGTGACCAGGCCGATTTGCCCGCGCAGGCTTTCCTGGGTCACCGTGGCGATGTCCTGGCCGTCGATCAGGATGCGCCCGCTCTCCAGGTCGTACAGCCGCAGCAGCACGTTGACCAGGGTCGATTTGCCGGCGCCCGACGGCCCCACCAGGCCGATCTTCTCGCCTGCGCGCACCTGCAGGTCGAGCCCGGCGATCACCCCGCCGCGCTTGCCGTAGTGGAAATGGATGTGCTCGAAACGCACCTCGCCGCGGCTGACCTGCAGCGCCTGCGCATCGGCGCGGTCCTGCACCTGGATCGGCTGGGCCACGCTCTCCATGCCGTCCTGCACCGTGCCGATGTCCTCGAAGATGCCGTTGACCACCCACATGATCCAGCCGGACATGTTGTGGATGCGGATCACCAGCCCGGTGGCCAGGGTGATCGCGCCGACGCTGATCCGGCCCTGGCTCCACAGCCACAGCGCCAGCGCGCAGGTGCCGACGATCAGGAAGCCGTTCAACGCGGCGATCGAGGAATCCATGGCGGTAGTCATCCGAGTCTGCCCGCAGTGCTTGACCGCAAGCTCCTGGATCGACTCGCGCACGTAGGCCTCCTCGCGCCGCGCATGCGCGAACAGCTTCAGCGTGGCGATGTTGGTATAGCCGTCGACGATGCGGCCCATCGCCTTGGAGCGCGCCTCCGAGGCGATCCACGCACGCTGCTGCAAGCGCGGCACGAAGTACGCCATCAGTGCCACGTAGGCGACCAGCCAGCCGATCAACGGCAGCATCAGCCGCGCGTCGGCCTGCGCGAACAGGTACAGCGCGGTGCCGGTGTAGACCAGGATGTACCACAGCGCATCGACCATCTGCACCGCCGAATCGCGCAGCGAGGTACCGGTCTGCATGACCCGGTTGGCGATGCGTCCGGCGAAATCGTTCTGGAAGAAATTCAGGCTCTGCCGCACCACGTAGCTGTGCATCAGCCAGCGCGTGCGGTTGCTCAGCCCGGGCAGGATCGCCTGGTTGACCAGCAGGTTGTGCAGCCCGGTCAGCAGCGGCCGCGCGATCAGGGTGATGGCGGCCATCCACAGCAGTTCGTCGCGGTGGCGCGCGAAGAAGTCCAGCCCCGGCGCCTCCGCCACCAGATCGACGATGCGCGCCAGGAAATCGAACATCGCCACCTCGACCAGCGCCAGCAGCAGCCCGGCCACCAGCGTGGCGGCGAACACCGGCCATACCGGGCGCAGGTAGAACGCGTAGAAGCGCCACACTCCGCGCGGCGGCGTGCGCGGATCGATCTCGGGGAATACGGGAATCAGCGACTCGAACCAGCGGAACATTGCGGACCATCCTCTTGCAAGACGCGCAGCGTAGCCGATGCCGGTGTCCTCGCCATGTGCGCTCGCGCTGGGTGGCTCGGCCTGCGCACGCGTTCAGGCCTCAGGCGAACTGCCCGAAGCCGCTGCGGTACACCGAAGGCGCCACGCCCACATGGCGCCGGAACGCGGCCCGGAACGCCTCCAGCGTCTCGAAGCCGCAGGCCGCGGCCACCCGCTCCAGATCCAGCCGTCCGTCCTCCAGCAAGGCTTTCGCCGCGCG
Organism: Xanthomonas bonasiae; assembly: GCF_014836395.1. NCBI lineage: Bacteria > Pseudomonadati > Pseudomonadota > Gammaproteobacteria > Lysobacterales > Lysobacteraceae > Xanthomonas > Xanthomonas bonasiae. The sequence continues at coordinate 151,039 of NZ_JACSQX010000007.1, forward strand.
CACCCGCTCCTGCTGCAGCCAATGCGCGGGGGTGGTGCCGATCGCGGCCTTGAAGCGGCGGTAGAAGTTGCGTTCGCTCATCGCCGCCGCCCGGGCCAGGTCCGCGGCGCCGATACCGGTGTGCAACTGCTGCCGCGCCCAGTCGAACACGCCGTCGAACGGATGGCTGCGCGGCGCGGCGACCGGGCTGGCGACGAACTGGCGTTGCCCGCCCTCGCGGTGCGGCAGCATCACCAGGCGCTGCGCCACGCGGTTGGCCACGGCGGTGCCGAAGTCGCTGCGGATCAGATGCAGGCCGGCATCGATGCCCGCGGCGCTGCCGGCCGAGGTCACGATGCGGCCGTCTTCCACGTACAGCGCATCGCAGACCAGCGTGCTGGCCGGAAAGCGGTCCTGGAACTGCTGCGCGTAACGCCAATGCGTGGTCGCCCTGCGCCCGTCGAGCAACCCGCAATGGCCGAGCAGGAACGCGCCCGAGCAGATCGACAGCAGCCGCGCGCCGCGTGCATGCGCCGCGCACAGCGCCGCCTTCAAGGCTGCGCCGGGCAACACCGCCGTCCCGCTCCAGCCCGGCACCACGATCGTATGCGCCTTGCGCAACAGTTCCAGACCGCCGTCGGCGGCGACCCGCAGCCCGCCGATGCCGCTGTGCACCTTGCGCGCGGTCATCGCCACGCCGAAGCGGTACCAGGGCAGGTCCAGTTCCGGCCGCTGCAGGCCGAACAGCTCGGCGGCGATGCCGAACTCGAACAGGCACAGGTTCGGATAGGCCAGCGCGACCACGTAGGGCGGCGTTTTCGTCATGGCAGAAAATGACCGATGTTCGTCAATCCTGCCAGTGTAGCCGCGGTGGCGCCGGCGGCACACTGTCCGCTCCCACCCCGAGGACACGCCCATGCCGAACCCCGTGCTGCAGACACCTGCCGCCTCCAGCGCCGACGCGCTGCGCCATTTCGCCGCCAAGCGCTCGCTGGAGACCGATTGCTGGGACGTGCACGCCGCGATGTCCGGCGCCGACGCCGGCTTCGTCCTGCTCGACGTCCGTTCCCCGGCGCTGTACGCACAGGGCCACCTGCCGGGGGCGCGCAACCTGCCGCACGCCAAGATCGTGCAGGGCAAGCTGTCCGCCTATCCGGCCGACACCCTGTTCGTGGTGTATTGCGCCGGCCCGCACTGCAACGGTGCCGACAAGGCGGCCGTGCGCCTGGCCGCGCTGCAACGGCCGGTGAAGCTGATGATCGGCGGCGTCACCGGCTGGCTGGACGAGGGTTTCGCGCTGGTGCGCGGCGATACCGGTACCGACGCGGCATGATCGATCGCGGTCACCTGGCACTGCACGAGTAACTGTGGGAACGGTGCTGCCGCTATATGGTTTCTTGCGGGAAGGACTTCCGTCCCGACTGCTGCCGGAGCCGCAGACCCTCTGGCTTCGATGTCGCGGCTGAAGCCGCTCCTACGAAAAGCCGTGCGTGTCGGAGGCTATCCGCACGTCCGGCCAGGCTTCTTGTGGGAGGGACTTCCGTCCCGACTGCTGCCGGGGCCGCAGGCCTTCCGGCTTCGATGTCGCGGCTGAAGCCGCTCCTACAAAAAAGCGGTGCGTGGCGAAGGCTATCCGCACGCCGACCTGCTTCTTGTGAGAGAGACTTCAGTCCCGGCTGCTGCCGGGGCCGCAGGCCTTCCGGCTTCGAGGTCGCGGCTGAAGCCGCTCCTACAAAAAGCTGTGCGTGTCGGAGGCTATCCGCACGCCGACCTGCTTCTTGTGGGAGGGACTTCAGTCCCGACTGCTGGCGGAGCCGCAGGCCTTCCGGCTTCGATGTCGCGGCTGAAGCCGCTCCTACAAAAAAGCGGTGCGCGTCGAAGGCTATCCGCACGCCGACCTGCTTCTTGTGGGAGGGACTTCAGTCCCGACTGCTGGCGGAGCCGGAGGCCTTCCGGTTTCCAGGTCGCGGCTGAAGCCGCTCCTACAGCTGGCCTGGCGATCTACACTCGTTTCCTGCGCCGCGCACCTGCACCGGGACGGCGGCCCGCGGCATCGCCGCAGCCACCGTGCTCATTCCGCGCCATGGCAGCACACGCACAGCTTGTTGCCGTCCAGGTCGCGGAAGTACGCGCCGTAATAGTGCGGGTGGTAGTGCGCGCGCAGCGCGGGTGCGCCTTCGCAGCGTCCGCCCTGTGACAACGCCAGCGCATGGCAACGATCCACCAGCGCCCGGTTCGCCGCCTGCAATGCGAGCATCTGCCCGTTGCCCGGGGTCGCCGGCTGGCCGTCGAAGGCACGGCCGATCAGCAGCAGCGGCCGCGGCGCGTCCGCCGCGGTCCAGCCGGCCCAGCCGCGCGCGTCGTCGCGGAATTTCAGCTGCAGCCCCAGTGCCTGCAACAGCGGCGCATAGAACGCGAACGCGGCCGGGAAGTCGTTCACCCCGAGATGCGCGTGCGAGAGCATCGCCACGGCCTCGTTCACGACGCGGCGGCCACCGGGGTCAACAACAGGTCCTGGAAATCGAAGCTGAAATCGGTCAGCGGCGAGATCGCTTCCATGCGTACCTCGCGCACCTTGCCGTCGGGGGTCAGCGCGAAATTGACGAAGGCATCGGCATTGAGCGAACGGTCGCGCCAGCGCACGATGAAGGTGTCGTGCTGCCAGTGCTCCAGCGTGCCGACCAGTTGCGCGGTCTTGCTGAAACGCAGTTCCAGCTGCTTGCCGCGCTGCACGATCGCCACCTCGCCGTACCACGGATCGCGATAGGTCCCTGCATAGCCGGCCAGCGGCAGCGACGGCCTGGAGGTGGCATCGCGCGCAGCCTGGTGCTTGCTCCAGTCCTCGTCGGCCTTCGCGTCGGCCTTGGCCACCGCGGCGGCATAGGCGGCGGTCCAGTCGGTCGTCGGCGCGCCCAGGTAGGCATCGAGCACCTGCAGGGTGAGCGCGTTGAACGCCGCGCCGACCTCCTGGTTGGTCAGCACGATCACGCCCAGCTTCTGCTCCGGCAGCAGCGTCAGCCGCGACACCATGCCCGGCCAGCCGCCGGTGTGCCAGACCAGCTTGTGCCCGCGGTAGTCGCTCAGGCTCCAGCCCTCGCCGTAGCCGGCGAAGTTGGGTTTGGCCGGCAGCAGTTGCGGCACGCTCGGTTCGGCGATGGCGATCGGGGTGATCACCTGCCACATCTCCTGCTGCCGCTGCGCGCTGAACAGGCGCCGCTCCTGGCCATCGGCCGACGGCAGGCGTCCGCCGTCGAGCTGCACCTGCATCCACTTGGCCATGTCGTGCACGCTGGCGTAGATGCCGCCAGCGCCGGAATTGTTCGACCAGGTCAGGGGCGGCACCGGGCGCAGGTCGCGGAAATCGAACTTGGCATGGCCGACCGCCGCGCGATCGCCGGGCTGCAGGTAGTCGCTGTTGATGCGCGCGCCGCTCATGCCCACCGGCACGAAGATGCGCTGGCGCACGAATTCTGCGTAGGACTGCCCGGAAACCTGCTCGATCACCTTCTGCGCCACTGCGTAGAGGATGTTGTCGTAGGCATAGCGGTCGCGGAAGCCGCCCTTCAGCGGCACCTGCGCCAGGCGCCGCACCACCTCCTCGTTGCTGTAGCTGGTCGCCGGCCAGAACAACAGGTCGCCGGCGCCCAGGCTCAGTCCGCTGCGGTGGCTGAGCAGGTCGCGCACGCGCATCTCGCGGGTCACGTAGGGATCGGCCATCTGGAACCACGGCAGGTGCTCGATCACCCGGTCGTCGAGCGCGAGCTTGCCCTCGTCGGCCAGGATCGACAGCGACGCGGCGGTGAACGCCTTGGTGTTGGAGGCGATCGCGAACAGGGTCTGCGCGTCCACCGGCTCGGGCTTGCCGAGTTCGCGCACGCCGTAGCCGCGCTCCAGTACCACCTGGCCGTCCTTGACGATGGCGATGGCGATGCCGGGCACGTCGAACTGCTTGCGCACGCGCTCGACCCGCGTATCCAGGTCCTGCAGCGCAGGCGGCAATGCGGCGTCCACCTGAGCGGGCGCCTGCGCCTGCGCGGTGGCGGTCATCGCCAACAACAGGCCGCAGCCCATCGACATCGTCTTCAAATCCGTCGCTCCTCGCAGAAAAAACCGAAAAAGAACCAAGCCGGCGCAGTACCGCGGCTTACGTCCGCGGCGCGGCGCAGGCCGCCTCGCCAACCACCATGCCAGCCGTCAAACCGCAGGGCGATCCGGCAGTGAGGCGAGGCGGCACCCCTGCCCGACATCGTCCGCAGCGCAGCGATGCCGCATGCGCCACCCCACCCCGCGCCAGCGCAGCACGGAGTGTAGGACAGCCGGCGGCATGCGCGGCAGTGCCGCGCTACAGCGCCGCCGCTCGCGCCAGCAGCGCCTGCCGCTCGCGCATGTTGGCGGTGAGCGCGGCGGCCTGCGCGAAGGCCGCGCGCGCCTCATCGGTGCGGCCCAGGCGCTGCAGCACATCGCCGCAGGCCGCTGCCAGCGGCGCGTAGTCGCGCAGCCGCGGATCCTCGCGCAAGGGCTGCAGCAAGGCCCAGGCCGCAGCCGCGCCCTCGGCACGCGCCACCGCCACCGCGCGGTTGAGCTCCACCACCGGCGAAGGATGCCGTTGCGCCAGCCGCGCGTACAGCGCCGCCAGCCGCGTCCAGTCGGTGTCCTCGGCGCGGCGCGCGCAGGCATGGCATTCGGCGATGGCCGCCTGCAGCACGTAGGCGTCGTCGCCGCCGCCCAGCGCATGCGCGCGCCGTAGCGCGTCCTGGCCGCGCGCGATCTGCAGCCAGTCCCAGCGCGCCCGGTCCTGCTCTGGCAACAGCACCGGGCTGCCGTCGGCGCGCACCCGCGCAGCGCTGCGCGAGGCCTGCAGTTCCATCAGCGCCAGCAGCCCATGCACCTGCGGCCACGCCGGCAACCGATGCGCCAGCACCCGGCCCAGCCGCAGCGCCTCCTCGCACAGCGCCGGACGCATCCAGTCGTCGCCGGCACTGGCCGCATAGCCTTCGTTGAACACCAGGTAGACCACTTCCAGCACCGAGGCCAGGCGCTGTCGCAGCGCCGCCTGCCGCGGCACCTCGAACGGCACCCGCTTCTGCGCCAGGGTGCGCTTGGCGCGGACGATGCGCTGCGCGATGGTCGGCTCCGGCAACAGGAACGCGCGCGCGATCTCCTCGGTGGTCAGACCGCCGAGCAGGCGCAGGGTCAGCGCCACCCGCGCGTCGGCCGGCAGCAGCGGATGGCAGGCCACGAACATCAGCCGCAGCAGGTCGTCGCCGATGTCGTCCTGCAGCGCGTCGCTGTCGTCCGGCGCGGGCAGCGCCTGCGGCTGCAGCGCCTCGCCCCACTGCGCGTGCTGGCCGGCGATGCGCTGGTGCTGGCGCAGCACGTCGATGGCGCGATTGCGCGCGGTGGTCATCAGCCACGCTCCGGGGTTGTCGGGAATGCCCTGCGCGGGCCAGCGCTCCAGCGCGGCCAGCCAGGTGTCCTGGACCAGTTCCTCGGCGCGGCCGACGTCGCCGCCGAGCAGCCGGGACAGGCGCGCGATCAGGCCCGGCGCCTCCATGCGCCAGACCGTCTCCAGGCGTTGCGCGAACGCGGTCTCCATGCGCGGAATCAGAGCACCGGATGCGCCGCGGCACAAGCCGCGGCGGCAGTCGCGCTCAGCCCGGCGCGCCGCTCATGTGCGCGATCTCCCACAGGTGGCCATCGGGATCCTCGAAGCCGCGCTGGTACATGAAACCGTAGTCGCGCGGCGGCTGCGGCTCGCGCGCGCCTGCGGCCAGCGCTTTTCCCAGCAACGCATCGACCGCGGCGCGGCTGGGTGCCGACAACGCGGTGATGACCTCGGTGCGCACACGCGCATCGCTGATCGGCTTGCTGGTGAAGCCGGCGAAGAACGGCTCGGTCAGCAGCATCACGAAGATGCTGTCGCTGACGATCATGCAGGCCGCATTCTGGTCGGTGAAGGTCGGATTGAAGGCGTAGCCCAACGCCGCGAAGAAGGCCTTGGAGGCCTCCAGATCGCGGACCGGGAGGTTGACGAAGATCATCTGCGGCGCATCGGACATGGCGGCGTTTCTCGATCAAGGGCATGCAGGAATGCGTGGGAATCACGGCTGTTTCATGCAGTTGACCATCCACGGCTTGCCGTAGCGATCGACCAGCATGCCCCAGCGCTGCGCCCAGAACGTCTCGGCGAGCGGCATGCCGACCTGGCCGCCGGCGCCCAGCGCGGCGAACACCCGTTCGGCCTCCTCCACCGAATCCACCTCCACGTTGATGGTGGTGGTGCCGGCGCCCTGCGCGGCGTGGCTGTCGGCCGCCATCAGCACCGCGCCGCCGGCTTCGAGCTGGCTGTGCGCGACCTGGTCCAGCGTGTCCGGCGGCATCTCGCCGCAGCCGTCCATGCTGTCGCTGGGCGGCATGTCGCGATAGGTCATTTCCGACACGACGCTGCCGCCCAGGGCCTGCGCGTAGAACGCCATCGCCTCGTGGGTGCTGCCGTCGAAGCTCAGGAACGGAATCAGTTTCATCTTGGTCTCTCCTTGCGGTGGTGGTGGCAGTGATGGCTTGGCTCAGCCGGGATTGCACTCGCGCAGGCGGCGTTGCCGGGCCTGCAGCAGATCGGGAGGGAGGGCGTCGCCAAGTTCCTGCAGGTCCATCAAGGGGCGCAATTCGACCTCGGTGCCTGCTTCGAACGGGGCACGCTTGAGCCACTCGGTGGCCTCGTCCAGCGAGCGCACCTGCCACAGCCAGAATCCGGCCACCAAGTCGCCCGTCGCGGCGAAGGGACCGTCGATCGCCTGCCGCTGCTGCGGCTCGAAACGCACGCGGCGGCCGCGAGAGCTGGGCTGCAGGCCTTCGGCTGCAAGCAGGATCCCGGCCTCGGCCAACTGATCGTTGTAGGCGCTCATCGCCCGCCACTCGTCCTCGCTGGGCAGGCGCCCGGTCTCGGAGTCGGCAGTCGCCTTGACCAATACCATCACTTTCATCGCGTTCTTCCTGGGTGCGGCCGCTGGTGGGACCGTGCATTGGGTACGACGCCCGGGGAAGACGGAAATCGACAGACCTGCGCAAAAAATTTCGGGGAGATCGGATGCGGCGCCGCAACACACGGCCGCAGCGCGCTGAGCGATCATGGGCCTCCCGTTGCCGCCGGCCGCTCGCCCCATGCAATTCCTGCTGCTGATCTACATCGACGACTCCTTGCTGCAGGCCCTGCCCGCCGAGGAATACGACAGCCTGATGCGCGATTGCCTGCAGCACGCCGATGCGCTGCAGGCCGACGGCACCCTGGTGCTGGCGCAGCAACTGCAGCCGGTGGCCAGCGCCCGCACCCTGCGCTCGCGCCAGGGCCAGCTGCGCATCACCGACGGCCCCTTTGCCGAGACGCGCGAACTGCTCGCCGGCTTCAACCTGATCAATGCGCGCGACCACGACGAGGCGGTACGCATCGCCAAGCACTTCCCGTGGTCGCGCTTCGGCAGCATCGAGGTGCGGCCGCTGGCCGACATGGACGCCGAACGCGCGCGGGTCGGTGCGACGGCCGCGAGTCGGATCTCCGCTGCATAGCCGCGCCGCGTCCGCCAGGCGCGGGCTGCCGGGGAGTACCGCAGCGGCGCGGGTGCCGCGCGCGTGGCGCAGCCGCTAGGCAGGGCGTCAGCCCTGCCGAGAAGACACGCTCACGCCGCGTGCAGCGCCTGCGCGGCGACCAGCACGCCGTTGCGATCGGCGTACAGCCAGTGCCCGGGCACGAACGCCACGCCGGCAAACTGCAGCGGCACATCGACCTCGCCGAGGCCGCGTTTTTCGGTCTTGCGCGGGATCGCGGCCAGCGCCTGCACGCCCAGCGGCAGCGCCGCCAACGCCTCCACGTCGCGTACGCCGCCGTAAATCAACAGCCCGGCCCAACCGTTGCGTACCGCGTTCTCGGCGATCTGGTCGCCGAGCAGCGCGCAGCGCAGCGAGCCCTGCCCGTCGACGACGATGACGCGGCCGGCGCCGGGCGTGGCCGCCAATTCGCGTACCCGCGAGTTGTCCTCGAAGCAGCGCACGGTGACGATCCGCCCGCAGAACGCGGCGTGGCCGCCGTAGCTGTGGAACAGCGGTTCGGCGACCTGCACCTCGGGATGGTCGTCGCACAGATCGGGAGTGGTCCAGGTCATGGTCGGTCCGGGCAGTAGGCGGCGCCTGGATGGTAGCGCGACGCCAACGCGGCGGCAGCCGCAGCGGCCATGCACGCGACACAGGCGCGGGCTGCGGCACAATTCGCCTCCCTGTCCGCGCCGGCGTGCACTGCCATGAACGATCTCTTCGACTCCGCCCCGGCCGCGCCGGACGGCATCCGCGTCGGCATCGGCGGCTGGACCTATGCGCCATGGCGCGGCGGCATGTTCTACCCGCAGGGACTGGTGCAGCGCCGCGAGCTGGAATACGCCAGCCGCCACGTCACCAGCATCGAGATCAACGGCACCTACTACGGCACGCAGAAACCGGATACCTATGCGCGCTGGCGCGACGAGGCGCCGGCCGATTTCCTGTTCTCGGCCAAGGCGCCCAAGCGCATCACCGGCATGCGCAAGCTGGCCGCGGCCGGCGCGCAGATCCAGGACTTCGTCGGCGGCATCGCCACGCTCGGCGACAAGCTCGGCCCGCTGGTCTGGCAGTTCGAGCACGGCCGCACGCTCGACCTCGACGAGCTCGCCGCATTCCTGGAGCTGCTGCCGCCGCAGGCCGGCGGCCGCCGCCTGCGGCATGTGCTGGAAGTGCGCGACCCGGCCTGCGTCGGCCCGCGCCTGCTGGAGCTGGTGCGCCGCCACGGCGTGGCCACGGTGTTCACCGATTCGCCCGACTTCCCCTCCTTCGCCGATCTAAGCGCCGACTTCGTCTACGCGCGGCTGATGCGCAGCCGCGCCGAACTGGCGCACGGCTATGCGCCCAAGGAATTGCGCGCCTGGGCGGCGCAGGCGCAGGCCTGGCGCCGCGGCGAGGATCCGGACGCGCTGCCGCACGCCGGCACGCCGACCGCCAGGGCCAAGCCGCGCGAGGTCTTCGTCTATTTCATCAGCGCGGCCAAGGAACGCAATCCGGCCGCAGCGATGGCGCTGCTGGCCGAACTCGGCAAGCGCTGAGCACACGGCAGCGGCGCGAGCGAGCGCGGGCAGGCGCAGGCGCAGGCGACCGACCGCACAGTACCGCTGCGACGTGCGGCTGAACCGGGCACAGACGGCACCGCGCCGCGACACCCTTCGCGCAATGCAGTTGCAGTACAAGCGGGAACGCAGAACGACACCGGCGCATGCCGGCGCCGGACGCGCCTTTTTTCCCGAGCGGACATCCAATCCCGATGCAGATCAAGCGCACGCTCGAACGCGTTCCAGGCGGCATGATGCTGGTGCCGCTGCTGCTCGGCGCCGCCTGCCATAGCGCATGGCCGCAGGCCGGCGCCTTCCTCGGCTCGTTCAGCCAGGGCCTGATCGGCGGCGTGGTGCCGATCCTGGCGGTGTGGTTCCTGTGCATGGGCGCCTCGATCCAGCTGCGCGCCAGCGGCCGGATCCTGCGCCAGTCCGGCGTGCTGCTGCTGACCAAGCTCGGCGTGGCCTGGCTGGTGGCGGTGCTCGCGGCACGGCTGCTGCCGCCGGCGGGGATCGCGCAGGGCTGCTGGAAAGGCGTCTCGGTGCTGGCCCTCGTCGCGGCGATGGACATGACCAACGGCGGGCTGTTCGCCTCGCTCATGCAGCAGTACGGCAAGCCCGGCGAAGCCGGTGCGGTGGTGCTGATGTCGCTGGAATCGGGCCCGTTGATGACCATGCTGATCCTCGGCAGCGCCGGCATCGCGGTGTTCGAGCCGCGCCTGTTCCTTGGTGCGGTGTTGCCGCTGCTGGTGGGGTTCGCGCTCGGCAACCTGGATCCGCAGCTGCGCGCGCTGTTCGCCGCGGCGGTGCCCGCGCTGATCCCGTTCTTCGCCTTCGCGCTGGGCAATACGCTGGACCTGCACGTGATCGCCAGCGCCGGCGTGCCCGGCGTGCTGCTCGGCATGCTGGTCGTCGTCGTCACCGGGATCCCGTTGCTGTTCGCCGATCGGCTGCTCGGCGGCGGCAGCGGCAGCGCCGGCATCGCCGCCTCCAGCACCGCCGGCGCCGCGGTGGCCACGCCGGCGCTGATCGCGGCGATGGCGCCGCAGTTCCGTGCGGCGGCCCCGGCCGCCACCGCGCTGGTGGCGACCTCGGTGATCGTGACCTCGCTGCTGGTGCCGCTGCTGACCGCGCTGCACGCGCGTGCGCGCGCAAAGCGCGCTCCACCCGGCGATTGACGCGGCACCGGCGACGCGATTGCAGGGTCCCCGGCGAAAACGCCGTCCGCCGCGCCGGCGGTTTACGCGACAATAGGCGCCATGCCCCTGCACCCCACCACCAAAGCCCAACTGCAAATCCATTTCTGCGTGCTGCTGTGGGGAATCACCGCGATCCTCGGCAAGCTGATCACCCTGCCGGCGCTGCCACTGGTGTGGTGGCGGATGCTGATGGTGGTGGCGGCACTGGCGCTGCTGCCGCGGGTGTGGCGCGGGCTGGCCGCGCTGACCCCGAAGCTGGCGCTCGGCTACGCCGTGGTCGGCGCCCTGGTCGGCCTGCACTGGCTGACCTTCTACGGCGCGATCAAATTGGCCAACGCCTCGGTGGCGGCGACCTGCATCGCGCTGGCGCCGGTGTTCACCGCGGTGATCGAACCGTGGGTGGCCAAGCGCCCGTTCCGCCCCAGCGAACTGGTGTTCGGCCTGGCGGTGCTGCCGGGCGTGGCGCTGGTGGTCGGCGGCGTGCCCGACGGGATGCGCGCCGGCGTCGTGGTCGGCGCGGTCTCGGCGCTGTTCGTCGCCGCGTTCGGCTCGCTCAACAAGCGCCTGGTCGACCATGCCGATCCGCTGACCGTGACCGCGCTGGAACTTGGCGCCGGCACCCTGACCCTGACCCTGCTGGCGCCGCTGCTGCCGTTCGTGCTGCCGGCGCTGAGCGGCCCGTTGCTGGTGCTGCCGAGCCTGCACGACACCTTGCTGCTGCTCGCCCTGGCGCTGCTGTGCACGCTGCTGCCGTTCGCCCTGGCGCTGGTCGCGCTGCGCCGCCTCAGCGCCTACGCGGTGCAGTTGGTGACCAACCTGGAGCCGGTCTACGCGATCGTGTTCGCGATCCTGCTGCTGGACGAGCAGAAGGAGCTCACCGCGCTGTTCTACCTCGGCGTGGCGGTAATCCTGGGCGCGGTGTTCCTGCATCCGTTGCTGACCCGCGACAAGCCGCTGCGGCACCCGGAACTGCTGGCGACCTCCGAAGCGAAGAACGCGCTGGACTGAACCCGCCGCCGGCGCGGTTCACTGCGCCAGCGAGACGCAATCGCGGCCGGCGCGCTTGGCCCGGTACAGGGCCTGGTCGGCGCGCTTGAGCAACTGATCGGCGTTTTCGCCCGGCTGCTGGGTGGCCACGCCGAAGCTGGCGGTCAACGGCACGCCGAGCTGCAGCAGGGAGACTTCCTGGCGCAGCGTCTCGCATTCGTGCATGGCCTGGCGCGCGTCCAGCCCCGGCAGCAGGATCGCGAATTCCTCGCCGCCGTAGCGCGCCACCAGGCTGTCCGGCGGCGCCTGCGCGCGCAGCATGTCGGCCAGCGCCAGCAGCACCGCGTCGCCCTTGTCGTGGCCGTGCAGATCGTTGATGTGCTTGAAATAGTCCAGGTCGAGCAAGGCCACGCTGAGCGGCACGGCGCCGAACTGCGCGGTCTCCGCATTGACCATCAACGCGGTGGCGAAGGCGCGGCGGTTGAACAGCCCGGTCAACGGATCGGTGCGCGATTGCTCGAGCAGGTCGGCGTTGAGCGATTCCAGCGAAGCCTGGTACCGGGCCAGTTGCTGCTCGTAGCGTTCGCGTTCGCGCAGTTGCAACGCCAGCGCGTGGCTGGTGCGGCGCAGCTCGATCAATTGCATCACCTGCCGCGACAGCGCCTGCAACGCCACCACCTGCTCGGGCTCGAGCGTGCGCGGGCGGTGGTCGAGCACGCACAGCGCGCCCACTGCCAGCCCCTCGCGGTTCAACAGCGGCGCGCCCGCATAGAAGCGGACGCCGACCTCGGTGACCAGCGGGTTGAACGCGAACCGCGGATCCGCGGCCGCGTCGGCGACCACCAGCACGTCCTGCGGGGCGAGAATGGTGTGGCCGCAGAACGAGTCGTCGCGCGAGGTGCTGAGCAGGGTGACGTTGCGCTGCGACTTCAGCCACTGCCGCTCGTCATCGACCAGCGAGATCAGCGCCGACGGCGTATCGCACAGGCTGGCGGCGATGCCGACCAGGTCGTCGTAGGACGCTTCCGGCTCGGTATCCAGGATCTGCAGCGCATGCAGCGCGCGCAGGCGGTCGGCTTCGTTGTCGGGCTTGCGTGGCTTGATCACGGGAGCGGGCGGCAGGGCAGCGGGATGCGCCGCGGAGTATCGCCAATTTCGGCACAACTGCCAGTGAAAAGCCGCGCCGCGGCCGGCCTTACCAGTCCTGGCGCTGCGGCAGCAGGCCGCGCAGTTCCTGCTCGGTGAGGTTGCGCCACTGCCCCGGCTTCAGCGCGCCGAGCTTGATGTTGTCGATGCGCACCCGGCGCAGCTGGGTGACGCGGTAGTCGAACGCGGCGGCCATCAGCCGGATCTGCCGGTTCAGACCCTGCTCGAGCACGATGCGGAAGCCGAACTTGGCGATCCGCGCGGTGCGGCACGGCAGCGTGGTCTCGTTGTGCACGCGTACCCCGCGCGCCATGCCGCGCAGGAACTCGTCGCTGACCGGCTTGTTCACCGCCACCAGGTATTCCTTCTGGTGGCGGTTCTCGGCGCGCAGGATCTCGTTGACGATGTCGCCGTTGCTGGTCATCAGGATCAGGCCCTCGGACTCCTTGTCCAGGCGCCCGATCGGGAAGATGCGCTGCTCGTGGCCGACGAAATCGACGATGTTGCCCTTGACCTCGCTCTCGGTGGTGCAGGTCACCCCGACCGGCTTGTTCAGCGCGATGTAGACATGGCGGCGGCCGGATTTCTGCTTGGCGCGCGCGCGCAGCGGCTGGCCGTCGACCTGCACCTCGTCGCCCTCGCCCACCACCGCGCCGACCCCGCCGGGCCGGCCGTTGACGGTGACGCGGCGCGCGGCGATCAGCCGGTCGGCCTCGCGGCGCGAACAGTAGCCGGTTTCGGCGATGTGCTTGTTGAGGCGGATGGACATTGAGCGGGGATTCGGGAGTCGGGATTCGGGAGTGGCAAAAGCGGGCTACCGCCATCTGTGGCGGCAGCGAGGGACTCAGGGACACAGGAGCGGGGACGAATCCCCACTCCCGAATCCCCAATCCCGGCCCCTCAGCGCTTCGGCGGCCCCTTGCGCGGCGGGCGTTCGCCGGCGCGGTCGGCGATGCGGGTGGCGGCGCCGGCCGGGCGCGGACCGGCCGCGTTCGGGCGGCCGCCGGGCTTGCCGGCGGCGCGCGCGAACTTCGGCTTGAACGGCGCGCTGGCGCCGGCGTCGTCGCCGTCGAGCTTGCGCATCTGCAGTTGCTGGCCGGAGACCCAGACCTTCTTCAGGTGGGTCAGCAGTTCGCGCGGCATGTCCGCCGGCAGGTCCAGCACCGAATGGTCGTCGTGGATGTCGATGCGGCCGATGTACTTGCTCTCCAGGCCGGCCTCGTTGGCGATCGCGCCGACGATGTTGGCCGGCTTGACCCCGTGCTGGTGGCCGACCTCGATGCGGTAGGTCTCCATGCCCACTTCCGGCTCGCCGCGCGGCGCCTTGGGCGCCTTGTCGCGGCGCGGCGCCTCGAAGCTGCCGACGTCGCGCTGGTAGTCGAAGTCGGGGCCGTGCCCGGCCGGCGCGGGACGCGGCGCACGCGGCGCGCGCTCGCCCTCGTCGCGGCGCGGCGGGCGCGCCTCGCGGTCGAACTTGGGCTCGAACTTGGGACGTTCGCTGCGCTCGCCGCGGTCGGCGCGCTCGCGGCGCTCGGCGCCCGGGCGCTCGAAGCGCTCGCCCTGCGGCGGACGCGCCCGCTCCGGCGCCAGCAGCAGCGGCGTGTCGCCCTGCAGCAGGCGCGCCAGCGCGGCGGCCACTTCGACCATCGGCACGTTCTTCTCGGTCTCGAAGCGCTGCAGCAGATCGCGGTAGGTGTCGATGCCGCCGCTTGCGATGGTCTCGCTGATCTTTTCCATGAAGCGGGTCACGCGCTGGTCGTTGACCGCGTCGACGCTGGGCAGCTGCATCTCTTCGATCGGCTGCCGGGTGGCGCGTTCGATCGCGCGCAGCATGCCCTTCTCGCGCGGGCTGACGAACAGGATCGCCTCGCCGCTGCGGCCGGCGCGGCCGGTGCGGCCGATGCGGTGCACGTAGCTTTCGGTGTCGTACGGGATGTCGTAGTTCAGCACGTGGCTGATCCGCTCCACGTCCAGGCCGCGCGCGGCCACGTCGGTGGCGACCAGGATGTCGAGCTTGCCGTCCTTGAGCTGCTGGATCACCCGCTCGCGCTGCGACTGCTGGATGTCGCCGTTGATCGCCGCGGCGGCCAGGCCGCGCGCCTGCAGCTTCTGCGCCAGTTCGTCGGTGGCGGCCTTGGTGCGCGCGAACACGATCATCGCGTCGAACGGTTCCACTTCCAGGATGCGGGTCAGCGCGTCGAGCTTGTGCAGGCCGCTGACCGCCCAGTAACGCTGGCGGATGTTCGCCGACGTGGTGGTCTTGGAGGCGATGATGACTTCGGCCGGATCGTTCAGATAGGTCTGCGCGATGCGCTTGATCGCGGTCGGCATGGTCGCCGAGAACAGCGCCACCTGGCGCGAGGCCGGCAGCTTCTTCAGCACCGCCTCGACGTCGTCGATGAAGCCCATGCGCAGCATCTCGTCGGCCTCGTCCAGCACCAGCGTCTTCAGCTCCGACAGATCCAGGGTGCCGCGCTCGAGATGGTCGATGACCCGTCCCGGGGTGCCCACCACCACGTGCACGCCGCGCTTGAGCGCCGACAGCTGCTGCACGTAGGGCTGGCCGCCGTACACCGGCAGCACCTGGAAGCCGGGGATCGCGCCGGCGTAGCGATGGAACGCCTCGGCGACCTGGATCGCCAGCTCGCGGGTCGGCGCCAGCACCAGCGCCTGCGGCTTGCGCTGGTTGAAGTCCAGCCGCGACAGAATCGGCAGCGCGAACGCGGCGGTCTTGCCGGTGCCGGTCTGGGCCTGGCCGAGCAGGTCGCGGCCGGTCAGCAGCGCGGGAATGGTGGCGGCCTGGATCGGCGACGGCGACTCGTAGCCGACATCGGCGACGGCCTTCATCACAGCAGGCGAGAGGCCGAGATCTGCGAACAGCAGCGGCGCGGGGGTATCTTGGGACATGGGAGACTCCGGAGGCGCCGCAGAGAACCGGCAGGCGCAAAGAAGCACATTGTGCGCCTTGGCGGGCCGCATGTCGAAACCGGGTGAACGAAGCCGTTCAGGCGTGAGAAACCTCGGCCTGCCGCGAACCACCTTGCAGACCCTTCCGCGACCCGTCCCATGCCCGACGCTCCCCCCCCCGCCGCCCCGCCCCCAGCCGACTTCGCCACGCTGTTCCAGGCGCACCGCGGCATCGCCGCGAAAGTGGCCGGCAGCTATTGCCGGGATCCGGACGACCGTGCCGACCTGATCCAGGAGATCGCCGCGCAGGCCTGGCGGGCCTTCCCCCGCTACGACCGGCAGCGGCCGTTCTCCACCTGGCTGTACCGGATCGCGCTGAACGTGGCGATCGGCGACCTGCGCGGGCGCAGCCGCGCGCACCGGCAGACCCTGCCGCTGCAGGACCTGGACATCGCCGACCCGCATGCCGCCGACCCGGAGCGCGAACGCCAGGTGCAGGCCCTGTACCGCTTCATCGCGCAGTTGCCGGCGCTGGAGCGGGCGCTGGCGCTGCTGTACCTGGACGACCGCCCGCAGCGCGAGATCGCCGAGATCCTGGGCATCGGCGAAAGCAACGTCTCCACCAAGATCGGCCGCCTCAAGCAACGCCTCCGCGACGAACTCTGACTCTTCCACAGGACCCGCCCCATGCACCCCGACGAACTGAAACAAGCCTGGCACGCGCTGGATCAGCGCCTGCAACGCCACGACCGCCTGCAAGCGCAGCTGCTGCTGCAGCACAACCTGCAGCGCGTGCAGCGCAGCCTGCGCCCGCTGCTGTGGGGCCAGCTCCTG
The DNA here is from genome assembly GCF_014836395.1 of Xanthomonas bonasiae. Taxonomy (NCBI): domain Bacteria; kingdom Pseudomonadati; phylum Pseudomonadota; class Gammaproteobacteria; order Lysobacterales; family Lysobacteraceae; genus Xanthomonas; species Xanthomonas bonasiae. The sequence goes on from NZ_JACSQX010000007.1 coordinate 167,216, forward strand.
CAGCTGCCGTTCGGCCTGTGCTGCATCGCCCTGGCCGGCCTACTGTGGAGCCGCGGCGGTGCGCTGCCGGCGTACCTGATCGCCGCCGGCGTGGTGGTGCATGCCTATGGCGTGGCCACCGTGGCGCTGGCCGGCATCGTCCTGGGCCGGCTGCTGCAGATCGACTACAGCGCACCGGTGCTGGAGATCCAGCGCCGGATCGCGCGCACCCGGCGCTGGTACGTCGGCAGCGGCGTGGTCTGCGGGCTGTCGTGGTGGCTGCTGTGGGTGCCGGTACTGATGGTGCTGGCCGCGCTCGCCGGCATCGACCTGCTGGCGCGGGCGCAGGCCGTGGTGTGGATCGGGCTCGGCGTCGGGGTGGCGGGTCTTGCGGGCAGCGCATGGCTCTATCGCTGTTCGCGCCATCCCGGGCGGCCGCGGCTGCGGCGCATAGTCGACGACAGCCTGGGCGGAGCGAGCCTGCGCAAGGCCAGCGGTCTGCTCGACGAGGTGGAGCGTTTTCGGCACGACTGAGGGCGCAGCCACTGCGTCGCGGTACACGCGCAGATGTCCAGCGCGGCGTGCGCGGCGCGAAGTCCGAGCGTTTCGTCCGCGAATGACCGACAATGGGCGCCGATTTCCGAACAGCGTCCCCCAATGCAGACCATCGATCTCCAATTAGAAAGCGACTACGTCGAACTCAAGCACCTGCTGAAACTGACCGGCGTGTGCGACAGCGGCGGCGCCGCCAAGACCGTGATCAGCGAAGGCCAGGTGCGCGTGGACGGCGAAGTGGAAGTGCGCAAGGCCTGCAAGATCCGCGCGGGCCAGGTGGTGGCGCTGGACGACGTGCAGATCCGGGTGATCGGCAAGGCATGAGCATGGACGGCGCGCCTTGCGCGTCGCTTGCCCGGTGGCACGACGCGGCAGCAGCGCCATGCTGATCAGCATCGGCATGCGCAACATCGCGCCGTCTGCGGACGATCCGCTGCACGACGTGTACGAAGTGCTGGTCGATCCGGCCGCAGCGCGGCCGCTGTGCCTGGCGCAGTCCATCCATGGCGGGCATGCCGACCGTGGCGGCGCGATCTTCCTGGGGCTGGACGAGCTGGATGCCTGGGCCGGCGACTGGCGCCTGCACCTGCGCCACGCCGACTGCGCCTGGGCCATCGCGCCGATCGAAGCGGCGCAGCGCTCGGGCGATGTGCAAGGCGCCCTCGCCCAACTCATCGCCAGGGCTGACGAACGGCGTCTCGGCGACACGCCGCAGCGCTAGGCGCTTTCCTGCATCGGTCCCAGGCAACGATATTTTTTGTGGGAGCGACTTCAGTCGCGACGGGCGTTACCGGTAGAGCCCGTCGCGACTGAAGTCGCTCCCACAATTACTTCGCCGAACGAATAGGACAGCCGACATCCGCGTGCCGATCAATCCGCCATGCCACCACCGCCTTTTGTAGGAGCGGCTTCAGCCGCGACCGGAACTTTCCTGGTGACGCCCTGTCGCGGCTGAAGCCGCTCCTACAGGGTGCATGTAGGCAGGCGCAAGAAGCGTTGCGGTGGCGCTGTCCTGGCGGCTCGGCTGTCGCTGTGGCTCGCCGAGCAACGGATATGCCTCCCAACATCCCACGCGCGTCCGCGCCTCAGCGCGCACCCACCGCCGCGCGCTGGGTCAGATGCGCGGCGATCGCGCGCTTGAACGGCGCCACCCGGTCGGCCACGCGCAAGGCCGCGTTGCGCAGCGCGCGCGCCGGCAGGCGGTCGTCGGTGTACAGCGCGGCGATCGCGTTGGTCGCCTCGTACAGCGGGCGCGTGGCCAGGCGGTGGCCGCGTTCGTAGCCGGCCAACAGGGCCGGCGCGGCGATGTCGCGGCCCTGCGCCGCGGCCGCATGCAGCGCGCGCGCCAGCCGCGCCTGGCTCTGCAGGCCGAAATTGAAGCCGTGCGCGGTCACCGGATGCATGCCCACCGCGGCATCGCCGATCAGCGCGTAGCGCTTGCCGACGAAACGTCGCGCGTACACCGCGACCAGCGGATACACCTGCGGCCGCACGATCGGCGTCATCGCGCCGAGCCGGTGCTCGAAGCGGGCGCTGATCTCCGCGCCCAGCGCGGCTTCGTCCATGTCCAGCAGCGCCTGCGCGCGATCCGGCGGCAGGGTCAGCACCGCCGAGGCCTGGTTGCCGTGCAGCGGCAGCAGCGCCAGGGTCTGGCCGTAGCCGAACCATTCCCACGCGGTATGGTGGTGCGGGCGCTCGTGACGCACCCGGCATACCAGCATGCTGCGGCCGAAATCGCGCATCTGCGCGCCGATGCCGAGCATGCGCCGGGTCGTCGAGAAACGGCTGTCGGCCGCCACCACCAGGCGCGCGGTCAGCGCCTGGCCATTGGACAGGCGCAGCTGCGCCTGGCTGTCGTCGCTGCGCAGCGCCTGCACCGAGACGCCGTCGAGCAGGGTCAGGCCCGGCTGCGCCTGCACCGCGGCGAACGCGGCGCGGCGGATCAGGTGGTTGGGCACCAGCCAGCCCAGGTCGCCGCGGCGGTCCTGGCTGGCGGCGAAGGTCAGCGCGAATGGCGAGGAGCCGTTCATCACCCGCGCATCGCGCAGCGGCGCGATCGCGTCCGGATCGATCCGCGACCACAGGTCCAGTTGCTCGAGCAAGCTGCGCGAGGCGTGGGTCAGCGCGATCTCGCGCCCATCGAAGGCGGCCTCGGCCAGGGCCGCGCGCGGCTGCGGTTCGATCAGCGCCAGCGACAGGCCGCTACCGGCCAGCGACCGGGCGAAACACAGGCCCGCGGGGCCGGCACCGACAATGGCGATATCCACATGCATCGCTGCGCTTCCTGTCCAAGACGCAGCCAGCATAAACCCGCCGCGGCGCGCGGCATTGATCTGGATCAGCGCTGCGGCAAACGGTCGCAGCGTCGCGCTTCGAACGCGATGCGCGCAGCCTCAGACCAGCGCCCACACCAGTTGCAGGATCGACCACAGCGACACCACCCACACCAGGCTGCGCAGGTAGGGCACGCCCGCCGCATACAACGGCACATAGGCCAGCCGCGCCCAAAAATACAGTTGCGCCGCCAGCGCGGTATGCGCACTGCCCTTGCCCATCGCCACCACCGCCAGCGCCGCGGCGGCGAAGAACGGGAAGGTCTCCAGGAAGTTGCGCAGGGCGCGGTCCAGGCGCCCGGCGACGCCGCCGGGCGGCGGCAGCGTCGCGTCGCGCGCGCCGGCATTCCACTTCAGGCCGCGCTGCGCGGTGACGAACGCGGCGGCCAGCAGCAGTTGCACGATCCCGAGCAGGATCGCCCAGGCCAGCATGCGGATTTCGATACTCATCGACACCTCGGTCGGTTGCGAAAAACTAAGGAGCGACGCGCGCGTGCGCGTCAGTTCGGCGGACCGACGTGGTAGCCGACCAGGCGCCAGGTCTTGTCCTCGTCCAGGCGCAGCGAGACCAGCTCGCGCACCGGCTGCGGCGCGTTGGCGAACCGGCTGGGGAAGCTGATGTTGACGTAGACCCCCGGCGGCACCTGCGAACCGGCCGCGTACTGCACCCGCGCCACGCTGGCCACGCCGCGGCCGAGCAGCGCGCCGAGCCGTGCGCGGCTGGCATCGACCTGACGTACGAACACATCGCGCGCGACGGCCTTCTTGGCCACCGCGGATGCGCCATCCCACAGCTCGCCGCTGCGTCCGGCATCGACCAGCTGCGCGGCGCGCAGGCCGGCCTGCGCCATCTGCGCGTCCTGCTTGGACAGCGGTCCCGGCGCGGCAGGATCGGCACGCTTGGCTGCGGCGGGTTTCGCGGCGGCAGGCTTGGGCGCCGCTGGCTCGGCCGGCGCGGGCTGCGCGGGAACGCTCTGCGTGGGTGCGGTCTGCGCCGCCGCAGCGAACACGGCAGCGCCCAGCAACGCGGGGAACAGGCGAAGTGACAACGGCATGGGCATCGCTCAGGCAGCGCGGTGACGGCGGGGGCCGCAGTCTACGCCGGCCACGCGCGCCTGCGCAGCGACGCTCATGGCTCCTCGCCCGGCGCGGTCGCGGTCACCGGCACCGCATAGCGCTGCCGGTGCCAGGCATGCCAGCTGACGCCCAAGGCCCAGGCGGTGCCGCCCAGCAGGCCGGCCAAGCTCAGCAGCGAGGCGATGCGCGCCAGGATCTGCGCATGCGCGCCGCTGGCGAAGTGCAGCAGCAGTTCGGCGGCCACAAAGCCACCCAGCACCAGCAATGCCGGCGGCAGATAGAGCCGCACCATCAGCCTGGTTCCGATCGCCATGCGCCTGCTCCCGAAGTGGATGGCGCGGACGCTAGCGCCGCCGCGGTGCCTGGCGCGTGAACGCCGGGCGCAGCGCGCAACCGGCGTTCAGGCCCCGGGCGAGGCCAGCGGCAGCGTGGCCACGTCGATTTCCGACAGCGGGCTCTCCGCCGGGCAGGCCTGGTCGGGGAAGCCGAAGCGCTGCTTCAGCGCCTGGCCGCAGGCGGTCAGCGTTTCCAGGTCCACGCCCTTGGCCTTGCACTCGTGGTCGAAGGCGATCAGGAACGCGTCCTTGCGCCGCACGAAATCGTCGCCGCACTTGCGCAGCTGCTTGATACGCTCCAGGTCGTCCTGCACCGCGTTGGTCCCGTCCAGCCCGTACTGTTTGAGTTCGTCGCTGCTGAGCAGGCGCAGGCTGCGATTGGGCACGGTCATCATCAGGTCGGCCACCGCCACCGCCACGCCGTTGCGCTCCAGGTAGTCCTTGACGTTGCCGTAGACCTCCTGCAGTTCGCGATTGAGCTCGGCGCGCGAGGTCGCGGTGGAACTGATCCGCATCATGCGGTGGATGCCGACCTTGCCGGAGATCAGTCGGTTGTCGCCGGCGGCGAGCACGAACACGCAGGCGCTGTGGCAGATCGAGCCTTCGCGCACCCAGATGGTCCAGCCGGACTCGCCGATCGCATCGCCGGCGCGGATCGCGGCCTCGACCTGGCCGCCGCTGGAATCCAGGTCCAGCACGCGCTTGCCGATGCCGGCGTGCGCGGCGACCTCGGCCAGGCGCCGCACCATCTCGGCGAAGCCGGCGTTGATCTTGCCTTCGTAGCGCACCCGCAGCAGGCCGCGCTCGCGGCAGGGCGCCAGCGCCGCCTCGATCGTCGGCCGGTCCAGCCCGGCCAACGCCTCGCCGTCGCCGGCCTCGGCCGCATAGTCGGTGTCGCAACTGACGAAGGCCTCGCCGTTCTCCAGCGCCGCCTGGTCCCAGACGTCGGGATCGGGCTTGGGCGTGGCCGCAGGCCGCGGCGCGGGCGCCGGCGGCGGCGTGCCGACCGACACCATGTGCTCGCCGTCGCCGGGCGGGCTGTCGGCCACGGTCCTGCCGGCGGATGGCGCGCCCTGCTGGCACGACAACAGGCCGACGCAGCACAACGACAGCCACCAGGTTTTTGACGGAAGAGGCAAGCAGGACATCCGCGAAGGAAGGGACGGCGCTTTCGAAGGTGCGCGTCGCTAGTCTAGTGCCGATACGCATTCGGTTCCCAACTGCGCCTAAACCGCAGGCATCCCGCCACGGGAACATCCGCATGGACCACGCCGGGGCCGATGCATCCATGTCCGAAAACGGCGAGTCCGGCGCGCCGGCGCGGACTAGACTGGCCGCATGCCGCACACCACGCTCGACGATCACGACCTCTACGACCGCGCCCGCCAGTCCCGCGATGCGCGCTTCGACGGGGTGTTCTTCACCGCCGTGCGCAGCACCGGCATCTACTGCCGGCCGGTGTGCCCGGCACCGCCGCCCAAGCGCAGCAACGTGCGCTACTACCCCAGCGCCGCCGCCGCGGCCGCCGCCGGCTACCGTCCGTGCCTGCGCTGCCGGCCGGAGCTGTCGCCGGAAGCGCAACAGCACCTGGGCGAGGAATCGGTGCAGCGTGCGCTGGCGCTGATCGCCGAGGGCGCGCTGCAGGACGCCAGCGTCGAACGGCTCGCCGCCGACGTCGGGCTCAGCGCGCGCCAGTTGCAGCGCGTGTTCGTCGCCCAGCTCGGCGCCACCCCGGCCGCGGTGCATGCGACGCGGCGCCTGCTGCTGGCCAAGCAATTGCTGACCGAGACCGCGCTGCCGATCACCCAGGTGGCGCTGGCAGCCGGTTTCAACAGCCTGAGGCGCTTCAACACCGCGTTCCTGGAGGGCTGCGGCATGCCGCCGTCGGCGATCCGCAAACAGCGCGCCGAGGTGCCCGGCGGCGACCTGCTGCTGCGCCTGGGCTACCGCCCGCCGCTGGATTTCGCGGCCATGCTGGCGTTCCTGCGCAAGCGCGCGATCCCCGGCATCGAGCGCATCGGCGAGGCCAGCTACGAGCGCGTGCTGGGCCCGCTCGACGCCTCCACCAGGATCCGCGTCGAGGCCGATCCGCAGCGCCACGAATTGCGCCTGCAGATCGCCGCGGCCGATCCGCGCGCGATTCCCGACATCGTGCGGCGGGTGCGCCGCATCTTCGATCTGGATGCCGACCTGCGCGCCGTGCACGCCACGCTCGGCACCGAGCCGCTGCTGGCGCGCGCGATCGCGCGGCGCCCGGGACTGCGCGTGCCCGGCGGCTGGGACGGCTTCGAAGTGGCGGTGCGCGCGGTGCTCGGCCAGCAGGTCAGCGTGGCCGGCGCGGCGACCCTGGCCGCGCGTCTGGTCGAGCGCCACGGCGCGCAGCGGCCCGGCCAGCCGTCCGGCCTGGACCGCGCGTTCCCGGCGCCGCAGGACCTGCTGGACGCGCCACTGGAGGCGATCGGCCTGCCGCGCTCGCGCGCGGCCACGATCCGCGCGCTGGCCGCGGCGGTGGTGGACGGCCGCCTGCCGTTCCGCGCCGGCCAGCGCCTGTCCGACTTCGTCGAACGCGCCACCGCCCTGCCCGGCATCGGCGCCTGGACCGCGCACTACATCGCGCTGCGCGCGCTCGGCCAGCCCGATGCGTTCCCGGCCGGCGACCTGGTCCTGCAACGCATGCTCGGCGCCGACGGCGCGCGCCTGAGCGAACGCGCCACCGACGCCCGCGCGCAGGCCTGGCGGCCATGGCGCGCCTATGCCGTGCTGCACCTGTGGCATCTGGCCGGCGATCCACCCGAGGAGACTCCCGATGATTGAGCAACGCCTGTACTACGACGCCTTCGCCACCCCGATCGGCGAACTGACCGTGGCCGTCGGCGACGACGGCGTGCGCCACATCCTGTTCCCGGAGAACCGCTACGACGCGCGCGGCCGTGCCGACTGGATCCGCGACGCGGCGCCGGTGCGCGCGGCGCGCGAGCAGTTGCTGGCGTATTTCGCCGGCGAACGCAGCCGCTTCGACCTGCCGCTGGCGCCGCGCGGCACCGCCTTCCAGTGCCGCGTGTGGCAGGCGCTGGCGCAGATTCCGTTCGGCGCGACCTGGAGCTACGCGCAGCTGGCGCGGCATATCGAGCAGCCACGTGCGGTGCGCGCGGTCGGCGCCGCCAACGGCCGCAATCCGCTGCCGATCGTGCTGCCCTGCCACCGGGTGATCGGCGCCAACGGCACCCTGACCGGCTTCGGCGGCGGCCTGCCGACCAAGGCCGCGCTGCTGGCGTTGGAGCGGCGTGGCGCCGTCGAGGCGGACGGCGCGACGGCGTCGTTGTTCGACTGAACCGCGGCGCGGCTGTCCCCCGAAAACAACTGAGCGCACCGCGGTGCAGGACGATCGCTCCCTTCTCCCTGCGGGAGAAGGTGCCCCGAAGGGGCGGATGAGGGTACGGGCGAAGCCTGGAAATTCCGGTATATCAGACCGCTCGTGCCGACGTACCCTCACCCCAACCCCTCTCCCGATGGGAGAGGGACTGCTGCATCCACAGCACTTCGCAACCCTTGCCGAGTCACTCCCACGCCACGTTGCCGACGGCAGACCGCGTCGCCTCCACCCGCGTTCGACGAAGTAAGGTGCCCAAGCGCGCAACCCCACACTGCGCCGGGCATGAATGTGTGGAAGAGGCGACAGGCCCACGCGATGGCGCGCATGCGACAATCCGCGCATGCAGTCGCCCGATCCCGTGCCGCCGCCGCGCATGCGCCATCGCCTGCGCCCTTTGCTTTCGCACGAGAGCTGGAAACAGCGCGCGGTGCTGTGGGGCGGCGCGGTCGCGGTGGCGCTGGTCGCGATCGTGTTCGCCAAGGCCAGCGACGCGGCCTTCCACCTGTTCCAGCGCATCGTCGCGCACTCGCCGTGGTGGGCGCTGCTGCTCACGCCGAGCGTGTTCGCGCTGCTCGCCTGGCTGACCAACGGCGTGTTGCGCCCCACCCGCGGCAGCGGCATCCCACAGGTGATCGCCGCGCTGGAACGGCCCGACGACGCCTTCCGGCAGACCAACCTGTCGCTGCGCGTGTCCGCCGGCAAGCTGCTGCTGACCACGCTGGCCTTGCTGGGCGGCGCCTCGGTCGGGCGCGAAGGCCCGACCGTGCACGTCGGCGCCAGCCTGATGTACGTGCTCGGGCGCTGGTTCGGCTTCCGCGATCCGCGCCAGGCCTCGCATTTCCTGCTCGCCGGCGGCGCCGCCGGCATCGCCGCGGCGTTCAACACGCCGCTGGCCGGGGTGGTGTTTGCGATCGAGGAACTGAGCGGCCGCTTCGAACACCGTTTCTCCGGCACCTTGCTGACCGCGGTGATCGTCGGCGGCGTGATCTCGCTGGGCCTGCTCGGCAACTACACCTACTTCGGCAAGGTGTCCGCAGCGCTGCCGCTGGGCCGGGCGTGGCTGGCGATCGTGCTGTGCGGGGCGGTCGCTGGCCTGCTCGGCGGCGCGTTCAGCCGCATGGTGCTGGCCACCGTCGCCGGCAAGCCGCGCTGGCTGGGCGCGCTGCGCGCCCGCCATCCGGTCCTGCTGGCCGCGGCCTGCGGCCTGGCCCTGGTCGCGCTGGGCCTGATCTTCGGCAACGGCGCGTTCGGCACCGGCTACGAGCAGGCGCGCAGCCTGGTGCAGGGCCACGCCAGCGTCGGCCACGAGTTCGGGCTGATGAAGCTGCTGGCGAACCTGGTGTCGTACGTGGCCGGCATTCCCGGCGGCCTGTTCTCGCCGGCGCTGGCGGTCGGTGCCGGCGTCGGCCACAACCTGGCGGTGCTGATGCCGGACGTGGATCCGCGCACCTTCGTGCTGCTCGGCATGTGCGCCTATCTGACCGGCGTCACCCAGGCGCCATTGACCTCGGCGGTGATCTCGCTGGAACTGACCGACAGCAGCGACATGCTGCTGCCGATCCTGGCCACGGTGCTGATCGCGCGCGGCGCCTCGGCGCTGGTGTGCCGCACGCCGATCTATCGCGGCCTGGCCGAACACCTGCTGGCGGTGCCGAGCGTCGCCGAGCCCGAACCCGAGCCGACGCCGCTGACCACCGACCTGGCCGGCGACAGCGGCGAGGACGATCCGCCGCGCTGAGCGCCGACTCCGCGAGTCGCTTCGCGCCGGACCCTCACCCAACCCCTCTCTCACACAGGGACTTCCTTCGGTCGCCGGGGGGAGAGGGGCTTAAGCTGCGCCCTGCGGGGCTGTGGGGCTGCGGCTTTTTTTCGAGGCAAAAAAAACGCGGCGCAAGCGCCGCGTTCTTTCGTACTGCTGGAGCCGAGGCTCAGCCGGCCTTGGCGACCGTCTTCTTGGCCACGGCCTTCTTCGCCGCCGGGGCCTTGACCACCGACTTCTTGGCGACCGGCGACGCGGCGCCCACGGCCACCTTGCTCACGCTGTGCGAGCGCGAATTGCCATAGCTGGCGTTGTAGCGCTTGCCCTTGGCGGTCTTGCGGTCACCCTTACCCATGCTCATCGACTCCTGAATGTGTGTGCGAAAATCCCCGCGCGGTGCACGGGTTTGGCGAGGCCAACGCGGTCAGCGCCCTCGCGCAAGGGCGGCAAGCCTATCACGTGCGCTCAGTGGGCGCAGCTGGCGTCGTGCACGTGGCCGTGGTTCAGGCGCAGGTTGAGCAGGTGCGCGAGCCCGACCAGGGTGCCGCCGAAGGTCATGATCGCCGCGTGCGGCGCCACCGCATGGTGCAGCGCCGGCACCAGCATGCCGGCCCACAGCGACAGCAGACCCAGCAGCAGCAGGCCCAGCGCCTGCCAGGCGCGATGCCGGCGGTAGCCGAGCACCAGGCTGAACAGGCCCAGGCAGCTCACGAACAGCACCAGCGTGCGTTCCACGCCATCGCCCAGCCACACCGACAGGCCCAGCGAGGGCAACACGGCCAATGCCAGCGGCAGCAGCGCGCAATGCACCGCGCACAGCAGCGAACCGGTGGCGCCGAGGCGGTCGAGCAGTGCGCGCAGATCGGAGGTGGGCGACATGACTTCCAGCACAGTGGTGATTGCGTTATAGAATAATATAACATTACCCGGCCGGCGACCAGGGGGTCGCCACGCCCCCCATGCCATGCCTGCCGCCGCCTCCGCGCGGCGCACGCGAGCGCCCGCGCTCGCCTGGCGGCGCCTTTTTTCCTCCCATTCGGTATGCCTATGTCCTCCTCCCGCTCCCGCTCGCTCCGTCGCACCGCCCTGTCCCTGGCGCTGGGCGGCCTGCTCAGTCCCGCCCTGGCCCTGGCCGCCGATGCGTCCGCCGCGGACGCCGCCACGCCGCCGGCCAGCGACAGCCGCCATGCCGATGGCCGCAAGCAGGACCGCCACGTGAAGGACATGGACGCGGTGGTGGTCACCGCCAGTCCGCTGCGCGACGCCGCCGGCGACCTGAGCCAGCCGGTGGAGGTGCTGGCCGGCGAGCGCCTGGACGAGAACCGCGGCGCCAGCGTCGGCGAGACCGTGGCCAGCCTGCCCGGCGTGCAGAGTTCCAACTTCGGCCCCGGCGTGGGCCGACCGATCATCCGCGGCCTGGACGGCCCGCGCGTGGCGGTGCTCAGCGACGGCCTGTCCACCCAGGACGTGTCCACCGTCAGCCAGGACCACTCGCCGGCCGTGGAATCGTTCCTGGCCGACCAGATCGAAGTGCTGAAGGGCCCGTCCACGCTGCTGTACGGCTCCGGCGCGATCGGCGGCGTGGTCAACGTGGTCGACGGGCGCATCGCCGAGACCCCGGTGGACGGCGTGCACGGCCGCGCCGAAGTGCGCTTCGACGGCGGCGACAAGGACGGCAACACCGACATGTTCCGGGTCGATGCCGGCAACGGCAGCGGCCTGTCGATCCATGCCGACGGCGTGTACCGCAACCAGAAGGACTACGACACCCCGCAGGGCCGCCAGGCCAATTCCTTCCTGGACACCAAGACCGGCTCGATCGGCGCCTCGCTGGCCGGCGACTGGGGCTTCGTCGGCGTGTCGGCCTCGCGCTTCCGCGACAACTACGGCAACCCGGGCGAACCCGGCGACCTGGCCGCCGGCGAGCGCGGCGTGTCGCTGCGCATGCACCAGGACCGCTACGAGCTCAAGGGCGGGCTGACCGATCCGTGGGGCGACGGCAGCGCGCTGCGCTACAGCTTCGGCCACACCGCCTACACCCACACCGAGTTCGAAGGCGAGGAAGTGGGCACGGTGTTCGACAAGCGTGCCAACGAAGGCCGCGTCGAAGCCTCCTTCACCGTCGGCGGCGACTGGCAGACCGCGTTCGGCGTGCAGGGCAGCGATTCCACCTTCCAGGCGATCGGCGAAGAGGCGTTCGTGCCGAAGACCGACACCCGCGCCATCGGCGTGTTCGCCGTGGCCCGCAACAACTGGGACCGCGTCACCGCCGAAGTCGGCGCGCGCGTGGACAAGGTCAAGTACGAGACCGACACCGGCGTGGACCGCGACTTCACCCCGAAGAGCTTCTCGCTCAGCGGCGGCTTCCGCTTCAACGAGCAATGGCGCCTGACCGCCAACCTGGATCACGCCGAGCGCGCGCCGGCCGAGGAGGAACTGTTCGCCGACGGCCCGCACATCGCCACCCTCGCCTACGAGATCGGCGACGCCGACCTCAAGCCGGAGAAGGCCAACCAGGCCGAGCTTGGACTGAACTTCAAGAACGCCTGGGTGGATGCCAAGGTGGCGGCGTACTACAACCGCTACGACGATTTCATCTACATCGTCGATACCGGCGCGCAGTGGTTCCACGAGGAAGACAACGACTTCCTGCCGATCCGCCAGTGGACCCAGGCCGACGCGATCTTCCATGGCTTCGAGGGCGAGGCCACCTTCCACCTGGCCGACAACGACAGCGGCGCCTGGGACCTGCGCGTGTTCGGCGACACCGTGCGCGCGCGGCTGAAGGACGGCGGCAACCTGCCGCGCATCGCCCCGGCACGCTACGGCGCGCAGCTGCGCTGGGACGCGAGCAACTGGCGCGCGTCGCTCGGCGCGACCCGCTACCAGAAGCAGGACAAGGTGGCGGTCAACGAGACCCCGACCGACGGCTACACGCTGGTCGATGCGCACCTGGCCTACCACGTCGATGCCGGCGCCACCGCGTGGGAAGTGTTCCTGGACGGCAACAACCTGACCGACCAGGACGCGCGCGTGCACACCTCGTTCCTGAAGGACGACGTGATGCTGCCGGGCCGCAACGCTTCGTTCGGCGTGCGCCTGTTCTTCTGACGCGGTTCCCCTCCCGCCCGCGCCGGAAGCGAGGCCGCCTCAGGGCGGCCTCTTTTTTTGTGTCCCCGCCCTGATGGGGCGGCGCTCCCAAAAGGCGCCGCGCGCAGCAGGTCCGCTCGGAAAACGAAAGCGGCGCACAGCCAGCGCTTCGGTGCGCGCTCGCGCGCGCTCCCGGATTATCCGACGCCCGGATCCGCTGTCGTCGCGCATATGCACAGGCCGCATCGGAACCATTCCGGCCGCCAAAGCCGGGGTGCGCGGGCTCCCGTGCCAGATGCGATGCAGGCCAAGGAAGCGGCCTCGGTCATTTCGGCTTTCGGCCCCGCGCGTTCGCCTTGGTCGGCACCGTCTTTCCATGCTCATTCCACCAGGCGGTGAGCGCCTGCATCGTGGGACCAAGGCCTCGCGCCTTGTCGGTCATCGCGTACTCCACGCGCGGCGGAACCTCTGCATAGACGGTGCGTGAGATGAGGCCATCCAGTTCCAGCTCGCGCAACTGCGACGTCAGCATGTGCTGGGTGATGCCCGGGATCGACTTGCGCAATTCGCCGAAGCGATACACCCGCTGATTGAGCAGCCACATGATCTCGAGCTTCCATTTGCCCGAGAGCATCGAGAACGCACGGCGCATCTCATCCTGCATGGTGAAATCACCTTTCGGTTTCATTGGTCTGCTTTTCCATACTTGGTGTCGATAATTCATCCTACTTGTGCGGATTCATCAAGCGCGTAAATTCTTATACATGCTCTTTGCCGCAGCGCAAACGAGCGAACGAGCGAAACGAAAATCGACAAAAGGCCTTGCCCAGGCGCGAGGCGACCGGAAACAACCATGACCCCGATCATTATCTATTGGATCAGCACGGCGCTATTGTCGCTGCTCTATCTGAGCTCCGCATTTGTATACGCGAGCAAAGCAGCGTGGGTCCGGCGGATCCTTGCCGAGCTGCATTATCCTGCCGCCTATCTGGTGCCGCTCATGATCGTGGTGAAGCTGCTCGCGCCGCTCGCGATCCTGTCGCGCTTCAGCGTGCCGCTGAGCGACCTGGCCTATGCCGGCATCTTCTTCCACCTGCTGCTGTCCGGGTCTGCGCACCTTGGCGTGCGCAAGCCGAAAGGCGCGCTGCCGGCCGTCGTCGGCCTGGCCCTGCTGGCCGCGTCCTTCACCACGCAGAACGTAGCGCGCGACATGCCCTCGCCCTACGGCTCGACCGCTGCGATCCACGACACAGCCCACTGAACGGAGCAACGAAATGGCACGACTGAATGGAAAGATCGCGCTCGTCACCGGCGCCACGCGCGGGATCGGCCGCGCCACCGCCAGGCTGTTGGCGGCCGAAGGCGCCAAGGTGGCCGTGCTGTCGCGCACCGCGGCCACTGTCGACGCCGTCGTGGCCGAGATCGAGGCCGCCGGCGGCACCGCGATCGGTATCGCCGCCGACATCAGCGACGCGCAACAGATCAAGGCGGCGGTGAACAGGGCCGTGGAAGCGTTCGGCGGGCTCGACATCCTCGTCAACAACGCCTTCGATCCATCGGCGCCGTTCTCTTCCGTCATCGAACTGTCGGCGGAGCAGTTGCAGCGCAATTTCGACACGGGGCCGATCGCCTATCTGCGCACCATGCAGGCCGCCTATCCGTATCTGAAGGCCAGCGGCGAAGGCCGCGTCATCAATTTCGGCTCATCGGCCGGCGTGGTCGGCTTGGCTGGCTATACGCCCTACAACATGGCGAAGGAGGCGGTCCGCGCCCTGACCCGCACCGCTGCGCGCGAATGGGGCGCCGACCGGATCACCGTGAACAACGTCCTGCCCGTGGCCGAGACCTGGGGTCCGGAACACGACGTGCCGCCGCCGACCAATGCGTTGGGCCGCTTCGGGCAACCGGAACCGGATATCGCCCCTGTCGTGCTGTTCCTCGCGACAGCGGATTCACAGTTCATCACGGGATCCAGCCTGACCCCTGACGGCGGACTCATCATCGACAGCGCCCGCTGAGACGCTGCGGCGCCGCACCGCGGCGCCGTGCCCTTCAACAAGGAAAACGCCCATGAAAACGCATGCACTCACCATCGACACGATCGACCCGCAGGCACTGGCAGCGTGGTGGTCGCAAGCCCTTGGCGTCGCGATCGGCACCGATCATGGCGTGCTCGTCACCCTGGACACGCCACCGCACCTTCTCCCGTTGCAGTTCTTCAAAACCGAACGGGCGACAACGGGGCGCAACAGGGTGCATCCGGATTTCAGGACGCCGGACCTGGACAAGGAGACCGAGCGCCTGTCCGCGCTCGGTGCGAGCGTGGTACAGAAATACGAACTGCCGCAAATCCGCTTCACGACCCTGGCCGACCCGGAAGGCAACACGTTCGATCTGATCCAGGAGTGATCGGGCGCGGCGATCCTCTCCCGCCAGGAGGATGCGACCGGCACAGGCGCAAAGCGTCGCATCGCCGCTGTGGCACTGCCGAAAACGAACGGCCCGCTGTCGTGTCCGCTCTGCGTATCGATGGCGCCAGGTATTGGCGACAAGGCGCGCGCCGCTCCACCGGCCATTCGCAGCGGGAGACGCTCCAGCTCTGCAGCGCTGCGGCGAAGCGATCGGCGCGGCAGCGCCTGCGCAGCGCCTCGCACGCGACGCCCGGCGGCGGCGATCGGCCTGCGCAGCCTGTCACGCAAACGCTGCCTCTACCGCGCTGCACAATGGCCTGGCCGCGCAACGGCGTTACAAAGAGTCCCGCGCGATGCCCCCTGCGTCGCGCTGTGCCGGCCGATCCTGCGTTGACCTGCGCTGCGCGCGCGGGCCGCCATGCGCACCGGCGCACCGTTGCGAATGAAGAAAGGAGAGATTCTTCATGAAACCTGCCATGCCCCTGCGCCTGCTGCCGCTGTCCATAGCCGCCACCCTGCTTGCACCAACGGCGTTGGCGCAGACCGCCACTGCACCCGCCGCGCCCACAACGCAGTCCGATGCCACCACCCTGGATACCGTGGTGGTCAGCGGCACCGCGCGCTTCAAGGGCCTACGCAAGCGCGACGCCAGCTTCTCGATCACCACCGCCACGCCCGAACAGATCCAGCAGGCGGTGCCGCAGAGCAGCGCCGACCTGCTGAAGATCGTGCCCGGCGTGTGGGCCGAGCCCAGCGGCGGCGGCACCGGCGCCAACATCTTCGTGCGCGGCATGCCGTCGGAAGGCGATGCGCCGTTCGTCACCTTCCAGCTCGACGGCTCGCCACTGTTCCCGCCGCCGACGCTGTCGTTCCTGGAAAACTCCACCCTGTTCCGCACCGACGACACCGTCGAGCGCCTGGAAGTGCTGCGCGGCGGCTCCAGCCCGATCTTCTCCAACGGCCAGGCCGGCATCACCGCCAACTTCATCCAGAAGCAGGGCCAGGACGAGCCGGCGGGCAGCGTGCGCCTCACCGGCGGCAGCGACAATCTGCGCCGCATCGACCTGTTCAACAGCGGGCCGATGGGCAACGGCTGGTACTACAGCATCGGCGGTTTCTTTCGCGAGACCGACGGCGTGCGCGACCCGCAGTTCTCCGCCGACAAGGGCGGCCAGTTCAGCGCCACCCTGAGCAAGCGCTGGGACAGCGGCGACCTGACCTTCTACGCGCGCCACACCGACGACAACAACGCCTTCTACACCGCGATCCCGCTGCTGTCGCGCAACAACGGCAGCGACCTGTCCAGCTTCCCCGGGCTCAACGCGCAGACCGGCACCCTGCTCAGCAACGACTTCCGCAATGTCAGCCTGCCGGTCGGCCCGAATGGCGAGACCGTGCAGCGCGACCTGGCCGACGGCCGCGGGGTCAACATCGACGTGTTCGGCGGCGAACTGAACTGGCAACTCGGCGACTGGACCCTCGCCGACCGTTTCAGCGTGATGGGCGGCACCGCGCCGACCTATGCATTGTTCACCGGCGATGCGCCGCAGCGCCTGGGCGATTTCATCGCCGGCTACGGCAGCACCGGCAGCGCCAGCTATACCAACGGCGGCGGCGCGGTCGATCCCGACCAGCAGGTGCTGGAAGCCGGCTGGTGGTCGGTGGACAAGCGCCTGAACTCCTTCACCAACGACCTGCGCCTGAGCCGCGAGCTGTTCGCCGGCAATACGCTCACCATCGGCAGCTACTACGCCAAATACTCATCCAACGACACCTGGTACCTGGGCAACACCATGCTGCTGACCGCGCAGAACCACGCGCGGCGCATCGACGTCAGCCTGGACGACGGCCGCCAGCCGACCCGCGACGGCTTCACCAGCACCGCCTTCTTCGCCCTGCGCGCGCACTACGACGGCGAGAACACCGCGGTGTTCGTCGCCGACGAATGGGAACTGGACGAACGCCTGCGCCTGGACCTGGGCGTGCGCTACGAGCGCCAGCGCGTCACCGGTACCGTGCACGACACCGCCACGGTGGACCTGGACGGCAACCCGGCCACGCTGTACGACAACGCCACCTCGGTCTCGCTGCCGAGCGCGCGCCGCATCGACCAGGACGACAATGCGCTGTCGTGGACCGCCGGCCTGAACTTCAAGCTCGACGACCACAACAGCCTGTTCGCGCGGGTCAATTCCGGGGTCAAGTTCCCCGGCTTCGACAACCTGCGCGACGGGCAGACCAAGGTGCAGGACATCGACCAGTACGAACTGGGATTGAAGTCCGGTGCGACCGCCTACGACCTGTACCTGACCGCGTTCTACAACACCTTCAAGAACTCGCCGTTCCAGGCTTTCCTGGCCAATGGCAGCAACTTCACCACGGTCGGCGATTCGCGCGCCTACGGCCTGGAGGTGGAAGGCGCGATCCGTCCGTTCGGCGGCTTCGAACTGGCCGGCACCGGGGTATGGCTGGACGCCAAGTACCGCAACTACCGCGAGTACACCGGCAACCAGGTGATGCGCCAGCCCAAGCGCCAGTTTAGGCTGACCCCGAGCTACTACTGGATGCTGCCGTTCGGCGACCTGCGCGTGTTCGCCACCTACTCCTACATCGGCGAGCGCTACGCCGACCTGGCCAACAGCCAGCGCCTGCCGTCCTACGACATGCTCGATGTCGGCGCCAGCCTGCATGCCGGCGAGCACTGGGAAGTCACCGCCAGCGGCAGCAACGTGACCGACGAACTGGGTCTGACCGAAGGCAATGTGCGCGTGCCCGGTGCGGCCACCGGCGGCGTGTTCATGGGCCGCCCGATCGCCGGCCGCCAGTACCAGGTGTCGGTGGCGTATCGCTGGTAGCGCCTGCGCATTGCCACCGCCGAAATTCCGCTCGGCACGCTGTCGTAGGAGCGGCTTCAGCCGCGACAGGCGCTATCCGTAGCGCCTGTCGCGGCTGAAGCCGCTCCTACAGGAACGCAAAACGCTGCACCCTTGCGAAGTCCCGAATCCCGGCGACATCACCACCCCACCACCCTCCCTTCGCAATCTCTTCGCGACGCCGCTGCAATGCTCGGGCATGGGCGTCTCAGCGCGCCCGTGCGCCGGTGCCGCGATGGCGGCACCGCTACCCAGGTCGAACCGTGCATCCGTTGTTGCGCCAGCGCGCAGCGATGCGGCGGTCCCCCAGGCAGGAGAGACCGATGCAGCACGATCCTCACCCTTCCCAGGCCGCGCCCGGCGCCGCCGACCCCACGCACGATGCCGGGCTGAGCGACGACGAGGCCGCGCTCGCGCGCCGGCTCGGGATCAGCGGCCTGTCGCGGCGCGAATTCCTCGCCCTGCTGTCGGCCGCCGGCCTCAGCAGCGCGGGCGGGCAGATCGTCTTCAGCGACGCCGCCTTCGCCGCGCCGGCCCCCAGTGCGGCCACGCCGCAGAACGCGATGCCGGTGGTGCTGCAGGTCAACGGCCAGCGCCACCCCTTGCAGCTGGATCCGCGCACCACGCTGCTGGACGCGCTGCGCGAACACCTGGCGCTGACCGGCACCAAGAAGGGCTGCGACCACGGCCAATGCGGCGCCTGCACGGTGATCGTCGACGGCGAGCGGCGCCTGTCCTGCCTGACCCTGGCCGCGCAGGCCGAGGACGCGCAGATCACCACCATCGAAGGCCTGGCCGACGGCGAGCGGCTGCATCCGATGCAGGACGCGTTCGTGCAGCACGACGGTTTCCAGTGCGGCTACTGCACGCCCGGGCAGATCTGCTCGGCGGTGGCGCTGCTCAACGAGATCAAGCGCGGCGACGCCAGCCATGTCAGCGCCGACGTCAGCCAGCCGGTCACCGAACTCAGCGACGCCGAGGTGCGCGAACGCATGAGCGGCAACATCTGCCGCTGCGGCGCCTATCCGAAGATCGTCGCCGCGATCCAGGACGTGCACAGCGGCGGCGCGCCGCGCCCGCTGACCTGGCGCTACGTCAACCAGTCCCAGCTGACCGCGCTGAAGCTGGCGAAGGAGGTGGCCGATGACGCCGTTTGACTACCGGCGCGCCAGCTCCGCCGAAGACGCGGTGCGCCGCGTCGCCGCCAATCCGAACGCGCGCTTCCTCGGCGGCGGCACCAACCTGCTCGACCTGATGAAGGAAGGGGTGACCGGCGCCGACGAGATCGTCGACCTGACCCGGCTCAAGGGCCTGGCCGAGATCGCCGAAACCGCCGACGGCGGCCTGCGCCTGGGCGCGCTGGCCAACAACACCTACACCGCCAACCATCCGCTGGTGCGCCAGCGCTATCCGCTGCTGAGCCAGGCGATCCTGGCCGGGGCGACGATGCAGTTGCGCAACATGGCGACCAACGGCGGCAACCTGCTGCAGCGCACCCGCTGCGGGTATTTCTACGACACCGCCCTGCCCTGCAACAAGCGCACTCCCGGCAGCGGCTGCGGCGCGCGCGAGGGGCTCAACCGCACCCATGCGATCTTCGGCCACAGCGAACACTGCGTGGCGGTACATCCGTCGGACATGTGCGTGGCCCTGGCCGCGCTGGAGGCGACGGTGCAGGTGCGCACGCCCGCCGGCACCCGCCGCGAGATTCCCTTCGCCGACTTCCACCTGCTGCCCGATGCCAGCGCCGACCTGGACAACCAGCTGGCGCACGGCGAGCTGATCGAGTCGATCGTCCTGCCCGCGCAGCGCTTCGCCGCGCACAGCCACTACCTGAAGGTGCGCGACCGCGCCAGCTACGCGTTCGCGCTGATCTCGGTGGCCGCGGCGTTGGCGCTGGAGCCGGACGGGCGCATCCGCGAGGCGCGCATCGCGATGGGCGGGGTGGCGCACAAGCCATGGCGCGCGCACGCCGCCGAACGCGCGCTGGTCGGGCAACGCGTCGGCGAAGCCGCCTTCGCCGCCGCCGCGCAGGCGGAGATGGCCGCCGCGCGCCCGCTGGCGCACAACGCCTACAAGGTGCCGATGGGCACCCACGCGATGATCCGCGCCCTGCACCGCGCCAGCGGCAGCGACGCCGCGTGAGCACCGAACCGGAGAACCCGCAATGAACTACATCGGCAAGGAAATGCGCCGCGTCGACGGTTACGCCAAGGTCACCGGCAAGGCGCGCTATGCGGCGGAATTCCAGATCCCGCACCTGACCCACGGCTACATTCTCACCAGCACCATCGCCAAGGGCCGCATCGTGCGCATCGACACCCGCGCCGCCGAGGCCGCGCCAGGGGTGATCAAGGTGCTGACCCATCTGAATTCGGTCAAGCCGGTGTCCGACGAGGTCAAGAAGAAAGGCGAAGACCTGTCGTTCCGCGCGCTGGTCGACGACCGCATCCATTTCAGCGCGCAGCCGATCGCGGTGGTGGTAGCCAGCACCTTCGAGCAGGCGCGGCATGCGTCGCGGCTGATCCAGGTGGACTACGCCGCGGAAACCGCGCACACCGATTTCGACGCGCTGCTCGGCCAGGCGCACGATCCGACCCCGGACGAGTCGCCGAAGCCGCGCGGCAACCCGGCCGCCGCGTTCGCGGGCGCAAAGGTCAAGGTGGAAGCCGCGTACACGATGCCGATCGAGCACCACAACCCGATGGAACCGCATGGCGGCATCGGCTACTGGATCGGCGACACCCTGACCGTGGTCAACAAGAGCCAGAACGTGCACCAGGACCGCGAGCAGTTGGCCGGTTACTTCGGCATTCCGATCGAGCGGGTCAACGTGGTGTCGCTGTTCGTCGGCGGCGCGTTCGGTTCATGCCTGCGCCCGAACTACTACACCTTCCTGCTCGGCGCGGTGTCCAAGGCGGTCGGCCGCCCGGTCAAGATCGTCTACACGCGGCGACAGATGTTCAGCGGCCACGGCTACCGCCCCTACTACCGGGTGGAACTGGGGCTGGGCGCCGACGCCGCCGGCAAGCTGCAGGCGATCCGCTACCGGCACGTGCTCAACACCTCGCGCATCGAGGCGTTCAACGAGGCCTTCTTCCGCAACGCGCGCTCGCTGTACGCCTGCCCCAACGTCGAGGACCGCTTCGAGGTGGTGGAGACCGACCTGCCGACGCCGCAGGCGATGCGCGCGCCCGGCACCATCAGCCAGATGTTCGGCATCGAGTGCGCGATGGACGAACTGGCCTACGCGCTGAAGATGGACCCGCTGCAATTGCGCCTGGCCAACTACGCCGAAACCGATCCGGAAACCGGCAAGCCGTTCTCGAGCAAGGCGCTGCGCGAATGCTATTCGCTCGCTGCCGAAACCTTCGGCTGGAGCAAGCGCACGCCCGAGCCGCGCTCGATGCGGGACGGCCGCCTGCTGGTCGGCTGGGGCATGGCCACCGGCACCTGGGCGGCGATGCAGATGCCGGCGCTGGCGCGGGTGGTGCTCAAGGCCGACGGCAGCGCCCAGGTCGGCAGCGCCACCGCCGACATCGGCCCCGGCACCTACACGGTGATGACCCTGATCGCCGCCGAATACCTGGGGCTGGACGCCAAGCGCGTGCAGTTCGAACTCGGCGACACGCGCCTGCCGAAAGCGCCGTCGCAGGGCGGCTCGTGGACCACCGCCAGCGTCGGCAGCGCGATCCACGGCGCCGCACGCGAGATTCGCGGCAAGCTGCTGGACCTGGCCAGGCAGGACGGGCAAGCCGCGTTCGCCGGGCTGGACGTGGACAAGGTGGAACTGGCCGACGGCCGCCTGCAGCCGATCGGCAACCCCGACGCCGGCCTGGACGTGGCCAAGCTGATGCGCCAGCACGGCTTGCAGCAACTGGAAGTGGTGCACGAGTCCAAGCCCTCGGCCGAGCGCAAGAACTACGCCACTGCCGCGCACGGCGCGCAGTTCATCGAGGTCAAGGTCGATCCGGACACCGGCATGGTGCAGGTGACCCGGGTCATCGAGGCCACTGCCTGCGGCAAGATCATGAATCCGCTGACCTCGCACAGCCAGGAGATCGGCGGCGTGGTGATGGGCATCGGCATGGCGCTCAGCGAAGGCACCGAGGTCGATCATCGCTACGGGCGCATGCTCAACGCCTCGCTCGCCGACTACCACGTGCCGGTCAACGCCGACGTGCACCTGATCGAGACCATGTTCGTCGAGGAGAACGACACCATCGTCAACCCGCTCGGGGTCAAGGGCATGGGCGAGCTGGGCATGGTCGGCATTCCCGCGGCCATCGCCAACGCCGTGTTCCACGCCACCGGCAAGCGCATCCGCGAACTGCCGATCACCCCGGACAAGCTGATCGGCTGACCCGCCATGCCTGCCACCGATTCACCGCGCGCGTTCGGCGGCAGGCCATCGCGCGCACCTCACCCACCTGTAGGAGCGGCTTCAGCCGCGACGCTTTCCCGATGGAGACGGGTCGCGGCTGAAGC
>NZ_JACSQX010000007.1:189498-358789 GCF_014836395.1 Xanthomonas bonasiae
GGCTTAAGCCGCTCCTACAACACCTGCCGATCGAGCGTAACCTAGCGCCTACGGATCCAACCAGCCGCGTTCCACCGCGGCCTGCACGTCCTGCGGCGTGTCCAGGTCCAGCGCCAACGCCGGGGCGACGATGCAGCCGAGGCTGTCCGGCGCCATCGCGTCGAACAACCCGCGCAGGCCCTGGTCGCCGCCCAACGGCAGCGCGTGCCAGCATGCCTGCGCCACCACCGCCGGCATGCCGCGCACGCCGGCGTAGGCGCTGACCGCGCAACCGGAGGCGGCGCGCCGCGACGCGGCCAGCAGATCCTGCAAATGCGCCGCCTCCAGCGCCGGCTGATCGCAGCCGAGCACGAGGCTGTGGGTGATCGACGCATCCCCGTGCAGCGCCGCGCGCAGGCAGGCCAGGCTGCCGCCCATGCCGGTCGACCAATCGCGATTGACCACGATCTCCACCGGCAAGTCGGCCAGCGCCGGGCGCAGCGCCTCGGCCTGCGCACCCAGCACCACCACGCAGCGGGCCGGCGACGAGGCCAGCGCCAGCCGCGCCGCGCGCCGCAGCAGGGGTTCGCCGTCGCGGGTCAAGGCCTGCTTGGCGTGGCCGAGGCGGCGGCTGGCGCCGGCGGCGAGAATCAGCGCGGCATGCGCGTTGCTCATCGCGCCGCGCCCCGCGCGCCGCTGTCGGCACGCAACGGCGCGAGCGCGGCCGCCGCGACATCGCCGCCGTGCAAGCGGGTCACGCTGCAACGGTTCGGCTCCGGGATGGCGCTCGCCTGCTGCACGTCGCGGATGCCTTGCAATTGCGCGGCGATGCTCAACGCGATCGCCTCCGCGCCGCTGCCGCCGAGCCGCAACCCGATCGGCGAATGCAGCCGCGGCAGCAGTTGCGCGTGCTGCTGCGGGCGCAACAGCCGGAACAGGTCCTCGCGCCGGCGCGCGGGTCCCAGCAGGCCCAGGAACGGGATCGCGCTCGCCGCCAGCGCCGCCAGCGCCTCGCGGTCGAGTTCGAAATGATGGTGCATCACCAAGGCCGCGTCGCTGTCGGCGCAAGCGTCCAGCGCGCGGGTCGGCGTGCACGCCAGGGTCTGGTCGGCCAGCATCGCCTGCGCCGCCCAGCGCGGACGCTGTTCCACCAGCGTGGTCATCCAGCCCAGTTGCCGCAGCAGCGGCAACAGCACCGCGGTTTCCGGGCCGGCACCGAACACGCTGACCCGCGGCGGCGGCGGCACCTGCACCTGGCCGCCGCAAGCGGCCGCGCCAGCCCAGGACTGGCACCGCAAACGCCACTGCAAGGTCTCGCCGGCCACCGCCGCGACGATGCCGCCGTCGGCGTCCAGCGCCAGGCGCAACGCACCGCGCCGCTGCAGCCATGCCTGCGCCAGGCGTTCGAACCCAGGCAGGGCGCGCAACGGCAGCAAAGCCAGATGCAGGCGGCCGCGGCAGCCCACCGCCGAACCGGACAGCAGGTCCTCGTCGTCGCGCGTGTCGATGTCCATCCAGGCCAGTTCGCCCGTCACCGCCACGGCCGCCGCGCAACGCGCGATCTCCGGCTCCAGGCAACCGCCGCTGAGCCAGCCCTGCTGCGCGCCGTCGGCGCCGAACAGCGCCACCGCGCCGGCATGCGCGTAGGTGGAGCCTTCGGTCGCCATCGCCACCGCCAGCACCGCGGGCGCGCGCTGGCGGCAGGCGACGATGGCAGCGTGGAAACAGTGTCTGGCAGCGGACATGCGGCGGCACAGGCTGGGGGGAACCACAGCCTAAGCAGCGGCCTGTGGTGACGAGGTGACCTGGCGGCGACGAAAGCGCGATGGCTCGACCGCGCATGCGCGCGGCGTGGCGCGGCAAACCAGCAGGATTATGCAATCGGCAGCGCGCCGCGCCGCGCATCATCTGCATCGCTGCCTTCGACGCGGGACCTGCAATGGACGCTCACACGACGCACACCGACATCGCCGATCCTGTCAGGCGGCGCCTGCTGCTCGGCGCCGCCGCATTGACCGCCCTGCCCCTGGCAGGCATCGCCGCACCGGGCCGCACCGGCCTTTCCCCCACGCCTGCGGCCAGCCCGCACGCCCATCAGGACACCACCATGCCCAGCATCACCACGCAAGACGGAACCGACATCTTCTACAAGGACTGGGGCACCGGCCAACCCATCGTGTTCCATCACGGCTGGCCGCTCAGCGCCGACGACTGGGACGCGCAGATGCTGTTCTTCGTCGCCCAGGGCTACCGCGTCATCGCCCACGACCGCCGCGGCCATGGCCGTTCCACGCAGACCGCGACCGGCAACGACATGGACACCTATGCCGCCGACGTGGCCGCGCTGGCCAAGCATCTGGACCTGAAGAACGCCATCCACGTCGGCCATTCCACCGGCGGCGGCGAAGTGGCGCGCTATGTCGCCAGGCACGGCGCCGGCCGCGTGGCCAAGGCGGTGCTGATCGGCGCGGTGCCGCCGATCATGCTCAAGACCGAGCACAACCCGGGCGGCCTGCCGATGGACGTGTTCGACGGCTTCCGCACCCAGCTCGCGGCCAACCGCGCGCAGTTCTACCAGGAGGTGCCGGTTCCGTTCTACGGCTACAACCGCGATGGCGCCAAGGTGTCGCAAGGGATCAAGGACAACTGGTGGCGGCAGGGCATGATGGGCGGCGCCAAGGCCCACTACGACTGCATCAAGGCGTTCTCGGAAACCGACTTCACCGAGGACCTGAAGCAGATCGAGGTGCCGGTGCTGATCCTGCACGGCGACGACGACCAGATCGTGCCGATCGCCGACTCGGCGCTGCTGTCGGCCAAGCTGGTCAAGCACGCCACGCTGAAGGTCTACAAGGGCTACCCGCACGGCATGTGCACCACCCACCCGGACGAGATCAACAAGGATCTGCTGGCCTTCTTCAAGGCCTGATCCGCTGCGTCGACCGCCGCCGCGCGCAAGCGCGGGCCGGCCCGGCACGGCATGGCGGCAGGTCCAGACGCATGCCGCGCCGGGCGCCTGGCCCTGGGCGTGTCATCGATTCCCAAGTAGGTCGCGTTGGGTCGGTCAGGCCGCCAGCCGGTGCTGCGTGGCGCAGCGCCTGACTGGCGGTCAGGTCAAGCCGCGCGGCGCCGGCTGGCGGCCTGACAGGCCCAACCCGCAGGGCGGCTCGTGTGCGCTCTCGGCGCTACCTCATCGCCCGGGTACAAGCATCTTCCACACCTTCCAGTGCTTGTCCCGTGCACGCACAGGAGCGGCGCGATCTGCTTGGGGATCGATGACGCGCCCTAATGCTGCGCCGTGCTGGAAAACACGTTGATGACGATCACTCCGGCAACGATGAGCGCCATGCCGGCCAGCGCGGGGGCGTCCAGTTTCTGGCCGAACTGCAGCCAGGCCACCAGCGAGACCAGCACGATGCCGATGCCGGACCACAGCGCGTAGGCGACGCCCACCGGAATGCTGCGCAAGGTCAGCGACAGGAAGTAGAACGCGACGCCGTAGCCGAGCACCGCCAGCAGCGAAGGCCACGGTCGGACGAAGCCTTCGCTCGCCTTCAGCGCCGAGGTCGCGACCACTTCGGCGACGATCGCAATCAGCAGGAACATCCAGTTCTTCACCGCGGCACTCTCTCCGGAACGGCAACCGCACCCTAGCGCCTGCGCTCGTCTTGCAGGGGATTTTTGTTTGTGCGCCGACACTGCGCGGCAGCGCCCCGATACGCCCGTGGCAACGACGCACTGCGATCTCGCGCGCCTGCGCCTAGCCCGGCGACACGCTCCCGCTACTGCAGATGAAACCGCTCGAAGCGCTGCAGCGCCGCGTCGATCGCCCGCTTCAGCGCCGGCCGCTGCGGCACCAACCAGGTCCATTTCTGGATCAGCAGCCTGCCCGCCTGGCGATCCATCTTCAGATCGAGTGCGGCGACGATACGGTCGCCGACCAGCACCGGCAGCGCGAAGTAGCCGAGCACCCGCTGCGGCGCCGGCACGTAGGCCTCGAAGCGATGTTCGTAGCCGAAGAACTGCTGCAGCCGCTTGCGCTGGATCAGCAACGGATCGAACGGCGACAGCAGCTGCGCGAGGGACTCGTCCGGCAGCGGCGGCGCATGCTCCAGCAGCGCCGGTTCGGCCCATAGCGCGGCCTGCTCCTGGCCCTGCAGATGCACCGGCAACAGACGCCTGGCGGCGACCGCGGCGGCGATCAGCGCGCGCACCGCAGGCTTGGCGCCGGCATCGCCGTAGCAGATCGAGTCCACGCCGACCAGGCCCTGCGCGCGCAGCGCGCGCTCCAGCAGATAGCGCGCGTACTGCGTGTCGCTGGCCGGGCGCGGGCGCCGGCTCCAGCCGAAATGGCGCGCGGCCAGCTCGTAGGTCTTGAGCATGCCGCTGCGCTGGCTGACCACCAGATCGCCGCTGAAGAAGCCATAGCGCAACGCCGCGCGCGACGGCTTGCGGCTGCCCCACGGATGGGTCTTCTCGACCAGCACGTCGTCGTCGATATCGCGGATCGACAACGGCCCATCGTTGCGGATGCGCCGCAGCAGCCTGGCGTAGTCGGCCGGATCGATCTTGCCGGCCGCGTCCGCCTGGGCGCGGTAGCGCGCCATCTGCGCCACGTACATGCGGTAGTCGGCGATCGGCACATAGGCCAGCGCATGCGTCCAGTATTCGAACACCGACTTGTCCTGCGCCTGCGCCTGTTCCAGATCCTGCTTGCGATAGGCGGGAATGCGGCTGTACAGCACGTGGTGGTGGCTGCGTTCGATCACGTGGATGGTGTCGATCTGCACGTACCCCAGGTGCGCGGCGGCCTGCCGCACCGCCTCGGCCCCGGCGCCGAACGGCGCCGGAGTGGTCAGCCGCTGCGCATCCAGCCACAGCGCGCGCGCCCGCGCGGCGGCGATCGGCACAGAGACGGTGCGTGTGTTCGGCATCGGGACGGCACTCCGGCAAGCGCAAGGCGCCGCAGAGCATAGCAATGCCGGCGATCCGCGAGCGTGCGCGCAAGCGTCCACGTGCGTCGCTACGCCTGGCGAAGCGTTGCATCGCTGCAGCTGCGCGCGAGCCGCGCCATGCGCCTGCATGGCGTCGACCGGCCAGGACATGTCCTGCCCGCGCCGCCCGCGAACGGCGGCAGCACGCCGCCCTGCCGGTCCGTCCGGCGCTTGCCAATTGCATGCATATGCACGTACTTTGCCGGACATGGACGACACCGCACCCTGCCGCTGCACCTGTTTCCTGCTGCGCCGCGCCGCGCGGCGTACCTCGCAGGTCTACGACCGCGAACTGAGCGCGGTGGGGCTGAGCCTGAACGAGTATTCGATCCTGCGCCGCGCCGGCACCGCGCAGCAGCTGGGCGCGCTGGCCGAGCGGCTGGGCATGGACCGCAGCACGCTGTCGCGCAATCTCAAGCCGATGCAGGCGGCCGGCTGGATCGAGCAACGCCGCGGCGACGATGCACGGCAGAAGCTGGTGGTGGTCAGCGCCGCCGGCCGGCGCCTGCTCAAGCGTGCACTGCCGCATTGGGAACGCGCGCAGGCGCGGATCGATGCACTGGCCGGCAATGCCGCCATCGACGCCCTGCACCGCCAGCTGCGGCAGCTGGAACGCGCGCTGTGCGCGGACCGCGAGGACGCCGCCGCATGAGCGCCGCGGCGCCGCACGCGCAGGCCAGCCGTCACTGGGGCCTGCTGATCATCGCCTCGGCGACGCTGATGCTGACCATGGGCGCGCGCCAGACCACCGGCCTGTTCGTCGAGCCGATCCACCGCAGCAGCGGCGTCGGCATCGCCGCGATCAGCTTCGCGCTGGCGGTCGGCCAGTTCGTATGGGGCGCGGTCCAGCCTGTGTTCGGCGCCATCGCCGACCAGCGCGGCCCGCTGCCGGTGCTGTGGCTGGGCGGGATGCTGCTGGCGCTGGGCCTGGCCCTGGCGCCGTGGCTGCCGACCGAGTGGGGCCTGATCGTCAGCCTGGGCCTGCTCGCCGCGGCGGGCGCCGGCGCCGGCAGCTTCTCGGTGCTGATCGGCGCCACCGCGCATCGCCTCGCGCCGGAACAGCGTTCGTTCGCCGCCGGGCTGATCAACGCCGGCGGCTCGCTCGGCCAGTTCCTGTTCGCGCCGCTGGTGCAATGGATGATCGGCGCCGCCGGCTGGGCGATGGCCATGACCGGCATGGCCGCGTTGTCGCTGTTGACCCTGCCGCTGGCCTGGCCGCTGCGCCGCAAGGGCCAGGCGCAGGTCGCGACCACGACCGCGACGGCGGCCGCGCCCGACGGCGGCTTGCGCGCGCAGCTGCGCATCGCCCTGCGCGACCGCAGCTATTGGTGCCTGCACCTGGGCTTTTTCACCTGCGGCGTGCACATCGCCTTCCTGGTCACCCACCTGCCCGGGGAAATCGCGTTGTGCGGGCTGGCGCCCAGCGTGTCGGCCATCGCCATCGCGCTGATCGGCCTGTGCAACGTCGCCGGCAGCCTGATCGCCGGCAAGCTCGGCGAGCGCGTGCGCATGAAGTGGCTGCTGCTGGCGATGTACGCCAGCCGCGCGGTGCTGATCGCGCTGTACCTGCTGGCGCCGCCGACGCCGCTGACCTTCTACCTGTTCGCGGCCGCGCTCGGCTTCACCTGGCTGGCGACGGTCCCGCCCACCGCCGGGCTGATCGGCAAGCTGTTCGGGCCGCGCTACCTGGGCACGCTGTTCGGCCTGACCCTGCTGTCGCACCAGATCGGCGGCTTCTTCGGCGCCTGGCTCGGCGGCGTGGCGCTGGAGCGCTTCGGCAACTACCAGTGGATGTGGTACGCGGACATGGCCCTGGCCGTGGCCGCAGCGCTGGTCAATCTGCCGATCCGGGAACAGCGCCCTAGACGGGCCGCGCGGCCCGTCTAGGGCCTGGCGGCGATGCGCCGGCGCGTTGCCGGCGCAGGCTTGGCCGCCGCGCGATAGCCGCGCACGAACAGCGCGACCGCGCTTTCCACGCAACGCGCGCCCGGCCGCGGCGGCGCCACCGGCTCGCCGGTCAGCAATCCGCGCAACGCCGACGCGCTGGCGATCAACGCGAAGAACTGCGCGGACGCCTGCGCCACGTCGGCGATCGCCAGCGTGCCCTGCCGGATCTGCGCGCGCAGGAACCGCTGCATGGCGCGATCGTAGCGCGCGAAACACAGGTCCCAGTACGTATCGGCCTGCTGCAGCGACACCTGCGTGGACAGCGCGAGCATGCGATGGATGGCCTGCAGCATCGGCGCGGCCGTCATCGCCATGAGGTCGTGCGCCACCGCCGTCAACCGCAGCTGCAGCGGCCCGCCGCTGGCGAGCAGCGCATCCCAGCGATCCGGCATCTCGCCCACCATCGCGTCCACGACCGCCTGGAACAGCGCGTCCTTGCTGGCGAAATGCGCATAGACGGTGGCCTTGGACACGTCCGCGCAGGCAGCGACGGCGTCCATGGTGGTGGTGTCGAAGCCGTTGCGGGAGAACAGCCGCCGCGCCGCATCCAGGATCGCGGCGTGCTTTTCGCGCGTCGCGCCCCGCTCGCCACGCCGCTGCGCCCGCGCCGGCGTGGGCACCTGGCGCGGCACCGCTAGCGTCCCGTCGAGGCCGTCGCGTCCGCGGACGCGGCCATCTCCACCCAGCCGCCACCCAGCGCCTTGTAGAAGGTCACCAGGTTGGTGAAGCGCGACAGCCGCGTGCTGATCAGGGTCTGCTCGGCGCCGTACAGCGTGCGCTGCGCATCCAGCGCGCCGAGGTAGCTGTCCACGCCGCGCTCGAAACGCGCCTGCGACAGCCGGTAGCTGTCGGCGGACGCGTCCACCAGCGCCTGTTGCGCCTGCAGCTGGCGGCCCAGCGTGTTGCGCTCGGCGAGCGCGTCGGAGACCTCGCGGAACGCGGTCTGGATCGCCTTCTCGTAGTTGGCCACGTCGATGTCGCGCTGCACCTTGGCGACGTCGAGATTGGCGCGGTTGCGGCCGCCGTCGAAGATCGGCAGCGAGATGCTGGGCGCGAAACTCCAACTGCCCGAGCCGCCCTTGAACAGGCCGGACAGGCCGGCGCTGGCGCTGCCGGCCGAGGCGGTCAGGCTGATGCTCGGATAGAACGCGGCGCGCGCCGCGCCGATGTTGGCGTTGGCGGCCTGCAGGGTGCGCTCGGCCTCCAGGATGTCCGGGCGGCGCTGCAGCAGTTCCGACGGCAATCCGGCCGGGATGCTGGCCAACACGTTGGCGTCGGCGCTGGCGCTGTCCGGCAGCGCGGTAGGCAGCAGTTCGCTCGGCACCTCGGTGCCGGCCAGCAGGCGTAGCGCATTGCGATCCTGCGCCACCTGCGCGGTGTAGCGCTCCACGTCCACCCGCGCGCTTTCCACCGTGGTCTGCGCCTGGCGCAGGGTCAGCGCCGAGGCCGCGCCGAGGTCGAAACTGCGCTGCTGCAGCCGGTAGCTCTCGCTCTGGCTGGTCAGCGTGTCCTGCGCCAAGCGCAGCAGATCCTGGTCGGCGGCCAGGGTGAGATAGGCCGTGGCCACCTGCGCGACCAGGCTGATGTGGGTGCTGCGTTGCGCCTCGGTGGTGGACAGGAACTGCTGCAGCGCCTGTTCCTTGAGGCTGCGCACGCGGCCGAACAGGTCCAGTTCGTAGGCGCTGATGCCGAGCGTGGCGCTGTAGCTGTGCGCCACCAGCGGTTGCCCGGTGCCGGACAGATCGCCCGGGGTGCGCGAGCCGTTGCCGCTGCCGCCCAGGTCCACGCCCGGCGCCAGGTCGGCGCGCTGCACGCGGTACTGCGCCCAGGCCTGGTCGATATTGAGCGCGGCCACGCGCAGGTCGCGGTTGTTGTCCAGCGCCAGCTCGATCACCTGCTGCAACTTGGGATCGGTGAACACCGCGCGCCAGCCGATGTCGGCGACGGGGACGGCGCCGGCCTGCGCGCCGGCATCGGCGGCGGCGCCGTCGAATTGCGCCGGCACCGGCGCCGCCGGGCGCTCGTAGGCCGGCATCAGGCTGCAGCCGGCGAGCAACGTGGATACCGCCAGCGCCAGCGGGGTCAGGATCGAACGGGACATGTCAGGCTCCTTCCGCGACGCGCGCGGCGGACGGATCGTCGGGGGTATCGGCGCGGCGCTTGAACAGGCCGCACACCAGCACGAAGAACAGCGGCACGAAGAAGATCGCCAGGACCGTGCCCGACAGCATGCCGCCGATCACCGCGGTGCCCAGCGCATGCTGCGCGCCGGCACCGGCGCCGCTGCCCAAGACCAGCGGCACCACGCCGAGGATGAACGCCAGCGAGGTCATCAGGATCGGCCGCAGGCGCATGCGCGCCGCCTCCAGCGCCGCCTCCAGCAGGCTCTTGCCGCCCTCGTGCAGCTCGCGGGCGAATTCCACGATCAGGATCGCGTTCTTGCAGGCCAGGCCGATCGTGGTCAGCAGACCGACCTGGAAGTAGACATCGTTCATCTTCCAGGTCAGCACCGCGCCGAGCAGCGCGCCGAACACACCCAGCGGCACCACCAGGATCACCGCGAACGGAATCGCCCAGCTTTCGTACAGCGCGGCAAGACACAGGAACACGATCAGGATCGACAGCCCATACAGCATGCCGGTCTGGCCGCTGGACGCCTTCTCCTGACGCGACAGCCCGGTCCACTCGAAGCCAATGCCCGGCGGCAGCTTGGCCGCCGCCGCCTCGACGATGGCCAGGGCTTCGCCGCTGGACGCCGCGCCGGGCAGCGCCATGCCCAGGATCTCCACCGACGGCACGCTGTTGTAGCGTTCCAGCCGCGGCGAACCGGTGGTCCAGCTGGCCTTGGCGAAGGAATTGAACGCGACCATGGTGCCGGCGCTGTTGCGCACGTACCAGCGGTCGATGTCCTCCGGCAGCATGCGATACGGCGCATCGGCCTGCAGCATCACCTTCTTGACCCGGCCCTTGTCGATGAAGTCGTTGACGTAGGTGCTGCCCCAGGCGCTGGAGAACGTGCCGTTGATGTCGGAGATCGACAGGCCCAGCGTCTCCGCCTTGTGCGGATCGATCTCCAGCTTGAACTCGGGCGTGTCCTCCTGCCCGTTCGGGCGCACCGCGACCAGCCGCTTGTCCTGCGACAGCTCGGCCAGCAACTGGTTGCGCGCCTGCATCAGCGCGTCGTGGCCGAGGTTGGCGCGGTCCTGCAGCATCAGGTCGAAGCCAGTCGCATTGCCCAGTTCCGACACCGCCGGCGGCGCGAACGCGAACACCTTGGCGTCGCGGATGCCGGCGAAGTACTTGCCGGCCTTGGCCGCCACCTCGGTCACGCTCTGGCCCTTGCCGGTGCGCTCGTCCCAGGGCCGCAGCTTGACGAAGGCCAGGCCCAGGTTCTGCCCGCTACCGGCGAAGCTGAAGCCCGACACCGTGAACAGGCCGGCGACCGAGTCCTTCTGATCGACCAGGAAATGCTGCTCGACCTGGCGCAGCACCGTGTCGGTGCGCGCCGCGGTGGCGCCTGGCGGCAACTGCACCAGCACGAACAGCGTGCCCTGGTCCTCGTCCGGCAGGAACCCGACCGGCAGCTTCATGAAGCCGACCACCACCAGCGCCAGCACCACCGCGTAGGCGATCATGTAGCGCCAGCCCTTGCCCAGCATGTGCCGCACCGCGCCCTGATAGCGGCCGTTGCCGCGATCGAACACGCGGTTGAACCAGCCGAAGAAACCGGTGGTGGCCATGCCGTGCTGCTTGGCCGGCTTGAGCAGGGTCGCGCACAGCGCCGGGGTCAGCACCATCGCCACCAGCACCGACAGCGTCATCGCCGCGACGATGGTGATCGAGAACTGCCGGTAGATCACGCCGGTGGAGCCGCCGAAGAACGCCATCGGCACG
Source organism: Xanthomonas bonasiae (assembly GCF_014836395.1). Classification (NCBI taxonomy): domain Bacteria; kingdom Pseudomonadati; phylum Pseudomonadota; class Gammaproteobacteria; order Lysobacterales; family Lysobacteraceae; genus Xanthomonas; species Xanthomonas bonasiae. Next base: position 200,313 of record NZ_JACSQX010000007.1, read on the forward strand.
AACACCGCGGCCAGCACCAGGGCCACGCCGACCAGCGCGCCGGTGATCTGCCCCATCGACTTGCGCGTGGCTTCCTTCGGCGGCAAGTGCTCCTCGCTCATCACCCGCTCGACGTTCTCCACCACCACGATGGCGTCGTCCACCAGCAGGCCGATCGCCAGCACCATCGCGAACATGGTCAGCGTGTTGATGGTGTAGCCGAACACGGCCAGTACGCCGAAGGTGCCCAGCAGCACCACCGGCACGGCGATGGTCGGGATCAGCGTGGCGCGGAAGTTCTGCAGGAACAGGTACATCACCAGGAACACCAGTACCACCGCCTCGATCAGCGTGCGCACCACCTCTTCGATCGAGATGCGCACGAACGGCGTGGTGTCGTAGGGCTTCTGCACCTTCATGCCGGGCGGGAAGAACTTCTCCTGCTCGGCCATGCTGGCGTCGATCGCCTTGACCGTGTCCAGCGCGTTGGCGCCGGTGGCGAGCTTGATCGCCAGGCCGGCGGCCGGCTTGCCGTTGTAACGACCGACGCTGTTGTAGCTCTCGCTGCCCAGTTCGATCCGGGCCACGTCGCGCAACCGCACCTGCGAACCGTCGGACTGGGTGCGCAGCAGGATGTCCTCGAACTCGGCGGCGGTCTTCAGCCGCGTCTGCGCGGTGATGGTGGCGTTGAGCTGCTGGTTGGGCGCCGCCGGCAGCGCGCCGAGCTGACCGGCCGAGACCTGCGCGTTCTGCGCCTGCACCGCGGTCTTCACGTCCAGCGGGGTCAGGCTGAAGTTGCTCAGCTTGTTGGGGTCCAGCCAGATCCGCATCGAATACTGCGAACCGAACAGGGTGGTGTCGCCGACGCCTTCGACGCGGCTGATCGCTTCCTGCACGTTGGCGGCCACGTAATCGGACAGGTCCGAATCGCTCATGCTGCCGTCTTCGGAAGTGAAGGCCAGCACGTTGAGGAAGTTGGTCGCCGACTTGGTCACGGTCACGCCCTGCTGCTGCACTTCCTGCGGCAGCAACGGCGTGGCCAGCGACAGCTTGTTCTGCACCTGCACCTGCGCGGTGTCCGGGTCGGTGCCGTTGTCGAAGGTCAGGGTGATGGTAACCTGGCCGCTGGACTCGCTGGTGGAGGCCATGTAGCTCAGGTGGTCCAGGCCCTTCATCTTCTGCTCGATGACCTGGGTGACGGTGTCCTCGAGGGTCTTGGCCGAAGCGCCGGGATAGTTGGCGGTGATCGCCACGGCGGGCGGCGCGATGCTGGGGTATTGCGCGATGGGCAGGGTGACGACGGAGAGGATGCCGGCCAGCATCACGATGATGGCCAGCACCCAGGCGAAGATCGGACGGTCGATGAAGAAGCGTGCCATGACGGTCTAGCGCCTCAGTTCGCCGCGCGCGGCGCGGCCGCGGCGGATGCGGCTGCAGGGGCCGCGCCGGAGGCGGCCGTGGCGGCCTTCGGCTGCCACGGCACGGTCTTGACCGTCACCCCCGGGCGCGCCCGCGACTGGCCATCGACCACCAGCTGCTCGCCGGGCTTGAGCCCGCTGCGCACCAGCCATTGGTCGCCGACCGCACGATCGGTCTCCAGCACGCGCAGCTGCAGCTTGTGGTCGCTGCCGACCACGTACGCGGTCGGCTTGCCCGCGCCGTTGCGCGAGACCGCCTGCTGCGGCACCAGCACTGCATCGTCCTTCACGCCTTCCTGCAGCACCGCGCGCACGTACATGCCGGGCAACAGATCCGCGTTCGGATTGGGGAACACCGCGCGCACGGTGATCGAGCCGGTGTTCTGGTCGACGGTGACGTCGGAGAACTCCAGCCGCCCCTGCAGCGGATACGGGCTGCCGTCTTCCAGCAGCAGGTTCACCTTGGCCGCCGTGGCGTCGGCCTTCTCCAGTTCGCCGCTGGCCAGCGCCCGCTTGAGCCGCAGCAGCGAGGCGCTGGGCTGGGTGACGTCGACGTAGATCGGATCCAGCTGCTGGATGGTGGCCAGCGCGGTCGACTGGCTGGCGGTGACCAGCGCGCCGGCGGTCACGCTGGACTTGCCGATGCGCCCGGAAATCGGCGCATCCACCCGCGCATAGGCCAGGTTGATGCGTGCGCTCTCCACGTTGGCCTTGGCCGCCGCGACGTCCGCCTCGGCCTGGCCCAGCGCGGCGCCGGCGTCGTCGTTGTCCTGCTTGCTGATCGCCGACACCTTGACCAGTTCGCTGTAGCGCTCGGCCTTGAGGCGCGCGCTGCGCAGCGTGGCCTGGGCCTTGCCCAGCGCGGCCACGTAGCTGTCGTAGGTGGCGCGATAGGTGGCCGGATCGATCTGGTACAGCGTCTCGCCGGCTTTGACCTCGCCGCCTTCGCGGAACTTGCGCACCTGGATGATGCCGTTCACCTGCGGCCGCACATCGGCGATCAGGTACGGCAGCGTGCGCCCCGGCAACTCGGTGGTCAGCGCGACCGGCCGCGTGGCGACGGTGACCACGCCCATCTCCGGCGTGCCCTCCTGCGGCGGCGGACCGCCCGGGGGCGAACCGCACGCGCTCAGCAGCGAGGTGGCCGCCACGGCCAGGGCCAGCGATAGACGAGAGGACAGGACAGGACGCACGAGGAATCTCCGGGTGGGGACGCAGGGAGGCGGAAAGAATCTAAACGGTACGGTTCGGTATACTATTCAAGCGATCCGGCGCCGTCAACCATTTCTGCCCTCCGGGTATACTTAAGCGCCCTCCCCCATGGCAGAGCGATGCGCGTCAGGACCGAAGCCAAGCGCGAAGCGATCGTCGAAGCGGCGGCCGGGGTGTTCCTGGAGGCCGGCTTCGAGGGCGCCTCGATGACCCAGATCGCCACCCGCGCCGGCAGCTCCAAACGCACCCTGTACGGCTATTTCCCGTCCAAGGAAGAACTGTTCGTGGCGGTGGCGCACAGCGTCGCCGAGCGCTTCATGGACCCGATCCTGGCCGCGCTGATGCAGACCCAGGACGATCTGCCGACCGCGTTGCAGCGCCTGGGCGAAGACGCCCTGGCGTTCCTGTGCTCGGAACAGTCGGTGCAGGTCTGGCAGACCATCATCGGCGTCTCCGGCCGCTCGGACATCGGCCTGCTGTTCTTCGAAAGCGGCCCCGACGAAGGCATGAGCCGCCTCGGCACGTTCCTGCAGGAACAGATGGAGCAGGGCCGCCTGCGCCGCGCCGACCCGACCACCGCCGCCCGCCACCTGGCCGGGCTGCTGGAAGCGGAAACGCTGATGCCCTGCCTGTTCGGCGCGCTGAAGAATCCGTCGCCGGAGTACCTGCGCGACGCGACGCGGCGCGCGCTGCAGGTGTTCTTCGGGGGCTATGGGGCGTAGCGAGAGCGCCGATCGGCGCCTCTGTAGGAGCGGCTTCAGCCGCGACAGGCTCTATCGGTAATGCCCGTCGAGGCTGAAGCCGCTCCTACAGGTCAATCGGAATCGCGCACCCCGCTACTGCACCACTCACGCCCCGCGATACTGGCTCTCCGACACCGGCTCCAGCCAGGTCACCGGCGAACCGTCCACCGCTTCGGCGATGGCGATGTGGGTCATCGCCACCTGCGCGCTGGCGCCGTGCCAGTGCTTGACCCCCGGCGGAATCCACACGATGTCGCCGGGGCGGATCTCCTGCGCCGGCTTGCCCCACTCCTGCACATGGCCGACGCCGGCGGTGACGATCAGGGTCTGCCCCAAGGGATGGGTGTGCCAGGCCGTGCGCGCGCCCGGTTCGAAACTGACCGTGGCGCCGCCGACGCGCGCCGGCGCCTCGCCCTGGAACGGCGCATCGATGCGCACCGTGCCGGTGAAATACGCCGCCGGGCCGACCGCCGAGGCGGTGCTGCCGGCACGAGTGACCTTGATCGGCTTGGCTTCCCCATCGGGAACCGCAGCGGCCATCATCGACAGCGACATGGCGGTGGCGAACAGGCTCATCGGAATCTCCTTGCATGGACGTCCGTACCGACTGTAGGCGCGCTGCGCCGGCGGCACTAGCCCGCGCCGGGTACATGCCGCGATAAGCGCCGCTCATCAATCGTCCGACGTCGTTGCGGCACAGCCGCGCGATCGCCCCTGATGCCCACGCATGAATGGGATGCCCTGCTTCGGCATCCGCGACCATGGCCGACGGGTGCAGCGGTTCGCCGGCACTGTGCTCGTCGCTCGGGAGCGGAGCATTCTTCGCGCGGGTCACAGCGACAATGCGCGCGCCGCTGTGCTCCTGTTCTACGCGAACGCGCAACCGCGACCGCGCTGCGCATAGGCTGGCTGCGAGATGGAACGCGACGACCTGTTGCCGAAACAGCGGCTGCCGATGGCCGCCGAAGGTATTGCCACAGCGCAGCCAGAACGACGCGCCGCTGCAGTGCAGCATTGCAATAACCGTATAACCGCCGCGATTTAAATCATTGGTCGCGCGCGAAGCGCGGCGCCTATCCTCGCCCCTGCGCTGGCGCCGCGACATCGTTTGCGGCACTGCGCGACACCGCCGCAACCCGCGCGACAGCTGCGGTGCTGCGGTGCAGGCAGACGCTCCGCGCATGCCCGACGACAGACCCCGCAACAGCGCAGAGGACACACCCACGATGGCAGGACCGATGGGGCCGGCGGCTCCGCTCTCGCACTCCGCACCGCTCGCCGGCCATGCGCCGTCCTACCGCGCCGCACTGTCGCTGCTGGCCTCGCTGTTCTTCATGTGGGGCTTCATCACCGTCATCAACAACACGCTGCTGCCGCACCTGCGCAGCGTGTTCGAACTGAGCTATACCCAGGCCACGCTGATCGAGTCGGTGTGGTTCATCGCCTACTTCTTCGCCTCGCTGCCGTCGGCCAAGCTGATCGAACGGATCGGCTACCAGCGCGCGCTGGTGATCGGCCTGGGCATCATGGCGCTGGGCGCGCTGGGCATGATCGCGGCCGCGCGCCTGGTCTCGTACGGCATCACCCTCGGCTCGCTGTTCGTGATCGCCAGCGGCATCACCTTGCTGCAGGTCGCGGCCAATCCGTACGTCGCGGTCATCGGCAGCCCGGACACCGCCTCGGCGCGGCTCAATCTGGTGCAGGCGTTCAACTCGGTCGGCACCACGCTGGCACCGCTGTTCGGCGGTTACCTGATCCTCGGCCGCTCGGCCTCGGGCACCGCCAAGGGCGATGCGGTGCTGACCCAGGCCGAACGCCTGGCCGATGCGCAGTCGGTACAACTGCCCTATCTCATCGTCGCCGTGGTGCTGGTGCTGCTGGCCGTGGTCATCGCCCGCTTCAAGCTGCCCGCGCTCGGCCAGGCCACCCAGCGCGCCACCGGCGCGCAGCGCGCCAGCCATTCGCTGTGGCGGCATCGCAACCTGGTGCTCGGCATCCCGGCCATCTTCATCTACCTGATCGCCGAGATCGGCGTGTCCAACCTGTTCATCAACTTCGTGTCGCAGCCGCACATCGGCAACCTCACCCACGAACAGGCATCGCACTACCTGTTCCTGCTGTGGGGCGGGATGATGGTGGGGCGCTTCGCCGGCAGCGCGCTGATGCGCCGTATCGCGCCGGAAACCGTGCTGGCGCTGTTCTCGATCGGCGCGTTCGCGGTGATGCTGCTGACCGTGTTCACCACCGGCCACGTCGCGATGTGGTCGCTGATCGCGGTAGGCCTGTTCCACTCGATCATGTTCCCGACCATCTTCACCCTCGGCATCAAGGGCCTGGGTCCGCTCACCGAGGAAGGCTCCGGCCTGCTGATCATGGCCATCGCCGGCGGCGCGCTGGTGGTGGTGCAAGGCTGGCTGGCCGATCACGTCGGGCTGCAGCAGGCCTTCCTGCTCACCGCCGCGTGCGAGTTGTACGTGCTGTTCTATGCGCTGTGGGGCGCGAAGACCGCGCCTGCCGCCACGGCCTAGCCGGACGCAGGCGATCGTGCGGCGACTTGCCGTTTGGCAGTGGCGGCATCGGCGCGGCTGCACCGCCCGGCAGGTGCAGATCGCGCCGACAGCACGCCAATTGCTCACATATTCAAAGCAAAAACAATAGCTTGCAGCAACAAAAAGCGCTTGTCGCAGCCCCCTGGAATGGGTACGCTGCGGCGGTCGAAAGAGAGCAGGCCGGATGGTAGCCCGGCCGTCGCCGCATCCAGCGGCGACATCTCAGCCAATCGGGCACCCGCGACACCAGCCACCGGCAGCGCCGGTCGATGCAGGTGTGTCCGATGGGGTCTCTTGCAGGTCTCCCGGCACGCCTTCTTTGTCACAGAGGGAGCTAGCATGCACAAGACGACCTATCCGATTCCCAGCACGCACGAGGCGCACGTCTTCGCCGCGCCGCTGCAGCGCGCGCGTCCTGCTCCGATGCGCGACGCGGACGACACAGCGCGGCCGCGCTGGCAGCGCGATACGCTGGCGGACCTGCTGATCTGGCGTTGCGACGTGACCACCGGGAAGCGGGAACTGCCTGAGCTGCTGCTCGCGGTGTGGCTGCCCGAGCGGACGCTGACCTGGGAGTGGGAAGTCATCGATCCGCGTGGCGATAGCACCCTGGCCGAGGGCAGCGGCGCTTCGTTTGCGCTCGCGCAGGCGGCGGCAGAAGCGTGGACACGGCTTCGCTTCGGCGATGTGCTGGAGCATGGCTGAGGCGGACGGCGGGCGCTCGGCACGCCGGTGCGACGGCTCGTATATGCACGGATCGCAAGCTTCGACGCTACGCCAAGTCGACGTTTCCTGGTTCCCTAGCGGTTTGCTTGCGTCAGCCGACGCCATCTGCGGCCCACTGCAGCGGGCGGCGGCGGGGCCTCAGGCCATCGACCGGCAGCGCTTGGCGGCCGTACGCCCGCGAGCGGCGGCCCGACGCCCAGCGTCGCGGCTAGCTGCGACCGTCCCACCTTTCCGAAAACGCAGCGCCCTACCCCGCGCAGCGCGCGCACAGCCCGTGCACTTCCAGGGTCTGCGCCTGCGGCTGGAAGCCCAGCGCCTTGGCGCGCTGTTCCAGTTGCGCGACCACGTCGCGGTCCTCCAGTTCGACCGCGCTGTGGCAGCGGTCGCAGATCAGGAACGGCACCGAGTGCTGCGCGCTGCTGGGATGGTGGCAGGCGACGAAGGCGTTGACCGACTCGAGCTTGTGCACGAAGCCGTTGGCCATCAGGAAATCCAGCGCGCGGTACACGGTGGGCGGCGCATCGGCGCCCACGCTCTTGCCCTCGCGCACCCATTCCAGCAGGTCGTAGGCCTTCACCGGCCGCCCCGCCTCGGCGATCAGGCGCAGCACGTTGGCGCGGATCGGGGTCAGCCGCAGCCCGCGTTCGCGGCTCACCCGCTCCACCACCTTGACGAAGTCGTCGGCGTCGTGGACGTGGTGGTGCGGCTCGGTGCAGGCGGTCTTCTTGCTGGACATGGCGGTTCTCCGGGGAATCAGCTTCCCGCTGGGATCTTGATGAGCGCGGCGTCGATGCGTTTCAAGGCCTGGTCGCGCCCGGCCAGGTACACCGTGTGCGAGATATCCGGGCTGACCTGGGTGCCGGTGATGGCCACGCGCAGCGGCTGCGCCACCTTGCCCATGCCGATCTCCAGCGCCGCGGCGGCGTCGTGCAGCGCGGCGGACACGCCGTCCACGCTCCACTGCCCCAGCGCGGCCAGCAGCTCGCGCGCCTTGCCCAGCGCCAGTTCGGCGCCCGGTTTCAGGTGCTTGGCCACCGCGGCCTCGTCGTAGGTCTCCAGCGGCCGGTACCAGACCACCGCCTTCTCGGCCATTTCCTTCAGCGTCTGCACGCGCTCGCGCAGCGCCACCACCACGTCGGCGGCGGCCGGGCCGGCGGCCGGGTCGATGCCGAGCTTGGCCAGTTGGTCCTCCAGCTGCGGCGCGATCGTGGCCGGGTCGTCGCTCTTCAGGTAGTGCTGGTTGACCCAGCCGAGCTTGGCCATGTCCAGCCGCGCGGCCTTGGAGTTGACGTCCTTGACGTCGAACAGCTCGATCAGCTCCTGGCGGCCGAACAGTTCCTGGTCGCCGTGCGACCAGCCCAGCCGCGCCAGGTAGTTGATCAGCGCGTGCGGCAGGTAGCCGGCATCCTTGTACTGCATCACGTCGGCCGCGCCGGTGCGTTTGGACAGCTTGGCGCCCTGCTCGTCCAGGATCATCGGCATGTGCGCGAACTTCGGCACCGGCGCGCCCAGCGCTTCGTAGATGTTGATCTGGCGCGGGGTGTTGTTGATGTGGTCGTCGCCGCGGATGACCTCGGTGATGCCCATGTCCCAGTCGTCCACCACCACCGCGAAGTTGTAGGTGGGGTAGCCGTCGGGGCGGAAGATCACCATGTCGTCGAGCTCGCTGTTGGCGATCTCGATGCGGCCCTTGATCAGGTCGTCGAACACCACGCTGCCGCCGACCGGGTTCTTGAAGCGGATCACCCGGTTCGGATCGTCGCGGTATGGCAGGCCCTGCTCGCGCGCGGCGCCGTTGTAGCGCGGCTTTTCCTGCTTGGCCATGGCCGCCTCGCGCATCGCGTCGAGTTCCTCGCGGGTTTCGTAGGCGTAGTAGGCCTTGCCGGCGGCGAGCAGCTGTTCGGCCACCTCCTGGTAGCGGGCGATGCGCTGGGTCTGGTAGACCGGGCCCTCGTCGTAGTCCAGGCCGAGCCAGTCCATCGCTTCCAGGATGGCGTCGATCGCCGCCTGGGTGCTGCGCTCGCGGTCGGTGTCCTCGATGCGCAGCACGAACTCGCCGCCGCGGTGGCGCGCCTCCAGCCAGCAGTACAGCGCGGTGCGCGCGCCGCCGATGTGCAGGTAACCGGTGGGACTGGGGGCGAAACGGGTGCGGCAGGCCATGGAACGCTCGGAGCAAACGGGAATCGGGCGATTTTACCCCGCCGTGCCCTGCATTGCCCGGAGCGGCGGTGCGGCGCCGTGCCTGGGCGTTTCCATTGTAGGAGCGGCTTCAGCCGCGACATGACCTTACCGGAGAGTACCTGTCGCGGCTGAAGCCGCTCCTACAAAAGACCCTGGCAGGGCCTGCCACCACGATTGGGACAGGCGCTAACGCAGCAGATCGCCATGCACGACGCACTCGCCGTCGCTGCGCGCCGGCCCCGGCGCGTCGTACAGCACCAGCCAGCTCGGCACGCCGCCGGACAGCGCCGGCGGCAGGTTGCACAGGGCTTCGGCGCGGTCGCTGTCCTCGCCGTGCGGCAGCACCAACGACTTGACCAGCTCGCGCTGGAACCGCACCGGTTCGCGGTTGGCGGCCAGCGCCGCGCGCGCGCCGGGCCAGCGGAACAGACGGATCTCGCCGTTCAGCACCATGGTCGGGCCGGCCAGCAGGTACAGGTCCTCGCCGTGGAAGTGCAGGTCGCGCACGCCCAGCCCGCCCAGTTGCAGGAAATGCTTGCGCAGCAAGGTGCCCTGCGCGTCCAGCGGCACCAGCCGCAGATGGTCGTGGTGCGCCTCCACCGCGATCTCCAGCAATCCGGCCCAACCGCGCAGCACCGGGCCGCGCAGGCCCAGCAGCAGGCGCTGGCCGTCCACCGCCATGCCTTCGATATCGAAGCCGTTGTCCTTGCCGGGAATCTTCAGGTAGGCGCCGAAATGCGGATCGTCTTGCAGCAGTTCGGTGAGCTGGTTGTGTTTGGCATCGCCCTTCAGCCGCAGCGCGCGGCGGCCATCGGCGGTGTCGCGCACCAGCTGCGGCGCGCCGTCGGCATCGCGCTCGATCGGCAGGCAGGCGAGCAGGCGCCGGTTGGCGTCGAGCTTGAGCTTGGCCAGGCGCTTGCCGTTGTCGGCGTCGTCGCGGTCGGGCTTGGCGTTCTTGCGCTTCATGCCATGCGAGCCGACCACCCACAGATAGCCGGGCGACAGCGCCATGCCTTCCAGGTCGGCCTCCTCGTCGTGGTCGCCGGGCAGGTCGAGCAGCTCGCCGAGGGCGAAGCTGCGGCCTTCGCCGAAACGCAGCGCCTCGCCGCCCACCGGTGCCAGCGCACGCAGGCGATCGACCGCGCAGGCTTCGTCACCGGCCACCCACAGCCAGTCGTCGGTGAAGGCGGCGCCGGACAGGTTGGCGTGGACCAGCGCGCCGGGCGCGAATTCCAGGCGTACGGCGTGCGGCAGCAGGGTCTTGGGCATCGGAGCGGTAGGCCGGTAGCGGAGCGGAAGCGACAGCAGAGCGCATCGTGCGTTCGGATGGCGTGTGTTGCGCAACGCATGCGGCGGCGGCTGGCGAATGCAGTTCGCGCGCCGCAGCCTTGGTCATGGCCTCGGCGCGCGGCTGCTGGCCCAGCACTGTTCGGCATGTGAGTGAACGCCTTGGGCGCAAAACCACGCTGGCAGTGGCGCGACCGATCCGCGCTGCACCAAGCATGGCGCGCTAGCGCGGCACCGGTGATGGCCAGCCGAGTCCAGCGCCTGCGCGTGGATCGACCAGCCGGCTACTCGAAGCCGCCCAGCTCCGCGCGCACGATGGCCGGCGCCAGCTGACCGCGCCAGTCGCGGTCGTTGGCGACCTGGGCGCGGGCGCGGCTGGCCTCGAACGCGGCGAAGTCCAGCTCGGCGAGCGCCCAGACCTGCTCGCCCCGGGTCTGCGCGACGATGCCGTCGGCCGGGAAGCCGGCGTCCATCGGCGCATAGATCGCCGCCTCGCCGGTGTTCACGTCCAGCGCCGGGCTCCATTCGGCCAGGCCGGCGGTGACCGACTGGGCGACGAAGATGCGGTTCTCCAGCGCACGCGCCAGGCAGCCGATGCGCACGCGGGTGGCGCCGGCCTCGGTATCGGTGCAGCTGGGCACCACCAGCAGCCGCGCGCCGGCCTCGTACTGGGCGCGCACCGGCAGCGGGAACTCGCTGTCGTAGCAGACCGCCACGCCGGCGCGCACGCCGTCGCCCGCCGCGAACACCTTCAGCGCGTCGCCGCCGTCGATCAGGCCGGTGGCCTTCTCGAAGCCGGTCAGCTGCAGCTTGTCCTGCCAGCCGTGGCTGCCGTCGGGCGCGAACCAGTAGGCGCGGTTGCGGTAGCGGCCCTCGCCGCTGGCCAGCAGGAAGCTGCCCGCGACCAGATGCAGGCGATGCCGCTGCGCCAGCTGCGCGAACAGCGCCAGGTACTGCGGATGCAGTGCCTGGATCGCCGCCAGCGAGGCCGGCAGGTCCTCGGACACGGCGCTGGCGAAGGTCGCGGCCAGTTCCAGCGACAGGTATTCCGGCAGCACCGCCAGCTGCGCGCCGGCCTGCGCGGCCTGGCCGATCAGGGCCGCCTGCTTGTCGGCGAAGGCGGCGAAATCGACTGGCGCGCCGATCGGGTACTTGGCGACGGCGATCTTCATGCGGCGGGCTCCAGCGGGCGGGTCCAGAAACTCAGGGTATGCAGGATCTCGCCGCGCTCCAGCTCGTCCCACGCCAACTGCATGCGCAGCGACGGCTGCCGCACGTAGCCGCGCTTGTGCCAGAACGCGTCGTTGCCGCGGTAGCCGGGCGGGCGGCGCGGATCGTCGGGATCGCGGTCCACCGCGCAGAACGCGGTCAGCGCGAAACGGCCGAGCGCGCGCGCATGCGCCTCGCGATGATCGAAGAAGGCATGGCCGACGCCGCGGCCGCGATACGCGGGCAACAGCACCGATTCGCCGAAATAGAACACCTCCGATACCGCGATGTCGCTGCCGGCGAAGGCCGCGCCGAACGCCTCGGCATCGTCGCCGAGCGGCAGCCCGGTGGAGGCGCCGATCACGCGGTCGCCGTCGCGCGCCAGCACGAACACGCTGTCGGGCGAGGCGGCGTAGGCGGACAGATACTCGCGCTCGTAGTCCAGGTCGCCTGCGTACAGGTACGGCCAGTCGCGGAACACGGCGATGCGCAGCCGCGCGACATCGTCCAGGAACGGGGCGATCTGCGCGCCGCGCAGGCGCTGGATGGGAAGCGGAGAGTCCATCCGTGAACTCTACCGCAGGCGTTTCCGTGGCGCTGCCGGCTTGGCGATGCCCTGGTCGATTCACTCCTGTCGCCATCCCTGGCGCTGGGCGTCCTGCCCGGTCCTGCGTCCTGCCGCGGCCTCCATGGCCGCGATGGCGTCGCGCGATCGCGATTGCCCGTGCCATCCATGGCGCCTTCCCTGGCGCCGGGCCTCCTGCCCGCTGCTGCGTCCTGCGGCGGCGTCCTTGGCCGCGATTGCCGCGCACGATCGCGCCTTCCTGCTCGATCCATCCATGCCGCCGTCCCTGGCGTCGTGCTTCCTGTCCGTTGCTGCGTCCCGTCGCGGCGTCCGTGGCCGCTACGCCGTCGCGATCGCGCTTGCCTGTGCCTCCGCTCGCCAGCCCGACCACGACCGACGCTCGCGATGCCGGGAACGAGGGCGGCACGCGAAGCCGCGCTTGGCCCGCATCGGTGATCGCTTCACCGCCACCAGCGGCACAGCAGCGCCGCCTGCGCCGGCAGTACCAGCAGCCGCGCGCGTCCCTGCGCTTCCCAGGTCACGAAGCCGGGGCCATGGCTGGCCTGCGCGGCCTGCCCGGCGGCCTGCGCCCAGGCCGAATCGCGGCGCAGCGCGCGCCAGGCGCAGTAGCGCCAGGGTTCGGCCTCGCCGGGCAAGGCGGCGCGGGCCTGCTGCGCCGCCGCCAGGAACGCCAGGCCCTGCGCGACCAGCGCATCGCGGCTGCGCTCGCTCAGCCGCAGCCACAGCGCGCCGCCGCGGTCGGCGGCGGTGACCAGCGCCGCCTGCGCGCTGCGCGCCAGGCTCGCGCCGGCGTTGCCGTGATGCAGCCCGCGGGTGTCCAGCGCGTCCGGCAACAGGGCCTGGACGCGACGATGCAGATGGGTGTGTGCCGACATGGCGGGGTCCCGGTCGCGTGCCGGCTCAGCGCAACGCCGCGCCGAGTTCGTACCAGTCGATCTTGCGGGTGATCCACATGATCGCGGCGAGGATGCCGAACAGCAGCAGCGAGCCCATCAGCAAGGCGTTGTCTTCCGACGCCAGCAGTCCGTACAGCGCGCCGTACAGCACGGTGAGCATGCTGGCGAAGCCGGCCGCGCGGCCGCGGCTGCGCAACACCCCGGACAGGTAGAAGAACTGCAGGCCGATGCAGGCCACCGCCGAGACCAGGTAGGCCTGCCAGAACGGGATGTGCTCGGACAGGCTGAGCAGCAGCAGGAAGAAGATCGCCAGCGCCAGGCCGACCAGCAGGTATTGCAGCGGATGGATCGGCAGGCGCTTGATCAGTTCGAACAGGGCGAAGGCGACGAAGGTCAGCACCACGAACAGGATGCCGTACTTGCTGGCGCGATCGGCCTGGGTGTAGACGTCGACCGGATCGACCAGGTCCACGCGCAGCGCATCGATGTCGCCGCCGGAGAACAGCTGCGCCTGCGCGCCGGTGGCCAGCGACGACAGCGCCCAGCTGGCCTGGAAGCCCTGCTCGGTGATGCGGCGCTCGTTGGGCAGGAAGCGACCGCCGAACAGCGGATGCGGCCACGGCGAGGTCAGCGCGATCTGGTTGTCGTCGCCGACCGGCACGATCGACAGGCCCTGGGTGCCGTCGAGCACGAATTCCATTTCCACGCTGTGCAGGTCGGTGAGCGTGCCCTGACGCGTATCCGCCAGCGCCGGCAGCAGCGCATGCACGCCCTTGGACTGGCCGGCGAGCGCCAGCGAACCCGGCTGCAGCGCCAGCGCCTTGCCGTCGGTGCGCAGGTTGGGCGTGCCGACCAGGCCGCGCACGTCCTGGAGGCCGACCACCAGATACGGCTGGCCATAGCTGCGGCCTTCGACCGCCTCGTAGTCGAGATCGTCGAACTGCGCCTTGAGCCGCGCATGCCAGCTGTACACCTGCACCTTGAACAGGCCGATGCTGCGCTGCGACGGCTTCAGCTCGCCGCTGATCGCCAGGTGCCTCGGCGTCTGCAGGTCATAGCCGCTTTCGGTTTCGCGCTTGACGCTGCGCTTGCCGTCGGCATCGACCACCGCGACATCGCGCACCTGGGTCCACGGCACCACGCGCAGCGGACCGAGCAGGCGCTGTTCGCCGGCCTTGCTTTGCGACACGCGTTCCACCGCCTGGTCGCGGTAGCGCTGGCGGTCTTGCACGGTGCCGCGGATCATCAACAACGGGATCAGCAGCAACAGGATCAATCCGCCGATGGTGGCGAATCGCAGAACGAGCTTGAGGGATTTCATCGGCGGTCCTCGGTGATGGAGGGCGCCAGGGTGCCGCGCCTGCGTGTGCGGGGTTTGAGGCGAATTTGAAGCGAGTGTGAAGTGGGTGGCGCGCGTGCTTGAGGCGGGCCGCAAACGCGATCGCGCAAGGCGTTCGCTTGCGAGCGATGTCGGGACCAGCATCGGCGGCGAACAGCGTCGGGGCTGAAGCCCTCTCCCACAGCGCACCCGGCAAGCTGGCCGCAAGCCCCTGTAGGAGCGGCTTTAGCCGCGACGAGCGGAGTCAGGCATCCCAATGCTGCCGGCTGTCTGTCGGGGCTGAAGCCCCTCCTACAGTGCACCCGGGAAGCTGGCCGCAAGCCCCCTGTAGGAGCGGCTTCAGCCGCGACGAGCGAAGCCAGGCATCCCAATGCTGCCGGCTGTCTGTCGGGGCTGAAGCCCCTCCTACAGTGCACCCGGGAAGCTGGCCGCAAGCCCCCTGTAGGAGCGGCTTCAGCCGCGACGAGCGAAGCCAGGCATGCCAATGCTGCCGGCTGTCTGTCGGGGCTGAAGCCCCTCCTACAGTGCACCCAGGAAGCTGGCCGCAAGTCCCCTGTAGGAGCGGCTTCAGCCGCGACCAGGAAGCCAGGCATCCCAATGCTGCCGGCTATCTGTCGGGGCTGAAGCCCCTCCTACAGTGCACCCATCCAGTTGGCCGCGAGTCCCTTGTAGGAGCGGCTTCAGCCGCGACGAGCGAAGCCTTGCGCCGCAGCGGTCACGCACACCGTCGGAACCGATGGCTTGGGACCACGCCGGAGCCGATCCTGCGCTGGATCCAGGCCCCGCTCAGGCGGCCGGCAGCGACAGCCGCGCCACCGCGCCGCCAGCCGCGCGGTTGCGCAGGCTGGCTTCGCCGCCATGCAGCCGCGCCACTTCGCGCACGAATGGCAGGCCCAGGCCGGAACTGCGCCGCCCGGTGGCCGGCCGCGCCAGCGAATAGAAGCGTTCGAACACCCGCTCCAGCGCGTAGTCGGGAACCCCGGGGCCGGCATCCTCCACCAGCAGCGCGATGCGCGCGTCCGCGTCGCGCTCGGCACGCAGCACCACGATCCCGCCGTCCGGCGAGAACGCGATCGCGTTGTCGAGCAGGTTGTGCAGGGCCTGGCGCAGCAGATAGGGATCCCCGACCAGCGCCAGCTGCTCCTCCGGCGCGTGCACCTGCAGTTGCACGCCACTGGCACGCAGCTGCGGCGCCAGGGCCTCCTGCAGCTGCGCGAACAGCGGCGCCAGCGCGATGCGCTCGCGCCGCTGCAGCCAGCCGTGCTGTTCCACCTCGGCCAGCGCCAGCAGCTTGTCGATGGTTTCGGTGAGGCGCTGCTGCTGCTCGGCGATGTTGCGCACGAAGCGTTGCCGCTCCGCGTCCGGCAGCGGTTCCTGCAGCAGTTCGGCGGCGCCGCGGATCGCCGCCAGCGGACTCTTCATCTCGTGGGTCAGCGACTGCACGTACTGCTCGACATAGGCCTTGCCCTCGAGCTTGCGCCGCATCGTCTCCAGCGCGCGGCCCAGATCGCCGATCTCGTCGCGGCGCGGCGGCGGCGGCGGTACCGGCTCGCCGGCGCTGACCGCCTGCGCGTAGCGGTTGAGGCGGCCGATGCCGCGCAACAGGCCCCAGGTCATCAGCAGCCCGATCAGCGCGGAGATGCCGATCAGCCAGGCGCCGCGCAACAGGATGCTGCGCTGGCTGGCGACGATGAACGGCTCGATGCTGCGGTTGGGCTGCGACAGGGTCAGCACGCCGATCAGGCGCCGGGCGTCGTCCGGGTCGTAGACCGGCGCGGCCACGTGCATCACCGTGTGGTTGGGGTCGCCGTCGCCCTCGGCGCTGGAGCGCGCGCCGTATTCGCCGCGCAGGGTGCGGTAGACGTCGTTCCAGCGCGAGTTGTCGCGACCCAGGTCCTGGCCGCGCGAATCGAACACCACCACGCCGGCCGCATCGGTGATGGTGACCCGGTAGTCGACGCTGCGCTTGGGGAAGCGCCACACCATCGCGCGCGGATTGCGCCGCTGCGCCGCGCCGAGGTCGCGGGCGAACGCGCCGCTGTCGATGCGCCCGGCCTTCAGGTCGGTAGCGGCCATCTGCGCCAGCACGTTGGCCGCGTCCACCAGGGTCGATTCCATCGCCTGGCGCACGCCCGGCTTGACCTCGTTGACGAACACCCGCATCACGAAGAACGCGGCGACGCCGACGATCAGGAAGAAGCCCAGGAACAGCTTCAGCCCCAGCCGCATCTCACTGCTCCAGCGCGTAGCCGAGGCCGCGATGGGTGCGGATCGGGTCGTGCGCGGCGCCGGCCGCACGCAGCTTGGCGCGCAGCGTCTTGATGTGGGTATCCACGGTGCGGTCGGCGCTGTCGGCGCTGCTGTCCCAGCCACGGTCCATCAGTTGCGCGCGGCTGAGGATGGCACCCGGCCGCTGTAGCAGCGCGGCCAGCAACGCGTATTCGTAGCGGGTCAGGTCCAGGGCGGCGTCGCCGTAGTGGATGCGGCGGCCGTCGCGGTCGATCGCGAACGCGCCGTGCCGTTGCCAGCCCGGCTCCGCTTCCGCGCTCGCCGCGGCCGCCGGCCGCCGCAGCCGCGCACGCACCCGCGCCACCAGTTCGCGTGGCGAAAACGGTTTGGCCATGTAGTCGTCGGCGCCCAGTTCCAGGCCGAGCACGCGGTCGATCTCGTCGTTGCGCGCGGTCAGGAAGATCACCGGCACCTGGCTGAAGCTGCGCAATTCGCGGCACACCTCGAAGCCGCCCAGGTCCGGCAGGCCGACGTCGAGCACCACCACGTCGATGCCGCCGGCGCGCGCCTGCGCCAAGGCCTCGCGCCCGAGCAGGCAGTGCCGCACCTGGTAGCCCTCGCTGCGCAAGGCGTACAGCACGGTATCGGCGATGGCGGATTCGTCCTCGACGACGAGGACACACGGGGCGGCGGACGCGGACATGGCGCGCAGCATAGCCGCAGCGGGGCGCGGCGTGCAGCGGCCGCCGCGCGAAAGCGCGGCGTCGCGTGCGCTCCGGGTCAGGCGCATGCCGCAGGCGCCCGCGCGCGCGCAGCCATGGCCGGCCTCAGCGCGCCGCAGCGGCCGACGCCGCGTCGCGGCGCTGCGCCGCTTCAGCGCAGGAAGCGCACCTCGTCCACTTCCACTTCGGCGGAACGGAAGTCCTTGTCGAATTCGCCCAGCAGCTCGACCTGGGCCTTGTCGTCGAACGCACGCCCGGCCGGCAACCGGTGCGCATCGATCTCCACCTTCACGCTGCCGGTCGCATCGCGGAAGGTGTAGCGGTCGCCGCCATCGTGGGACACGATGTTCCCGCGCAGCACCACCTGCTGCTCGTCCTTGCCCTGCTCCAGCAACTGCTTGACCGTGGTCACCGGCACGCTGCTGGGGCCGGTGTATTGCGCCGCGGCCTGGCCGCTGGCGAGAACGGCGATGGCGGCGGCAAACGTGGAAAGAAGGGTCTTGCGCATGGAGTGCTCCTCGGGTTCGATGTCATGGCCGATCGCCATGGACGCCATTGGAACGCGCGAACCTGAAGTGGATCTGATGCCTCGGGCCGCGATTCAGGCATGCCGCCTGGATCGAAGCGGCGGCGATCGGCATGCTCGTGGCGCAGCGTCGACGGCACGCATGGCCTCTGGCGTTCCTGGAACACGTCCGCCCGCGGCGGCGTGTGTCGCGCCCGGACTTGGCATGGCGCAAAACGCGACGCGCCGCCTGGGCCGGCGGGTTCGCGTTGCGCATCGCACATGCCGCCGTTCGCGATCGCCCGCCTGACGAGACCACGCCCGCGACGCGCGCGCGATCAGCGCTGCGTCTTGCGACACGCCGCGTCCTAGCCGGCCGCCGGCGACGCGCGCTGCGGCAGCTCGATGCGCACCGCCAGGCCCATGCCCTCGCCGCCGGAGTCCAGGCGCAGTTGCCCGCCGTGCAGGGCGACGATGCGCTCCACCAGCGACAGGCCCAGCCCGCTGCCCTGCCCGGCATTGCCGAGCACGCGGAAGAACCGCTGGGTGAGCCGGGGAAGATCGCCCGACGCGACGCCGGGGCCGTCGTCGCGCACGACGATGCGCACCGCCGATGGCGCTCCCGTGGCGCCGCGCACCGCGGTGGCGTCGATGCGGACCTGGCCTTCCGCCCTGCCGTAGCGCACCGCGTTGTCGAGCAGGTTGCGCAGCGCGCTGCGCAGCAATTCGCCATGCGCCCAGACCGTGTCCACGCCGATGTCCACATGCAGGCCGATGCGCTTGGCCGACGCCGCGGGCGCGATGTCGGCCAGTACCGCATCGACCAGCGCCGGCAACGCCACGGCCGCGCAGGCCAGGCTGCCGGGTTGCTGCGGATCCAGCCGCGCCAGCATCAGCAGGTTGTCCACCAACGCGGTGGCGCGGTCCACGTCGGCGCGCAGCGTCGCCAGGTCCTGGCGTTGCGCCAGGTCCAGGGTCGCCGCGTGGCTGCGCTGCATCAGCTGGATCTTCATGCGCAGACCGGCCAGCGGCGTGCGCAGTTCGTGCGCCGCATCGGCGGTGAAGCGGCGCTCGGACTGCAGCGCCTCGCCCAGCCGCGCCAGCACGCCGTTGAGCGCCTGCACGATCGGGCGCAGCTCGTCGGCCTGGCCGGCCGCGGACACCGCGTTCAACGCCTGCGGCGATTGCCGGCCGATGTCCTCGGCCAGGCGCTCCAGCGGGCGCAGCTGGCGGCGGATCACCCACCAGTTGAGCGCGGCCAGCAACACCAGCAGCGCCAACGCGGGCCACACCAGGTTCTCGGCCATGTCCTCGAGCAGTTCGGTGCGCTCCTCCAGCGGCTGCGCGACTTGCACATACAGATCCTGCGCGCGGGCGTGCAGCACGTGCACGCGCCACAGCCGCTGCGCGTGGCGCACGCTGGTGGTGATGTCGTCGTCGTGCACCTGGCCCGGCGGCACGAACGGCTGCCGCGGCACGTCCGCCGAGCGGCGCAGCACCGTGCCGTGGCGATCGACGATCTGGTAGTACAGGCGCACGCCGCCGTCGGCATCCGCCGCCGCATCGCCGTCCTCCGCTGGCGCGGCGCCGTGCAACAGGCCGGGGCCGAAGGTCGCGACCAGGCGCGCGCTT
Organism: Xanthomonas bonasiae; assembly: GCF_014836395.1. Taxonomy (NCBI): domain Bacteria; kingdom Pseudomonadati; phylum Pseudomonadota; class Gammaproteobacteria; order Lysobacterales; family Lysobacteraceae; genus Xanthomonas; species Xanthomonas bonasiae. The sequence goes on from NZ_JACSQX010000007.1 coordinate 219,526, forward strand.
TCTTCCAGCGCATCGTCGAACACGTCGCTGGTTTCGGTCCAGGCCACGCCGACGATGACCGCCAGGCTGACCAGCCAGCAGGCGATGCTCGAGCCCAGCGTGGTGGCGATCAGCCGCCGGCGCAGCGAATAGCGCGCATCCGCCGGCTGCGGCGCGGCCGCCGCGGCGCGCCGCCAGCGCGGCCACCTCATCGCGGCGCTCCCAGGCAGTAGCCCTGGCGCCGGATGGTGGTGATCAACGCGCTGCCCAGCTTCTTGCGCAGGTGCGAGATGTGCACCTCGATCGCGTTGCTCTCCACTTCCTCGCCCCAGCCGTACAGCGCGTCCTCGAGCTGGTCGCGGCCGACGATATGGCCCTTGCGCGCCAGCAGCGCATGCAGCACCGTGTACTCGCGCGCGGTCAGCGCCACCGGCTCGCCGTTGCGGGTGACGCGCTTGGCCACCGGGTCCAGCGTCACCTCGCCGTGCGACAGCAACACCGCGGGATCGCCGCCGCCCCGGCGCAACGCGGCGCGGATGCGCGCCGACAGCTCTTCCAGGTCGAACGGCTTGACCAGATAGTCATCGGCGCCCAGGTCCAGGCCCTGCACCCGGTCTTCCAGCGCATCGCGCGCGGTGATCATCAGCACCGGCGTGGTCACCCGCGCCGCGCGCAGCGTGCGCAGCAGGGCGTCGCCGTCGAGCCCGGGCAGGCCGCGGTCGAGCAGCACGCACTGGTAGGGCTGCGCCTGCAGCGCGGTGCGCGCCTCGTCGCCGCGGGTCAGCCAGTCCACGGTGTAGCCGTCCAGCTTCAGCCACGCGCGCAGGGTGTCGCCGAGCGAGAGATCGTCTTCTACCAGGAGGATGCGCATCGGGGAAAAATAGCGGACCGGGCTTAAGGGAATCTGATGGCCGCGACCATACGCGATGCGCGGCGGTGCTGCCGCGAGGACCCGCGCAGGCGAGCCGCGGCGCGTTCCTGGCGGACCGACACCCGCCATGCCAGCTCGACCGCCGCAGCGCCCGGCGCGTGCCGGCATGGCTCCGCGCCGATGCGCCCCGTACACTGCGCCGATGAACTATCGCCACGCCTACCATGCCGGCAACCATGCCGACGCGCTCAAGCACACCGTGCTGCTTGCGCTGATCGATGCGCTCAAGCGCAAGGACAGCCCGTTCTTCGTGCTCGACACCCATGCCGGGCGCGGCCGCTACCTGTTCGCCGGCAGCGAGGCGCGCAAGACCGGCGAGGCCGCGGCCGGGGTGCTGAAGCTGATGGGCCAACCCACCTTGCCCGAAGTGCTGGAGCGCTACCTGCGCGCGGTGCAGGCCGACAACCCGGTGGGCGCCCTGCTCGCCTACCCCGGCTCGCCGCTGCTGGTCGCCCAGGCCATGCGCGAACAGGACCGGCTCGCCGCCTGCGAACTGCAGCCGGAGGAAGCGGCCGAACTGAAGGCGCTGTTCGCCAGCGACCGCCGCGTGCAGGTGCATGCCGGCGACGGCTATGCGGCGATCAAGGCGTTCGTGCCGCCCAAGGCCGGCGCGGCCAAGATCGGCCGCGGCCTGGTGCTGATCGATCCGCCCTACGAATCGCAGGACGCCGAGTACCCGCTGATCGCAGCGGCGCTGCGCGAGACCCTGACCCGCTGGCCGCAGGCGATGTGCGCGGTGTGGTATCCGATCAAGCAGCGCCGCAGCCTGCAGCCGTTCTTCCGCAAGGCCGCGGCGATGCCGGCCAAGTCGGTGCTGCTGGCCGAACTGCAGGTGCGCCCCGACGATTCGCCGCTGCGGCTCAACGGCAGCGGCATGCTGCTGCTCAATCCGCCATGGCAGTTCGAGCAGGCCTTGGCGAGCGCGTTGCCGGCGCTGAAGACGCATCTGGGCGAAGCGGGCGCATCGACGCGCCTGGAGTGGCTCAAGCGCGAGGAGTGAGCCGGCGCGCGGAGCTCCCGCCGCCTCGCAACCGCGCACCGCGCTGGGTCAGTAGCAATCCCAGTTGTAGGCGACCCGGCTGAAATCGCCGCGCTGCAGGTCGGCCGGATCGATGAAGAAGTTGGCGATGCCGCTGTCGCCCCACATCATGTCGTCGTCGCTGTCCAGCTGCAGCAGCAGCACCTGCCGATCCTGCGGCTTGCGCGGATCCTCCTGGGTGAACTCCGGATAGCCGCCGAGCTTGTGCCCGCTGCGATTCAATGCGTCGTACAGCGCCTCGTCCACGTCGTCCTGCGGCAGCGCATGGCGGCCGGCGTAGGCGGCGGCAACCTCGTCCAACGGCCGGCCCAGCGCCTGTTCGAAGTGCACGTCGCTGCTGCCGATGGTTTCTTCGCCGACAGCGAAATGCATCGCCCGCGGATGCGCCGGATCGAACGGCAGCGTGTCGGCGGCCGGCAACGGCACCTCGGCCTGCCGCGCCGACGCGTCGGGCCGCGGCCAATACACCACGCGGAAATTGCGTTGCGCGCTCAATGCGGCCAGGTCGGTGGCGCCGTCGAGGTTGGCGCCATAGAAATCGTCGCTGCCGATGAAGAACTGCAGCATGCCGTGCGTGGGATAGCCCTGCAGCGGCGGCATCTTGGCCAGGTCGACCTGCGCCAGCAGCGCCAGCGGCTGGTCATGGGCGTCTTGCGGGTAGGCCTTGTCCGCGGTCCAGTACGGGCGGCCGCCGACCTTGCTGGCCAGACGATCGTCCTGCGCCATCGGCTGCAGGCGCACTTGCGCCACCGGCTTGCGCGTGGCGTCCAGGCGTTGCCGGTACGGCGCCAGTACCGCGTCGGCCTTCACCTCCGCCTTCGCGGCGGGCGCTGCGTGGGGCGATGGCGCGACCGGCGGCAGCGACACCTGCGCATTGCGCTCTAGCCACCAGCCGCCGCCCAGCACCAGCCCGCCCAGCACCGCGACCAGCGCCAGGGTGATCACGGTGGACAGCAGCACAGCGTTCGAGGTCTTCATTCCGTTGTCGCCCGCGATGGACCGGGCGCCACTGTAGCAATGCCGCTCAGTTGCCGGAAGCGACCGCGGCGGCGCCCGCCTCCGGCTCGAAGAAGCTCCAGCGCACCGCCGGGAATTGCTGCTTCAGGCCACGCTCGATGCGGGTGATATCGGCGAGCAACGCCGCCGCGTCGTGCTTCTGGCGCAGCGTCGCCTGCACCGACACCATCACGTCCTCGCCGAGCTGCACCGCGATCAGGTGGATCACCCGCTCGATCTCCGGCTGCCCCTGGAAGAACGCATGCAACTGCCGCTGCAGCGCCGGGTCCACGCTCTGCCCGATCAGCATCGCCTTGATCTCGATCGCCACCAGCACCGCGACCACGATCAGCAGCGCGCCGATGGCGATGGTGCCCAGCGCGTCCCACAGCGGGTTGCCGGTCAGCACCGTCAGCAGCACCGCGGCCAGCGCCAGCGCCAGGCCGAGCAACGCCGCCAGATCCTCCCCGAAGATCACGATCAGCTCGGCCTGGCGGCTTTCGCGGAACCAGGTCCACAGCGAACGCCCGCCGCGCACCTTTGCGATCTCCTGCAGGCAGGTGCGCAGCGACACGCCCTCGGCGACCAGCGCGAACCCCAGCACGCCCACCGCCCAGCCCCAGCTGCTCAGCGGCTCGGGCTGCAGCAGCTTGTGCACGCCTTCGTACACCGAGAACATGCCGCCGATGCAGAACAGCATCACCGCCACCAGGAACGACCAGAAGTAGATCGCACGCCCATAGCCCAGCGGATATTCGGCACTGGCCGGGCGCTTGGCCTGGCGCATGCCCAGCAGCAGAAGCAACTGGTTGCCGCAGTCGGCCAGCGAGTGCACGGTCTCGGCGAGCATCGCGCCCGAGCCGGTGGCCAGCGCGGCCGCGCCCTTGGCCAGGGCGATGGCCAGGTTGGCGCCCAGCGCGAAGAAAATGGCGCGTCGCGAATCGCCGCTGCCGGACATGGCCTCTCCTGATCGAAAACCGTCGCCTAGCGTAGGCAAACGCGGTGAGCGCAGCGTTCACGGCAGCGGCCCCGGGTAATGCGAGAATCGAGGCTTCGTCGAGGATCATCCGGCCATGGCTACCCGCAACCGCATGCCTCCGTGGCATGAAAACTTCACCTTGCCCAGCGGCCGCGAGCTGCTGATCCGGCCGATCCGGCCGGAAGACAGTGCGCCGCTGCAAGGCGCCTTCAGCCTGCTAGGGCCGACCGAGATCCGCGAGCGGTTCCTGCATTCGGTGCAGGAACTGACCGAGGACATGGCGCAGCGCCTGACCCATCCCAATCCAAAGACCGAACTGACCCTGGTCGCAGCCGAACCGTTGCCGCCGGGCGAAGCGGTGGTCGGCGCGGTGGCGCGCGCGGCGATCACGCCCGGCACCCGCGAGGCCGAGTACGCGATCCTGGTCAGCAGCTTCGTCGCCGGCCAGGGCCTGGGCCGGCAGCTGATGCGCAAGCTGGTGAAGTGGGCGCGGCGCAAGTATCTGGACCGGTTGTACGGCGACGTGCTCGAAAGCAATCTGCCGATGCTGCAGCTGGCCGAATCGCTCGGCTTCCAGCCGATGCCGCATCCGGACACCCCGGGGCTGGTGCGCGTGGTGCTGGAACTGGGCAACTGAGCGAAGCCGGCCGCGCGCGGACTGCGGCGCGGCGCGAGCCCGAGCGGCGCACCGCGAACCGCCGCTGGTGCGCAATGCCCGGCGGCTTGCTCAGCGCAGCGGGGACATCAACAGCCTGCCCCGCCGGCCTTCCCCGCCAGGCCATGCGACGCGCCACACCGCGCGCAGGCTTGCAGCCACTCCCCAATCCCAACTCCCCAATCCCGGCTTGCTAGACTAAGCGGTCAATGGCGCCTCTTTCCTTCCCCGTTCCGCCGCTGCCCAAATCCGGCCAGCTCCGCGCCTTCTGGCGCGCCCCTGCGTCCCCGACCGCACTGGCCTGGCACATCGCCTGCGCCGCCGCGGCGCATCGCGGGCCGCTGCTGGTGGTCGCGCGCGACAACCAGAGCGCGCACCAGATCGAGGCCGACCTGCACACGCTGCTGGCCGGCGACGACAGCCTGCCGGTGGTGCCGTTCCCGGATTGGGAAACCCTGCCCTACGACCAGTTCAGCCCGCACCCGGACATCGTCAGCCAGCGCCTGTCGGCGCTGCACCGTCTGCCGACGCTGCAACAAGGCATCGTGGTGGTACCGGTGCAGACGCTGATGCAGCGGGTGGCGCCGTTGCGCTACATCGTCGGCGGCAGTTTCGACCTGCACGTGGGCCAGCGCCTGGACCTGGAGGCGGAAAAGCGCCGCCTGGAAAGCGCCGGCTACCGCAACGTGCCGCAGGTGATGGACCCGGGCGATTTCGCGGTGCGCGGCGGCCTGCTCGACGTGTACCCGATGGGCTCGGACACGCCGTTGCGGATCGAACTGCTGGACGAGGACATCGACTCGATCCGCGCCTTCGACCCGGAATCGCAGCGCTCGCTGGACCACGTGCAGGCGGTGAAGATGCTGCCCGGCCGCGAAGTGCCGATGGACGATGCCAGCGTGGAGCGGGTGCTGGCCACGCTGCGCGAACGCTTCGACGTGGACACCCGGCGCAGCGCGCTGTACCAGGACCTGAAGGCGCGGCTGGCGCCGTCGGGCATCGAATACTACCTGCCGCTGTTCTTCCAGGAAGCGCGCGGCGCCGGCGCCGCGGCGCGCGATGCCACCGCCACCCTGTTCGACTATCTGGGCGAGTCGGTGCTGCCGCTGCTCGCGCCGGGCGTGGGCGCCGCCGCCGATGCGTTCTGGGCGCAGACCCAAAACCGCTACGAGCAGCGCCGCCACGACGTGGAGCGCCCGCTGCTGGCGCCCGAAGAGCTGTACCAGGCGCCGGACACGCTGCGCGAAAAGCTCAACGGCCTGCCGCGCATCGAGGTGTGGGCCGCCGACCATGCGCGCATCGACGAGGCGCAGGCGCTGGGCGACCAGCCGCTGCCGCCGCTGCCGGTAGCGGCCAAGGACGCCGCCCCGGCCGAGGCGCTGAAGAGCTTCCTCGGCAGCTACCCGGGCCGGGTACTGATCGCCGCCGATTCGCCGGGACGCCGCGAAGCGCTGCTGGAAGTGCTGGCCGCGGCGGGGCTGAAGCCCGAGGTGATCCCAAACTTCGCGACATTCCTCCCTTCTCCCACCGGGAGAAGGTGGCGCGAAGCGCCGGATGAGGGGACGGCGCGCGCGCCATCTCCATCGAAGAAGGCTGCTGCTTCGTCCGAGTCCTCAACAGCCGCGCGGAAGCAGACCGCGAGCGGCCGTACCCTCACCCCAACCCCTCTCTCCCACGGGGACTCCCTTCGGTCGCCGGGGGGAGAGGGGCTCGGCGGCTTCGGTGGACTCGATGTTGCGCCGGCAGCATTCGCCATCGCCGTGGCGCCACTGGACGACGGCTTCGCCCTCGACGAGCCGCACATCGCGGTGCTCACCGAGCGCCAGCTGTTCCCCGAACGCGCCGGCCAGCCGCGGCGCACGCGTCGCGCCGGGCGCGAGCCGGAAGCGATCATCCGCGACCTCGGCGAACTGACCGAAGGCGCGCCGATCGTGCACGAGGATCACGGCGTCGGCCGCTACCGCGGGCTGATCGTGCTCGATGCCGGCGGCATGCCCGGCGAGTTCCTGGAGATCGAATACGCCAAGGGCGACCGCCTGTACGTGCCGGTCGCGCAGCTGCACCTGATCAGCCGCTACTCCGGCGCCTCGGCCGAAACCGCGCCGCTGCATTCGCTGGGCGGCGAGCAATGGACCAAGGCCAAGCGCCGCGCCGCAGAGAAAGTGCGCGACGTGGCGGCCGAACTGCTGGAGATCCAGGCGCGGCGCCGCGCCCGCGCCGGCCTGGCCCTGCAGGTGGACCGGGCCATGTACGAACCGTTCGCCGCCGGCTTCCCGTTCGAGGAAACCACCGACCAGCTGGCCGCGATCGAGGCCACCCTGCGCGACCTGGGCAGCAGCCAGCCGATGGACCGCGTGGTCTGCGGCGACGTCGGCTTCGGCAAGACCGAGGTCGCGGTGCGCGCCGCGTTCGCCGCGGCCAGCGCCGGCAAGCAGGTGGCGGTGCTGGTGCCGACCACGCTGCTGGCCGAACAGCACTACCGCAACTTCCGCGACCGCTTCGCCGACTGGCCGCTGCGGGTGGAAGTGCTGTCGCGCTTCAAGAGCGCCAAGGAGATCAAGGCCGAGCTGGAGAAGGTCGCCGACGGCGGCATCGACGTGATCATCGGCACCCACCGCCTGCTGCAGCCGGACGTGAAGTTCAAGGACCTGGGCCTGGTCGTGGTCGACGAGGAACAGCGCTTCGGCGTGCGCCAGAAGGAAGCGCTGAAGGCGCTGCGCGCCAACGTGCACCTGCTCACGCTCACCGCCACGCCGATCCCGCGCACGCTGAACATGGCCATGGCCGGGTTGCGCGACCTGTCGATCATCGCCACCCCGCCGCCGAACCGGCTGGCGGTGCAGACCTTCGTCACCGCCTGGGACAACGCGCTGCTGCGCGAGGCGTTCCAGCGCGAGCTGGCGCGCGGCGGCCAGCTGTACTTCCTGCACAACGACGTGGAAAGCATCGGCCGCATGCAGCGCGAGCTGAGCGAACTGGTGCCCGAGGCGCGCATCGGCATCGCCCACGGGCAGATGCCCGAGCGCGAGCTGGAACGGGTGATGCTGGATTTCCAGAAGCAGCGCTTCAACGTGCTGCTGTCGACCACGATCATCGAATCGGGCATCGACATCCCCAACGCCAACACCATCGTCATCAACCGCGCCGACCGCTTCGGCCTGGCCCAGCTGCACCAGTTGCGCGGCCGCGTCGGCCGCTCGCACCACCGCGCCTACGCCTACCTGCTGGTGCCGGACCGGCGCAGCATCACCGGCGATGCGCAGAAGCGGCTGGACGCGATCGCCTCGATGGACGAACTCGGCGCCGGCTTCACCCTGGCCACCCACGACCTGGAAATCCGCGGCGCCGGCGAACTGCTCGGCGAGGACCAGAGCGGGCAGATGGCCGAGGTCGGTTTCAGCCTGTACACCGAGCTGCTGGAACGCGCGGTGCGCAGCATCCGCCAGGGCAAGCTGCCGGACCTGGACGCCGGCGAGGAAGCGCGCGGCGCCGAGGTGGAACTGCACGTGCCGGCGCTGATCCCGGACGACTACCTGCCCGACGTGCACACCCGCCTGACCCTGTACAAGCGCATCTCCAGCGCGCGCGACAGCGAGCAGCTGCGCGAACTGCAGGTGGAGATGATCGACCGCTTCGGCCTGCTGCCGGATGCGGTGAAGCACCTGTTCGCGATCGCCGAGCTCAAGCTGCAGGCCAACACGCTGGGCATCCGCAAGCTGGAACTGGGCGAGAACGGCGGCCGCATCGTGTTCGAGGCCAAGCCCGACGTCGATCCGATGACCATCATCCAGATGATCCAGAAGCAGCCCAAGCTGTACGCGATGGACGGCCCGGACAAGCTGAAGGTGAAGCTGCCGCTGCCGGAAGCGGCGGACCGCTTCAACGCCGCGCGCGGCCTGCTGGCGGCGCTGTCGCCGCGCTGACCGCCAGGCACTGAGCTGCGCGCAGGACGCCTGCGCCAAGGGCGGCACGCCCTCCAGCCGGTCGCGCACCGAGGCTGCGCACAATGCGAACGTTCCCAAAACGGCCGGTTTTCCCGGCCGTTTTCTGTTGTGGTAGCGCTACCGCAACGTTGGCACGGCGCATGCATCCGTTACGTGGCGGCGGACGGCGCTCGCCCACAACTGGAATGGGTTACCGCTCACCAGCCTGAACGGCTCATCCGTGTCAAGGATTTGCGAGACAAATGCGTCTTTCGGCCTAAATATTCCGAAAAGGCGCCGATATCTGCTTACAGCAAGCCCGACCGGCTTGTTCGCACCCGCGCCGCGGCCCGGGATTGCGACGTTCCCCCTGCTCGAATCGGAGACATGCCATGCGCTCGAAACTCCCGGACTCCCCGCCCCCGCCGCTGCAACTGAGCCTGGACGGCGACATGACCATCCGCCGCGCCGGCGAACTGAAGCCGCTGCTGTTGCCGGCGCTGGAACACCCCGGCGGCCTGCAGCTGCAGTTGCAGGCGGTCACCGAAATCGACGCCACCGGCATCCAGCTGCTGCTCGCCACCCAGGCCGCGTTGCGCGCACTGGACCGGCCGTTCCAGCTCGACGGCTGCAGCGCGCCGGTCAACGACGCGCTCGACCTGCTCGGCCTGCGCGACACGCTCGCGCCCGGCGCCAGCGACACCTTCCACTGATCGGCGCCAGCTCATGAATTTCGCTCAACTGCTGCAGACCTTCATCGCCGAGAGCCGCGACCTGCTCGAGGACATGGAACGCAACCTGCTGGAAGCCGAACGCGGCGAAGCCGGCCCGGACGCGGTCAACGCCATCTTCCGCGCCGCGCACACCATCAAGGGCTCCGGCGGTCTGTTCGACCTGGCGCAACTGGTGGGCTTCACCCACGTCGTTGAGAGCGTGCTGGACCTGGTGCGCGAGAACGCGGTGGCGCTGGATTCGGAGCTGATCCAGTTGATGCTGGCCTGCTGCGACCACATCCGCGCATTGGTGGAAGCGGCGGCCGGTGCCGAGGCCGACGAAGCGGTGCTCGCCGCCGAGGGCGAGCCGCTGCTGGCGCGGCTGCAGACCTATCTGCAGCCGGCCGCCGCGCCGGCCGCCGCCGCCGCAGCCGTGGCCACCACCGCGGCGCAGACCGGCTACTGGCGGATCTCGCTGCAGCTGTTCAGCGATGCGCTGCGCTTCGGCAACTCGCCGCTGCACCTGATCCGCTGCCTGCGCAGCCTGGGCACGCTGGAGGCGGTCCGCACCCGCCACGAGCGCGTGCCGGCGCTGCCGGAACTGGATCCGGAAGCCTGCTACCTGGGCTTCGACATCCTGCTGCGCTCCGACGCGCAGCAATCGGCGATCGAGGACATCTTCGAATTCGTCCGCGACGACTGCGACCTGCAGGTGCTGGCGGTGGATCCGCACGGCGATGCCGCCAATCTGGAGCTGCCGCTGCTGGTCGCCGAGGCCGGCGGCCACGGCCACGCCGACGACTTCGCCAACTTCGGCAGCCCGGAGCCGGCGGCGGTGCCGGCCGCGCCCGCACCCGCGGCTGCTCCCGCGCCGGCGCCGCCGGCCAAGGCCGCCGCGGCCGCGGCGGCACCCGCCGCCGCACGCAGCGAGGGCGGCTCGATCCGCGTGGATGCCGACAAGCTCGACCGCATGATCGACCTGGTCGGCGAGCTGATCATCGCCGTCGCCAGCACCGGCGCCAACGCGCAGCGCACCGGCGACGCGCAACTGCTCGAATCCACCTCGATCCTGGCCGGGCTGGTCGAGGAAGTGCGCGAGAGCGCGCTGCAGCTGCGCATGGTCAAGATCGGCGGCACCTTCAGCCGCTTCCACCGCGTGGTCCACGACGTGGCGCGCGAACTGGGCAAGGACATCGTGCTGGTGGTCAACGGCGAGGACACCGAGCTGGACAAGTCGGTGGTGGAGAAGATCGCCGATCCGTTGACCCACCTGGTGCGCAACGCGATGGACCACGGCATCGAACCGGCCGAACTGCGCCAGGCGCGCGGCAAGCCGGTGCGCGGCACGGTACGGCTCAACGCGTTCCACGATTCGGGCAGCGTGGTGATCCAGATCAGCGACGACGGCGGCGGCCTGAACCGCGACAGGATCCTGGCCAAGGCGCTGGAGCGCGGGTTGATCGAGCCCGGCCGCAGCCTGTCCGACCGCGAGGTGTTCGCGCTGATCTTCGAGCCGGGCTTCTCCACCGCCGAGAAGGTCACCAACCTGTCCGGCCGCGGCGTCGGCATGGACGTGGTCAAGCGCAACATCACCGCGCTGCGCGGCAGCGTGGACATCAGCAGCCAACAGGACGTGGGCACCACCATCTCGGTGCGGCTGCCGCTGACCCTGGCGATCATCAACGGCTTCCAGGTCGGCGTCGGCAAGTCGGTGTTCGTGGTGCCGCTGGACGTGGTCGAGGAATGCGTGGAGTTCGCGCCGAACTACCAGAGCGACTACATCGACCTGCGCGGCGGGGTGCTGCCGTACGTGCGCCTGCGCTCGCTGTTCGGCATCGCCGGCGCACCGCCGGCGCGCGAGAGCATCGTGGTGATCCGCCAGGGCGCGCAACGCTTCGGCCTGGTCGTGGACACGCTGCTGGGCGAATGGCAGACCGTGATCAAGCCGCTGGCCAAGGTCTTCGCCGGGGTCAAGGGCATCAGCGGGTCGAGCATCCTCGGCAGCGGCGGTGTTGCGCTGATCCTGGACGTGCCCTCGCTGCTGACCCAAGTGGAACCCGCTTCCGATTCGCTGGCGGCCTGACGCCGCCCCGCGGGTGCCGTTGCGCACCCACACCCCTCATAGACGCTAGCCAGGAACCGCTGCCATGTCTCATCGCTCACGGATCGCGACCACGTTATTGACCGCGACGGCCATCGCCGTCGCACTGCCCGCTGCTGCCGCCGCCACGGCGCTGCTGCTGCCGCTCGCGCAGGGCGCCGCGCTGGCCCTGGTCGCGGCCGCGACACTGGCCTGCGCCGGCTTGCTCGGCTGGGCCGCGCTCGCCGCGGCGCGCTCGCTGAACCTGGCCACCGCCGGGCTGGACGCGCTGGTGCGCGGCGACCTGGAGCGGATCGTGCCCGCAGCCGGCGCAACCGACAACGAAGTGACGCAGCTGCTTCGCACCGCACAGACGGACCTGCGCCAGTTCCATGCCGACGTCGGCCACATGGCCAGCGCACATGCCGCCGGCGAGTGCGAGGTGGCGCTGGATCCGGCGCGCTGGCCCGGCACCCACCGCGACCTGGCCGTCAGCATCAACACGATGGTCGCCGGGCACATCGGCGTGAACAAGCAGGCGATCGACTGCGTGGCCGAATTCGGCCGCGGCAACTTCGCCGCGCCGCTGGCCGCGTTCCCGGGCAAGAAGGCCTTCATCAACGACACCATCGAGCAGGTGCGTCGCAACCTGACCGGGCTGAACGCGGAAATGCGGCGCATGTCCGATCAGCACGAGGCCGGCGAGATCGACGCGGTCATCGACAGCGCGCAGTTCCAGGGCGATTTCCGCGGCATGGCCGACGGCATCAACCGCATGGTCGGCGAGCACATCGCGGTCAAGAAGCTGGCGCTGGGCGTGGTCGCCGAGTTCGGCCGCGGCAACTTCGACGCGCCGCTGGCGCAGCTGCCTGGCAAGAAGGCCTTCATCAACGACACCGTCGAACGCGTGCGCGGCAACTTCAAGCAGCTGATCGCCGAGATCAACCGCATGTCCGCCGAGCACGACAAGGGCGACATCGACGTGGTCATCGACACCGCCAGGTTCGAAGGCGACTTCCGCGCCATGGGCGACGGCATCAACCGCATGGTCGGCGCGCATATCGCGGTCAAGAAACTGGCGATGGGCGTGGTCGGCGAGTTCGGCCGCGGCAATTTCGACGCGCCGCTGGCGCAGTTGCCCGGCAAGAAGGCCTTCATCAACGACACCGTCGAGCACGTGCGCGGCAACTTCAAGCACCTGATCGCCGAGATCAACCGCATGTCTGCCGAGCACGACAAGGGCGACATCGACGTGGTCATCGACACCGCCAAGTTCGAGGGCGACTTCGGCGCGATGGGCAGCGGCATCAACCAGATGGTCGCCGCGCACATCGCGGTCAAGAAGCTGGCGATGGGCGTGGTCGCCGAGTTCGGCCGCGGCAATTTCGACGCACCGATGGCGCAGCTGCCCGGCAAGAAGGCCTTCATCAACGACACCATCGAGCAGGCGCGCGGCAACCTGCGCAGCGTCGCCGACGTGATCAAGGTGATGGGCGCGGTGGCCGACGGCGACCTCAGCTGCAAGGTGCAGGGCCGCTACGAGGGCGCGTTCGCCGACATGCAGCGCTACGTCAACGCCACCATCGACAAGCTCACCGGCATCGTCAACGAGGTCAACGGCAACGCCGCCACCCTGGCCAGCGCCTCCGAGCAGTTGTCGGCCACCGCGCAGTCGCTGAGCCAGGCGGCCAGCGAGCAGGCCGCCGGGGTGGAGGAGACCAGCGCCTCGCTGGAGCAGATGACCGCCTCGATCTCGCAGAATTCCGAGAACGCCAAGGTCACCGACGGCATGGCCGCCAAGGCCTCGCGCGAAGCCGCCGAGAGCGGCGAAGCGGTGCGTGCCACAGTCGCGGCGATGAAGGAGATCGCCAGGAAGATCAGCATCATCGACGACATCGCCTACCAGACCAACCTGCTGGCGCTGAACGCGGCAATCGAAGCGGCGCGTGCCGGCGAACACGGCAAGGGCTTCGCCGTCGTGGCCGCGGAAGTGCGCAAGCTGGCCGAGCGCAGCCAGGTCGCGGCGCACGAGATCGGCGACGTGGCCGGGTCCAGCGTGGACCTGGCGGAAAGCGCCGGGCGCCTGCTCGACGGGATGGTGCCGTCGATCCGCCGCACCTCCGACCTGGTGCAGGAGATCAGCGCCGCCTCCGAGGAACAGACCTCCGGAGTGGGCCAGATCAACTGCGCGGTGGTCCAGCTCAACCAGACCACGCAGCAGTCGGCAGCCAACGCTGAAGAATTGGCGGCCACGGCCGAAGAAGTAAGCAGCCAGGCCGAACAACTGCAGGTGCTCATGAGCTTTTTCAGGACCGGCCCCGCCAACGCGGCGCCCGCCCCCACCGTGCTGCCGCGGCGCGTTCCGGCACAGCCGGCACGGGCGCCGCGCCTGCGCACCTTCGCCGGCGCCGCCCCTGCGGCGGCACGGCTCGACGAAACCGCGTTCGAAACCTTCTGATCCCCGCACCAGCCCACCCGGAACCGGTCGCCACATGCCCGGTACCCGCCATCCCAGCACCGATAGGTACATAGCCATGTCCAACGCCATCTCACTCTCTTCCAAGCTATGGACTGGCTGCTGCATCGCCGTGCTGCTGCCGCTGGCAGCCAACGCGGCCGGTTTCGCGCTGGCGCTGCCGCCAGGCCAGGTGCTGGCGCTGGCCGTCGCCGCGGCGGTCCTGGGCGGCGCGGTGCTCGCTTACGTGGCGTACGCGATCTCGCGCTCGCTGCGCATCGCCACCACCACCCTGGCCCGCTTCGCCCGCGGCAATTTCGAGGTGGTGATGCCGACGGTGCGCAACGACCAGGCCTGCGAAATCCTGCTGTCGCTGCGCGAGGTGCAGTCCGGCGTGCGCCAGATCAGCGACGAGATCGGGCGCATGTCGCGCGAGCACGATGCCGGCGACATCGACGTGGTCATCGATGGCCAGCGCTTCGAAGGCGATTTCCGCAGCATCGCCGAGGGCATCAACCGCATGGTCGCCAGCCACATCGCGGGCAAGAGGAAGGCCATGGCCTGCGTCGCCGAGTTCGGTCGCGGCAACTTCCAGGCCCCGCTGGAGACCTTCCCGGGCAAGAAGGCGTTCATCAACGACACCATCGAACAGGTGCGCAGCAACCTGCTGGGGCTGATCGCGCAGATGAACCACATGTCGGCCGAACACGATGCCGGCGACATCGACGTGACCATCGACAGCCAGCGCTTCGAAGGCGATTTCCGCAGCATGGCCGACGGCATCAACCGTATGGTGGTGGGCCACATCGCGGTCAAGAAGCTGGCGATGGGCGTGGTCGCCGAATTCGGCCGCGGCAACTTCGACGCGCCACTGGCGCAGCTGCCGGGCAAGAAGGCGTTCATCAACGACACCATCGAGCAGGTGCGCAGCAACCTGCGCGCGCTGATCCGCGACACCAACCTGCTGGTCGAGGCCGCCGGCGCCGGTCGCCTCGACGTGCGTGCCGACGCCGGCCTGCACCACGGCGATTTCCGCCGCATCGTCGACGGTGTCAACCAGACCCTGGACGCGGTGATCGGCCCGCTGAACGAGGTGCGCCAGGTGCTCAAGGCGATCGAGGAAGGCGACCTGACCCGCACCGCCAACGTTGCGTGCCAGGGCCAGCTGAAGGAACTGTGCGACAGCATCAATGGCACCGTCGCGCGCCTGGCGCAGGTGGTCGGCGAGGTCAACATCAACGCCGAGGCGCTGGCCAGCGCCTCGGAAGAAGTCAGCGCCACCGCGCAGTCGCTGAGTCAGGCGGCCAGCGAGCAGGCCGCGGGCGTGGAGGAGACCAGCGCCTCGCTGGAGCAGATGACCGCCTCGATCGCGCAGAACACCGAGAACGCCAAGGTCACCGACGGCATGGCGGCCAAGGCCGCGCGCGAAGCCATCGAAGGCGGCGACGCGGTGCGCTCCACGGTGGCGGCGATGAAGCAGATCGCGCACAAGATCGGCATCATCGACGACATCGCCTACCAGACCAACCTGCTGGCGCTGAACGCGGCGATCGAGGCCGCGCGCGCCGGCGAGCACGGCAAGGGCTTCGCCGTCGTGGCCGCGGAAGTGCGCAAGCTGGCCGAGCGCAGCCAGATCGCCGCGCAGGAGATCGGCGACGTCGCCACCTCCAGCGTCGAGCTGGCCGAGAACGCCGGCAAGCTGCTCGACCAGATGGTGCCGTCGATCAAGCGCACCTCCGACCTGGTGCAGGAGATCACCGCCGCGTCCGAGGAACAGACCTCCGGCGTCGGCCAGATCAACGCGGCGGTCGGCCAGCTCAACCAGACCACCCAGCAGGCTGCCTCCAATTCCGAGGAGTTGGCCGCCACCGCCGAGGAGATGAGCAGCCAGGCCGAGCAGCTGCAGCAGCTGATGAGCTTCTTCCGCACCAACCAGGTGACGGCGCCGCGGCGGCCGGTCGCGGTACCGCGCGCCAGCAAGAAAACGGCGCCTGCGCGGACACGCACCTTCAGCTACGGCGAGGGCGGACTGGCGCTGGTGACGTCGCCGGACGAAGTGCACTTCGACAGCTTCTGATCCGACGCCACGTCCAGTCCCGCAGTTGCCGACAATCGCCGTCCGCTGCCCGGACAACGCCACGCTCTCCAGTCAATCAACAGAGATCACACCCGTGTTCGCAAATATGAAGATCGGTACAAGAATCGGACTCGGCTTCGCCGCAGTGCTGCTGCTAATGCTCGGCATGGGCCTGTTCGCCACCGACAAGCTGGCCCAGGTCAACCAGTCCTCGACCGACATGGCCGAGAACTGGATGCCCAGCATCCGCTACATCCAGCAGATGAACACCAACACCTCCGACCTGCGCGTGGCCGAGCTGCAGCATGTGATCAGCGAGCGCCCCGAAGAAATGGCCCGGCTCGATCACGTGATGGAGCAGATCCTGGCCGACTACGCGAGCAACCGCGACCATTACGTCAAACTGATCTCCTCACCCGAGGAAAAGGCCGACTACGACGACTTCGCGCAAAAGTTCGACGAATACCTGGCGCTGCACAAGCAGGTGCTGCAGCTGTCGCGCGACCTCAAGACCAGCGAGGCGATGGCCCTGCTCAACGGCCGCCAGCAGACGCTGTTCGACGATTCCTCGGCGATCCTGGACAAGCTGGTCGACATCAACGTCAAGGGCGGCGAAGCCGCCAGCGCGCAGGGCGATGCGCTGTACGCCAGCGCGCGCAGCTGGATCATCGCGGTGATCGCGGTGTGCGTGCTGCTCGGCGCGGGCATCTCGGTGTTCATCGTACGCGGGCTGATGCGCCTGCTCGGCGGCGAGCCGGCCTACGTGGCCGAGATCGCCAACAAGGTGGCGCAGGGCGACCTGGCGCTGGACGTCAAGGTCCGCGCCAACGACAGCGGCAGCGCGCTGTATGCGATGCGCAGCATGGTCGAGCGGCTGAAGCTGGTCATCGACGGCCAGCGCCGCGTGGTCCAGGCCGCCAATCGCGGCGATTTCTCCGAGCGGATCGCTCTCGACGGCCTGGCCGGCTTCCAGCGCGAGATGGGCCAGGGCCTGAACGATCTGGTGCAGACCACCGGCGACAGCATCCAGGACGTGGTGCGGGTGATGGGCGCGATGGCCGACGGCGACCTGACCAGGAGCATCGACAAGAATTACGATGGCGCCTATGCGGAGATGAAGAACTACGTCAACGACACCATCGCCCGCCTGTCGCAGGTGGTCGGCGAGGTCAACGGCAATGCCGAGGCGCTGGCCAGCGCCTCGGAGGAAGTCAGCGCCACCGCGCAGTCGCTGAGCCAGGCGGCCAGCGAACAGGCCGCGGGCGTGGAAGAGACCAGCGCCGCGATCGAGCAGATGACCGCCTCGATCGGGCAGAACACCGAGAACGCCAAGGTCACCGACGGCATGGCCAGCAAGGCCTCCAGCCAGGCCATGGACGGCGGCGAGTCGGTCCGCGCCACGGTGCAGGCGATGAAGCAGATCGCGCAGAAGATCGGCATCATCGACGACATCGCCTACCAGACCAACCTGCTTGCGCTCAACGCCGCGATCGAAGCGGCGCGCGCCGGCGAACACGGCAAGGGCTTCGCGGTGGTCGCCGCGGAAGTGCGCAAGCTGGCCGAGCGCGCCCAAATCGCCGCGCAGGAGATCGGCGACGTCGCCAGCTCCAGCGTCGAACTGGCCGAGAACGCCGGCAAGCTGCTCGACCAGATGGTGCCGTCGATCAAGCGCACCTCCGACCTGGTGCAGGAAATCACCGCCGCCTCCGAAGAACAGGCCTCGGGCGTCAACCAGATCAACACCGCGATCGGCCAGCTCAACCAGACCACCCAGCAGGCGGCGTCCAATTCCGAAGAACTGGCCGCCACCGCCGAGGAAATGAGCGGCCAGGCCGAGCAACTGCAGCAGCTGATGAGTTTCTTCAAGCTCGCCGGCGTGGCGCAGGCACGCCGCGCCGCGGCCGCGCCCGCGACCGCGCGCAAGCCGCAGCAGCCGCCCGCGCGTGCCGCGGCCCGCAAGCCGTTCGTGCGTTTCGCCGACAGCCAGCTCGCGCTGGCCGGCGATACGCCGGACGAAGCCCAATTCGATACTTTCTGAGGACCGGCCATGACCGCTCACCCATCGCCCGTACCGTTCGGCGGCACCGATCTCGCTCCCGACCAGTTCCTGACCTTCCTGCTCGGCAAGGAGATGTTCGGCGTCGGCATCCTCGGCATCAAGGAAATCATCGAATACCGCACGCCGACCGACGTGCCGATGATGCCGCCGGCGTTGCGCGGGGTGATCAACCTGCGCGGCGCGGTGGTGCCGGTGGTGGATCTGCAGCAACGCTTCGGCCGCGCCGCCAGCGAGGTCACCAAGCGCACCTGCATCGTCATCGTCGAAGTCGCCAACGGCAACGAGCGCCAGGTACTGGGGCTGCTGGTGGACGCGGTCAGCGAAGTGCTGGAGATCGCCGCCGCCGACATCGCCCCGGCCCCTGCGTTCGGCGCCGGCATCCGCCGCGATTTCATCCACGGCATGGGCAAGGTCGGCGAGCGCTTCGTGATCCTGCTCGATGCCGATGCGGCGCTGTCCACCCAGGAGTTCGTCGCCATGGCCGGCGTCGAGTCGGGTGTCGAGGAAGGCATGGCCGCCTGAGTTGCCCTCGCGGCGTGGCGCCTGGCGCCGCGCCCAGCCCTCGCCCATCGACGGAATCCGCATGTCGCTCGTCCCCGAAATCGCCACGCTCAGCCAATTCGGTACGGTCCTGGTCGTCGACGACAGCCATGTGCAGCGCGAGCATGCGCTGGCGCTGTGCCTGCGGCTGGGCGCGGTGGCGGTGGAGGGCGTGCCGGACGGCCATGCGGCGCTGGCGCGGGTCAGCCAGGGACCGGCGCCGGGGCTGCTGATCGTGGACCTGGAAATGCCCGGCATGGACGGCGTGCAGCTGCTCGATGCGCTGGCCCGCTGCAGCGTGCGCGTGCCGATCGTGGTCGCCTCGCAACGCGGCGCGGCGCTGATCGACTCGGTGCTGCAGGTCGGCCGCGCCAACGGCCTGCAGGTACTGGCCGGCCTGGAAAAACCGCTGCGCGCGGCCGAGCTCGATGCGGCGTTGCAGGCGCACCCGCAGCCGCTGCCGGCCGCGCGCCACGACGCCGGCGCCGGCGACCCCACCGACGCGGCGATGCTGCAAGAAGCGCTGCGCCGCGGCGACATCGAAGTGGCGTACCAGCCCAAGGTGGACATGCGCAGCGGCCAGGTCAGCGGCGTGGAAGCGCTGGCGCGCTGGCGGCATCCGCAGAACGGGCAGATCGCGCCGGACCGCTTCATCGCCCTGGCCGAACGCGAAGGCCTGATCCACGCGCTGACCGCCAGCGTCGCCGACCAGGCGATGGCGCGGCTGGCGACCTGGAAGCAGTCCGGCTTCCGCCTGAGCCTGGCGATCAACCTGTCGCCGTGCCTGCTGCAGGACCCGGGACTGCTCGACGAACTGCATAGCCAACTGCGCCGCCACGGGCTGGTGCCGGCCGACGTGATCCTGGAGATCACCGAAAGCTCGCTGGTCGAGGCCAGCGCGCTGGGCATGCTGGCGCGGCTGCGGCTGCAGGGCTTCGGCCTGTCGCTGGACGACTACGGCACCGGTTTCTCCTCGCTGCAACAGCTGACCCGCATTCCCTTCACCGAACTGAAGATCGACCGCATCTTCGTGCACGACGCGCACCGCAGCCGCAATCTGCGCACCGTGCTGGAATCGGCGCTGGGCATGGCGCAACGGCTGGGCCTGAGCACCGTCGCCGAAGGCATCGAAACGGTCGAGGACTGGCAACTGCTGCAGGAACTGGGCTGCGACCTGGGCCAGGGCTATCTGCTGGCGCGGCCGATGGGCGGCGGCGCGCTGACCACCTGGCTGCTCGAGCACCAGACCCGACTGCAGGAACACGGCCCCACCGCGGCGCAAGCGCCGCATCACTGACTCCCGGACCATCATGACCAGCACCGACACCATCACCGAGCAGGAATTCGGCAAGTTCCAGCGCTTCATCTTCGACGCCGCCGGCATCACCATTTCCCCGGCCAAGAAGGCGATGCTGTGCGGGCGCCTGGGCAAGCGCCTGAAGGCGCACTCGCTGCAGACCTACACCCAGTACCTGAAGCTGCTGGAAAGCCGCGAAGGCAGCGGCGAGGTGCAGACCGCGATCGACCTGCTGACCACCAACGAGACCTACTTCTTCCGCGAGCCCAAGCACTTCGAACTGCTGCGCAAGCTGGCGAGCGAGCACAAGGGCAACGCGCCGTTCCGCATCTGGAGCGCGGCCAGTTCCACCGGCGAGGAGGCCTACAGCATGGCGATGGTGCTGGACGACACGCTGCAGGGACGCCCCTACGAAGTGGTCGGCACCGACATCAGCACCCGCGTGCTGGCCAAGGCGCGCACCGGCCACTATCCGCTGCAGCGCATCGAGCACATGCCGCCGGCGCTGCTCAAGCGCTACTGCCTGAAAGGCCGCGGCGAATACGAAGGCAGCCTGCTGATCGACCGCAAGCTGCGCGACAACGTGCGCTTCCTGCACGCCAACCTCAACGCATCGCTGCCCAACCTCGGCCAGTTCGACGTGATCTTCCTGCGCAACGTGATGATCTACTTCAACGGCCAGACCAAGCGCGAAGTGGTCGCGCGGGTGCTTTCCGTGCTCAAGCGCGGCGGCATCTTCTGCATCGGCCACTCGGAAAGCCTCAACGACGTCAACAACGAGGTCGTGCAGGTGGCGCCGTCGGTGTACCGCAAGCCATGAACACCGCTGCCGCTACTCAAAGGAACGACCGATGACGACGACGATCAAGGCCATGGTGGTCGACGATTCGGCGGTAGTGCGCCAGGTGCTGGTGGCGGTGCTCAACGAGGCGCCCGGCATCGAGGTGATCGCCGCGGCCGCCGATCCGCTGCTGGCGATGGACAAGATGCGCCAGCAATGGCCGGACGTGATCGTGCTGGACGTGGAAATGCCGAAGATGGACGGCATCACCTTCCTGCGCAAGATCATGAGCGAGCGCCCCACCCCGGTGGTGATCTGCTCCACCCTCACCGAGAAGGGCGCGCGGGTGACCATGGACGCGCTGGCCGCCGGCGCGGTGGCGGTGGTGACCAAGCCCAAGCTCGGCCTGAAACAGTTCCTCACCGACTCGGCCGACGAACTCGTCGCCACGGTGCGCACCGCCGCGCGCGCCAACGTCAAGCGCCTGGCCGCGCGCAGCGCCGCGCCGCCGGTGGAAGCGGAGGTCAAGCACAACGCCGACGTGATCCTGCCGGCGCAGGGCGGGCGCCCGCTGGCGCAGACCACCGAGCGGGTGATCGCGATCGGCACCTCCACCGGCGGCACCCAGGCGCTGGAGGAAGTACTGACCGCGCTGCCGCGGGTCAGCCCCGGCATCGTCATCGTCCAGCACATGCCGGAGAAGTTCACCGCCGCGTTCGCCGCGCGCCTGGACAGCCTGTGCCAGATCGCGGTGAAGGAAGCGGCCAACAACGACCGCGTGGTGCCGGGCCGTGCGCTGATCGCGCCCGGCGGCAAGCACATGCTGCTGCGCCGCAGCGGCGCGCAGTATTTCGTCGAGGTGGTGGACGGGCCGCCGGTGAACCGGCACCGGCCGTCGGTGGACGTGCTGTTCCGCTCCGCCGCGCGCGCCGCCGGCGGCAATGCGCTGGGCATCATCATGACCGGCATGGGCGACGACGGCGCGGTCGGCCTGCTGGAGATGCGCCAGGCCGGCGCGCGCACCGTGGCCCAGGACGAACAGAGCAGCGTGGTGTTCGGCATGCCCAAGGAAGCGATCAAGCGCGGCGGCGCGGAGAAGATCCTGCCGCTGGGATCGATGGCGCGCGAGATCGTGCAGCAGCTCGGCTAACGCCGCTCCGCGGTCGCTAGCTCCTGTAGGAGCGGCTTCAGCCGCGACGGGCATCACCGATGGACCTGTCGCGGCTGAAGCCGCTCCTGCAATTTCGCGACGGTCGGTGCCGCTACAGCTGCGACTCCACCGGCAACCAGCCGATCACCCGCGCCGCGGCACGCCGCCAGAACCCCGCCTCCGGCTCGCGGTCCCAGGTCTGCGGCGGCCGCGCCGCGGCATCGTGCCAGCGCACGGCCCCATCCTGCAGCGCCAACCGATAGCTGACCGGCGCCGACACTTTCGTCCGGTACAGCCGCTCGAGTTCGGCCGCCGCCGCGCGATCGCGGAACAGCAAGCCCATCTCGGTATTGAGATTCATCGAGCGCGGGTCGAGATTGAACGAGCCGATGAAGCCTTCGCGCCCATCGACCACGAACGCCTTGGTGTGCAGGCTGGCGCCGCTGGAGCCGAACAGGCTGCCGCCCGGATCGCCCTGCGGCTTGAGCTCGAACAACGCCACGCCCTGGCGCAGCAGCGGCAGCCGGTAGCCGGCATAGCCGCCATGCACCGCGACCACGTCGTTGGCCGCCAGCGAGTTGGTCAGCACGCCCACCGCGACGCCGCGCTGGCGCAGCTGGCCGATCCAGCGCATGCCCTCCTCGCCCGGCACGAAGTACGGCGAGATCAGCGCCAGCTCGCGTTGCGCGCGCGCCATCTCGCCGACCAGCCGCGGCGTCATCCAGTCCGCGCGCGGCGGCGCGCCTTCGGCCTTCTCCGGCGGGTCGGACACGATCGACGCCTCGGCGCTCCAGTGGAGCGGGCGCTCGCCCTCGACCAGGTTGCGCACGCTGGGCGCCTGCCGCAGGCGCTGCACGTAGGGGTGCGCACGCGCCGAGCCCAGGCCGGCATCGATGCTGGCGCGCAGCCTGGGCAGCGCCTCCGGCTCGGCCTGCACCAGCGCACCGAGCGGCACCGCGGTGCGGCTGTTCCAGTACGCGTCGAAGATCTGCGCGGCCTGCGCCACCGCCGGCCCGACCACTGCGACATCGGTATCCATGAAATTGGTGTCGCGCGCCGCATCGAAGTATTCGTCGCCGACGTTGCGCCCGCCCACCACCGCCATGCGCCCGTCGGCGATCCAGGCCTTGTTGTGCATGCGCCGGTTGACGCTGAAGAACCGCAGCACCAGCTCCACGCCGCGCATCAGCGTGCCTTCGCGGGCGCGGGTCGGGTTGAACAGCCGCACCTCGATCAGCGGATGGCGGTCCAGCGCGGCCAGCACCGAATTGCTGCCGTGCACGTTCATGTCGTCCAGCAGCAGGCGCACGCGCACGCCGCGGTCGGCGGCGCGCAACAGCTCGTTGTAGAGCAGGTTGCCGGTGAAATCCGCATGCCAGATGTAGTACTGCAGGTCCAGGCTGCGCCCGGCCGCGCGCGCGGCCGCCGCGCGCACCGCGAACGCTTCGACGTTGTCGGGCAGGATCACCATGCCGCTGTGCCCGGGATGCGCGGCGGTCAGCGGCGCCACCACGCGGTCGATCGGGGTCTGCAGTGCGGTCGCCGGCAGGGCGTGGCTGGCCGGCCCCTGTGCGCGGTCGGCGAAGCGGCCGTAGCCGTACAGCGCCGCCAGCGAGGCCAGCACGAACGCGGCCAGGGCGATGCCGCTCCATTTCAGCGCCTTCTTCATCTTGCGGACTCTCCATGACATCGGCGCAGTGTAGGCAATGCCCTGTGTAGGCCGCTGCGCGAACGCGCTCACCCCGAGTTGATGTGCTCCTTGCAGTACAGCCGCCGATACGCGGTCGGGGTCATGCCCAGGCGTTGGCGGAAGATGCGGCGGAAATAGCCGCCGTCGCTGAAGCCGGCGCGCTGCGCGACTTCGTCGACGGTGCAGGTGTTCACCAGCAGCAGCTTCTCGGCAAAGGCGATGCGCTGGCGATGGATCGCCTCGGTCAGCGTGGTGCCGAACGCGCGGCGGTAGATGCGGCCCAGGTAGTCCGGGTTGCAATGCAGCTGCGCGGCCAGCGTGGACGCGGTGAGCGCGGTGTGGAACTGGGTGCCGATCAGTTGCTTGGCGCGGTACGCCAGCGCCACGCCGGCACGGTCGGAGTCGTGCGGGTCGGGCCAGGCGCCGGCCACGCATTGCAGCATCGACAGCACGATCGGCTCCAGCATCGGCAGCGTGCGCCGTTCTTCCTGCTCGCCGAGGAACCAGCGGAACAGGCCGACGAAACGCTCCGGGTCGCGGATCGCGCTGCGTTGCGGCATCGACAGCAGCGTCGCCTCGTCCGCGGCGACGGCGGTCGGCGCCAGTTCGAAATGCACCCAGTAGAAGCGCAGTTCGTCGGAGAAGCGGCCCAGGCCGGCGTGTTCGCGGCCCGGCCACAGGATCAGGGTCTCGCCGGGGCCGATGTGGAAGTCGTCGTCCTGTTCGCGGATCGACAAGGTGCCGCGCTCGACGAAGATCAGCTCGTAGGACTGGATCACCCGGGTCGGGTGCGCGCCGATCCCGCGGGAAATGAACAGGCCGCCGTTCTGGACCCGGATCGGATAGGCGACTGCGAGTTCGAGCATGTCGGAAGCGTCTCCCCGGCGAGAATGGCACGCTGCACTGCAGCAAATAACGCACGGCATCGCCGCGAGCGCCGCTGCGGCCATGCAGGTCGGAATCGTACCGTTTTTATACCGCGCCGGCTCTTGTTCCGATGCCGGCGGCATGCGACTTTGCGGTGGCGCCGCCTCCCGCGCCCGCCAGGAACCGTCCCGTTGAATGCGACAGCCGTTGGCCCCGTTGCCGCAGGCGCCGAACAGGCCGCCACGCACCGACTCTCGCGCCTGGAAAAGTTCGGCTACGGCCTGGGCGACGCCGGCGGCACCATCGTCACCTGCCTGATCGCCAACTTCCTCACGTTCTTCTACACCGACGTGTTCGGCCTGACCCCGGCGCTGGTCGGAACGCTGTTCACCGTGCTGCGCATCGCCGATGCGGTGTCCGATCCGCTGATGGGCCTGCTCGCCGACCGCACCCGCAGTCGCTGGGGCCGCTTCCGCGGCTGGCAGCTGTGGATCGCCTTGCCGATCGGCATCGCCTGCGTGCTGACCTTCAGCACCCCGCAGCTGAGCTACGCGGCCAAGGTCGCCTACGCCTTCGCCAGCTATTTCCTGCTGTCGCTGTGCTACACCGCGATCAACGTGCCGTATTGCGCGCTGATCAACAGCATGACCGGCGACCACCGCGAAGTGGTGTCGGCGCAGTCGTGGCGCTTCGTGCTGTGCGGCATCGCCGGCTTCCTGGTCTCGGTCGGGCTGCCGTGGCTGGTGCGGGTGCTCGGCAATGGCGATGCCGCGCACGGCTACCAGCTCGGCGTGGGCGTGCTCAGCGGGCTGGCGGTGGCGATGTTCCTGTGCTGCTTCTTCGCCGTGCGCGAGCGCGTGCCGGTGAGCCTGCTGGGCGAGGCCGGCATCGGCGAACACCTGCGCGGGCTGCTGCGCAACGACCAGATGCGGCTGGTGCTGCTGATGTCGTTCCTGCTGATCAACGTGTTCAACATCCGCGGCGGCGGCTATCTGTATTTCATCAACTACGTGCTCGGCGGCGGCGCCGGCTACACCTCGCTGTTCTTCGCGATGGTGGCGCTGGCCACGGTGCTCGGCGCGCTCGTGGTCAACGCGCTGTGCCGCCGCTTCGATCCGCTGGCCCTGTACCTGCACACCAACCTGGCGCTGGCCGCGCTGGGCGTGCTGCAGTGGTGCATGCCCACCGGGCCGGCGCAGCAGACGCTGTGGCTGGGGCTGATCTTCGTCAACTGCCTGGTGCTGGGCTTCGCGCTGCCGCTGCACTTCTCGATCATGGCCTTCGCCGACGACTACGGCGCGTGGAAGAACCGCATCCGTTCCTCCGGCATCAACTTCGCCTTCAACCTGTTCTGCATCAAGCTGGCCTGGGCCTCGAGCGCGGTGGTGATCAGCTACCTGTTCGTGCGCGTGGGCTACCGCGCCGGCGCCGAGCACCAGACCGCCGCCTCGCTGCAGGCGATCACCCTGCTGGAAACGCTGATTCCCGCCGCGCTGCACCTGCTGCTGGCCGCGGTGATCTACCGCTGCCGCCTGCGCCGGCCGCTGCTGGCCGAGATCGGTGCCGATCTGGCCGCGCGGCCGGTGCACTGACCGCTTCCCTCCTCCTCCCCACAGGATCGCCGCCTCCATGCCGCACTCGCTCGCCCCGCCGCCCGAACTCCCGCTCGACCGCCTGCGCATCGCCGACCCGTTCTGGCAGCGCTACCAGCGCCTGGTGCAGGACGTGGTGCTGCCGTACCAATGGGACGCGCTCAACGACAACGTCGCCGATGCCGAACCCAGCCACGCGATCGAGAACTTCCGCATCGCCGCCGGGCGCAGCGACGGCGCGTTCTACGGCATGGTGTTCCAGGACAGCGACGTGGCCAAGTGGCTGGAAGCGGTGGCCTACCTGCTCGCGCAGCATCCCGATCCGGCGCTGGAACGCGATGCCGACGCCACCATCGAACTGATCGGCGCCGCGCAACAGGCCGACGGCTACCTCAACACCTATTTCACGGTGAAGGCGCCGGAGCAGCGCTGGACCAACCTGGCCGAATGCCACGAGCTGTACTGCGCCGGGCACATGATCGAGGCCGGCGTCGCCTACCACCAGGCCACCGGCAAGCGCGCGCTGCTGGACATCGTGTGCCGGCTTGCCGACCACATCGACGCCACCTTCGGCCCCGGCCCCGCGCAGCTGCATGGCTATCCCGGGCATCCGGAGATCGAACTGGCGCTGATGCGCCTGTACGAGGCCACCGGCGAGCCGCGCTACCTGGCGCTGACCCGCTACTTCGTCGAGCAGCGCGGCACCGCGCCACACTACTACGACGAAGAATACGAAAAGCGCGGGCGCAGCTTCTTCTGGGGCGGCCATGGGCCGGCGTGGATGATCGAGGACAAGGCCTACAGCCAGGCGCACGTGCCGGTCGCGCTGCAGACCACCGCGGTCGGCCACGCGGTGCGCTTCGTCTACCTGTACGCCGGCGTGGCGCACCTGGCGCGGCACAGCGGCGACGCCGAACTGCGCGCGACCTGCGAGCGCTTGTGGGAGAACACCACGCAGCGCCAGCTGTACCTCACCGGCGCGATCGGCGCGCAGAGCTACGGCGAAGCCTTCAGCGTCGACTACGACCTGCCCAACGACACCGCCTACAACGAGAGCTGCGCCTCGATCGGGCTGATGATGTTCGCCAACCGCATGCTGCAGCTGGCGCCGGACAGCCGCTACGCCGACGTGATGGAGCGGGCGCTGTACAACACCGTACTGGCCGGCATGGCGCTGGACGGGCGCCACTTCTTCTATGTCAATCCGCTGGAAGTGCATCCGCCCACCGTGCACGGCAACCACGGCTTCGACCACGTCAAGCCGGTGCGCCAGCGCTGGTTCGGCTGCGCCTGCTGTCCGCCGAACATCGCCCGCGTGCTAACCTCGCTCGGCCACTACATCTACACTCGCCGCGACGACACGCTCTACGTGAATCTGTACGTCGGCAGCGACGCCGCGTTCGACGTGGACGGGCAGACCTTGACCCTGCGCCAGCGCGGCGAGTACCCGTGGCAGGAACAGGTGGAACTGAGCGTGGATTGCGAGGTGCCGATCGAAGCTGCATTGGCGTTGCGCCTGCCTGACTGGTGCCGTGCGCCGCAACTGCAACTCAACGGCGAAGCGGTGGCGATCGAGGCGCATCTGCAGCACGGCTACTGCGTGCTGCGCCGGCGCTGGCAGCGCGGCGACACCCTGCACCTGCGCCTGCCGATGCCGCCGATGCGGGTCAGCGGCCATCCGCGCGTGCGCCATCTGGCCGGCAAGGTCGCGCTGCAGCGCGGGCCGTTGGTCTACTGCCTGGAGCAGGCCGACAACGGCACGCAGCTGCACCAGCTGCGCCTGCCCGCCGACGCGGCGATCCGCAGCGAACCCGGCAGCGGCACGCTGGCCGGCCAGGTGCTGCTGCAGGCCGAAGGCGAACGCCTGCACGGCCACGACGATGCGCAGGCCGACACCTCGCCGCTGTACCGCTACGACGCGCCGCCGCCGTCGCGACAGGCGCAGACCCTGACCTTCGTGCCCTACTTCGCCTGGGCCAACCGCGACGAAGGCGAGATGCGGGTGTGGGTGGACGCGAGCGGCGACGACTGAGCCCGCGCACCGCCGCGCGGCGCGCTCACAACTCGGCGAGGATCTGCTGGCGCCGGCGTTCGTACTCCGCCTGGTCGATCAGGCCCTGCGCGCGCAATGCTTCGAGCGCGCGCAGCCGCGCCTCCACCGATGCCGCCGGTGGCAACGGCGGCGGCGAAGCAGCGCGCTGGGATGCTTGCGCACGCTGGTCGCGACGCATGGCCAGCCATACCGCCGCAAAGACCAACACCGGCAGCGCCAGTACGACGAACAGAATCACGAAGTGCCAGATGCTGAATCCACCCATCCCATCCTCCTTGATGCGGCGCGTGCCGCGTGGGTGTTACTTCGCCTTGCCCTGGTTGGCCACCGCTTCGGCCGCCTTCTTCGCCGCTTCCGGATCGCCGAGATAGCGGTAGGACTGCACCTTCAACTCATCGTCCAGCTCGAACAGCAGCGGGATGCCGGTGGGGATGTTGAGTTCCAGGATTTCTTCGCGCGAGACGCCGTTCAAATACTTGTACAGCGCGCGCAACGAGTTGCCGTGCGCGGTGACCAGCACGGTCTGCCCGGCCTTCAGCTGCGGCGCGATCGCGTCGTGCCAGTACGGCAGCACGCGCTCGAGCGTGGTCGCCAGCGACTCGGTGGCCGGCAACGCGTTGCGGTCGAGCGTAGCGTAGCGGCGGTCGTGCAGCGGATGGCCCGGATCGTCGGCCTCCATCGGCGGCGGCGGGATGTCGTAGGAACGGCGCCAGATCTTGACCTGCTCCTCGCCGTGCTTGGCCGCGGTCTCGGCCTTGTCCAGGCCCTGCAGGCCGCCGTAGTGGCGTTCGTTGAGGCGCCAGCTCTTGTGCACCGGCAGCCAGTCCTGGTCCAGTTCCTTCAGCGCGCCCTGCAGGGTGTGGATGGCGCGCTTGAGCACCGAGGTGTGCGCCACGTCGAACTGCAGCCCCTCCTCGCGCAGCAGGCGACCGGCGGCGGCGGCTTCCTGGCGGCCTTGCTCGGTGAGATCCACGTCCACCCAGCCGGTGAAGCGGTTATCCAGGTTCCACTGGCTCTGGCCATGGCGCAACAGTACGAGTTTGCGGGTCACTGCGACGGTCTCCGTTGGGGGATGCGTGGGTCGTGCGGCCCTGGATTGTAGCCGGTGGCTGGGAATGGGGAGTCGGGAATGGGGAATGGAAACGGCTTGGCGTTCCGGCGCGCTTTGCCGTCTGGCGATCTGTCGCGGCTGAAGCCGCTCCTACAAAGGGCACGCCGGGCTGACGCTGCGCTGGAACGCAAGCGGATCGGCGCTGATCACTCGTCGCCAGACATCGATCGGCAACCTGCTTCAACGATTCCCCATTCCCGTTCCCCATTCCCAGCTCCTCCACGCCACAGCCACGAGCGCGGCGCGATCATCGCCACATGGACACTTCTTCGCACAGCGTCTTCGGCGACTGGGACGGCAGCATCGTGCAGGCGCGGGCGCTGCAGGCCACGCTGGCCAAGCAGGTGCGGCTGCACGACGAAGTGCCGGACCCGCCGCGCTGGCTGGCCGGATTCGACGTCGGCTTCGAGGACGAGGGCCGCATCACCCGCGCCGCCGCCGTGCTCATCGACGCCGACACCCTGCAGCCGCAGCAGGCCGAGATCGCCCGCGTACCGACCTCGATGCCCTACGTGCCGGGACTGCTGAGCTTCCGCGAACTGCCGGCGCTGCTGGCCGCGCTGGCCCTGTTGCGGCAGCGTCCGGACCTGGTGTTCGTCGACGGCCAGGGCATCGCCCATCCGCGCCGGCTCGGCATCGCCGCGCACTTCGGCGTGGTCACCGGCCTGCCCAGCATCGGCGTGGCCAAGAAACTGCTGGCCGGGCGCTATGACGAACCCGGGCCGCAGGCCGGCGACCGCAGCCCCATCGTGCACCGCGGCGATACCGTCGGCTGGGCGCTGCGCAGCAAGCCGCGCTGCAATCCGCTGATCGTCTCGCCTGGCCACCGCGTCGCGGTGGACAGTGCGCTGGACTGGACCCAACGCTACCTGCGCGGCTACCGGCTGCCGGAGCCGACCCGCCTGGCCGACCGGCTGGCCTCGCGCCGCGGCGAGGTCGCGATCCCGACACAGCCGGGACTCCTGTAGCCCCAGCGCGAAGCGCGCACGCCGCGGCGGCCCGGCGCACCGCGGAACATTGCGTTTTGCCAGCGCCCGGGCGCCCTGCCGCGGCGGCATGCGAAGCTTGCATCCCCGTTCGCCGCGAGTGCCTGCCATGCCCACCCTGATCGCTCCCCGCGTCCACGACATCGGCGGTTTCGAAGTGCGCCGTTCGGTGCCCAGCCTGCAGGCGCGCAGCGTCGGCCCGTTCGTGTTCATCGACCACATGGGCCCGGCGATCTTCGAACCCGGCCACGGCGTGGACGTGCGCCCGCATCCGCATATCGGCCTGGCCACGGTGACCTTCCTGTGGTCCGGCGAGATCGGCCACCGCGACACGCTCGGCTCGGACCAGGTGATCCGCGCCGGCGACGTCAACTGGATGACCGCCGGCCGCGGCATCGCCCATTCCGAGCGCACGCCTACATCGCTGCGCGCGCAGCCGCATCCGCTGCACGGCATGCAGACCTGGGTAGCGCTGCCGAAATCGGCCGAGGAAACCGCGCCGGCGTTCTACCACCATGCCGCCGCCAGCCTGCCGCAGCAGCGCCGCGACGGGGTGTGGCTGCGGGTGATCGCCGGCCGCGCCTACGGCGAGGAATCGCCGGTCAAGGTGTTCGCCGACACGCTCAACGTGGCGCTGGACCTGGACGCGGACGCGGAGATCGACCTGGACACGGGCCACGTGCAGCGCTCGCTGTACGTGCTGGAAGGCGAGGCGCAGCTGGACGGCGTGGACATCCCCGCGCGCCACCTGGTGCTGCCCGAAGCCGGCGCGCGCGGACGCTTGCGCGCCAAGACCCCGCTGAAGGCGATGCTGATGGGCGGCGAGCCGCTGGACGGGCCGCGCCACCTGTGGTGGAACTTCGTGTCCAGTTCCACCGAGCGCATCGAGCAGGCCAAGCGGGACTGGCGCGAGGGCCGCTTCGGGCTGATCCCCGGCGACGACCAGGAATTCATCCCGCTGCCCGAACCGGGCAAGTAAGGCGGCCGGCGCGACCGGCGTGATTCGGGCGCGGCGCCGCGCATCGCGGCATGTCGACCAGGACGCCGCGACCCGAGGGAGCGACGCCGGGCGGCCTGGTGTCGCCCGTCGCAGCGGGCACCATCGGTCAGGCCCGTCGCGACCGATGAGCGAGGCCACCCGGAGGCGCTTTCCCACTGCGTCAAAAGCGGATCGAGAAACGCTAGCGCGCCGCAGCGGCCGCCACGCGGCCCTTTGCCGGCACCGCGTCGTCGGCCAAGTCCACCGCAAGCTGCTGCAGCTGTTGCGCCAGGGCCTTGTTACTAACGCCGTCGCTGGCCTCAAGCAGGGTGTAGACCGCCTGCAGCTGGCGCAGGCCCTTGGGCGGCACCTTGATCACCTTGCCGCCGACGATGACGAAACCGCCGCCACCGACGGCGACGCCGGGCGACAGGTAGCTGGCGACGATGACGAATCTGCGCGGATCGATGCTGGGCATGGGCTGTACTCCTTTACAGGGATGGAAGGACGACACCGCAATGCGCCTGCTGGCGCGGCGGCATCCCCTGCTTCAACGCGGCGCGGGCGCCGCAGCGGCCACCGCCCACTGACTGCATTCAGGCGAGCGCCGCCCCACGCCGGTGCCGGCGCGCGGGTTTTCGACCCGCATTCCAATTGTCAAGTGCCGCTCGCTGGGCTATGGTTCGGGCAGCGGCGGGGAAATGGCGGCCGCACACCGGGACACGCATTGCGTAGGGGTATGCACTGCACGCGGATCCCGCAAAGGAATGAGGGTGACGTGCCGTGCGCCTGCGTCGGCGTGCGCTGAAGATCGATACCGTCGCAACGCGGCGGTGCATGGGGACATCGCGAATGAGGGTTGCAAACTGGCTCACCGGCCTGTCGGTCCTGCCTGCCGTGCTGGCGGCGGCCACGGCCATGGCGCAACAGGCGCAGAACTGTCCGCAACTGCCGCCGCAGTCCAACCTGCAGTGGAGCGAGCGCAGCGACAAGGGCTTCATCGTGTGCCGCGCGACAGCTGCCGACGGCCGCCAGGTGCTCGGCATGATGCTGACCTCGCGCGACCCGAACATCCCGCTGGCGCGCAACCTGCGCGAAGAGAAAGGCAGCATCGCCGGCGAGAGCGTGCATTGGTACCGGCCGGATCTGGGGGGAGTCGATGCGCCGGGCCTGGCCTCGCGCCGGGTCACCGTGGTCGAACTGGGCAAGGACCACTACGCCCAGGTCTGGATCGATGCCGGCGACGTGCAGGAGCTGCAATCGCTGCAGTCGCTGGTGCAGGGACTGGACATGCGTCCGACCAGCGTGGCGCTGGATCGCTGAGTCTGGCGACGCCCCTGTAGGAGCGGCTTCAGCCGCGACAGAATCCCTCCGGGTAGAACCTGTCGCGGCTGAAGCCGCTCCTACAGGGTTTCATGGCGTGCCGATCGCCATCCCAGGCCGCTAGAACCGCCCTTCCTGGAAATCGACGAAGGCCTGCATCAGTTCTTCGCGCGTGTTCATCACGAACGGCCCGTGCCGCGCCACCGGCTCGCGCAACGGCCGGCCGGCGACCAGGATCAGCCGCGCGCCCGCCGCGCCCGCCCGCAACTGCAGCAGGTCGCCGCCGCCGAGCACGGCCAGGGTCTGCGCCGGCAGCTCACGCGCGGCCTCGCCCTCGCCCAGCAGCGCGGCACCCTCGTAGGCGTAGGCGAACGCGTTGTGCCCGGCCGGCAACAGGTGGTCCCAGCGCGCGTCGGCGTCCAGTGCGACGTCCAGATACAGCGGATCGGTGGCTGGCTGCGCGATCGGCCCGTGCACGTCGCCGACCTGCCCGGCGATCACCTTGACCGTCACTCCCGGCGCCGGCTGCGCCAGCGGGATGCGCTCGGGTGCGAATTCCTGGTAGCGCGGCGCGGTCATTTTGTCGCGTGCCGGCAGGTTCACCCACAGCTGGAAGCCGCGCATGCGCCCGGACTCCTGCTCCGGCATCTCCGAATGCACCAGGCCGCGGCCGGCGGTCATCCACTGCACGCTGCCCGGGGTCAGCAGGCCTTCGTTGCCGTGGTTGTCCTTGTGCCGCATGCGCCCGTCGAGCATGTAGGTGACGGTCTCGAAGCCGCGGTGCGGATGGCTGGGGAAACCGCCGATGTAGTCCTCGGCGCGGTCGGTGCCGAATTCGTCGAGCAGCAGGAACGGGTCCAGCTCGGGCAGTTCGCCGCCGCCGATGACGCGGGTCAGCCTGACCCCGTCGCCGTCGGCGGTGGCGCGGCCACGGATGGTGCGCGCGATGCGCGCGGGCGCGGCGGTGAGGGTGTCGGTCATGGCGGGCGATCTCCTGGTGAAGCACCGTATATGGGCGCGCCGCCGCCGGCGGCCAATCGCGATCGGCGCAACCCATCGTTCCATCGTAGGGGCGCCGGCCGGCCGTGCGCCGGGTGCACCGGCCGCACCGGAAGTGTCGGCGTGGCGCGTTGGGGCGCGATGCGGATGCCGATGCCGATGCCGATGCCGGTGCGCGTGCCGGCCATAACCGCTCTTGTGGGAGGGACTTCAGTCCCGACTGCAGCCAAGCCCGCAGATCCGCAGCCGCGCTCTTGCACCCGATGCTCCGCGCGATGCCTAGCGATCAGGCAAAGTCCGTCTCGACCCACCGCCTTCCCCATCGCCACGGCCAGGCATGCGTCCCCGCGACCCGCGCGATCATCGAATACGGCACCGACTACGACCAAAGTACTAGGGCCATCGCCTGCCCCGGCATTGACCCCCCAGGCCATCGGGGCGACCCTTGCGGGAATCTTGTGGGGGAGCGATCTGCATGAAAGGGTTTTCCAAACTGGCCTGGGCCGCGCTCGCGGTGCTGGCGGCGTTCTGCCTGGGCACCATCGCCCTGCGCCGCGGCGAACACATCAACGCGCTGTGGATCGTGGTCGCCGCGGTCTCGATCTACCTGATCGCGTATCGCTTCTACAGCCTGTTCATCGCCACCAAGGTGATGCAGCTGGACCCCACGCGGGCCACGCCCGCCGTGCTCAACAACGACGGCCTGGACTACGTGCCGACCAACAAGCACGTGCTGTTCGGCCACCACTTCGCCGCCATCGCCGGCGCCGGGCCGCTGGTCGGCCCGGTGCTCGCCGCGCAGATGGGCTACCTGCCCGGCCTGCTGTGGCTGGTGGTCGGGGTGGTGTTCGCCGGCGCGGTGCAGGACTTCGTGGTGCTGTTCCTGTCCAGCCGCCGCAACGGCCGCTCGCTCGGCGACCTGGTGCGCGAGGAGATGGGCCAGGTGCCCGGCACCATCGCCCTGTTCGGCGCGTTCCTGATCATGATCATCATCCTGGCGGTGCTGGCGATGGTGGTGGTCAAGGCGCTGGCGGAGAGTCCCTGGGGCATGTTCACGGTGATCGCGACGATGCCGATCGCGATCATGATGGGCGTGTACATGCGCTACATCCGCCCCGGCAAGATCGGCGAGATCTCGGTGGTGGGGCTGATCCTGCTGCTGGCCGCGATCTGGTTCGGCGGCAAGGTCGCCGCCGATCCGACCTGGGGCCCGGCCTTCACCTTCACCGACGTGCAGATCACCTGGATGCTGATCGGCTACGGCTTCGTCGCCTCGGTGCTGCCGGTGTGGCTGCTGCTGGCGCCGCGCGACTACCTGTCCACCTTCCTCAAGATCGGCACCATCATCGCCCTGGCCATCGGCATTCTGGTGGTCATGCCAGACCTGAAGATGCCGGCGCTGACCCAGTACGCGCACAACGGCATGGGCCCGGTGTGGACCGGCGGCATCTTCCCGTTCCTGTTCATCACCATCGCCTGCGGCGCGGTGTCCGGCTTCCATGCGCTGATCTCCTCCGGCACCACCCCCAAGCTGCTCGCCAACGAAGGCCACATGCGCTACATCGGCTACGGCGGCATGCTGATGGAATCGTTCGTCGCGGTGATGGCGCTGGTCGCCGCCTCGATCATCGAGCCGGGCGTGTATTTCGCGATGAACGCGCCGGCCTCGATGGTCGGCAGCGACGTCGTCGCGGTCGCGGCCAAGGTCAGCGAATGGGGCTTCGCGATCACTCCTGAAGTGCTCGAAGCCACTGCCCGCGACATCGGCGAGACCACCATCCTGGCCCGCGCCGGCGGCGCGCCGACCCTGGCGGTGGGCATCGCGCAGATCCTGCACCAGCTGTTGCCGGGCGAGGACATGATGGCGTTCTGGTACCACTTCGCGATCCTGTTCGAGGCGCTGTTCATCCTCACCGCGGTCGACGCCGGCACCCGCGCCGGGCGCTTCATGCTGCAGGACCTGCTCGGCAACTTCGTGCCGGCGCTGAAGCGGACCGAATCGTGGGGCGCCAACATCGTCGCCACCGGCGGCTGCGTGGCGCTGTGGGGATACCTGCTCTACACCGGGGTCAAGGATCCGTACGGCGGCATCCGCACGCTGTGGCCGCTGTTCGGCATCTCCAACCAGATGCTCGCCGGCATCGCGCTGATGCTGGGCACGGTGGTGCTGTTCAAGATGAAGCGCGACCGCTACGCCTGGGTCACCATCGTGCCGGCGCTGTGGCTGCTGATCTGCACCACCTACGCCGGGCTGATCAAGATCTTCGACCCCAACCCGGCGCAGGGCTTCCTGGCGCAGGCGCACAAGTTCCAGGAGGCGATCGCCAGCGGCACCATCACCGCACCGGCCAAGACGGTGCCGCAGATGCAGCAGATCGTCACCAACGCCTACGTCAACACCGGGCTGACCGCGCTGTTCCTGTTCGTGGTGTTCTCGATCCTGATCTACTCGGTCAAGACCATCCTCGCCGCGCGCCGCAACCCGCAGCGCAGCGACAAGGAAACCGCGTACGTGGCGCTGCAGCCGCACCAGATGGCGGACGTGTGATGAGCAACGACCTGGTTCCGGTCGGGCAATACCAGGCGCACCGCCGGCTGTGGCGGCGCCTGGTGCAGACCGCGCGGCTGTGCTGCGGCATTCCCGACTACGACAACTACGTGCGCCACGTGCTGGAGAAACATCCCGACCGGCAACCGATGGACTACAAGACCTTCTTCCGCGAGCGCCAGGAAGCGCGCTATGGCGGCAAGAGCGGGTTTCGTTGTTGTTGAACAGCCGGGATTCGGGATTGGGGATGACCAGCCATTCGGCTGTGGAAAGCCGGGATTGGCAATGGCGGGAGCGCGGTGCCTGAGAGCATCGCGGCTGCGGGGCATGTCATGCCACTTCGGTGCGCGAGCGTACGCTCAGACCTGCTTTGAACACACGCCACCCCATGTAGGAGCGGCTTCAGCCGCGACAGGCAGCCCGGAGAAGACACACACCACGGATGGCGCGATGCTGTCCGGAGACGCTCTTTCCGTCCGCCACGCTCCGCGGCAAGGCCACAGCGAGCGGACAGCCCCGACTCCGCGTTTGTGCGTCGCCGCCACCCGGCAGCGCGGCCTCTCGATCGACACTACGCCGCCGCCGCGCGCACCAATTCGGCGTAGACCTGCGGCAACTGCCGCATGTGCTGCATCACCGCGGCCACGCCGAGGTGACGCAGGGTGTCGGCGTGGCCTGGCGGGATGTGCGCTGCGCCGGTGAAACCGATCACGGTCATGCCCGCGGCCAGCGCCGCGCTGGCGCCGGTGACGCTGTCCTCGATCACCAGGCACCGCGGCGGCGCCGCGCCCAGCGTTTGCGCTGCCAGCAGGTAGACATCCGGCGCCGGCTTCGGCCGCGCCACCATGTCGGCGCTGAAGACGTGGCCGTTCACCCGCTCGGTCAGCCCGGCACGCGCCACCGACGCCATCACGCTGTGGCGCAGGCTGTTGGAGGCGACCGCCAGCGGCAGCGGCAACGCCAGCAGCGCCTCGCGGACGCCGTCGATCGGTTGCACCTCGGCGGCGATCAACGCTTCCGAACGTTCCCGGATTTCCTCGAACAGGCCCGGCGGCAGGGTCACCGCGAAATGCCGCTGCACCCGCTCCACGATCTCGTGCGCGGTCTGGCCGAAACTGCCGGCGAGGTAGGCCTCCAGCTCGGCCCGCGGCACGTAGGCGCCCAGCGCGTCGAACATGACCCGGTCGGCCAGCACCTCGCTGTCGACGAGCACGCCGTCGCAATCGCTGATCAGCAGGTCGAAGGGGGTCGCGGTCATCGCAAGGGCCTCGGCGGAAAACCCGCATTATGCCAAGTTGCGCATGTACGCCACCTGCGTGCGGCAGCGCCGGCGGGTGCATTGCGCCGCAATCGGGCCATTCTCCGCTCCCGGCGCAAACATTCGTCCGGGTCGATATGCGCTCCACCGCGCATGCCACGCCATGCACAGCGCGCCAGCGCTGTAACAAAACCTTACCGAACCGGCGCCGGACAGCTGCTAGCATCGGTCACGGTGGCAAGGAACGTCGCCACCGGCAACAGGAACGCGAACAGGAAAAGGAGCCCTCCATGCGCAAGCAGTTCCCCGTCCTGATCGCGCTTGCGACCTCGATGTCCATCTCGGTCTCATGCGCCGCCCCGCCCGGCGCCAAGGAGCACTCTGCCATGTCAGCCACGCTGCAGGATCACTCGGTCGCGTTCCGCGATCCCCACCTCGCCGACATCGCCGCCGCCGTCGCGCGCGGCGATGCGGCCCGTATCGCCGCGCTCGCGCCGGGCGTGGACCTGTCCGCGCACGGCGACCAGAACGTCACCCTGCTCGAATACGCGATCTGGAACGAACAGCCGCGCGCGCTCAGTGCCTTGCTGGACGCTGGCGCGAATCCGGCCGAACCGGGCATGGACCAGGAAACCGTGGTGCACATGGCCGCGATGGCCAAGGACCCGCAATACCTGAAGATCCTGCTGCAGCATGGCGCGCCGGTGGATCCGGTCAGCGCGCGCGGCAACTGGACGCCGCTGTTCCGCGCGCTGCAGAGCAAGCGCGACGAACAGATCCAGCTGCTGCTGCAGGCCGGCGCCGATCCGCACCGGGTCGATGCCAGCGGCAACTCGCTGCTGCACCTGGCCGCACAGAGCAGCGCCGGCAACCCGTGGGTGCTGAAACTGCTGCAGGCCGGGGTCGATCCGGGCCTGCGCAACGCGCAGCAGAAGACCTTCCAGGCGTATTTCTTCACCACGCCCGAGCGCCTGCTCAACAGCACCGCGCAGCAGACCCGCGCCGCGGTACGCGACTGGTTGAGCGCCCACGACATCCCCCTGGAAGCGGCCCGCTGAGGCGGCTGTTCGCAGCACACGCAAGGAGCCGCGCATGAGCCAGAACGATCTTTCCAATACCGACGCGTCCGCCCCGTTCGCCGAAGCCGTTCGCGGCCAGCAGCCGCAGGCGGTGGACACGCAACTTCCCACCTTGCTGCAGGATCTCTACGGCACGGCCGCCCAGCGCCGCGCCGGCGGCGCGGAAAGCTTCGCGGCGCTGCCCGACGGCTGGACCCGCCTGGACGATGGCGCCGTGCAGCGCGCCGGCATCGATCCGGGCATGCTGCACGATGCCAAGAGCGGCTTCGATGCCGCGTTCTACCGCAACGAACAGGGCAACGTGGTGCTGGCGTTCTGCGGCACCGACGAAGGCAAGGACTGGAAGCACAACATCGGCCAGGGCCTGGGCTTCGCCGACGCGCAGTACGCCTCGGCGATCCAGCTCGGCAGCCAGGCCAAGCAGGCGTTCGGCCAGGACCTGATGATCTCCGGGCATTCGCTCGGCGGCGGCCTGGCCGCGGCCTCGGCGATGGTCAACGACGTGCCGGCGGTCACCTACAACGCCGCCGGGGTCAACGACCGTACGCTGGAGCGCGAAGGCCTGGACGCGTCCGCCGCCAAGGACTACGCCGCCGATGGATTGATCCGCGGCTACCACGTCAAGAACGAACTGCTGACCCACCTGCAGGAAGACAGCATCCCGCTGAAATGGGCGATGCCCGACGCCGCCGGCCACCAGATCCAGTTGCCGGACCCGGATCCGCTGTCGTTCGGCCAGCGCCTGGTGCCGGGGATGATGCTCAAGCATCGGCTGGACCTGCACGGCATCGATTCGGTGATCAAGGCGCAGGAACTGGAATCGCAGAGCCACGCGCAGACCCAGGAACGCGCGCTGCCCACCGGCAGCCGCCTGTTCAACGACGCGGTGGTGCAACTGGACGGGCAGCGCGAGCGGCTCGGCCTGCGCGACGACGCGCAGTTCCTCAACACCGCCGCCAGCGTCGCCGCGCATGCCGGACAGGACGGCCTCAAACAGATCGACCAGCTGGTGCCCAGCCGCGACGGCGACCGCCTGTTCGCGGTGCAGGGCCGCGCCGACGACCCAGCGCATCTGCGCAGCCAGGTGCAGACCGCGGCGGCGGCCAGCGAACCGGCGCAGGCCAACGTCGGCCAGCTGCAGCAACAGAATCTGCAGGCGAACGTGCCGCAGCAGGAAGAGCAGCAGCGCCGGGTCGCGCTGCAGCAGTAGGCCGCCGCAAATCCCCTGTACGAGCGGCTTCAGCCGCGACAGAACGTATCGGTAAAGCCCGTCGCGGCTGAAGCCGCTCCTACAGGGTCATGCCGGTGCGCTACCCCGCGCCCGCCATCGCGCGCAAGGTGATCCCGACCAGGTATGCCAGGTAGGTGCCGGTGGCATAGCCCATCGTGCCCAGCAGCACGCCGACCGGCGCCAGCGCCGGATGGAACGCGGCCGCCACCACCGGTGCCGAGGCCGGGCCGCCGACGTTGCTCTGCGAGCCGATCGCGAAATAGAAAAACGGCACCCGCAGCAATTTGCCCAGCGCCAGCAACAGCAGGATGTGCACGCACAGCCAGATCAGCCCGAGCAGGAAGATCCACGGGCGGTCGAACAGCGCCAGCAGGTCCATCTGCATGCCGATGCAGGCGATCAGGAAATACAGCAGCAGCGAGCCGATACGCGAGGCGCCGGCGCCTTCCAGGGTGCGTGCGCGGGTGAAGCTGAGCAGCAGGCCGATCGTGGTCGACAGCACCACCACCCACACGAACGGCGCGCCGAGGCTGAACTGCTTGGCCCAGGCGACGTTGGCCGCGAACCACGCCGCGGTCGGCACCGCGATCGCATGCGCCAGGCCGACCGCACCGAACGCGAGGCCGACGATCAGCATCAGGTCGGTCAGGCTGGCGACGCGTTCGTGCTGCGCCTGGAACTGCGCGATACGCTGCTTGAGATCGTCGATGCCGCTGGTGTCGGCACCGCTGCGCGCATCGATCGCCGCCGCGCGCGGGGCGAGGAAGATCAGCAAGGCCATCCACACGTAACCGACGCCGACATCGACCACCGCGAACTGGCCGAAGGTGGTGGCATCGACGTTGAACACTTCGCGCATCGCCAGCATGTTGGCGCCGCCGCCGATCCAGCTGCCGGCCAATGCGGCCATGCCGGCCCAGGTATCGCCGGCCACCGTGGCCGGATGCAGCCACTTCATCAGCTGGAACGCGACCACCGCGCCGAGCATGATGCTGAAGGAGGCGCCCAGGTACATCGCCACCAGCTTCGGCCCCAGGCGCAGGATGCCTTTCAGGTCGACGGTGAGCGTCAGCAGCACCAGCGCCGCCGGCAGCAGCACGTCGCGCGCGACCGGGTCGTACAGGCGGTTGTGCTGCCCGTCGATCAACCCGACGGTGTTGTAGATGCCGGGAATCAGGTAGCACAGCAGCAGCGCCGGCACGACGCTGTAGAAGCGCTTCCAGAATCCATGCGGCCGCGCGGCGGTCCAGAACACCGCCCCGAGCGTGGCGGCGATCAGGCCGAAGATGACGATGTCGTTGTGGATCATTGGGAAGCCGGGAATGGGGACAGGGGAATCGGGACTCGTAAGAGCAAAGCCGGACGGCGCGAACGCGAGCGCCGCACCATCGATCGACGCAGCGGATGGAATAGATCACTCATCCGTGCGACCCGTCCCGAGTCCCGAGTCCAAATCCCGAATCCCGAATCCTGGCCTCACTGCCCGATATGCTGCTTCAACCAGCCATTGACCGTGTCGTGCCACAGGATGCTGTTCTGCGGCTTCAGCACCCAGTGATTTTCGTCCGGGAAGTACAGGAACTTGGAGTCGATGCCCTTGCGCTGCAGCGCGCTGAACGCGGCCAGGCCCTGCTCCACCGGGATGCGGAAATCCTGCTGGCCGTGGATCACCAGCATCGGCACCTTCCACTTGTCCACGTGCAGCACCGGGTTGAACTTCTCGTAGCCGGCCGGGTTCTGCCACGGCGTGCCGCCGTTCTCCCACTCGCTGAACCACAGTTCCTCGGTGGCGTAGCCCATGGTGCGGTTGTCGAACACGCCGTCGTGGTCGACCAGGCACTTCCACGGCTGGTTCCAGTTGCCGGCCATCCAGTACACCATGTAGCCGCCGTAGCTGGCGCCGAGCGCGCAGGCCTTGTCGCCATCGAGGAATTTGTACTGCTGCTGCGCCGCGGCCCAGCCCTTCTGCAGGTCTTCCAGCGGGCGGTCGCCCCAGTGCTGGCTGATCGCATCGGTGAACGCCTGGCCGTAGCCGGTGGAGCCGTGGAAATCGATCATCACCACCGCGTAGCCCTGGCCGGCATAGGTCTGCGGATTCCAGCGGTTGCTCCAGCCGTTGCCGAAGCTGCCCTGCGGGCCGCCGTGGATCAGGAACGCGACCGGATAGGTCTTGCCGGGCTGGTAGTTGTACGGCTTGACCACGTAACCGTGCACGGTCTCGTCGTTCCAGCCCTTGAACTGGAACTGCTCGTAGTCGCCGAAGGCCACGTCCGGCAGCTGTTCGCCGGCGCTGGCGGTGATCGCGCGCGGATGCTGGCCGTCGGCGTCGGCGACGAACACCTGGTCGCCGCTCTTGAGGCTGTTGCGGGTGAACGCGAGCGTGTTGCCGGCCAGCACCGGCGCGCCGACGCTGCCGCCATCGGCCACGGTGCGGACCTTGCCGCTGGCGGTATCCACCGCGAACAGCGGATGCTGGCCGAGGTCGTCGGCGGTGGTGTACACGGTGGCGCCGTCGGCCGAGGGCACGATCTCGCCGGCCGAGCGGTCCCACTGCGGCGCGATCTCGCGGGTCTTGCCGCTGGCCACGTCCATCGCCATCAGGCCGAAGCGGTCGGCTTCGAAACCGGGGCGCTTCATGGCGCGGTAGTACAGGGTCTTGCCGTCGGCGGAGAACACCGGGCCGGCGTCCCAGGCCGGGTTGGCCGCGGTCAGGTTGACCGGCGCGGCCTTGCCCGCCGCATCCAGCCGGTACAGGTCGAAGTTGGTCGACCACGGCTCCTCGCGCCCGGCCACGCGCACGCTGGCCACCAGCGACTGCCCGTCCGGCGCCCAGGTGTAGTCCTCGCTGCCGCCGAACGGCTTGGACGGAATGTCGCCGGCCAGGGTCACGCTGATCGCCGAGGCGCCGACCACCGGCTTGGCCTTGGCGTCGCCGGGCAGCGGCGCCACGAACAGGCTGTTGCGGCGGCCATCGTTCCAGGTGTCCCAGTGGCGCACGAACAACTGGTCGAACACCACGCCGCTGGCCTTGGCGCTCTTCTTCGCGTCCAGGCGCTTCTGCGTGCAACCCAGGTCGGAACCGCAGTCCTGGAACACGCCGGCGCTGAAGGCAGCGCGGTCGCCCTGCGGGGCGACGCGGTAGCTGTCCACGTCCAGCGCGAAGTCGGTGAGCTGGCGCGGCGCGCCGCCGGCCAGCGGCAGCGCGTACAGCTGCTGGCGGCCGGACTTGGCGCTGAGGAAGTACACGGTCTTGCCGTCGGCCGACAGTTCCGGCGAATTGACGTTCCAGCCGTCCGGGGTCAGCCGCTTCGGCGGCGCCGCATCGCGGGTGCGCAGATTGCGCAGCCACAGCCCGGTACTGGCCTTGTCGCTGGCCTTGTCCACCTGCCGCTTGGCGAAGATCACCGTGCCGCCGTCGGGCGTCAGCAGCGGCGAGGACACCCGGTCCAGCGCCACCATGTCGCGGACATCGAAACCGCGGGTCGCCGCCAGCGCAGGCAGCGCGGTCAGCAGGCACAGGGGCAGCAAGGCGTAGCGCAAGGTCATCGGGCGTCTCCGGAACACGGCAAAACGTCGATGGTAGGCGCGCGGGTGGACGTGGTGCAAAGGCATGAAGTCATGGAGGGCCGGGATTCGGGATTGGGGATTGGGGATTCGCGGGAGCGGACTGCGTGTTGCGCTTGTGGGCGATCGCCACAAACACGAAGCCCGGCGCAGGCCGGGCTTCGTGTCTTGCTGAGGGTGCTGATGCTTACACCGACGGCGGCAGCGGTGCGGTCGGCTCGCCCTTCTTGCCGGTGCGGTACAGCAGCCAGCCGACGAAGGCGAGCAGGACCAGGCCGTACCACTGGTTGAGATGGAAGCCGGCAGGCAGCGCCAGCACGTCGGCGTGGCCGGAGACCACGATCGGCACCGCGATGGCGATGCCCATCAGCGCCTCGCCGGTGATCAGGCCGGCGGCGAACAGCGTGCCCGGACGGTGCACGCGGTCGCGGCCTTCCTCGTCGTCGGCGCGGATCTTGTGGAAGCGCTCGACCAGGTAGGTGATCAGCCCGCCGAGGAAGATCGGCACCATCAGTTCCAGCGGCAGGTAGATGCCGATCGCCGCGGCCAACACCGGCACGCGGAAACGCTTGCCGGTGCGCTTGAGCCATTCGTCCAGGGCGATGATCGCCGCGCCGACGCCAGCGCCGATGGCGATCATCGTCCACGGCAGTTCGCCGCCGAACAGCCCCTTGGCCACCGAGGCCATCAGCGTCGCCTGCGGCGCGGCCAACGAGTTCGGATGCTCCGGCGTCGCCGCGCCAATGCCGTAGGCCTGGGCCAACAGGTTCAGCACCGGGGCCATGATCAGCGCGCAGGAGAATGCGCCGATGGCCAGCATCAACTGCTGCTTCCACGGCGTGGCGCCGACCAGGTAA
The DNA here is from genome assembly GCF_014836395.1 of Xanthomonas bonasiae. Taxonomy (NCBI): domain Bacteria; kingdom Pseudomonadati; phylum Pseudomonadota; class Gammaproteobacteria; order Lysobacterales; family Lysobacteraceae; genus Xanthomonas; species Xanthomonas bonasiae. The sequence goes on from NZ_JACSQX010000007.1 coordinate 263,317, forward strand.
CCGGCCTTCAGATCCTGCAGGTTGTCGCCGCCCACCGCTGCAGCGCAGCACACCACTGCGCCGATCATGATCGCGGCGACCGCGCCGATCGGCGAGTCGCGCCCGAGCAGCAGCACCAGTACCGCCGAGGCGAACAGGATGGTGGAGATGGTGATGCCCGACACCGGATTGTTCGACGAGCCGATCAGCCCGGCCAGGTAGCCGGACACCGACACGAACAGGAAGCCGGCGACGATCATGATCAAGGTCATCGGGATGCTGACGTGCCACTGGCCGACGATCGCCTGATACAGGCCCAGCAGCGGCAGCGTGCACAGCAGCAAGGCGACCAGCATCCACTTCATCGGCAGGTCGCGGTCGGTCTCGGCCACCACCGTGCCGGCGGTGCTCTTGCGCGCGGCGGCGAACCCGCTCTTGACCCCGGACAGCAGCGACTTGCGCAGCGAGAACAGCGTCCACACGCCGCCGATCAGCATCGCGCCCACGCCCAGGTAGCGCACCTTGGCCGCCCAGATGGCGAATGCGGCCTCGGCCGCCGGCGCGGTGGCCAGGCTCTGCGCCAGCGCCGGATCGGAGCCCATGAAGAACTGCTGGTACAGCGGAATGGCGATGTGCCAGGACAGGATCGAGCCGGACAGCACCACGATGCCGACGTTGAGCCCGACGATGTAGCCGACCCCGAGCAGCGCCGGCGACAGGTTGGTGCCGACGTAGCCGACCAGCTTGCTGCTGCCCAGGTAGGTGGCCTGCGCCCAGGTGTCGGGAATCACTTTCAGGCCGCTGGCCGCGGCCAGCTTGACCAGTCCGCCGATGGTCGCCGACAGCGCCAGGATCTTCAGTCCCGGCCCGGGATTCTCGCCGGCCTTGAGCACTTCGGCCGCGGCCTTGCCCTCGGGGAACGGCAGCGGATCCTCGACGATCATCGAGCGCCGCAGCGGCACCGAGAACAGCACCCCGAGCAGGCCGCCCATGCCGGCGATGCCGAGCACCCACCAGTACTTGAAGTCCGGCCAGTAGCCCATGATCACCAGCGCCGGGATGGTGAAGATCACCCCCGCCGCGATCGACGAACCGGCCGAGGCGCCGGTCTGCACGATGTTGTTCTCCAGGATGGTGCCGCCGCCGAGCAGGCGCAGCACGCCCATCGACACTACCGCCGCCGGAATCGCGGTGGCGATGGTCAGGCCGGCGAACAGCCCCAGGTAGGCGTTGGCGGCCGACAGCACGACGGCCAGCACGATCGACAGCACGACCGCGCGGAAAGTGAGCTGACGCGGCGCAGCAGCGTTGTTCATGGTTACCCCTGAAACGACAAAAACGTTTTCCACGCTAGCGTCTGGGGCTGGGCAAGTCCAGCATCCCGGCGCCCAGCTTGTGGCACATGCCTGGGAGGCGGGGATTTGGGATTGGGGATTGGGGATTCGCAAATGCAGCGGCGCCCCGGCGGCCGATGGTCAGCCCCTCTCCCACCGGGAGAGGGGTTGGGGTGAGGGTACGGGGCGAAGCCTCGCGCTGTTTCGATCCCATGAGGTTGCGCCCGCACCCTCATCCGCCCCTACGGGGCACCTTCCCCCGAAAAGGGGGCCATGGTCCCGGTGGGAGAAGGAACCGCGATCGCCCCTTTCCCATCGGGAGAGGGGTTGGGGTGAGGGTCCGGGCGAAGCCTCGCACTGCTTCGCCCCCATGAGGCTGCGCCCGCCCCCTCATCCGCCCCGGCGGGGCACCTTCCCCCCCCCAAAAGAGCCATGGTCCCGAAGGAGGAAATATCGCCACGCTGCGGCGACTCAACCAAGCGCCGCCGGCACGCCTATACTCCGCCGCTGCCCTTCCCGCCCAAGGCCAGCCGTGTCCGTCACCGCCCTCCCCGCCCGCGACGCGCGCGACGATTTCCTCGGCCACCCCAAGGGCGTCTACGTCTGTTTCTTCACCGAGATGTGGGAGCGCTTCTCCTTCTACGGGATGAAGGCGCTGTTGCTGCTGTACCTGACCAAGTACCACCTGTTCGGCGACAAGGCCGGGCTCGACCTGCTCGGCGCCTATGGCGGGCTGGTGTACTGCGTGCCGGTGATCGGCGGCCTGCTCGCCGACCGCTGGCTGGGCATGCGCAAGGCGGTGGTGTTCGGCGGCATCCTGCTGGTGCTCGGCCACGTCGGCATGGCCTTCGAAGGCCACGCCGCCACGCGGGTCGGTGGCGAAGTGGTCCGCGATACCGCGTCGCTGGGCGTGACCTACCTGTCGCTGGCGCTGATCATCATGGGCGTGGGCTTCCTCAAGCCCAACATCTCCACCATCGTCGGCAAGCTGTACGCCCAGGACGATCCGCGCCGCGACTCCGGCTTCTCGTTGTTCTATGCCGGCATCAACCTCGGCGCGCTGTTCGCCTCGCTGGTGTGCGGCTTCCTCGGCGAAGCCTACGGCTGGCGCTACGGTTTCGGCGCCGCCGGGATCGGCATGCTGCTCGGCCTGGGCATGTTCCTGTGGGGCCAGAAATACCTGCACGGCCATGCCGAGCCGGCGCAACCGGCGCTGCTGCGCCAGCGCGTGGCCGGACTGCCGCGCGAATGGGCGATCTATCTGGTCGCGGTGCTCGGCGTGCTGCCGGTCGCCTGGCTGATGTGGGCCGCGGCCAATGGCGCCTTCAGCCTGGGCGGCGAGATCTCGCTGGCCTTGCTGCTGATGCTGGTGGTGCTCGGCGGCGTGCTGCTGTGGTTCGCCTGGTTCACCGGCACCCAGTGCACGCCGGTGCAGCGCCAGCAGATGATCGCGCTGATGGTGCTGATCGCGATGGCGCTGGTGTACTTCACCCTGTACGAGCAGACCTACGGTTCCTGGGTCACCTTCACCGACCGGCTGATGACCAAGGACATCGTGCCGTCGCTGGTGATCCGCACTGGCACGCCGCTGCCGTGGTCGATCGCCTCGTTGCTGCTGGCGCCGCTGGGCTTCGTCGCCGCGGCGTCGCTGTCCGACCGCAACCCGACCTCGGCCGCGCCGCGCCTGCTGTTCGTCGCGGTCAGCGTGCTGATGCTGCTGCTCCTGGTCCGCGACTGCCTGGTGCTGCCGCAGACCGCCGGTTCGCTGACCTACCTGGGGGCGCTGTTCCTGGTGCTGCTGGCGCCGCTGTTCGCCGCGCTGTGGGCGTGGCTGGAACGGCGCGGCCTGGAGCCGTCCAAGCCGGCCAAATCGGCGATGGGCCTGCTGCTGGCCGGGGTGTCGTTCGTGCCGCTGGCGCTGGCCGCGCAGCAGGTCGGCGCCAGCGGGCAGATGGCCAGCGTGTGGTGGCTGGTGCTGGCCTACCTGGTGCTGGAAGCCGGCGAGATGTGCCTGTCGCCGGTCGGGCTGTCGGCGGTGACCCAACTCGCAGTGCCGCGCGTGGTCAGCCTGATGATGGGCACCTGGTTCCTGGCCACGGCCTTCTCCGAAGCGCTGGCCGCGCTGTTCGGCAAGCTCGCCGCGATCGACGTGCCCGAAGGCGAAGCGCTGAACATCGCCGACGCCGCCGCCAAGTACGCGCACCTGTTCTGGCTGATGCTGTGGATCGGCGTGGGTTGCGCGGTACTGGCCTTCCTGGCCGCGCCGCTGCTGCGGCGGATGATGCACGGGGTGCGCTGAGCGCATCCCGGCGCGGGCACAGCACGGTGCCGGCGTTTCACAAACGCGGCCGCGCGCACGTCCTGCAGATTGCAGGCACCGCCTGCGCAGGCGCCGGGCACCGAGCCGGGCGCCTGGACCCCATCCGTCGCAAGGGAGCGCTGCAATGAAGAGTACGAAGTGGAAGATTTTCGCCGCACGGGCGATGGCCTGTCTGACCCTGTGCATGGGCACCACGGCGGCGCAGGCCGCCTGCCCGTCTCCGTTCCGCCTGAGCGGCAACATCGATCAGCAATGGAAACAGGTGACCAATTCGGCCTGGAACAAGATGCTGCCGCAGCAGTGGACCGACAACGGCTTCCATTTCTACAGCCGCGTGCGCGATCGCGGCCCTGCCGACGGCATCAACACGCCGTCGGACCTGGAATCGGAAATCCTGAAGAAGGTGCGCGAGGAACCGGAAGGCACGCCCAATCGCTGGCAGATCGTGCTGCCCATCCTCAACTCGAAGGGCGCCAACCTGCGCGTGATCTACGACTACGATGGCGGCAAGACCTCCAAGTGCCAGCTGGTGACGCTGAGCTACTGAGGGCTCGCGCCATCCGCGGCCCGACCATGAGGGTCGGGCCGCGGGTTGGTCTTCGTCGCTTGGGGTGTCCGCGCGCCGAGTGCGTCGACGGCGCGGATACCGGCAGCCGCTAGCGCGCAGGCGCAGGTGCAGCCTGCGCACCGCCAAGCGAGCGGCTCAGGAACGCCAGCAGCCTGGTGTAGAACTCACGGCGGTGTTCTTCGGTGTAGAAGCCGTGGCCCTCGGTCGGGACGTACAGCGTCTCCACCGGCACCCCGGCCTTCTTCAGCGCCGCTTCCATCTTCTTCGAATGCTGGATGGGCGCGCGCTCGTCTTCGCCGCCGGCCGCCAGGAACACCGGCACCTTGATCTTGTCGGCGAGATTGACCGGCGACACCGCGGCCAGTTCGGCGCTCGATCCTACCCATTCGCGAAGAAACGTCTTGCCGGAGTCCCGCTCCTGGGTGTCGCCTCTGACGTACAGCATCGGCAAATCGTAGACGCCGACATAGCCAGCCGCACAGCGGTACAGCGCCGGCTCCTTGGCCACGCCCATCAGCGACGCATAGGCACCGTAGCTGGCACCGTACATGCAGATGCGCGCAGGATCGGCGATGCCCTGGGCGATGGCCCAACGCGTGGCGTCGGTCACGTCGTCCTGCATCGCACCGCCCCATTCCCCGCCACCGGCCTGGTGGAAGGCGCGTCCGTAGTTGCCCGAACCGCGGTAGTTGACCTGCAGCACCGCGTAACCGGCGCTGGCCAGGATCTGCGCATCCTGATCGAACAGGCCATTGTCGAACTCGCCGAACGGGCCGCCATGCGGCATCACCACCATCGGCACCTTGCCGGACGCGGCCGCCGCAGGCAGGGTCACGAAGCCGTGCAACGGCAGGCCATCGCGCGCCTGCAACGCGATCGGCCGCACCTCGGCCAGCTTCGGCGGCTGCAACGCGGCACGGCTGGCGAATGCGAAATCCGCCTTCTTCGCCACGGTGTCGAACAGGTAGAACTCGCCGGGATTGCGCCCGGACTGCACCTGCACCAGGTTGAGCCGGCCATCGCGGGTGCTGGAGGTCACGTAGACCGCCTGCCCCGGGAACGCCGCCTCCAGCGAGCGCTGGGTCTTGGCCTCAGGGGAAGTCGGGTCGAAGAACAGGCTGCGCGGCTTGTCGGCCAACACCTGGATCCCCACCGGGATACGGGTGCCATGGCGATACATGACCCGGTACGGATCGGCCAGGGCATCGCGCGCCACCACCTTGCGCTCGTTGCTGTCCACGTTCCAGGCCACGATCGCGTCGCTGTCCTTGTCCTGCTGGACCCGCAGGTACGCGGTACGCCCATCTTCGGAAAAGCCGATCGGCGCTTCCGCATGATGGGTGAGGTTCTCGTCGTTGATCAGCCGCCAGTCACCGCCTTGCGCATCGCGGTAGAACAGCTTGTTGACTCTGTCCGCATCGGCACCCCAGGCAAAACGCACCTTGCCTTGCTCGTCGCTGTGGAAATCGGCACCGCGCACCTTCGGCGACCCCGTCAGCAGACGACGGCGGCCGCTGTAGACGTCGAGAACTTCGGCGCGGCTGTACGGATCCTGGGTGACGCTGAACGGTCGCGCTTGGATGATGACGTTGCGGTCGTCGCCGGGCAGCCGGCCGACCCACTCCGCGATGACCTTCTCCACCTTCTTGGTCTGGATCAGCGTGCCCGGCCCATTGCCGGTGACGCGCTGGCCCACCAGCAGTTCCGCCGCACCGCCGTCCGCATTGATCGCGAACAGCTCCCCAGTCCCCCACGGCTCATCCCGCGCGCCCATTTTCTGGGCCATGCTGAACAGCACACGCGTGTCGTTGACCCACTCGAAGTCGGAGACATGGGTGTTCTTCTCCATCGAGAAACTGCCGACGATCTTGTTGTCGGAGCGGCGCATCACCGCCAGCGCGGTGCGGTCCGCCAGCGGCACGGTGGCCGCGTAATACTCGCCGGTCGGCGACAGCTTCAGCTCGACGACCTGTTCCTTCATCAGGAACGGCGCCAGATCCACCTGCGCCTGCGCGCTCCCCATTCCGATCCCCATCCCCAGCAAACAGCACAACGCGACTGCCCCCAGTCTCCCGCTCATCCCTATCCCCTGTATCCATGTGTTGGTTTGGCTTGCGGGCGAAGTGTAATACGGCGCGCACGTAGCGGAAGCGGTCGCCGCCGGACATGACAGGAAAATGGCCGAGTGCAACGCTATACCTGCCCCGCCAGGATCAGGCTCCTGGCCGCGTCGATCAGGCTGTCGCGCGCAGGACGCGGCGACCAGCCGAGCACCCGCGTCGCCTTGGACGTGTCGTAGTCGCGGCAACGGCACAACTCCGGAGCGAGGCGCTGCACGCCGGTGTCGAACAGCCGGTCCAGGCACGCGCTCAGGCCGGACGCCACGCGCGTGGGCATGCGTGCGGCGTATTGCGGGAAACGCGCGCGCAGCAAGGTCACGATCTCATCGACCTGCATATGCTCGCCGACAGCCAGGAAGCGCTGATCGGCGGCGTCCGGATGCCGCATCGCGCGCAGGTGCAGCGCGGCCAGATCGCGCGCGTCGGCCACGTCGAACCCCAGCCGCGGCAGCCGCCGCACGCGGCCGTTGAGCAGGCACGCGAGCAGCTGCGCCGAGGCCGGGGTGTCGGCGCCCAGCAGCGGCCCATGCACCGAACCGGCCAGCAGCGTGGTCAGCTGCATGCGGCTGCGGTGGCGTTCGACGAACGCCCACGCATCGCGCTCGGCGAGGATCCGCATCTGCGTTCGCGCGTCCAGCCGCACCGTTTCCATCCGGGTCCAGCAACTCTCGTCGGCACGGCGCGTCGCTCCGCACGGCGGCAGCGCCGCCAGCGCCGGCGCGGTCATCACCACGCGTTGCACGCCGGCGCGGTCGGCCGCGTGCAGCACGCGCCACGTCGCCTGCTGCGCGCGCTGCACCAGCTCCGTGCGCCGCGGCGTGCCGGCCACGAGCGGCGCGGCGTTATGCAGCACGAACGCGCAGCCGGCGATCGCGCGCTCCCAGCCGGCGTCGCACTGGACATCGGCGGCGACGATGTCGAAGCGGCCGGCGGCGTTCGCGTGTAGCGCGATCGCGCCGCGGATCTCCGCTTCCCAGCGCGGATCGGCCACCGCCGCACGCACCCGGTAGCCGTCGCGCAACAGTGCGACGACGATCCAGCGTCCCAGGTAGCCGAAACCGTCGGTCACCAGCACGCACTCCTGGTGCCGCCCGCGCATCCTGGTCGCGTCATCGCAGAGCGTGGCCATGGCTAGAACGCGCGGCTGATACTGAGGCTGCCGAACACCGCCGGCTCGCGCTGCTGGTCGAACTCGCGCGTGCGCCTGTACTGCGCCAGCGTCGCCTGCCAACGGCCGCGCCGCAGCACCGCGCCGGCGGCGAGATCGCCCACCCACAGGCGCGGATCGATGCGCTGCCCGGACTGCCCTTGCAGCGTCAGGTCGTGGGCCATCCAGCGCGCGTCGATGCCGACGAACAGATGCCAGGCCCATGGCCGCGCGGCCCATACGGCCGCGGCCATCGCACTGTGTCCGCCGGCCGGGCGCAACGGATCGCTGCCAAAATCATCCGGCAAGCGGCGGCCCCAGCGCCATTCGAATCCGGCGTTGGCATAACGGGCGAAATTGCCGACGCTGGCGCCGACATGGCCGACGCCGTCCCAACCCCACCCGTCGCCAGGCGCCGATCCCGGCCAGCGCTGCAGCCGTTCGTGCACCAGCTGCAGCACCGGCCGATCGCGCAACTGCCGGTCCCAGCCCTGGAAGCGCTGCAGCCCGAACACGCCGTGCACCGCGTCCTGCACCTCGCGCCCGCGCGCCGACGGACCGACCATGCCGATGCGCAACTGCGTGCTGCGCAGGCTGCGCGCATCGCCGAGGTTGTAGCCAAGACCGAGCATCGCCACCGCCGCATACGGACGATCGTCGAGGATCGGATCGGCGCGCTTGCCGTCGGTCGGCGTGAACAGGCCCTGGCCGAGGCTGACCGTCAGCTGCTGGCGGGTGAAGCGGCCGGGGAACCACTGCTCGGTGCGCGCGTTGAGCCAGCGCGCGACGCGGGCGCGGCAGGGATCGGCCGCGGCGCCGACCAGATCCGGCAGAACCACGCTGGCCACCGCACCGTTGGTATAGCCCTGGTCCTGTTGCGCCAGGCCGAGAAAATCGTTGTCCAGGCGCAGATCGAACAGCGCCGGGCGGCGTTGCGCCGCAGGCGTCGCGCATGCCTGCGCCGCAGCCGGGTCCGGCACGGCCAAGGCCGCGGCCAGCCACAGCCAACAGCTGCCACCGCGCTGTCGCCGACGATCCAGCGCATGCGCCGAGCGCGGCGCGCGCTCAGAACACATGCACATAGCCGAGCACGATGCGCGACTGCAGCGCGCTGCCGACCAGCGGGCTGTCGCGGATCTGCGCACCGAGGCGATCCACGCCCACATCGAGGAACAACGAGTCGCGGTGCGCGACGCGGTAGGCCGCGCGCAGACCGGCCTCGACATTGATGCTGGCGCCGGGGCGATACGGCAGCCGCTGCGCACGCGCTTCCTGCGGCCGCACGCCGTAGTAATAGTCCACGTAGCGGCGATCCAGCCATGCCGCACCCAGCCGCGGAATCAGTTCGAACAGGCCGCGATCGAAGACATGCTCGACCGAAAGGCCGACGCGCTGCCCGCGGCTGTAACCGGACACGTCGTGCATCCACTCCAGCGCGGTGTCGGCGAAACCGGTGCGCCACGTGCCCGAGCCGCCCAGCCACAGCCGATCCTTGCGCTGCTGCATGCCGTCCAGGGACGGCGAATCGGATGCGTCGTAGCCGTCGTGGGACAGCCGCGTGGTCAACGACAACGCCACCGGCCCCAGCGACGGCAGATTCAGGCTGAGCGAAGGCCCGTACACGCTCCACCACTTGCTCTCGTAGACCAGCAAGGGCAGCGCGATCAGGTCCGGCTCGACCCCGCGGTACGGCTTGTGCACCGTCAGTGCGGCCATGCCCAGGCCCCAGCGCGAGCCGCGTGCCGGCGCGGCGTCGTCGTCGACCGTGGCGGCCCAGGCTGCGCGGATCGGCAGCACCAGCAACGCGACCAGGACGACCGCCACGACCGCGCCGCGCCAGAACAGCGACGTCGCCGGCATACGCCGACGCGGCGGGATATCGGGAAGATCGTACAGCGCCTGCAATCCCGGACGCAGGCTATGCGGAAGGCGTGGCGGAGTGGGTCGACGCGGGCGCATGGGGGTGTCCTGATCGGAGAGAAGCGGAACGGAAAGCAGCTGTGCGCGAGGCGGCGCAATGTGCGGCGACGCGGTGGATGCAGCCGCAACCGCAACGACATCCAGGCGTGTGCGCGGCGGCCGGCACTGCATGGGCGCGATGGCGTTGGCGACACGGCGGCGTGGCCTGTCGCCTGCCGCGACGGCACTAGTTCAACCGTGCGACCAGATCCTCGGCGCCCTTGCGGATCCCCGCCTTCGCCGCGCCCAGGCCGCCGATGCTGGCCTTGACGTTCATCGCGTTCGGATACTGCTTGGACACGTAGGCGCCGAGCAGGCGGTTGGTGCTGGCGTCGTAGATCTCCACCGCGTAGCTGACCGAACCGGACAAGGCGCCTTCCTTGCCGCGGATCGACTGCACCACGTTGTACGGGCCGCCAGCCAGATCGAACTTGGTCACGGTGCCGGCCACCTGCGGCGTCGTCTTGGCGCCGGTCAGGGTCACCGCCACGCGCAGCGAACCCGGCCGCGGCCGGTCCAGCAGCGCAAAGCGCGCCTGCAGCGCTTCGCCGAACGTGGCACGCATGAAGTTCGCCAGCTCCGCCTTGTCCTGCTCGGTCACCTTTTCGTCGAACTGGCTGTCCGGCCCCCGATAGATCGCCACCGGCTCGATCACCGCGCTGTCGTAGTCGCGCCAGTCGGCGCCGGCCGCGTAGTCGTACGGAACCCGGCCGGAGCGGTCGCCGAGGTTCGGCCGCAACTGCTGCGACGAAGCAAGCCCGCTGTAGACGACCGGGCGCGTGCTGGCGCAACCGACTGCACCCAGGCAGATCGCCAACGCCAGCGGGCAGAGCAAGGAAGAACGTTTCATGGGAGAGCCCTTTTCGTGGATTCGACGGGACAGCCGCTTCGCGCGGTGGTGCACGGAACATCGCAGTGCGGCATCGCCGCGACCGACGCCGCCGATCGCTGGCCGAGGCATCGCCGCCTCGAAATGAAACCGTACTGTACGGTTTATTATTAGAAGCGAATTTCCCCGCTGTCAAGAAAAATGTACAGTTGGGTTCACTTTAGGAGGCGCAATGAAGGTTCGAACCGAGGCCCGACGCGAGGCCATCGTCGAGGCGGCGACGAAACTGTTCCAGGAACTGGGCTACGAGCGCGCTTCGATGAACGAACTGGCCAAGCGGCTGGGCGGCTCCAAGGCCACCCTGTACGGCTATTTCGCGTCCAAGGAGGAACTATTCAGCGCGGTGGTGCGCGCCGCCGCGACTGCGCATCTATCCGACGCGATCCGGCGCCTGCAGGCGCCCCTGGCCGGCGAGACCGACCTGCAGTCGATGCTGCTGCACTTCGGCGAATGCATGCTGCAGGTGGTGACCAACGATGCGCTCGCCATCGCGGTCTACCGCATGGTGGTGGCCGAGGCCGGCCGCTCCGAGGTCGGGCAGCTGTTCTACCAGGCCGGCCCCAGCGAATCGGTGGTGGCGGTGGCCGCGGTGCTGGAAGCGGCGATGGCGCGCGGCGAGCTGCGCAACAGCGACCCGACCATCGCCGCCCTGCACTTCCTGGCGCTGCTGACCGCCGAAGTGGAAGTGCGCATCTACCAGCGCGATCCGCCGCCGCTGGCGCCAGCGCTGGTGCGCAAGATGACGCAACGCGCCGTCGAGCAGTTCCTGCTCGGCGCCGCGCCGCGACAGGCGACCGGCACGGGCGCGCGCGCAGCCGGCAAGGCGGCGGCGCGCAAGCGCGGGCGCGCCTGAGAGCGATCGTGCGCCATCGCAATACTCGCGCCGAGCTACGTTTCGCGATGCCCCTCTCTCGGGAGCTGCGCCAGCAGCCCGGTCGCCCCCCTGCCGTCACCTACCCCCGCGGCACACCAGTGGACCCGCGCAACATCAAGCTGAAATCCAGGGTCTGCTGAAGCGGCACGTCCACGTTTTCGATGATGGCCAGCAGCAGGTTGACCGCGCGGACACCGATCTCGCGCATGGGTTGCCGGATGGTCGTCAATGGCGGCGTGAGATAACTGGACGACGCCAGGTCGTCGAAGCCGACGATGGACAGGTCGTCCGGCACGCCGATGCCCAGGTCGCGGCAGGCCGCCAGGGCGCCCAGCGCCATCTGGTCGCTGAAGCAGAAGATCGCGGTCGGCATGGGCGCGCGAGCCAATAGCGCCATCGCGGCCGCATGTCCGGATTCCACGGAGAAGTCGCCCGGCACGACGGTCAGGTTGCGCAGGCGGCCGCGCGCCTTGCCGCAGGCCCGGACCCCTTCCAGTCGTTGCTGGTGCAGGGGATTGTCGGGCGGGCCGCCCACCACGGCGATCCGCTCGTGCCCCAGTCCATACAGGTGTTCCATCACGGTGCGCGCGGCGGCCGCGTTGTCGATGTGGACGCTGGGAATACCCAGCGCCGGGTCGAACTCGCACCCGTTGACCACCGGCGCGGCGGCACCCAGCTGCTTGACGATCGCGCGCGCCGTCGGCGGGAGGCGGTGCCCCAGCACGATCAGGCCGTCCGCCTCGTTGCGCCGGAGCATCTGCGCGTAGCGCTCCTCGCGATCGGGCTGGTGCTGGGTATCGCCCAGCAGGACGGCGTAGCCGACGGCCTGCGCCGCGTCCTCCGCGCCCTGCAGGATCTGGGCGAAGAAGGGATTGGCGATGTCCGGAACGGTGACCAGGAGCTTGCCGCTGCGCTGGGTCTTGAGCGTCCTGGCGACCGTGTTGGGGACATAGCCCAGCGCGGCGGCGGCCTGCTCGATGCGCGTGCGCGTGGCCGGCAGGACTTTTTCCGGCCGGGAAAGCGCTCGCGACACCGTGCCGGCGGAGACGCCGACCTGCCTTGCGATGTCGTAAATGGTTGCCATGACGTCAGTTCTTCTTTCTTCTGTGCAGTGCACAACGGGTCTTGCGGAAGGCCCATGCTAGGATAAATGCAATCGATTGCATCAGGGCGAATCACGGTGAAAACGCTCAAGGGTCCGGCGCTGTTCCTGGCGCAGTTCATCGGCGACACTCCTCCCTTCGATCGCCTGGACACGCTGGCCGGGTGGGCCGCGGGCCTGGGGTATTCTGGCGTACAAGTACCGACCAGCGCGCCCCACCTGTTCGATCTGGCCCAGGCCGCGCAGAGCCAGGCGTACTGCGACGACGTCGCCGGCATGCTGGCCGGACACGGCCTGCAGATCACCGAGCTGTCCACCCACCTGCAGGGGCAGCTGGTCGCCGTCCACCCCGCCTACGACCACCTGTTCGACGGATTCGCACCGCCGGACAAGCGCGGCGATCCCGCTGCCCGCCAGGCCTGGGCGGTGGAGCAGCTGCTGTTGGCCGCCAAGGCCAGCCAGCGCCTGGGGCTGGCGGCGCATGCCACGTTCTCCGGTGCACTGGCCTGGCCGTACTTCTATCCCTGGCCGCAACGCCCACCCGGCCTGGTGGAAGAGGCCTTCGCCGAACTCGGCCGCCGCTGGCGTCCCATCCTGGATGCCTTCGACGCCTGCGGCGTGGACCTGTGCTTCGAGATCCACCCGGGCGAGGACCTGCACGACGGCGCGACCTTCGAGCGCTTCCTCGAGGTGGTCGACCACCACCCGCGCGCCCGGATCCTGTACGACCCCAGCCACCTGCTGCTGCAGCAGATGGACTACCTGGGCTTCATCGACCGGTATCACGCGCGCATCGGCATCTTCCACGTCAAGGACGCGGAGTATCGCGCCAGTGCGCGCAGCGGCGTCTATGGCGGCTACCAGGACTGGATCGATCGTCCGGGACGGTTCCGTTCGCTCGGCGACGGCCAGATCGACTTCAAGGCGATCTTCTCGAAGTTCGCGCAATACGATTTCCCGGGCTGGGCGGTGCTGGAGTGGGAGTGCTGCCTGAAGCATCCGGAAGACGGCGCACGGGAGGGTGCCGCGTTCATCCGCGAGCACATCATCCGCGTGACCGAACGCGCCTTCGACGACTTTGCCGACAGCGGCGCCGATCCGGAATCGCTGCGCCGCATGCTGGGGACCTGAGCCATTACCGCCCTGGGAGGGGAAGCCATGACGCACACCATGTCGCGCTTGGGCGCGATGATGTTTCTGCAGTTCTTCATCTGGGGGGCATGGTTCGTGACCCTGGGCACGTACCTGGTGCAGGGCCCCCTGCAGGCCAGCGCGAGCCAGGTGGCGACGGCCTTCCTCAGCCAGTCCATCGGCGCCATCGTGGCGCCGTTCCTGGTCGGCCTGATCGCCGATCGCTACTTCGCGGCGCAGCGCATCCTCGCGGTGCTGCACCTGGCCGGCGCGGTGCTCATGTGGCTGGCGTCCACGGCGACGAGCTTCGGCATGTTCTCCGCCTGCGTCATGGGCTACATGCTGCTGTTCATGCCGACGCTGGCGCTGGCCAACAGCGTGGCGATGCGGCACATGCAATCGCCCGAAAAGCAGTTTCCGCTGGTGCGGGTGGCCGGCAGCGTCGGCTGGGTCGTGGCGGGCGTGCTGATCGGCTGGCTGGGCTGGGAACAGGCGCACCGGCTCGAGCTGACGTTCCGGATGGCGGCGATGGCGTCGCTGGCCCTGGGCCTGTATGCCTTCACCCTGCCGCACACGCCGCCGCTGGCGCAACAGCGCGACGCCGGGCTGGGGCAGATCCTCGGACTGGACTCGCTGCGGCTGCTGAAGTCGCGCTCCTACCTGGTGTTCTTCCTGGCATCCATCGCCATCTGCATCCCGCTGGCGTTCTACTACAACTTCACCAACCCGTATCTCAACGATCTGGGCGTGCGCGGCGCGGCCGGCCTGCAATCGCTGGGCCAGGTGTCCGAAGTCCTGCTGATGCTGGCGATGCCGTTCCTGTTCGTGCGGCTTGGCGTCAAAACCATGCTGGCGGTGGGCATGGCAGCATGGGTGGTGCGCTACGCCCTGTTCGCCTTTGGCGATGCGGGCGGCGGCTTCTCCCTGCTGGTGATCGGCATCGTGCTGCACGGCATCTGCTACGACTTCTTCTTCGTCACCGGCCAGATCTACACCGATGCGCACGCCGGCCCCGCCGCGCGCAGCAGCGCGCAGGGATTCATCACCCTGGCCACGTACGGCGTGGGCATGTTGATCGGCACGTTCCTGTCCGGCGCGGTGGTGGAGCACTACACCACGGCGGCGGGCCCGGACTGGCAGCAGATCTGGCTGTTCCCGGCAGGAGTGGCGCTGGTCGTGCTGGTCGCCTTCCTGTTGCTGTTCCGCGACCGCCCGGTCGCCGCCGCTGTGCCCTCCACGCGCTGAGACCCCATCCGATGAGCAAGCTTGGAATCGCCATTGTCGGCACGGGCATGATCGGCGCCGTGCACCGTCGCGCGGCGCTGCTGGCCGGTGCCGACGTCCGCGGCGTCTCCGCCTCTTCCCCGCAACGCGCACGCGACGTGGCGCAGTCGTGGGATGTGCCGCGCGCCTACCGCGACATCGAGGACGTGGTCGCCGATCCGCAGGTGCAGGTCGTGCACGTGTGCACGCCCAACCATCTGCATCGCGCCATGGCGCAGGCGGCGCTGGAAGCCGGCAAGCACGTGATCTGCGAGAAGCCGCTGGCCACGACGTTGCAGGACGCCCAGGCCTTGGCGGCATTGGCCGCCGCGACCGGGCTGGTCGCCACGGTGCCCTTCGTCTACCGCTACCACCCGGTGGTCAGCGAGGCGCGCGCACGCATCGCGCAGGGCGAACTGGGGCCGCTGCGCCTGATCCACGGCAGCTACCTGCAGGACTGGCTGCTGGACCCCGCCAGCAACAACTGGCGCGTGGACCCGGCACTGGGCGGCGCATCGCGCGTGTTCGCCGACATCGGCTCGCACTGGTGCGACCTGGTGGAATGGGTCGGCGGCGAGCGTTTCGTCGAGGTCAGCGCGGCGTTCGCCACCGTGATCGCCGAGCGCGGCGCCCTCACCGGGCAGAGCTTCACCACGCCGGCGGCGGGCGGCGCGATGCAAGCGGTCTCAAGCGAGGACGTGGCCGCGGCGATGTTCAGGACCGGCGCGGGCACGCTGGCGTCGTTGACGGTCAGCCAGGTCTCGGCGGGACGCCGCAATCGCCTCTGGTTCGAGATCGATGGCGCCAGGGCCAGCGTGGCGTTCGACCAGGAGGACGCCGAACGGCTGTGGATCGGCCGGCCCGACCAGCGCGAGGAAATCTTCGTGCGCGGACCGGGCGCCGGCAGCGCCGAACAGCGCCGGCTGTCGACGTTGCCGGCCGGGCACGCGCAGGGCTACGGCGATTGTTTCGAGGCGTTCGTCGCCGACACCTATCGCGCCATCGAAGGCGAACGGCCGGAAGGCCTGCCCACCTTCGAAGACGGCGTGCGCTCGGCGCTGATCGTCGATCGCGTCATCACATCGGCCAGGACGCGCGCCTGGACATCCATCGGTTGAATCCCGGGAGGACTTCTTGATGAACACACCTATACGCAGGACCGCGACCCTCGCACTGCTGCTCCTCGTCGCCCTGCCCGCCTTCGCACGCGACGCCGCCGGCCCGCAAGCACCCATCGCGGTGCAGATGTACACGCTGCGCGACGCCGGCTCGCTCGACCAACAGTTGAAGATCGTCCACGACGCGGGCGTGGGCGCGGTGGAAACGGTCGGCACGCAGAACGTCAGCGCGGTGGAACTCAAGCAGCTGCTGGACAGGTACGCGATCAAGGCGATCTCGTCCCACGTGCAACTGGCCGATCTGCGCAAGGATCTAGACGGCGTGGTGGCCTTCAACCGGTCGATCGGCAACACGACGCTGGTGGTGCCTTACCTGGCCGAGAAGGATCGGCCAACCGATGCCGCGGGCTGGACCGCATTGGGCCGGGAACTGGGCCAGATCGCGAAGCGGGCGCGGGCCAAGGGCATGCGCCTGGCCTACCACAACCACGACTTCGAGCTGGTCGACTTCGATGGCAAGACGGGCCTGGAACTGCTGTTCGCCGCGGCCGGCCCCGATCTGCAGACCGAGCTGGACCTGGCCTGGGTCGCGCGCGCGGGCTACGACCCGGCGGCGATGCTGGGCAAGTTCAAGGGCCGCATGTTCGCGGTACACGCCAAGGACAACGCGCCGAAAGGCCAGGCCGAAGACGAGGGCGGCTTCGCCGCCGTGGGCCGGGGCGTGCTGGACTGGAACGCGATCCTGCCTGCCGCGGCGGGTGCCGGCGTGCGCTGGTACATCATCGAGCACGACCATCCGCGCGATCCGGCCACGGTCATCCAGACCGGTGCCGACTATCTGCGCGAACACCTGCCCGCCAGCACGCATCGCTAGCACGCAAAGGAGCCTTGCTTGAAAACGATCCTGACAGTGGCCGCGGCTTTACTGGGAGCGACGCTTGCGAGCACGGCGTGGTCCAAGGATGACCCTGCGGCCGGCGCGCAGCTCTACGCAACCAACTGCACGGCCTGCCACGGCGCCGATCGCGCGGGCGTCCCGGGCGCGTTCCCCGCGCTCACCGACGTGGGCAAGCGGCTGGACTCGGCGCAGATCAAGGAGAAGATCAGCAAGGGCGGCGGGTTGATGCCGCCGTTTCCGCAGCTGTCCCAACAGGACGTGGACAACATCGCCAGCTTCCTGGCCCAGTAGGAGGCCGGCGCCGGCGGCGCGCCGGCGCTACAGCTCGCGCACCCAGATGTTGCGGTAGCTGACCTTGGAATCGTGCTCCTGCAGGGAGATCGGCGCGCACGCATGTGGCGAGTACGACGGCGCGCCGATGTATTCGGTCTTGCCCGAAAGGACGGTGTCGTCCTGCACCAGCACGCCGTTATGCAGGACGGTGATGCGGGCAGGTGACGTGAGCCCGCCCCCCTGCGAGAAGCGGGGCGCCTTCCAGATGATGTCGTAGGCCTGCCACTGGCCCGGCGCACGCGAAGCGTTCACCAGCGGAATGGCCTGCTTGTAGATCGCGCCGGCCTGGCCGTTGGCATAGGTCGGGTTGTTGTAGCTGTCGAGCACCTGCAGCTCGTACAGTTCCTGCAGGAAGATGCCGCTGTTCCCCCGCTGCTGGCCGTCGAAGCCCCGGGTCGCGGTGGGCGTGCGCCACTCGACATGCAGTTGGATGTCGCAGAAGCGCTGCTTGGTCCGGATGCCCTTGCTGCCCGGAACCACGGTCAGCGCGCCGTCGGCGACGCTCCAGGGCACGCGTCCGCCCTGCTCCGACTCCCAGGCCGAGAGATCCTTGCCATCGAACAGCACGATCGCGTCGGAGGGCGCGCGGCCCGGGGGCGTGGCCACGATCGCCGGCACGGGCTTCCACACCTCGGTCTTGGCCGGATCGCGCGACAGGTCGCCGCCGGCCTGCGCGAACGCAGGCGCCGCGGCCAGCAGGCAGGCCGCCGTCAGGAAGGGTCTGGTCATCTTGTCCCCTGGAAAGTGGTGCATGGGCGAATCGTTGCGGTCCATCAGTTGGTCGCCCAGGCGGGCGTACCGGGGGCATAGGCCAGATCGCCGTCGTAGCGACCCGGCACGGCGACGTAGCGCAGCACGTCGGTCGCGGCGAGCTTCGAGGTGAAGAAGCTGAAGATGGCCAGCTGCTTGAGCATCGTGAAGTAATGCGGCATCGCGTCCGCCACTTTGGCGGTGCCGGTGTCGGTCATGGCGACGACGTGTTTCCTGGCTTCTGCGTCCAGGGTGCGCAGCAGCTCGGTGCGGGCCTGCGGCGTGAGCGCTACGAATCGGCCGCCGGCGCGTTTGTCGATCCCGACCAGGCCGGCGCGGAACGCCGCCTGCTGCTGGGCGGTGTAGCAATCGGTGACGAATTGCGCCATGAACAGGCCCACGCCCGCGTCCTTCGCCCCCGGCGTTCTGGTCCGCGGCAGGATGGTCTCGGCGATCTCGTCCAGCGTGCCGACATCGGCCGCGGAGAAGGCGTTGTTCGCCCCCTCGGCCGGCGCCTGTGCATGGACGAGCGCGGGCAGGCCGATCATGGCCGCGCCCGTGGCGGCGACGATCATCTTCAGCAGTTCGCGGCGTTCCATCACAGGTTCCCCGCTTTCAGCTCGCGCACGGCATGGTCCGCTGCCCGTGCCGTCAGCGCCATGTAGGTCAGCGAGGGATTCACGCAGGCGCTGGAGGTCATGCAGGCGCCGTCGGTCACGTAGACGTTCGGCGCGTCCCAGACCTGGTTGTGCTGGTTCAGCACGGAGTTGCTGCGGTCGCGGCCCATGCGCGCGGTCCCCATTTCGTGGATGCCCTTGCCCGGGGCGTAGTCGTCGTCGTGCATCTGCACGTCCTTGACGCCGGCGGCCTCCAGCATCTCCGCGGCATCGGCGGCCATGTCCTTGCGCATGGCCTTTTCGTTCGCGCGCAGGGACACGTCCATCGCCAGCACCGGCAACCCCCATTTGTCCTTGCGCTGCGGGTCCAGGCGGATCGTATTGTCGTGGTGCGGCAGCATTTCGCCGAATCCGGTCATGCCGATGCGCCAGTCCCCAGGCAGGGTCAGCGCGTCCTTCAGGTCGGCGCCGATGTTCAGCTCGGCGATCTCGCGCGACCACCCGGTGCGGCTGGCGCCGCCCTGGTAGCCGAACCCGCGCAGGTAGCCACGCCTGTCCGCGGCGACGTTGCGGAAACGCGGAATGTAGAAGCCGCAGGGACGCCGGCCGAAGTAGTACTTGTCGTCGTAGCCCTCGACCCGGCCGGCGGCACCGGCGCCGAAATGATGGTCCATCACGTTGTGCCCAAGCTCGCCGGACGAAGAGCCCAGCCCGCCTTCCCAGACATCGGTGGCCGAGTTCATCAGCAGCCAGGTCGAGTTGAAGGAGGAGGCGTTGAGGAAGATCACGTTGGCCGTGTACTGGTAGGTCTGTCCGCTCTCGGCATCGATGATCTCCACGCCCCGCGCACGCTTGCGGTCCTTGTCGTAGAGCACTTCCTTGACGATCGAGAACGGCCGCAAGGTCAGGTTGCCCGTCTTCATCGCCGCCGGCAGCGTCGCCGACTGGGTCGAGAAATAGGCGCCGTAGGGACAGCCCAGGATGCACTTGTTGCGATACTGGCAGTTGACGCGGCCCTGCTCGACCTTGGGCTCGGTGATGTTGGCGGTGCGCGAGTGGATCAGGTGCCTGGTCCCGCCAAAGGCCTTCTTGATCCGCGCGGCTACGTCCTTCTCGACGATGTTCAACGGGACCGGCGGCAGGAACTCGCCGTCGGGCAACACGTCCAGGCCCTCGCGCGTGCCGGCGATGCCGGCGAACTTCTCCACGTAGTCGTACCAGGGCGCGATGTCGGCGTAACGGATCGGCCAATCGGTGGCGATGCCGTCCTTGAGGTTCGCCTGGAAATCCAGGTCCGACAGGCGATAGCTCTGCCGTCCCCACAGCAGCGAGCGACCGCCCACGTGATAGCCGCGATACCAGTCGAATCGCTTGATCTCGGTGTAGGGCGATTCCTTTTCGTTGGCCCACATGCCCTGCAGGTTCTCGACCAGGCCGTAGTCGCGCATCAGCACCGGATAGTCGGCCTTCATCGCCTGGGTCGGCCGGTTGCGGTGCGGGAAATCCCACGCCTCCTTCATCGCGTTGACGTAGTCCTTGACGTGCTCGATGTTGCGTCCGCGTTCCAGCATCAGCACCTTGAGGCCTTTCTCGGTCAGCTCCTTCGCCGCCCAACCGCCACTGATTCCCGAGCCGACGACGATGGCGTCGTAGTGATTGTCTGCCATGGGTTCTACTTCACCTTGGTGGATAGCGTTTCAGACGTCGCAGAGGCGGATCGCCTCGCGCAGCGAGCCGACGGGATCCGGCGCCGCAGGCATGAATTCCTGCGCCAGATAGCCGTCGAAACCGGTATCGCGGATCGCGCGACAGATGGCGGGATAGTGGAGCTCCTGCTGGTCTCCGATCTCGTGCCGGCCAGGCACGCCCGCGGTGTGGTAATGCTTGAAGCACGCGTGATGCTTGCCGATGGTGGCGATGATGTCGCCCTCCATGATCTGCATGTGGTAGATGTCGTACAGCAGGCCGAAATGATCCGAGCCGATCCGCCGGCACAGCTCGACGCCCCAGGCGGAGTGGTCGCACAGGTAGTCGGGATGATCGACCCTGGAGTTCAGCAGCTCCATCACCAGCACGACGCCGCGCTTCTCGGCATGCCCGAGGATGCGCTTGAGTCCCGCTTCGGCGTGGGCCATGCCTTCCTGGGGATCCATGCCGTTGCGATTGCCGGAAAAACAGATGAGGTTGCGATAGCCGGCATCGGCCACCAGATCGATGTGCCGCGTATAGCGCTCGACCAGCTGGTCGTGGAACTGGCTGCCGGCGAAGCCCTTGTCCAGGCCCATCTCCGCGCCGTTGCACATCGCGCTGTACACGCCATTGGCCTTCAGCGTGGGCCAATCCGCCGGGCCGACCAGATCGATCGCGGCAAAACCGATGCTCTTCACCGTCTGGCAAAGCTGGGCGACCGACTGCTGCGGAAACGTCCAGCGGGCGACGGAATGCTTCAGGTTGCCCTTGAGCGGCGCGGCAGCGGCAGCGGCAAACGCAGGCAGCATGCCCGCAGCGCCCAGGCCAAGGCTTCCGGCGACAGCAACGCGCAGCGCATCTCGCCTCGTGAACCCCGGGGCTGCCGCCGGTCCGATCGAATGGATGGACATCCACTTCCGGCCTCCCAACCGGTATCAAACATTGAGGATTCGCCGCAATGCAATCGATTGCACCATAAAGTAGGCAATCGTTTTTTTGCAAGACGCAGTGCACGAAAACCCATGCTGCAAAGCACAACGCCCGTCGCGCCGGTCGCTGTATGACGGCGATGGAATTTCGGGCGGCGCACGGAGGGGACTACCGGAGGTGCAGCGGAAAGGGGCTGGCATCCCGTGACCATGGCCCGCTACGCAGGCGAAGCACGGCGAAAAACCAGTGAAACCGTGATTCCCGCTTGAGGTTGTGGCAGTGGACTGCCTGGATGGCGGCTGGGGCCGGTTCGACGATGCGTTCCAGGGCCTGTTCGCCACACTGGCTACCTGCATTCACGCCACTTGACTTGTTCCGGCCGGGCTGTGCCCGCCCGTGAGCGACAGCATGGATTCGGCACGAGAGACCGCGCCAGATCGTTGCTCGAGGCGGCCGCTCACGAAGCCACGCCGGCGATCAATCGGTTCCGCGAAGGCAAGAACAGCGAGGCACTCGCCGCTTGCGCGCACGCTTCGGCCCCAATTCTCCAAATCGTGAGAAGAACCATGCCTATGACCACCCAATCGGTCGATAACGTCAGGCTTCGACGCCTTCGTTGGGGGTACGGGACGAACCAGCGCTGAAGATGCGCCGCGCCTCTCAGTCGGCCAATCATCGTGGCACGCAAGCCAGTGTCAACGAGACCACTGGATCGAGGTCTTCCGTGCTTGCTTGCCCGATCGCGACAAGGTCGAGACGGGCTTTGTGACTGACAGCGCCGGCGGCCGCAGCGAACAGATCGATATCGTCATCTTCGATCGACATTTCACGCCGATATCGCTCGGCCGACAGCGGCATCGCTCCGTCCCCGCTACAGCGGTATACGCCGTATGCGAATCCGAGCCGCACTTCGACAAGAACTGCTTCGCGTCTGCGGGCCAGCAGCATCGAGAAAAAGAAAAGCCCCGCAAAACGGGGCTCTTCCTGGATCTATTTCTAAGGGACTATGTGTCTTAGAACGGGATATCGTCGTCCGCGAAATCGTCCATCGGCGCGGACTGCTGCGGTGCCGGCTGCTGGCGGCGCGGCGCGTAGTCCTGCCCGCCGCCGCCCTGGCTCGGGCGCTCCTGGCGCGGCGGTGCCGAACGCTGCGGGCGATCGCCGCCCATGCCGGCACCACCACCGCCGCCGCCTTCGCGACCGCCCAGCATCTGCATCTCGTCGGCGACGATGTCGGTGGAGTACTTCTCCACGCCGTCCTGGCCGGTGTACTTGTCGTAGCGGATCGAGCCTTCGACGTAGACCGAGCTGCCCTTGCGCAGGTACTCGCCGGCGATCTCGCCGAGCTTGCCGAAGAACACCACGCGGTGCCATTCGGTGCGCTCCTGCTGGTTGCCGTCCTTGTCCTTGCGCACGCTGGTGGTGGCCAGGCTGATCCGGGTGATCGCCATGCCGGCCTGGGTGTACTTGGTGTCGGGGTCGTTGCCGAGGTTGCCGACGAGGATGACTTTATTGATGCCGCGGGCCATGGAATTCTTCCGTTCGGGGTGGTGAACCCGCTCGGGCGCGGGCATGTCGGATAGGGTTGCCCGTTCGGGAACGGGCGAGGACAGTGAATTATACCGGGCTGGCGGCGGATATCAGCCCGACCCCGGTTCAGGCGTAAGACTTGCCCGCACCGGGGGGCCTATAATCCCTGCATTCCCCCTAGTCCGACCGCATGAGCCTCGCCGAAGACCTCCGCCCCGCCCTGGGGCTGCCTCAGATCCAGGCGCTGGCCGCGCCCGACATGAGCGCCGCCGATGCCCTGATCCGCCGCCGTCTGGCTTCGGACGTGGTGCTGATCAACCAGATCGCCGAGCACATCGTTTCCGCCGGCGGCAAGCGCCTGCGGCCGATGCTGGTGATGCTGGCCGGGCGCGCCTGCGGCGACGGCGGGCCGATGCACCACCAGCTGGCGGTGATCGTCGAGTTCATCCACACCTCGACCCTGCTGCACGACGACGTGGTCGACGAATCGGACCTGCGCCGCGGCCGCAGCACCGCCAATGCGCTGTGGGGCAATGCGCCCAGCGTGCTGGTCGGCGATTTCCTGTACTCGCGCAGCTTCCAGCTGATGGTCGAACTGGACAGCATGGCGGTGATGCGGCTGCTCGCCGACACCACCAACCGCATCGCCGAGGGCGAGGTGCTGCAGCTGTTGCACGTGCACAACCCGGATACCGACGAGGCCGCCTACCTGCGCGTGATCGAGCGCAAGACCGCGGTGCTGTTCGCCGCCGGCACCCGGCTCGGGGCGATGGCCTCGGGCGCGTCCGAAGAGGTGCAGCAGCGCCTGTACGACTACGGCATGCACCTGGGCTATGCGTTCCAGATCGCCGACGACGTGCTCGACTACACCGCCGACGCCGCCGACCTGGGCAAGAACCTGGGCGACGACCTGGCCGAAGGCAAGGCCACCCTGCCGCTGATCCACGCGATGGCGCACGCCGACGACGCCACCCGCCAGCGCCTGCGCCATATCGTCGAACAAGGCGATGCCGACGCCATGCCGGAAGTGCTGGCGGCGATCCAGGCCAGCGGCGGGCTCGACTACAGCCGGCGCCGCGCCGCCGAATACGCCGCCGCCGCCGAACGCGCGCTGGACGGCCTGCCGGAAAGCGAGGCGGTGGCCGCGCTGCGCGGGTTGGCGCGTTACGCGGTCGAACGCAGGCATTGATCCGGCGCGCTGCGCGCGCCGGACGGGATTGGGGATTGGGAATTGGGGATTCGCAGAAGCGGCGATGCGGCTCCTGCGAATCCCCATGGTTCCGAAACGCGTGCTCCGCAGTCGAACTTAAGCGCTGATCCGACGCGCGCGCGTGCCCTGACAGGGTTGGGATTCGTAAAGCGCAGACCTGCCGCTTTTGCGAATCCCGAATCCCTATTCCCTAATCCCATCGCTCATCAAAGAAATCGTGCAGCATGCGATAGGCACGCTTGGCCGCGCGCGGATTGTATTGGCAGCCCGGCGGGCTGTTGGCGTCGGCCTCGGCGAAGCAATGCACCGCGCCGCTGAAGTTGACGAACTGCCAGTCGGCGCCGGCACCGTTCATTTCCTGCTCGAAGGCGGCGATATCGTCGCGGCTCACGCTCTTGTCGTCGGCGCCGTTGAGCACCAGCAGCGGCGTCCTGGCGCTGCCTGCGGCGGCCGGCGACGGCGTGGCCAGGCCGCCGTGCAGGCTGACCACGCCCGCCAGCGGCGCACCGGCGCGGACCAGTTCCAGCACCGTGGTGCCGCCGAAGCAGAAGCCGACCGCGCCGATCCGTGCAGCGTCCAGCGGCGCCTTGCCGGCTTGCGCCTTCAGCACCTCGACCGCCTTCGATGCACGCGCGCGCAACGTCGCCGGATCCTTCTTCAGCGCCCCGGCGAACTGTCCGGCCTCGGCATCGTTGGCCGGACGCTTGCCCTTGCCGTAGACGTCGGCCAGCAGCACCACGTAGTCATCGCCGGCGAGCTGCTTGGCCTTTTCGATCGCCGACGCGTTGACCCCGCGCCAGTTCGGCACCATCACCAGGCCCGGGCGCTTGTCGTTGTCTTCATCGTCGTAGACCAGCACGCCGCTGAAGCTGTCCTTGCCGACCTTCCATTCCACCGGCTTGGCCTGCATCGCGGCCAGCGCCGGCAACGGCAGCGCCAAGGCCAGGCCCAGCAGGCCGATCCACCGCATCGAACGAGTGCGCATCGCGTCTCTCCCATCGGAACCAGCCGGCAGTCTAAGCGCAGCGGCGGTCATGCGGCGTGCGCGCCAGCTCAATGCGCGAAGCCCCCAGATCAGGCGATGCCCAGCCCCGGGATCGCGCTGATCGCCTCCGGATCGAACCCGGCCAGTTCGGCGAAATGGCGGCCGCGCGCGACGTAGTCGCGGTAGGCGCCGAAGCTGGGCGCGCCCGGCGACAGCAGCACCACGCCGCCGCCCTCGCCCAGCGCTTCGCGCGCCAACGCCACGGCGGCCGGCAGGTCCGCGGCCGCGTGCAGGCCGAAGCCGCCGGCCGCGGCCAACGGCGCCAGCAGCGCGTGGATGCGCGGACCGTTGCCGCCCATGGTGACGATCTCCAGTGGCGCGCCGTGGCCCATCGCCTCCGCGAACGCCTGCCAGTCCAGGCCGCGATCGTGGCCGCCGACCAACAGCGCGATGCGGCGCCCGCGAAAGCACTCCAGCGCCGCCAGCGTGGCGTGCGGCGTGGTGCTGATCGAATCGTTGACGTAGGCGACGCCGTCGCGCTCGCCCAAGGTCTGCAGCCGGTTCGGCAACGGCCGGAAATCCGCCGCGGCCGGCGCCAGCGCCGCCGCGTCCAGGCCCAGCGCCTCGATCGCCGCCAGCACCGCGCACAGGTTGCCGCGGTTGTGCCGGCCCGGGAGCGGGGCCCGCGCGCTGTCGAACACCGCCACTTCGCCGCGATGCACGACATCGCCGCGCATGTGCCAGCCGTCTTCGCGATTGAACCAGCGCACCTCGCTGTCGGGCAGCGCCAGCGCCGCCAGCTGCGGATCGGCGGCGTTGAGCAGCGCGATGCGCGGCCGCGCCTGGGTCACCAGCGCCAGCTTGTCCTCGACGTAACGCGCCTGGCTGCCATGCCAGTCCAGATGTTCCGGGAACAGGTTCAGCACCAGCGCCAATTGCGGCCGCGCACCGCTGCGCGCCACGTCGCCGGTCTGGTAGCTGGACAGTTCGATCGCCCAGTAGTCGGGCGGCTGCGGCGGCGCCAGCACTTCCAGCAGCGGCAGGCCGATGTTGCCGACCAGGCCGGTGCGATGGCCGCCGGCGCGCAGCAGGTGCGCCAGCAATGCGGTGCTGGTGCTCTTGCCCTTGGTGCCGGTGATGCAGACGCTGCCCGGCACCACGCCGTCGGCGTCCGCACGTTCGGCGAACCACAGCGCGGTACCGCCGATGAAGCGCGTGCCGTGCGCGGCGGCGGCCTGCGCCTCGGGCCGATACGGGCTGATCCCGGGCGACTTGATGACCACGTCGAACGCAGCCAGCCGCTCGGCACTGACCTCGGTTTCCACACGTAGCGCCGGATCGCCGAGCGCGACGAGTGCCGGCGCTTCGTCGGCCGAGCAGAATACAGTCAGCGGCTGCAGCGAATCCCCAATTCCGAATCCCGAATCCCGATCGCGCAAAGCGCGATATGCCGCCCGGCCCTCGCGGCCC
This sequence comes from Xanthomonas bonasiae, assembly GCF_014836395.1. Taxonomy (NCBI): domain Bacteria; kingdom Pseudomonadati; phylum Pseudomonadota; class Gammaproteobacteria; order Lysobacterales; family Lysobacteraceae; genus Xanthomonas; species Xanthomonas bonasiae. Next base: position 289,533 of record NZ_JACSQX010000007.1, read on the forward strand.
CAGCCCCACAGCGCGACGCGCAGACCGTCAAGCTGCGAAATTCGCACGCACGCGTTCCCACAGCTCGGCCGGAATGCGGTGCTGCGTGTCCAGCGCCAGCAGCGGCTCCACGCGCAGGTCGCCGGCGTCCAGCTGCGGCTGGATCTCGCGGATGAACCGCGCCACCAGCGCGTCCTCCTTCCATTCCGCGCGCGCCGCCAGCGTGGCCATCGCCGCGCGCGATTCGCGGCCCTCGCCGACGCATTCGAACGGCTTGTGGTCCTGGAATTCCAGCAGCGCATCGAAACCCGGCGCCTGCGCCGCATCGTCGAGCAGGTTGCGGCCGAAGATCCGCACCAGCCGCGTCTTCGGCATGAACGGGGCCAACGCCAGGAACACGAAATGGCACTTCGGGCACACCCCGCACCAGCGGTGCGCCGGGCGCTCGCCGAGGATGTGGAAATTGCGGTTGCAGCTGGAGAAATGCGCGTCGTAGTGGTCGGTCTTGGCGAACTGCCGCGCCACCGCCAGTTCCGACAGCGGGCGCAGCAGCGAGTAATAGCGCAGGTCCGCGGCCACGTAGCGCTGCACGTGCGCGCCGAACGCCTGCTCGAACGCCCAGCCCTTCGACCACTGGTGGTTGACCTCGCCGGTGCCGGCGATCTGGCTGCCGTAGCTGGCCGAGTGCTCGTTGGAAAACACCACCTGGCCCGCGTCCTGCAGCAGCGCGGCGAACACCAGGATCGCCGAGTTCACCGCGGTCACCGGGATATGCCCGTTCCACGCACCCTGCCGGTTCAGTTCGAACAGCTCCGGCGCCAGCGCGCGGCCGATGTTCAAGGTCGGCAGCGCGGTGCGCTCGGCGCAGGCGCGGATCAGCTGCGAGCCGCCGATCCAGGCCACGGTCTGCTCCACGCCGGCCGCGCGCAACGCCTCTATGCTGACCAGCGAATCCTTGCCGCCGCCGATCGCGACCAGCGCATGCGCGCGCAGGCCCAGTGCCGGAGCCCCCTGCTCGTCTGCCGCCGTCGCCGGAAAGCGGATCCGCTGGCGCAGATCCAGCCCGTTGCGATAGGCGAACTCGCCCAGGCCGTGCAGATACACGCTGTCCAGCAGCGCCGCAGTCTCGGCGTCGATCGCGTAGTCGTCGATTTCGATCCGCGGCGGCACCGCGGCCTTGTAGTAGCTGACCCCGGCGATCAGGTGCAGCAGGCGCAGCGCGTGCTGCACGGCCTGCGCGCGCGCCGCGTCCAGCACGAACGGCGCGCCGGGCACGGTGATCGTCTCCACCAGCTCCGGGCCCTGGTCGAAGGCATAGACCAGGCGCGCGACGCCGCTGTCGGCGTCGAACGCGCAGCGCACGAAGCGGAAGGTGGTGATCTGCTGTTTGTCGAAAGCGGTCATGGCGTATCCGGAATCGGGCTGAGCGGCATTCGCGCCGAAGCGCGGCATGCCGCTCGCGCTGCGCGCGGCGGCGCAAGAAAGCGGGTCTCAGACGGCAGGCGCATCGATCACGTCCTCCCGCGGCAGCTCGCGTTGGTTGTAGGTGCTGGCCATCGCGTAGCCGTAGGCGCCGGCATCGGCGATCAGCATCACGTCGTCGGCCGCGGTGGCGGCAGGCAGGCGGCGGCGCTTGCCGAACACGTCGCTGGATTCGCAGATCGGGCCGACCACGTCGAACACCGCATCGGGCTCACGCTCGAGCCGGCTCAGGTTGGCCACGTCGTGCCAGGCGTCGTACAACGCCGGGCGCACCAGCGCGTTCATGCCCGCATCCAGGCCGACGCGGCGGATGCCGTCCTTCTCGATCACCTGAGTGGCGCGGGTCAGCAGCACGCCGCATTCGGCGACCAGATAGCGGCCCGGCTCGACCGCCAGGCGGAACGCCGGGTGCACCGCCTTGACCTCGGCCAGGCCCTGCGCCCAGGCATCGAGATCGAACGGCTCGTCGTCGGCGCTGTACGCGATCGGCAGGCCGCCGCCGATGTCGATGACCTCCACGCTGCCGATGCGGCGCGCGAAGCCGGCCAGTTCGTCGCACATGCGCCGCCAGTGCTGCGCCGTCTCCACGCCGCTGCCCAGGTGCGCATGCACGCCGACGATGCGGATGTCCAGCGTGCGCGCGACCTCGACGAATTCGTCCACCCGCGTCGCCGACAGGCCGAACTTGGACGCCTTGCCGCCGGTGTTGACCTTCTCGTGGTGGCCGTCGCCATGGCCCAGGTCGATGCGCAGCCACAGGCTGCGGCCGCGGAACAGTTCCGGCCAGCGCTGCAGCAGCTCGACGTTGTCCACGGTGACGGTCACGCCCAGCGCGAACGCGGCTTCGTACTCGGCCTTGGGCGCGAAGCTGGGGGTGAACAGCACCCGCCGCGGCGACAGCTCCGGCAAGGTGTCGAACACCCGGCGCAGTTCGCCGTGCGACACGCATTCCAGGCCGAAATCCTCGGCAACCAGCGCCTCGAGAATCGCCGGATGCGAATTGGCCTTGATCGCGTAGTAGCGCTGGTCGATCGGCGCGATCGCCTTGAGCGCGCGGGCGCGCTCGCGCAGCGTCGGCAGATGGTAGACATAGCGCGGCGTGCCGGCGTCGGCCAGGCGCAGCAGGTGCTCGCGCTCGGCATGCCACCACGGCGTCGGCCGCGCGCGCACGCTGCCGGTGATCTCGCGCCAGCGCGGGCCGAACACCTCGGTCTCCTCCACCGGCATCGCGCCGCTGTCGATCAGCTCGGCGTGCAGGATCGGCAACAGGCCGTCGGCATCGGCCTCGTCGATGACGAAGGTCAGGTTCAGGTCGTTGGACGACTGCGAGATCATGTGCACACGCTCCTTGCCGAACGTGGCCCACACGTCCGAGAGCTTGTGCAGCAGCGAGCGCATGCCGCGTCCGACCAGGGTGATCGCCGCGCACGGCACGATGATCTTGACCCGGCAGATCTCCGCCAGGTCGGCCGACAGCGCCGCCAGCACGTCGGTGTTGACCAGGTTCTCGCTCGGGTCCAGCGACACGGTGACGTTGGTCTCGGCCGAACCGATCAGATCCACCGACAGCCCATGCTTGGCGAAGCGCGCGAACACGTCGGCCAGGAAGCCGACCTGCTGCCACATGCCGATGCCTTCCATCGACACCAGCACGATGCCGTTGCGGCGGCTGATCGCCTTGACCCCGGGCACGGTGCGCGCATTGCCGTCGATGCTGGTGCCGGGCAGCTCGGGGCGCTCGGTGTCCAGGATCGCCATCGGCACGCCGCCGTCGCGGCACGGCTTGATCGAGCGCGGATGCAGCACCTTGGCGCCGGTGGTGGCGATTTCCTGCGCTTCGTAATAGTCCAGCCGGGTCAGCAGGCGCGCATCGGGCACTTCGCGCGGATTGGCGCTGAACATGCCCGGCACATCGGTCCAGATCTCCACCCGGCTGGCGCCGAGCAGCGCGCCGAAGTACGCCGCCGAGGTGTCCGAGCCGCCGCGGCCGAGGATCGCGGTGCCGCCGTCCTGGTGCCGCGAAATGAAGCCCTGGGTGATCAGCATCCGCGCCGGCTGGGCGACGAAACGTTCGCGCCAGGCCGTGTCGGACTGCCACTGGCACGACACCGACAGCCGCTTGGACCACTCGCTCTGGTTCGGCTGCGGCGGCAGCGCGTCCAGCCACTGGCGCGCGTCCATCCAGCCGAAATCCAGGCCGCTGGCGCGCAGGTAGGCCGCGCCCAGCGTCGAGGACAGCAACTCGCCCTGGCCCAGCACCTCGGCCTGCCAATCCAGCGTGCGGCTCGCCGCGCGCGGGTCGTCGAGCAATCCGCGCAGCGCCGCCAGGCGCGCGCCGAGCACGCTGTCCGCATCCAGTTCCAGTTCGCCCAGGAACTCGCGGTGGCGCTGCTCCAGCGCGGCCACGCGCTGCGCGCTGTCGGCGCTGCCGTCGGCGATCGCGGTCAACTCGTTGGTCACCCCCGACAGCGCCGACACCACCACCAGCACCCGCGCCCCGGTCTCGTCGGCGCGTTTTTTCGCCAGCTTCCCGATCGTGTCCCAGCGATGACGACGCGACACCGAGGTGCCGCCGAACTTGAGGACGATCCAACGATCGACGTGGGGGGAAGAGGACATTTCGTTGTGGGGTCTGGTGGAGGGAAAGAGGCCCGGAACGCCGGGCGGAACCTGCGATTCTATGCCAAGCGCAGCGCTCCTGGCGCTTGCCGGCCAAGCCCGCGATGCGCCGGCCCTGCATCGGGCGCGCGCCGCGGTTGCTAAGCTGCGCGCCCCCGCCTTCGAGTGCCCGCCATGACCACGCGCCGTTTCCTGCAACTGGATGTGTTCTCCCCGCGCCCCGGCGCCGGCAATCCGCTGGCGGTGGTGCTGGATGCGCAAGGCCTGGATGCGGCGGCGATGCAGGCGATCGCGCGCTGGACGCGGCTGCCGGAGACCACCTTCGTGTTCCCGGCCACGCAGCCGGGCGCCAGCTACGGCATCCGCATGTTCAGTCCGCAGAAGGAAGTGCCGTTCGCCGGCCATCCCAGCGTCGGCACCGCGCATGCGGTGCTGGAGGCGGGCATCGCCGTGCCCAAGGACGGCGTGCTGGTCCAGGAAGGCATCGCCGGGCTGCTGCCGTTGCGCGTGGATGCGGACGGTGGCGTGCGCAACATCGCCATCCGCACCCCGCGCGCGCAGGTCGCGGAGATCGCCGACGCCGCCGATCCGCGCCTGGCGGCTGCGCTGGCCGGCTGGACGCTGGGCGCGCAACCGCCGGTGCGCATGGACGGCGGCCGCTGCTGGTGGCTGGTCGAAATCGCCGACGAGGCCGCGTTGCGCGGCCTGGCGCCGGACTGGGAAGCGATCGCCGCGCTGGCCGAAAGCACCGCCAGCATGGGTGTGTTCGCCTATGCGCGGGCCGACGACCAGGCGTATCAGCTGGCAGTGCGTGCGTTCGTCGGCAATGGCCGCCGGTTCGAGGATGCCGCATCCGGCGCCGCCAACGCCGTACTCGCCGCGTGGCTGGATCACCGCGACGCCCTGCCCGGCCGCGACGGCCGCTACGTGGTCAGCCAGGGCCGCGAGGTCGGCCACGATGCCTTGCTGACCCTGAGCGTGGACAGCGCCGGCGAGGTCTGGTCGGGCGGCCAGGTACAGACGGTGATCGACGGGCGCATCGACTGGCGCTGAGCGGGCAGATCGATAACGCTTGCCTGCAGCGGCAGGAGTGGGCGGCAGGGCCGCCTGACGAATCGTCGTCGACCGCCAGCCGTGGCGCTGGCGGCCGATGCCCCTTGGACGCCTCAGCGAGGCGCCCGCATCGTTCAGTCGGGCAACACGTCCACGCGCACCCGGATGCGGTCGCCCGGACGCTCCGCGCTGCGCGTGTGGTAGTAGCGGCCGCCGTATTCGTAGGTCACGTCGTAGCCGTCCACCCGGTCGTAGCTCTCGCTGCGATAGGCCACCGGTTCGCACACGCTGACCGAGCCGGTCTGCACGGTGGTGCGGGTATTGCTGTCGTAGATCGAGCGCCCGGCCAGGCCGCCGACCATGGTGCCGACCGCGGTGCCGACGAAGCGCCCGCTGCCGCCGCCGACGCGGCTGCCCAGCAGCGCACCGGCGATGCCGCCGACCACCGTGGCCGCGCTGCGCCCGCCGTCGGTGCCGCGGTAGCCGTCGCTGTAGTAGCCATTGCCGCGGTAGCCGTTTTCGACATATTCGCCCGAGGCCGGGCGCTCGTAGCAGCGCTCGGTGGTCTCGCGCGGGCCGCGTACCGGCACGATGATCGGGTCGGCACGGACCACACGGGCGTATTCGTAGCTGCCGCTGCTCGGATAGCCGCGATCGCGATAGCCATCGTAGCGGCCGTAGTCCTGCGCAGTGGCGGAGCCGACCACGCCCACGGCGAGCGCGGCGGTCAGAAGACGGGTCGAGAGCTTGTTCATGTCGAAGATTCCAGGCGCGTGGATCGCGCACCTGCATGCTCGGTCCGCGCCGGTGAAACGAGACTGAATTGGGCCCGGTGGACGGCGACTGTTTAGCGCCGCGACAGCTGTTGCCGCAACGGGGGCTTGCGCGTATCGCGACTGGAACCGCTCCCATGCAACGGCAAACGGCCAGGCCGCGCGAGCCGTAGCCGGCATGGCCTGACCGTCGTTTCGGGGAAAAGGCCTGGCGGCACGCGCCAGGCCCAACACTCAGCCCAGTTCGGCTTCCAGGCTGATCGGCACCGCGCTCAGCGCCTTGGACACCGGGCAGTTCTGCTTGGCGTCGTCGGCCAGCGCACGGAACTGCGCCGCCTCGATGTTCGGGACCACGGCCTTGACCTTGAGCCGGATCTGCGACAACTGCGGACCGCCTTCCATCGACAGATCGACCTCGGAGCGCGTGTCCAGCGAGGTCGGCGGGAAGCCCGCCTCGCTGAGCTTGGCCGACAGCGCCATGGTGAAGCAGCCGGCATGCGCGGCGGCGATCAGCTCTTCAGGGTTGGTGCCCTTCTCGTCGCCGAAGCGGCTGCTGAAGGCGTAGCGGGTGTTCTCCAGCAGACCGCTCTGCGGCGTGCTCAGCTGGCCCTTGCCGTTCTTGAGATCGCCTTCCCAATGCGCGGTGGCGTGACGCGAAATGCCCATGCGGTACTCCCGTGGTGAATGAGGCAGGCACGATAGAGCAGCGGGCGTTACGGCCTTGTGCGGCGCAGTACCCGCCGTGGGCGGTGCACATCCGGGCACCGCTGGCGGCGTTGTTGGCGGAGCGCAGCGATGCTCCGCAAGCGATGGCGATCGCTCGCCCGCAGGCGCCGCCGGTCGCCCAGCTCGGCGAACTCGTCGATAGCCGACACCGCGACCAACTCGCCAGGTGGCACGCCCTCTGCGCAGCAACGGCCAGCGCGCGGCGCAACCCGGCGCCTCCACGCACGGCAGCGACCGCGCCGCCTCCGGAGGGTGCGCGCCCAGCCGTGCACATCGGAAGCAGACGGCGACGCGGCGAGTGGGATCGCTGTCCACTGGGCCGGGCAGCCGCCTGCGCACTGGATTCCAGCATTGCCAATGGCCGCGGCGAGGCGGCGGCGATGCCGCTCGCGGCTCGGCATGAACGCTGCGCCTAGCGGCAGCGCGCTGCCGTTTTCCCGGTCCAAATCCGCCCTTGCGGCGAAAAAAAACCCGGCATGGGGCTTTTTCCGCGTCTTTTTGCGGTTTGCCTATTGGCGCGGCGTAGCACATGCCCTACATTTCGCCATGCCGACGGGGTCGGCGCGACCCAACCACCTATCGTTTACGGAATCAGGACATCATGGCAAAGACCGCGAAAAAGGCTGCCCCGAAAAAGGCAGCGAAGAAAGTAGCCACCAAGACCGCCGCCAAGCCGGCCGCTCCCAAGCCGATCAAGGAAGCGCTGAGCAAGTCCGCGCTGGTCGCCCACATCGTCGAAGCCAGCGGCGTCGTCGCCAAGGACGTGCGCGCGGTGATGGCCTCGCTCGAGCACGCCGTGGCCGGCTCGGTCAGCAAGAAGGGCGCCGGTTCGTTCACCCTGCCGGGCCTGCTCAAGATCACCGCCGTCAGCGTGCCGGCCAAGCCGAAGCGCAAGGGCATCAACCCGTTCACCAAGGAAGAGCAGTGGTTCGCCGCCAAGCCGGCCACCACCAAGCTGAAGGTGCGCCCGCTGAAGAAGCTCAAGGACGCCGCGCTCTGAGCAGCGTCGCCTGATCCAGGCAAGCACACCGGACGAGACGGCCTGCGCCGTCTCGTTTTTTTTGCGCGCTCGCCGCCGCCCGCAGCGGGATTGACAGCCCGCTAAGGCGACGCCGGCTATACCGGTGCTTCAATTCGAAAGGAACGCGTGCATGAAGCTACAGGGCTTTCTCGACCAACTGCTGCAATCGGCGCAGGGCGCCGCCGGCCAGGCCATGGCCAAGACCGGCACGTCCGCCTCGGCGGGATCGCCCGCCAGGAGCGGCGGCCTCGGCGGCATGCTCAACGCCGACTTCGGCAAGGGCGCCCTGAGCGGCGGCGCGCTCGGCCTGCTGCTGGGCAAGAACCGCACCACGCGCAAGCTGGCGACCTATGGCGGCCTGGCCGCGATCGGGGTGATGGCCTACCGCGCCTACGGCGACTACAAGCGCCAGCAACTCGGTGCCGCCGCGCCGGAAGAACCGCAGACCCTGGACCGGTTGCCGCCGCTGGAAGTGGAACAGCACAGCCAGGCGATCCTGCGCGCGCTGGTCGCCGCGGCCAAGGCCGACGGCCATATCGACACCCGCGAACGCGAACTGATCGAAGGCGAGTTCACCCGCCTCGACGGCGACGAGGACGTGCAGCGCTGGCTGCACGCGGAACTGGAGAAGCCGCTGGACCCGGCCGAAGTGGCGAAAGCCGCGACGACGCCGGAAATCGCCTCGGAGATGTATCTGGCCAGCCTGCTCGCCGCCGACGAACAGAGCTTCATGGAACGCAGCTACCTGGACGAACTGGCGCGCCAGCTCGGCATCGACGACGCGCTGAAGCAGCAGTTGCAGAAGCAGGCCGGCACGCAGGCTGGCTGAGGCGATGCCGGCAGCGGCGCCCTCGCCTGCGCGGACGCTGCGCCGTTGGCTGCTGCGCTCGACCGCGCTGGCCTGCACGGCGCTCGCGCTGGCCTGGGCCTGGCAGCAGCCGTGGGCGCTGCGTGCGCGGGCCGGTTGGGAACTGGCGCGGCAGCCGCCACCGACCGCGCTGCGCATGCCGGTGCAAGGCGTGGACCCGCGCCGCGTGGCCGCCACCTTCGGCGCGCCGCGCGGTCGCGATCGCCAGCACGCCGGCGTGGACATCTTCGCCCAGCGCGGCACGCCGGTGCTATCGGCCACGCGTGGCATCGTGGTCGCGGTCGCCGAGCGCGGCCTCGGCGGCCGCCAGGTGTGGGTGATGGGTCCGGCCCGACAACGCCATTACTACGCGCATCTGCAGAACTGGGCGCCGGACCTGCAGGTCGGCGACCTGGTCGAGGCTGGCGATCCGCTCGGCACGGTCGGCGACAGCGGCAACGCGCGCGGCACGCCGCCGCATCTGCACTACGGCGTCTATGCCGAGGGCGGTGCCTACGATCCGCTGCCGCTGCTGCGTGCGGCGCGCTGAACGGTCGCGAAGAGGCGTGCCATCGTGTCCAAGGATCTACACCGGGTCCGGCTGGCTGTTCTGCGAGGGAAATGGCAACGCGCCTCTGACGGCCGGATCCACGCCGCGTAGCGCCGATCAGCGGCCGCCATGGCCCAACCCGCACGGCCGTCGCCTGCGGCACGACCGGCGTCCGATGCTTGATGACGCGCCCTGGAACAGAGCGTCGCGGCCATCCCTCTCGTGATAGTGGCGGACGGCGCCTATCTTGGGTCGACCGACCCGCCGTGCGCACGCCCATGACCGCCTCCCAACGCTACCGCATCACCGTCACGCCGATCGAGGCCGACGGGCTGCAATGCCAAGGCCGCTGCGCCATCGAGTTCGAGGCCCGCTGCCGGCAGGACTGGATGCGCCTGCTCGAAGCCGCGCAGCGTCATCCCGGCCTGCATGGCGACGAGCGCGCCGCGCTGACCGTCGGCACGCAACTGCTGCGCGGACTCAGCGAGCGCAGCGACAGCGAGGCGCAGGCCTTGCTGGCACCGCTGCGTCCGGCGCTGGATGCGATCCTGGCGCGGCTGGCGCCGACCGCCGCGTGACCAGCCGGCCCACGCGTTTCCGCAGGCCTGACCGCTCCACCACCCTCCTCCGCTAATCGCGCATTCACCGGCTGCGGTTATGTTGAACCCCTGATTCCGCCAAGGCACCACATCCCATGAAGCTCCGCCTGCTGACCTTGCGCGCCGCCGCGCTGCTGACCCTCGTTGCCGCGACCCAGCTGCAGGCCGAGCCGATGATCCAGGGCAAACAGGTCAGCGTCGGCGCTGCCGATGTGCAGCAGTATCTGGATGGCAGCTTCCCGCAGACGCACAAGGCGCTCGGCGGGCTGGTGAAGATGACCATCCGCGATCCCAAGCTGTCGCTGCCGCCGGGCGACCGGCTGAAGATGCAGTTCGACCTGAGCATGGCCACCGGCGGCGGCGCGCCGACCCCGCTGGGCACGGTGCTGCTGACCAGCGGGCTGCGCTACGAACAGCAGACCCAGGGCTTCCACCTGCAATCGCCGACCATCGACGATTTCCGCCCGGCCGCCAACGGCGGCAAGCTCGACGCCAACACCCGCGAGTTGCTCAACGTCTGGCTGGGCGACTACGCGCGCAAGGAACCGATCTACAAGCTGGATCCGGCGCTAGGCGCGGTGATGGGCAACGTGCAGATCGAATCGGCGGCGGTGGAGAACGGCAAGCTGGTGGTGCACTTCAACCAGGACATCGGCAAGCTGGTGCCGGCCGGCGCGCTGTCGGGGCAGTGAGGCTGCGCTGCGGCGGGTGAGGCGGTGACGCTGCGCGCCGCGGATCAGGGCGAGGGAGAAACCGCGTATTGGCTTCGGTGCGAGTCGCGCGCGACGTCTTGGACGCGACGATTGGCAGGGAGCTCTGCAGGAACCTAACCGGTTGGACAACGTAGGGCGTCTGATGCCGTCTGTCGCGGCTGAAGCCGCTCCTACAGTGCACTTGGTGGACCACTGCTTTTCTGTAGGAGCGGCTTCAGCCGCGACACTGCTCTCGGCCCGAACGCGATCCGACTGTGGCATTCCCCAGTCGGGGCTGCAGAAAAACGGCGGCCCGCAGGCCGCCGTTTGTCGTTGTGGGCGTCGAACTCAGCCCAGCGCCTTGGCCACCGCCGCGGCGAACGCGGGAATGTCGTCCGGCTTGCGGCTGGTGATCAGGTTGCCGTCCACCACCACGTCCGCATCCTGCCAGCGCCCGCCGGCATTGCTCAGGTCGGTCTTCACCGACGGCCACGAGGTCACCTGCTTGTCGCGCACCAGGCCGCTTTCGGCCAGCAGCCAGGGGCCGTGGCAGATCGCCGCGACCGGCTTGCCGGCGCCGGCGAAGGACTGGATGAAACGGATCGCGGTGGCTTCGGTGCGCAGGTTGTCCGGATTGATCACTCCGCCCGGCAGCACCAGCGCGTCGTAGTCGCCGGCATCGGCCTGGGCCAGGCGCTTGTCGACCGGCACGCTGTCGCCCCAGTCCTTCTTGTTCCAGCCGCGGATGCTGGAGGCGTCGCCGGGCGCGATCACATCGACCTGCGCGCCCCACGATTCCAGCAGGCGCTTGGGCTCCTGCAACTCGGACTGTTCGAAGCCGTCGGTAGCCAGGACCGCGACGCGCTTGCCGGACAGGGAAGATGCTGTGCTCATGGGAAACTCCTCTACAGGGGGAGCGTCACCGTAGGAGCGCCGCGGTTGCAGCGTCGTGAGCCGCGCGTCTAGGCCACGTGCAGGTGCGCACTCAGCGCTTGGGCTGCAGCATGGTCCCGGTGCAGTTCCTGGATCCGCAGCGGCACTCCCAGATCTTCTTCAGCCGCGGCGTATGCCGTTCGCCCAGGGTGATGCCGTAGTTGTAGGTCAGTTCCTCGCCCGGCTTGATGGCGCGCAACGTCTCGATCACCACCTTGTCCTGGCGCCGGTCGTCGCCTTCGGCCTCGATGATCACCGCCTCGCAGTTGGGCGCGCAGCTGTGGTTGATCCAGCGCGCGTCGTTGCCTTCGTAGTTGGCGTCGATCACGTAGTCGTCGCTGAGGGTGAACAGGAAGGTGTGCCCGGTCTCGACATCGCCGGCCTCGTCGCGGTCCACTTCGGCATGGGTGCGGCGGCGGCCCTTGTACTCGATGACCCGCTCGCCTTTCTTGAGCGGCAGCACGGCGAACACGCCATTGCCATGGATGCGGGACTTGCGGGCGGCGATCTTGCGGGGCATGCGGCGGTCCGGAACGGGAAAGCGCTGATTCTGGCGCACATCGGCGGCGATCCCAAGCCCTTCCGATCGCGCCAGGCAGCAGCACCGGGGCTGTAGGCGGCAGCGATCGCAGCGATCGCGAAAAACATGAACGGGCGGCTTGGACGCCGGCGCCGCGAAAGCGTACAATTTCGGTCCGCATTGAATTCCGGCCGTTGCCCCATGCTCCGCGTCACCAAGTTGACCGATTACGCCACCGTCGTGCTGACCGTGCTCGCCGCGCGTCCCGGCGAGGTGCTGAGCGCGACCGAACTGGCCGAGCAGTCCGGGCTGGAGCCGCCCACCGTCAGCAAGCTGCTCAAGCCGCTGGCCCAGGCCGGGCTGGTCGAGGGCCTGCGCGGCGTGCACGGCGGCTACCGGCTGGCGCGCCCGGCCGACGCCATCACCCTGATCCAGATCGTCGAGGCAATGGAAGGCCCGCTGGCGATCACCGAATGCAGCCACCAGGAAAGCCAGTGCAGCATCGCGCAGAAATGCGGCGTGCGTTCCAACTGGCGGCTGATCAACGACGTGGTCGCCGATGCGCTGCGCGGCGTGACCCTGGCGCAGATGCTGCACCCGCTTCCCTCTTCCGGCGAAACCAGACGGCGTCCGATCGCCGTGCGTTTCGCGACCACCTGACTGTAGGCAGCCCCCATGGCCACCGAAAACGCTGAAATCCTGGAACGGCTGGGACGTCGCTACGACGCCGGCTTCATTACCGACATCGAATCCGACGCGTTCCTGCCCGGCTTGAACGAAGACGTCGTGCGCGCCCTGTCCGTCAAGAAAGACGAGCCGGAGTGGATGACCGAGTGGCGCCTGGCCGCCTACCGGCACTGGCTGAAGATGCCGATGCCGCACTGGGCCAAGCTCAACATCGCGCCGATCGATTTCCAGGCGCTGAGCTACTACTCCGCGCCCAAGGGCCCCAAGTACGCCTCGCTGGACGACGTGCCCAAGGAACTGCTGGACACCTACGACAAGCTCGGCGTGCCGCTGCACGAGCGCGCCAAGCTGGCCGGTGTGGCGGTGGACGCGGTGTTCGACTCGGTCTCGGTCGGCACCACCTTCCGCAAGGAACTGGCCGAGAAGGGCGTGATCTTCTGCTCGATGTCCGAGGCGATCAAGGAACATCCGGAGATCGTCAAGCAGTACCTGGGCAGCGTGGTGCCGGTCGGCGACAACTACTTCGCCGCGCTCAATTCGGCGGTGTTCTCCGACGGCAGCTTCGTGTTCATTCCCAAGGGCGTGCGCTGCCCGATGGAACTGAGCACCTACTTCCGCATCAACGCCGGCCACACCGGCCAGTTCGAGCGCACCTTGATCGTGTGCGAGGACAAGGCCTACGTGTCCTACCTGGAAGGCTGCACCGCGCCGATGCGCGACGAGAACCAGCTGCATGCGGCGGTGGTCGAGCTGGTGGTGCTGGAAGACGCCGAGATTAAGTATTCGACCGTGCAGAACTGGTACCCGGGCGACGAGAACGGCGTCGGCGGCATCTACAACTTCGTGACCAAGCGCGGCGAATGCCGTGGCGCGCGCAGCAAGATCACCTGGACCCAGGTCGAGACCGGTTCGGCGATCACCTGGAAGTATCCCTCCTGCGTGCTGCTCGGCGACGACTCGGTCGGCGAGTTCCACTCGGTGGCGCTGACCCATCACCGCCAGCAGGCCGATACCGGCACCAAGATGATCCACATCGGCAAGCGCACCAAGAGCAAGATCGTCAGCAAGGGCATCAGCGCCGGCCGCGGCCAGAACACCTACCGCGGCCTGGTCAAGGTGGAGCGCAGCGCCGAGGGCGCGCGCAACTACACCCAGTGCGATTCGCTGCTGATCGGCAAGCAGTGCGGCGCGCACACCTTCCCGTACATCGAGGTCAAGCATCCCACCGCCACGGTCGAGCACGAGGCCACCACCTCCAAGATCAGCGACGACCAGCTGTTCTACTGCCGCGCCCGCGGCATCGACCAGGAAAACGCGGTGTCGATGATCGTCGACGGCTTCTGCAAGCAGGTGTTCCGCGAACTGCCGATGGAGTTCGCGGTGGAAGCCAAGAAGCTGCTCGAAGTCTCGCTGGAAGGCAGCGTCGGCTGACGCCTTACCCTTCTCCCACCGGGAGAAGGTGGCGCGAAGCGCCGGATGAGGGTACGGGCGAAGCCTCGCGTCCCCAAATCCACGAGACGCTTCGCGCCGTACCCTCACCCCAACCCCTCTCCCGGCGGGAGAGGGGCTACACAAGAATTCTGACGGATCATCTGCATGCTCAACATCGAAAACCTCCACGCTTCCGTCGCCGGCAAGGACATCCTCAAGGGCCTGTCGCTGCAGGTGCAGCCCGGCCAGGTGCACGCCATCATGGGTCCCAACGGCGCCGGCAAATCCACGCTGGGCAATATCCTCGCCGGCCGCGACGGCTACGAAGTGACCCAGGGCAGCGTGCGCTTCGAAGACCGCGACCTGCTCGAGCTGGAACCGGAAGAACGCGCCGCCGCCGGCGTGTTCCTGGCCTTCCAGTACCCGGTGGAAATCCCCGGGGTCAACAACACCTACTTCCTGCGCGCCGCGCTCAACGCGCAGCGCAAGGCGCGCGGCGAGGCCGAACTGGATTCGATGCAGTTCCTGAAGCTGGTGCGGCAGAAGCTCGCCGTGCTGCACCTGAAGGACGAACTGCTGCACCGCGGCGTCAACGAGGGTTTCTCCGGCGGCGAGAAGAAGCGCAACGAGATCTTCCAGCTGGCGGTGCTGGAGCCGAAGCTGGCGATCCTCGACGAGACCGACAGCGGCCTGGACATCGACGCGCTGAAGACCGTCGCCGAAGGCGTCAACGCGCTGCGTTCGCCCGACCGCGCGTTCCTGGTCATCACCCACTACCAGCGCCTGCTCGACTACATCAAGCCGGACGTGGTGCACGTGCTGGCCGACGGCCGCATCGTGCAGAGCGGCGGCCCGGAACTGGCGCTGGAACTGGAAGCGCATGGCTACGCATGGTTGAAGGACCGTGTGGCGCCGGAGGCGACGGTCTGATGAGCGCCCTGCTCGACTCCCTGGCGGCCGCCTTCCACGGCGACGGCGCACGCCGCGCGCCGCTGGAACAGGCGCTGCGCGACGGCCTGCCCGGCCCGCGCAGCGAGGCGTGGAAGTACACCTCGCTGCGTGCGCTGGAGCGGCGCAGCTTCAGCCCGGCGCCGAGCGCGGCGCCCGCCGTGGATGCGGCCATCGTCGACGGCATTCCTGCGCCGCGGCTGGTGTTCGTCAACGGCCGCGCCAGCGATGCGCTGTCCGATCTGGCCGGCCTGCCGGCCGGGGTCGAACTGCAGCGCCTGTCCACGATCCTGCGCAGCGGCGACGATGCGATGCGCTTCCTCGGCCGCCGCTTCGAGCGCAGCGACGAAGTGTTCGCCCAGCTCAACGCCGCGCTGGCCGACGAAGGCAGCGTGCTGCGCGTGGATGCCGGCGTGCAGGCCGCGGTGCCGCTGCACCTGGTGTTCGTGTCCACCGCCGGCGCCGGCGACCATGCCTGGCACCATCGCCACCTGATCGAACTGCGCCAGGACGCGGCGCTGTCGCTGGTCGAGCATCACCTGCACCTGGGAGAGGCCGCGCACCTGAGCAACACCCTGGCGCACGTGCACCTGGCCGCCGGCGCGCAGCTGACCCACGCGCGGGTGCAGGCGGACGCGTCCGGCGTCACCGCGCTGCTGCGCACCGATGCGGTGCTGGCGCGCGACGCGCAGTACCGGCGCATCGACCTGGAGCTGGGCGGCGCGCTGTCGCGGCACGAGCTCAACGTCCGCCTGGAAGGCGACAACGCGCGGCTGGTCGCCAACGGCGTGCTGCTCGGCAACGGCCGCCGCCAGATCGACACCCGCCTGGGCATCGAGCACATCGCCCGCGACACCGCCTGCGAACTGCTGTGGCGCGGCGTGGCCGCGGCGCGCAGCCGGGTGGTGTTCCATGGCGGCATCCACATCCGCCAGGGCGCCGACGGCAGCGATGCCAACCTGTCGAACAAGAACCTGCTGCTGTCCGCCGATGCCGAGATCGATACCCAACCGGTGCTGGTGATCGACGCCGACGAGGTCAAGGCCGCGCACGGCGCCACCGTCGGCCAGCTCGACGCCAATGCGCTGTTCTACCTGCGCTCGCGCGGGCTGCCGCGCGAGCGTGCGCAGCAGCTGCTGACCGCCGCGTTCTGCCGCGAACCGCTGCGCGTGCTGGATGCATCGCTGAGCGAATTCCTGGTCGCGCGCCTGGACCAGGCGCTGGCCGCCGCGGGCGTGGCATGAGCAGCGTCGCCCCGCACAAGACCGCGCCGGACCAGGCGCCGGACTGGGACAAGGTCCGCAGCGATTTCCCGCTGCTGATGCGACAGGTGCACGGCAAGCCGCTGATCTATTTCGACAACGCCAACACCGGGCAGAAGCCGCTGCAGGTGATCGCGGCGCTGGACGAGTTCTACCGGCGCTACAACGCCAACGTCAGCCGCGCGGTGCACGCGCTGGGCACCGAGGCCACCGACGCCTACGAGGGCGCGCGCAACAAGCTGGCGCGCTTCCTCAACGTGCGCGCCGACGAGCTGGTGCTGTGCAGCGGCACCACCTTCGCGATCAACCTGGTGGCCTATTCGTGGGCCTTGCCGCGGCTCAAGGCCGGCGACAGCATCCTGGTGTCGCGGATGGAGCACCACGCCAACATCGTGCCGTGGCAACTGGTCGCGCAGCGCACCGGCGCCACCATCAAGGTCGCCGAGATCACCGCCGACGGCGCGCTGGACCTGGACGCGCTGCGCAAGGCGATGACCCCGGACGTGAAGCTGCTGGCGCTGACCCACGTGTCCAACGTGCTGGGCACGGTCAATCCGGTGCGCGAGATCTGCCGCGAGGCGCGCAAGCGCGGCATCGTCAGCGTCATCGACGGCTCGCAGGCCGCGCCGCACCGCGCCCTGGACGTGGCCGCGATCGGCTGCGACTTCTACGCCATCACCGGACACAAGATGTGCGGCCCTACCGGCACCGGCGCGCTGTGGGCGCGGCGCGAGCATCTGCAGGCGATGCCGCCGTTCATCGGCGGCGGCGAGATGATCAAGGAAGTCAGCTTCGACGGCACCGTGTTCAACGATCCGCCGCACAAGTTCGAAGCCGGCACCCCCAACATCGCCGGCTTCGTCGGCCTGGGCGCGGCGGTGGACTACCTGACCGGGCTGGGCCTGGAACACGTGGAAGCGCGCGAGACCGAACTGCTGGCGCATTTCACCGAGGAACTGCAGAAGATCGACGGCCTGCGCATCTTCGGCACCGCGCCGGGCAAGGCCGCGGTGGTGTCGTTCCTGGTCGAGGGCGCGCACGCCCACGACCTGGCCACGCTGCTGGATCTGGAAGGCGTGGCGGTGCGCTCCGGCCAGCACTGCGCGCACCCGCTGCTGCAGTTCTACGGCGTCGCCGCCACCTGCCGCGCCTCGCTGGCGTTCTACAACACCCACGCCGAGATCGAGCGCTTCGTGGCGGCGTTGCTGAAGGTGCGCAAGCTGTTGATGTGATTGGAGCCGGGATTGGGGATTCGGTATTGGGGATTCGCAAAAGCGCTGCCTTGGCGAATCCCCAATCTCCACTCCCGAATCCCGGCCGCCAGGCTAAAATCGGCCCATGCACACCCTCACCTTCCGCACCGCCACCGTCGCCGATCTCGACGCCATCGCCGCCCTGGTCACCTCGGCCTATCGCGGCGACAGCAGCCGCATCGGCTGGACCACCGAAGCCGACCTGCTCGACGGCAACCGCATCGACCGCGAGGTGCTGCGCGCCGACATCCTGCGCCCGCGCAGCCTGGTGCTGCTGGCCGAGCGCGACGGCGACCTGATCGCCTGCGCGCACATCGCCGACGACGACGGCGCCGGCTATTTCGGCATGTTCTCGGTGCAGCCGCAGGCGCAGGGCGGCGGCCTGGGCAAGACCGTGCTGGCCGAGGCCGAACGCATCGCCTGGCAGGAATGGCAGCTGCCGGTGATGCGGATGGCGGTGATCGACGTGCGCGACGAACTGATCGCCTTCTACGAGCGCCGCGGCTACCGCCGCACCGGGATCAAGAAACCCTTCCCCTACGGCGACGCACGCTTCGGCGCGCCCAAACGCGACGACCTGCGCTTCGAAGTGCTGGAAAAACCGCTGGGCGGCGCCGCATGAGCGAGACCTGGACCTTCGTCTGCGCCGACGGCGCGCTGGCGCCGGGCGAGACCGCGACGGTGTGGGACGAAGTCACCGCCACCCCGATCGTGGTGTTCAACCTCGACGGCACCTTCTACGCGTTGGAGGACCGCTGCAGCCACGAGGACTACGAGTTGTCCCCCGGCACCTTCGATGCCGCCGCCGGCAGCATCGAATGCCTGCTGCACGGTGCCCGTTTCGACATCCGCGACGGCCGTCCGTTGTGCGCACCGGCCTACAGTCCGGTGCCCAAGTTCCCGGTGAAGTCCGAACACGGCGGACTGTGGACCCGCGACGACCGCGACTGAGCGCGCCGCTGCGCTCGCCCCCTAAAATCTTTATCTTTCAAATATCTACAGCGGAACAAGCTGCTTGCGCGGCGATCCCGGGAGCAGCGCCACCGGCCGCCATGTAACGCAATGTAACGAAAGCTATTGCAAATAATTCGCATTTGCGCGGAAATAGATGTGATGTCCGCGTTAAGCGGCCAGCGGCAGCCGGTCCATCCGGCCACCCTCCGACCTTTCGCACGCGCTTCCCTGTCCTTGCGGACACGGCGGCAGCGTGCGCGGCGGACCGCCCTTCCATCCTGCATAGCCGAACCCTCCATGACCTCCCCGATCAAGAGCCGCAAGCACGCCGTTTCCCGCCAGGTCTCCGCGCAGACCCTCACCGCCGCCGCACTGCTGAGCGGCCTGAGCCTGCTGTCCGCTCCGGCGCTGGCCGCCGATGCCGCGGCTGCCGACCAGCCCACCACCCTGGACAAGGTCGACGTGGAAGCGCAGCGCGCCAAGCGCTACCTGGTGGAAACCCCGGACTCGCCCAAGTTCACCCAGCCGCTGATCGACACCCCGCAGACGATCAACGTGATCAGCAAGGACCTGTTCAACGAACAGGGCGCCACCACGCTGACCGAGGCGCTGCGCAACAGCCCGGGCGTGGGCACCTTCTACGTCGGCGAGAACGGCAACACCACCACCGGCGATGCGATCTACATGCGCGGCTTCGACAGCTCCAGCAGCATCTTCGTCGACGGCGTGCGCGACCTGGGCTCGATCTCGCGCGATGTGTTCAACATCGAGCAGATCGAGGTCGAGAAGGGCCCGGCCGGCACCGACAACGGCCGCAGCGCGCCGACCGGCGCGATCAACCTGGTGACCAAGCAGGCGAACCTGACCGATGCTGTCAGCGGCACGCTGTCCGGCGGCAGCGACAACCAGCGCCGCGTCACCGCGGACTGGAACCAGGCGCTGGGCGCCAGCAGCGCGCTGCGGGTCAACGTCATGGGCCAGGACAGCGATGCGATCGGCCGCGACCACGTCAACAACAAGCGCTGGGGCCTGGCCTCGTCGCTGGTGTTCGGTCTCGGCAGCGACACCCGTTATTACTTCGACCTGCTGTACGTGAAGCAGGACAACGTGCCCGACGGCGGCGTGCCGACCTTCGGCCTGCCCGGCTACACCTCGCCCGATCCGGCGCGTCCCTGGCTGACCAACGCCCCGCGCGTGGACAGCGAGAACTTCTACGGCACCCGCTACGACCACGACGACGTGACCGCGAAGATGGCGACCTTCCGCTTCGAGCACGACTTCTCCGACACGGTCAAGCTGACCAACACCGCGCGCTGGGGCCGCAACGAACAGGACTACCTGCTGTTCGCGTTCATGCCCAACACCGCCAACCTGCGCACGCCGAACCCCGCCGACACCTCGACCTGGACGGTGGCGCGCAGCCTGCCCACGTTCAAGGACCAGCAGTACACCATCCTCACCGACCAGCTGAACCTGCGCGTGGACTTCGCCACCGGCGCGGTCCAGCACAACCTCAGCACCGGCGTGGAAGCCGCGCGCGAGGAGCTGCAGAGCTGGGGCCACAACATCGTCAACCGCGCTGCCTGGCTGGCGGCCAACCCGGCCAACGTCTACGCCCCGGACTGGAACACCACGCCGCTGCTCACCGCGCGCAACGGCGCGCACAGCAAGGGCACCACCACCACGTTCTCGGCCTACGCCTTCGACACGCTGAAGTTCGGCGACAGCTTCCTGGTCACCGCCGGCGTGCGCGCCGACCGCTACAAGACCGACTTCAACAGCCTGACCTGCACCACCGCCACCTCCACCGCCGTGCCCTGCACCACCGCGGTCGGCGTGGACGCGGACGTGTCCGATACGCTGTTCAGCTGGAAGCTCGGCGCGGTCTACAAGGCGGCCGACAACGTCAGCCTGTACGCCAACTACGCGATCTCGCAGCAGCCTCCCGGCGGCAGCTCGCTGGAACTGAGCGCGTCGGCCAACAACGCCAACAATCCGAGCTTCGACCCGCAGAAGGCCAAGACCGCCGAAGTCGGCACCAAGTGGAACTTCCTGGACGACAACCTGTTCGTGACCATGGCGCTGTTCCGCACCGACGTCAGCAACGAGATCGCGCAGGGCAGCGACGGGCTGTACTACCAGACCGGCGAGAAGCAGGTGCAGGGCGTGGAACTGTCGGCGGTCGGCAAGCTCAGCGACAACTGGTCGATCTCCACCGGCTACACCAAGCTCGACGCGCAGGTGAAGCAAGGCGCCAAGGTGTCGCAGGACGGCAGCATGGACCTGGCCTACACCCCGGACAGCGCGTTCACCGCGTGGACCACGTACACCCTGCCGTTCGGCCTGACCGTCGGCGGCGGCGCCCGCTACTCCGGCGAGATGAAGCGCGGCACCGACGGCGCGGTGGGCACGCCGACCCTGGTGAAGTCGTATACGGTATGGGACGCGGTCGTGACCTACCCGATCAACGACCACTTCAACCTGCGCCTGAACGTGTACAACGTGTTCGACAAGGACTACGTCGCGGCCATCAACAAGAGCGGCTTCCGCTACACGCCCGGCGCGCCGCGCTCGGCGATGCTGAGCGCCGAAATCAAGTTCTGACCGCCGCTTCGTCCATCCATGCGCAGCGGCCGCCTTCGCTCGAAGGCGGCCGCTGCCGGAGCGCCCCATGCTGCTGCACATCCCCGATATCCTCAGCGCCGACGAAGTGGCGCGCTTCCGCCAGGCGCTCGACGGCGCAGACTGGACCGACGGCCGCGAGACGGTCGGCGCGCAAGGCGCGCAGGTCAAGCGCAACCTGCAACTGCCCGACGCCTCGCCGCTCAAGCACGAACTCGGCCAGGCTGTGCTCAACGCGCTGGCGCGCAGCCCGCTGTATTTCGCCGCCGCGCTGCCGCTGCGCACGATCCCGCCGCGCTTCAACCGTTACGAGGGCGGCGGCGAGTACGGTTTCCACGTCGATGGTTCGGTGATGACCCTGGCCGCCAGCGCCACGCAGCCGGCGCTGACCCTGCGCACCGATCTGTCCTGCACCCTGTTCCTGTGCGAACCGGAGGAGTACGACGGCGGCGAACTGGTCATCAGCGACACCTACGGCGAGCACGAGGTGAAGCTGCCGGCGGGCGACCTGATCCTGTATCCGTCGAGCAGCCTGCACCGCGTGCTGCCGGTGACCCGCGGCGCGCGCCTGGCCTCGTTCTTCTGGGTGCAGAGCCTGGTGCGCGACGCCAGCCGGCGGCAGTTGCTGTTCGAGCTGGACACCTCGATCCAGGCGCTGACCGCAACCAAGGCCGACGCCGCGGCGCTGCTGCGGCTGAGCAACGTCTACCACAACCTGTTGCGCGACTGGTCCGAGACCTGACCCGGGCGGTCAACCGGGACGGCGCCGCTGCGTTTGAGGTGTAGCCCGACCATTGCCGGGCCGCATCTGCGGCGGCAGCACCGCCGCAATTGCGACTAATTCTCATTTATGTAGAATGCATCCCGCCCTACTTCGATTCGACCGCCGCGTTGTCCGACTCCTCCTCTCCCGATCTGGCCACGGCGCAGCAGCGCCGCGGTTTCTGGCTGCGCACGCTGCACCAGTGGCACTGGATCAGCTCGGCGCTGTGCCTGATCGGCATGCTGGTGTTCGCCGCTACCGGGCTGACCCTCAACCACGCCGCGCGCATCGAGGCCAAGCCGCAGGTGCTCAATCGCACGACGCAGCTGCCGGCCACGTTGCTGCAGCGGCTCGGCGCCCATGCCGATGGCGACGCGCCGCTGCCGCGGCCGGTGTCGGCCTGGCTGGAACGCGAACTGGCGCTGAGCCTGGGCCGGCAACCGGCCGAGTGGTCGGCCGACGAGGTGTACCTGGCGCTGCCCGGTCCCGGCCGCGATGCCTGGCTGAGCATCGACCGCAGCAGCGGCGCGGTCGAGTACGAACGCACCGACCGCGGCTGGATCTCCTATTTCAACGACCTGCACAAGGGCCGCAATGCCGGCCCGGCGTGGGGCTGGTTCATCGACCTGTTCGCGGTGGCCTGCCTGGTGTTCTGCATCACCGGCCTGTTCCTGCTGCAGCTGCATGCGCGGCAGCGGCGCTTGACCTGGCCGCTGGTCGGGCTGGGCCTGCTGATTCCGCTGCTGATCGCACTGCTGCTGATCCACTGATCCGATCCACCTCTTTCACCCCATGGAGCCTCGCATGCGCGTCACCCTGACCATCGCCCTGAGCGGCCTGCTGTCGATGCCCGCGTATGCGGCCACGCTGGAACTGGACGTGGAGATTCCCAAGCTCAACGTCGCCGAATACCACCGCCCCTATGTCGCGATCTGGGTGGAAGGCGCCGACCAGCAGGTCGCGCGCAACCTGGCGGTCTGGTACCAGTCCAAGGACACCGCCGAAGGCCACGGCACCAAGTGGCTGCCGGACCTGCGCCAGTGGTGGCGGCGCAGCGGGCGCACGCTGCAGATGCCGGTGGACGGCGTCAGCGGCCCGACCCGCCCGGCCGGCAAGCACGCGCTGACGTTCACCGACGCGCAGCAGCTCAAGGGCCTGGCGCCGGGCCAGTACACGCTGGTGGTCGAGGCGGTCCGCGAAGTCGGCGGCCGCGAGCTGCTGAAGATCCCGTTCGCGTGGCCGGCCAAGGCCGGCGCAACCGGCAGCGCGCAAGGCAGCAGCGAACTGGGCGCGGTGCGCCTGAGCGTCAAGCCGTGATTCCCTCTTTCGTCGCAAGGAGCAAGTCCATGAAGCGTTCTTTCGTGCTGGCATTGGCCATCGCCGCAGTGCTGCCGTTCTCCGCCCTCGCCCACAAGGCCTGGCTGCAACCCTCGCAGACCGTGCTCGCCGGCGAGCGGCCGTGGATCACCGTCGATGCGGCGGTGTCCAACGACCTGTTCTACTTCAACCACGTGCCGCTGCGCCTGGACAACCTGGTCATCACCGCGCCCGACGGCAGCGCCGTGCAGCCGCAGAACCCGGCCACCGGCAAGTACCGCAGCGTGTTCGACGTGGAACTGGCGCAGACCGGCACCTACCGCCTGGCCCTGGTCAACGACGGCGTGTTCGCGAACTGGAACGAGAACGGCCAGCGCAAGCGCTGGCGCGGCAACGCCGCCAGCTTCGCCAGCGAAGTGCCGAAGGGCGCGAAGGATCTGCAGGTGTCGCAGTCGCTGGGCCGGGTGGAAACCTTCGTCACCAACGGCGCACCCAACCAGACCGCGCTCAAGCCCAGCGGCCGCGGCCTGGAACTGGTGCCGGTGACCCATCCCAACGACCTGTTCGCTGGCGAGAAGGCCACCTTCAAGCTGCACATCGACGGCAAGCCGGCGCCCGGGCTGGACGTGGAGATCGTGCGCGGCGGCACCCGCTACCGCAACGCGCAGGACGAACTGAAGCTCACCACCGACGCGCAGGGCAGCTTCAGCGTGACCTGGCCGGAAGCGGGCATGTACTGGCTGGAAACCAGCAGCGAGGACACCAAGACCTCGATGCCGCAGGCCAAGCAGCGCCGACTCAGCTACGTGGCGACGCTGGAAGTGCTGCCGCAGTGACGGCGACAGCGCGCACGCCCTGCGCATGGCGGCACGTAGCGGCATGAACGCGCCGCTCGCGCCCCAGGCCGATGTCGAGACCGAGATCGCCACGCTCGGCGGCCAGAGCATGGGCACGACCTGGAGCGCGAAGCTGGTACTGCGCCGCCGTCGCGACCTGCATCCGCTGCACGCGGCGATCCAGGCGCAGCTCGACCAGGTGGTCGCGCAGATGAGCACCTGGGAGGCGGACTCGGACATCGGCCGCTACAACCGCGCCCCCGCCGGCAGCGTGCACGTGCTGCCCGCGGCGTTCGCCGAGGTGCTGCGCTGCGCGTTGGACATCGCGCGGCGCAGCGACGGCGCGTTCGATCCCACCATCGGCGCGGTGCTGGGCCTGTGGGGGTTCGGCGCCGATGCCAGCCGCCAGCGCGTGCCCGATGCGGATGCGTTGCGCCAGGCGCGTGCCGCTGGCGACTGGCGGCAACTCGTGCTGGACGAGAGCGGCGCCAGGCTGCGCCAGCCGGGCGGCCTGCGCCTGGATCTTTCGGCGATCGCCAAGGGCTACGGGGTGGATCTGGCGGTGCGCGCACTGCAGGCGCAGGGCGTGGCCAGCGCGCTGGTCGAGGTCGGCGGCGAACTCTACGGCTACGGCCGCAAGCCGGATGGTCAGCCATGGCGGGTGCTGGTGGAATCGGCGCCGGACGAAGACGCGCAGGCGCCGACGCCGCCGCGGGTGCTGGCGCTGGACGGCCGCGCGGTCGCCACCTCGGGCGATCGCTGGCACCGCTTCGAACAGGACGGCCAGCGCTACAGCCATACCCTGGATCCGCGCAGCGGCAGGCCGATCGCGGCGACGCTGGCGGCGGTCAGCGTGGTCGCCACGGATGCGATGCAGGCCGATGCCTGGGCCACCGCGCTGAGCGTGCTCGGCGCCGACGCCGGCCTGGCCTGCGCCGAACGCGAACGGCTGGCGGCACGCTTCCTGCTGCGCGATGGCGAACGCGTGCAGGAGCGGCTCAGCAGCGCCTTCGCCGCGCTGCTCGACGCATGACCCGGCCGCGGCCGCAACGCAACTGGAATGCCGTCGGGCATGTGGCGACGTTCGCGTTGCTGGGCGCGATCGGCTATGCGCTGCTGCGGCTGCACCCGCAGCCATGGTGGAACGGTGCGCCATCGCAGCAGCGCATTCTCTACGCGGCGCTGGCAGCGGGCAGCTACGCGGCAGCCTGCCTTTGGCTGTGGTGGCGCGTTCGCCGCGGCGCGAAGCGCACCGGCAAGCAGGGCGACGCGCCGCTGCTGCTGGCCTGGGCCAGCCAGACCGGCTTCGCCCAGCAACTGGCGCTACGCAGTGCCGCGGCCTTGCGCGCGGCGGGCCAGGCGGTACGCGTGCTGCCCTTGCAGAACGTCACCGCGGCCGACCTGGCCGGCGCAACGCAGGCGCTGTTCGTGGTCAGCACCAGCGGCGAAGGCGATCCGCCCGACCACGCGCTGCCGTTCCTGCGCAAGACGATGGCGCAGTCGCAGGCCTTGCCGCAGCTGAGCTACGCGCTGCTGGCGCTGGGCGATCGCCGCTACGACCATTTCTGCGCATTCGGCCGCCAGCTCGATGCCTGGCTGCGCCAGCACGGCGCGCATCCGCTGTTCGACCGCATCGACGTGGACAACGCCGACGACGCCGCACTGCGCCACTGGCAGCAATTGCTCGGTCAGCTCGCCGGCGGCAGCGAGCAACCCGACTGGAGTCCGCCGGCCTACCAGCGCTGGCAGTTGCAGCAGCGGCGCCTGTGCAATCCCGGCAGCGTCGGCGGCGCGGTGTTCGAACTGGCGCTGCTGCCTGCCGACGGCGCCCTGCCTGCGTGGCAGGCCGGCGACCTGGCCGAGATCGGTCCGTGTCATGGCGACAGCGTGGTGCAGGCCTGGCTGCAGGCCAGCGGCGTGGACGGCACGGCGACGCTGCAGCGCCCCGGCCAGGCGCCGACGACGCTGGCCGCGCTGCTGGCGCGCAGCCACCTGCCGGAGCCGGAGCAGCTCGCCGGCACCGCGCCCGCCGCCGTGGCCGCGCGCCTGCAACCGCTGCCGCACCGCGAATACTCGATCGCCTCGATGCCCAGCGACGGCGCGCTGCGCCTGTTGCTGCGCCGGGCGCTGCACGCGGACGGCACGCCCGGCCTGGGCAGCGGCTGGCTATGCGACACCGCGCCGATCGGTGCCGAGATCGCGTTGCGGCTGCGCCCGAATCCGCACTTCCATCCGCCGGCCGATCCGGCGCGGCCGCTGATCCTGATCGGCAACGGCACCGGCCTCGCCGGGCTGCGCGCGCACCTGCGCGCGCGCATCGACGCCGGCGCGACCCGCACCTGGCTGCTGTACGGCGAACGCCATGCCGCGCACGACGACCATTACGGCGAAGAACTGCGCACGTGGCTGGCGCACGGCGCACTGCAGCGGCTGGATGCGGTGTTCTCGCGCGACGCCGGCGCGCACCGCTACGTGCAGGATGCGCTGCGCGCGGCCGCAGCGGACCTGCGCGACTGGGTCGCGCAAGGCGCGGCGATCTACGTCTGCGGCAGCCTGCGCGGCATGGCCCCGGGCGTGGACGCGGTGCTGGAGGAGGTGCTGGGGCGGCTGGGCAAGGAAACCCTGCTGCTGGAAGGGCGCTATCGGCGCGACGTGTACTGAGGCCAGCGCTTGCGCCGGCGTCGGGGCAATGCGATCCAGGCGTGGCCATGTGCGATAGCGGCTTGCGCAACCTGCCGGTGCCGCTTGCCATGTCGACACTGCCCCTGACCGACTCGATCAGCAGCCTGACGCAACGCTCCATAGGACCTGCGGTGCGCGGGCCGATCACGCCGTTGCGTCTGGCCATCGCGGTGGGTACGACGCCGCTCGGTGCGCCCCATCGTCGGCTGGGTCGTCGACGCATTCGGTCCACGCCGGGCACTGGGCATCGGTGCGGCCGCGAGCATCGCCGCGGCAATGGTCGCGCTCACCTACTTGGTAAAGCACCGTCACCTGCACCTACGCTTCGACGGTTGGCGTCCGCGCTTCACCAAGTAAGTGCGATGGTTCGCCACGCGCGCGTCGTCCCACTACCGACAATGGGATGACGCGATCTCGCAGACTGCTTTCCTGCCCGATACATGACACATGCAAAAGGCGCGAAAGCCCGCGCGGCGGCGGCGGCAAGGCGTGCCGGCGTATGATCGCGTGCGCAACGCCAGCACCTTCCGCAATGAAAATCTCCGTTGCCTGTTTGCCCGAACAACCCAGCATTGCCCAGTCCTGCGAGCTCATCGCGCGCGCGCCATTGAGTGACTGGATGCCGGTACTGGACCGGCTTCGACAAGCGTTTCGATTGCCGG
Organism: Xanthomonas bonasiae; assembly: GCF_014836395.1. Lineage (NCBI taxonomy): Bacteria > Pseudomonadati > Pseudomonadota > Gammaproteobacteria > Lysobacterales > Lysobacteraceae > Xanthomonas > Xanthomonas bonasiae. The sequence continues at coordinate 316,744 of NZ_JACSQX010000007.1, forward strand.
GCGATCGCTGGACGCGGATCCCCGAGGGCGCCAATGCCTTGTTCCAGCTTGGCGACGAGGTGATCGTCAAATTGGTGCCGCCCAACTGGCGCCAGCAAGGCGAAAAGGAGCGCCTCGTCGCACCGTTGCTGGACGGCACATTGTCGCTGCAGACGCCGCGTCTCCTTGGCGGCGGCGTGGTCGACAATTGGGTGTTCGTGATCTGCAGCCGACTGCCGGGCTCCTCGCTCGCCGATGTCTGGCCGGCGCTGGAGGTCGGCCAGAAGCGTTCGATCATGCTGCAAGTGGGAACGCTGCTGCGCGAGCTGCGCAGCGTCGCGTTCGATGCCGACATCGCGATCCGGGTGGAGTGGCGCCACTACATCGCCACGCTGATCTCCGATTGCCTCGCGCGGCATCGGCGCAATGCGATGCCCGCGCATCTGGCGGCACAGGTCCTGCCCTACATCGAGGCGGCGGGCGATTTTTCGCCACCCGCGCAGCCGCGCTTCATTCACATGGACATCCATCCCTGGAATTTGATGGCGCACCACATCCAGGGGAAATGGACCCTCAGTGGGCTGCTCGATTTCGGCGACGCGATCGTCGGCCACTGCGATCTGTTCGAGTTGCTGACGCCACTGATCTTCATGGCGCAAGGCGACCCGACCCTGGTGAAGGCGCTGCTCGATGCCTACGGCCTGCTCGACGGCTACGATGCGCCAACCCTGCGCCGCCGGCTCATGGCCACCGCCTTGATCAGGCCCGATTCCGACATCGGCTTTTGCATGCAGCAGGTTCCGATCAGCGGACCGCGCGACACCTGGGAACAGATCGCCTTGCAGCTGTTCCCGTTGTGAGCCGGGACCGGCGCTGAACTGCGCGAGCGCGTCGTCGGCCGATCGCCTGCGATGCACGTTGCCGGACACGGCGCCGGCGCAGCACGCCGGCGCCTTGCGCTGGCCGAGGCACAGGGCGAACGTGACCTGTCGCGAGAAACGCGGAAGCAGCCGTACGCCATCGCTCCACTGCGCGCCGATGCGCATGAAGCACGATCATGCGAGCCAGGTCGGCAATGCCGTCGAGTGCGCGCTTACCGCTGTCCGCAGGCGTGCCCCGAGACATGCGGGATGCGCAATGCGCGCGCCGATGCCGTGCGAATCGCCTGAATGATCCCTGCGCTGCGTCGGCACCGGACGTGCCGTGCGCCAGCGGCGCACCACGGGGCGGACGGTCCGCCACGAGGGCGGACCGCCGCGGTCAGGCGGCGACGGAGAACGAACTCGATGCGCTGGCGGCGCCGCCGAAGCTGCGGTATTGGTTCGATGCCAGCTGGGCCAGCAAGGCATAGGCATCCTGCGCGCTGCTGTCGCTGCTTGAACCGGAGGCGCTGGAACTGCCGGTACCGGCGCTGGCGGCATCGCTGCCCTCCGCCCCCCGCGGCGGCGGCGGTCCCATCGGACGCGTGCCTTCCTTCAGCTCCTGCAGGCTGATCCCCCCATCCTGGTCGCTGTCGAGCGTGGCGAACAGATCGCTGCTGTCGCTGCCCTGGCTCGCTGCGCTCAACTCCTCGCTGCTGATGGTGCCGTCGCCATCGGTGTCCAGGCTGTTGAGCAGCGATTCGGCGTCCACCTTGTCGCCACCGCCATCGCCACGCGGCGGCGGCGGCTGCAAGGCCTGGGCGAACTCGCTTTCGCTGACGGTGCCGCCGCCATCCTGGTCGAGCATGCCAAGCAAGCCATCGATATCGATGCTGGAATCGGTGTCGCTGTCGCTGGACTTCAACGCCGTGCTCAGCTCGGAACTGCTGAGGCTGCCGTCGCCGTCGCTGTCGATGCTCTTGAACAATTGCTGGAGCGGATTCTGCTTTTCGGCCTGCATCGTCTGCGCTAGCGCACTGCTGGCCGTGCTGGTACGGCTGACGGCATAGGCCGAACTGCCACTGCTGATGCTGCTGATCATGTTGACCCCCTGTGGTCATGAAGTGCAGTCGTGGAATGCAGCCATCGCTGCGGTCATGGCTGCGCCGACGCGGCAACCCGACGTAGGCAGTGTCGATGCAGGGTTTGTCAGCCAGATATCGGCTTTGTATCGATATTGAAACACGCGATAAACATCACATTGCAGCCGCGACCGACAATGCGAAGCGGCGCGCGGCACCCGCTGGTCGAACACGTGCCGCGCGCGCCGGCAGTCTCATCGCGCCAGCCGCATGGGCGCGGCCATGCGCGGCACCGCGAGCGGTACCGGCAGCTGACACGCGGATCGGCGATGCCCGGCGTGCAGGCACGACTGAAGCGATCTCCATGCCGCCTGCAACGCGGCACGGGATCAGCGTGCGGCAGGCATCCCCAACCGATGCGGCTCGAACAGATAGCCCTTGCCGCGCACGGTGCGGATCCATTGCGGCACCAGCGGGTCGTCGCCCAGCTTCTGCCGCAGCCGCGAGACCTGCAGATCGATGCCGCGACCGCCCTGGGGAACGCTGCCGTCGCTGTCGCCGATCGCCGCCCGCAGGTCCTCGCGACTGAGCACGTTGCCAGGCTGCTCGAGGAACACCGCCATCAAGCGCAATTCGCTGGGCGACAACGGGATCGCGCGCCCATCCGGCGCCACCGCCTGGTGCCGGTAGGCATCGACCTGCCACGCGCCGTCCTGCGCCGGCGCTGGCGGCGGTGCCGCACGGGTACGCCGCAACACTGCGTTGAGCCGCGCCACCAGTTCGCGCAGGTCCAGCGGCCGGCTCAAATAGTCGTCCGCGCCCAGATCCAGGCCGATCACCCGATCCACCGGCTCCGCCTGGTCGGCCATCATCACGATCGCGATGCCGCCGCGGTCGCGCAGCTGCCGACACAGGTTCAGCCCTTCGCCGCCGCCGAGGCCGGCATTGAGCAGCACCGCGTCGTAGCGATCGGCCGCCAGCTGCGCATACAGCTGCACGCCGTTTTCGGCATCGTGGGTCTGCAAGTTGAAACGGGCCAGATAATCGCGAATCCGGTCGCGCAAGGCCGCGTCGTCGTCCACTACCAATACTTTCGCCAACCACCTGCTGTTATCCGAGGCCACCTGTTCGTTCCGGTCCACGGCTCCGGGATAGCCGCGTTCGCGCATTGGACGCGGTCGGCGGCAACCCCGCAAGAGCCACGCGCGTGGCGTAGGAAGCTCAGTCGGCGGGCATCGCCAGCGGCTCGATGCGGATTGCCAGCAGCTCGCCGCCACCGCTCAAAGCGAAGCGCTGCCTGGTGTTGGCGGCCAACCAGGCGCTGTCGCCGGCGGCCAGCGGCGGCAATCCGCAGCCCTCATCGAACTGCGCCTGCCCTGCCAGAAGATGAACGACCCAACGGATTCCAGGTTCGGCGAAGAACAGCATCGGCCCGACCAGAGGCCGATGCAGCAGTTGCGTGCGCAGGCGGTCGCGACGCCACATCAGGTTGAAGTCGTGGGTGGGGCCGTCGAGCAGTTCGCCGCGCAGCGGCCGCTCGCCGGCGAAGCGCAGCCGCGCATACGGCGGCTCGAGCAGGTGCACCGCGCCGTCGTCGAAGCGCAGGCGCAGGCCGGCGCCGCGCAGCAGCACCAGTTCCCGATCGATGCCGGGAAAACTGGAAAAGGCCGCGTCCTGCTCGATCTCGGCGATCGACAGGCGCAGCAGCCAGTCGTCGCTGTCCGCTTGCGGCAGGCGCAGGATCTCCCGCGTCCAACCCAGTCCGTTACGCCAGCGCTCGCGGCGGTAGTCGTTGGCGGGGATCACCCGCGAAGGCATGTTGCACCAGTCCATCGGCGCATTCTGCACGATCCGGCGGCGCTGCCGGAGGCAGCGACATCGGCAGGCATCTGCGGTTTCCCGCGCCTACCCCCCAGCCGTCGGCAAGTACGAACGGCGTCGGCGAGCACCAGCCAGCGGTCTTGCGAGAATCGCGACGGGCCATCACCCGTTCGGCGACGTCGGCGGGTCTCGCCAGCGCAGGCGCATCGGCGCGCCGCTCTGGCAGCCACCGATAGCAGGAGTACCGGATCGCGGCGAGCAGACCGGCGCGAAGCGCCCGACAAAAAACCTTCGCCCATAAAAAACGTCGCCCGGCTGCACGTCATTGTGCAACACCGGGCGACGATGTACGTCCTTGTCGGCTTCCTGCCTCCCCCGCTGAGCGTCCTGCTCAGCGAGGTCGCGACCGCGCGTCCTGCGCCAGCCGTATCCTCTGTCCTTTCAAATCCCTTGAATGCCTTTAAATCCGTTTAATCCTTAAATCCGTTTAACGCCTTTCCACCGGCTTGGCGGCTGCCGTCTTGGCTACCGTCGGCGTGGTCGCCTTCGTGGCTCCCACTTCGATCCGGTCGTGGTTCCGTTCGACCGTCTTGAGTCCGATTCCCTTCACCTGCGTCAGGTCCTCGACGCTTTTGAAGGGGCCGTGTGCCTGTCTGTAGTCGACGATCGCCTGTGCCTTGGAGGCACCCACGTTCAACAACACCCGGTCGATTTCCGCTGCACTAGCGGAGTTGATGTTGACCTTGTCCGCGGCGAGCGCGGAACCGGTCAGCAGCAACGCCAGGACCAGAGACTTCAGGACCACGATAAAAGACTGCATGGCAACACTCCTTGTGACTTGGATGGGGACTTCACCGGCCTCTCCTGCCGGTGTCGAAAGCATCCCTCGCCACATGGGTACAGCCTATCGCCAACGCCCTTTCCAAACAGCAGGTAAACGGCGCGTCAACGTGTAGGAAAAACCCTACACGGCGGTCGCGGCGTAGAATGTGCGTCACTTTCTTTTGCAACAAAGCTGGAGTGCTCCATGGACAGTGCCAAGATCGACCGTTTCCTGAGCGAGAAGTGGGACGAGGACATCGTCCCGCAACTGGTCGATTACATCCGCATCCCCAACAAATCGCCGATGTTCGACGCCGATTGGGTCGCCAATGGCTACATGGACGATGCGGTGCGGCTGATGGAGCGCTGGGCGCGCGCGCAGGCCATCCCTGGCCTGGCGGTGGAGGTGGTGCAGTTGGAAGGGCGCACGCCGCTGATCTATCTGGAAGTGCCGGCCACCGGCGCGGAGACCGGCGCGGACACGGTGCTGCTGTACGGGCACCTGGACAAGCAGCCGGAAATGACCGGCTGGGACGACGACCTGGGTCCGTGGACGCCGGTGCTCAAGGGCGACCGCCTGTACGGCCGCGGCGGCGCCGACGACGGCTATGCGCTGTTCGGTTCGCTGGCCGCGATCCTGGCGCTGCAGGACCAGGGCATCCCGCATGCGCGCTGCGTGATCCTGATCGAGGCCTGCGAGGAATCGGGCAGCTACGACCTGCCCGCCTACGTCGATCACCTGGCCGAACGCATCGGCAAGCCGTCGCTGGTGGTGTGCCTGGATTCGGGCTGCGGCAACTACGAGCAGCTGTGGTGCACGACCTCGCTGCGCGGCCTGGCCGGCGGCAACTTCAGCGTCAAGGTGCTCAGCGAAGGCGTGCATTCGGGCGATGCGTCCGGCGTGGTGCCGTCCAGCTTCCGCGTGCTGCGCGACCTGCTGTCGCGGCTGGAGGACGAGGCCACCGGCAAGATCAAGATCGAGGGCCTGTATTCGGAGATTCCGGAAGAACGCCTGGCGCAGGCGCGCAAGGTCGCCGAGGTGCTCGGCGACGAGGTCTACAGCAAGTTCCCGTTCCTGCCGGGGATGACCCCGATGGACGAGGACCTGACCGAACTGGTGCTCAACCGCACCTGGCGCCCGGCCCTGTCGGTGACCGGTGCCGACGGCCTGCCGCCGCTGGCCTCGGCCGGCAACGTGCTGCGCCCGCAGACCGCGGTGAAGCTGTCGCTGCGCCTGCCGCCGACGCTGGACGGCAAGCGCGCCGGCGAGTTGCTGAAGGACGTGTTGCTGCGCGATCCGCCGTACGGTGCCGAGGTGTCGCTGGCGCTGGAGAAGTCGTCCTCGGGCTGGAACGCGCCGGCGCAGTCGCCGTGGCTGACCGACGCGATCGAGGCCGCCTCGCAGGCGGCGTTCGGCAAGCCGGCGATGTACATGGGCGAAGGCGGCTCGATCCCGTTCATGGGCATGCTCGGCGAGAAGTTCCCCGGTGCGCAGTTCATGATCACCGGCGTGCTCGGCCCGCACTCCAACGCGCACGGGCCCAACGAGTTCCTGCACATTCCGATGGGCAAGCGGGTCACCGCCTGCGTGTCGAGGGTGATCGCCGAGCACCATGCGGCCAGCGTGCGCGGCGAGACCACCGGCAGCGCCGCGGTGGCCGGCGGCGAGCAGCACGGCGGGCACGGCTGCTGCTGAGCGTGCGGCGGCCGTCGGCGACGACGGCCGCCATGCTGCAGGCGCGGCCAGACCCGGTGCATCGCTGCAGCGCCTGCACGAGCCGCGCCTGCACGGCCGCTTAAAGGGCGTCGCCCGCCACTGCGCCATGTACGCCGCGTAGCGGCCGAATCTGGCACGATCCGCTTCACTTCCACGTTTCGGTACGCTCCCATGCACAACCTGTTCGGCAGCGACAGTTGGCTGTACGTCATCCTGGTCGGCTTCGTGGTCGGCCTGCTGGCGCGCTTCCTGGGTCCGAGCGGCGGCCGCTCCGGCTGCCTGTTCACCGTCGTGCTCGGCATCGCCGGCGCGCTGGTGGCCGGCTGGTTCGGCCACTACATGGGCTGGTACAGCCGCGGCGAGCCGGCCGGCTTCCTCGGTGCGCTGCTCGGCGCCATCGCCCTGCTCGCGCTGTTGCGGCTGTTCCTCGGCAAGCGCTGAGGCCGCACCGCGGCGCCGGCACGGCTCGCCATGCCGACGCCGCACGTTTACGCTGTGCGGCCAATGTCCGCCGCAGCGTACCGATGAGTTCCAGCACCGATCTTCCCGACGCGCCGGACCTGCGCGCAGCACAACGCCAACACTGGGCGCGCACCGCATTGGGCGATACGCAGGCGACGCTGCAGCGCGCGTCGATCGACGCCGGCTGGCGCAGCTACTGGCGCAGCCACGGCGCAGGCGCCAGCCGCGTGCTGATGGATTCGCCGCCCGGCCTGGAGGACGTGCGTCCGTGGTTGCACATGCATGCGCTGCTGCAGCAAGGCGGCGTGCGCGTGCCGGCGATCCTGGCGCAGGACGCGGAGGCCGGCTTCCTGCTGCTGGAAGATCTGGGCGGGCCGACCCTGGCGCAGACGCTGGACGCTGCCTCGGCCGATGCCCACTTCGATGCCGCGCTCGGGCAACTGCTGCGGCTGCAGGCGATCGCGCCGCCGCCGGAACTGGGCGTGTTCGGCGAGGCGCTGCTGCAGCGCGACGCCGGCTTGTTCGACGAGTGGTTCCTGCGTCGGCACCTGGGCCTGGACCTGGACTGCGCCGAAATCGACGCGCTCGAACTGGTGCAGCGCCGCTTGATGGACAACGCGCTGGCGCAGCCGCGGGTGCTGGTGCACCGCGACTTCATGCCGCGCAACCTGATGCCGGTGGCCGACGGCCCGGCGGTACTGGATTTCCAGGACTGCGTGCTCGGCCCGGTCGCCTACGATCCGGTCAGCCTGTTCAAGGACACCACGGTGAGCTGGCCGCTGGCGCGGGTCGATGGCTGGCTGGCGCGCTACCACGCGCGCGCGCTGCAGGCCGGGATCGCGCTGCCGCCGCTGGCCCAGTTCCTGCGCGATGCGGACTGGATGGGCGTGCAGCGGCACCTGAAGAACCTGGGCATCTTCGCGCGGCTGAACTACCGCGACGGCAAGGCCTGGTACCTGGACAACGTGCCGCGCTTCATCGGCTACCTCGACGAGGTGTTGCCGCGCCACCCCGCCCTGCAGCCGCTGGCGCAGTTGCTGGAGACGCGGATCAAGCCGGCGCTGGCGCAGCGCGCGGCGGCCGACGCATGAAGGCGCTGATCTTCGCCGCCGGCTTCGGCGAACGCATGCGGCCGCTGACCGAACGCACGCCCAAACCGCTGCTGAGCGTGGGCGGCACGCCGTTGATCGTCTGGCACCTGCGCAAACTCGCCGCACTCGGCGTGCGCGACGTGGTGATCAACACCTCGTGGCTGGCCGAGCAGTTCCCGCAGGCGCTCGGCGACGGCAGCGCGTTCGGCCTGCGCATCGCCTATTCCTACGAAGGCGCCACGCCGCTGGAGACCGGCGGCGGCATGCTGCACGCACTCCCGCTGCTCGGGCCGGCGCCGTTCCTGCTGGTCAACGGCGACATCTGGACCGATTTCGATTTCGCGCAGCTGGCGCCGGAGCCGGCCGGGCTGGCGCAGCTGGTGCTGGTCGATCCGCCGGCCTACGCGGCGCACGGCGATTTCGCGCTGCATGCCGACGCCACGCTGCGCAGCGACGGCGCGCCGCTGCTGACCTACGCCGGCGTGGGCGTCTATCGGCCGGAGCTGCTGCGCGATTGGCAGGCGGCGTTCGCTACGCCGATTGCCGACCACGGCACGCCGCCTCGATTCGCCTTGGCGCCGATCCTGCGTGCGCACATGCGCGACGGCGCCATCCATGGCCTGCACCATCGCGGCCGCTGGACCGACGTCGGCACGCCGCAGCGGCTGGCAGCGTTGGATGGAGAGCTGGGAATGGGGAATGGGGAATCGGGAATGGGGAAAAGCTGAGGTTCCCGCGGGGTTGCCCGCGTCACGCTGGCGCGCAGCCCCCTCCAAGAACGTCGATTCCGAGAACGGCACGCCAGGGCACGGCCGATGAAATGCGAACGCGTGCGTCGAGTTCTTGGGAGATCGGGGACGTCCGTGCATCGCCCAAGCAGGGAAAATCGCGTACCGAGTTCGCAGCACGGCTTCCGGTTGCGGAGTGTCAGCTCTTCCCCATTCCCGATTCCCCACTCCCCATTCCCAGCCTGCGCAAGAACGGCACCGTGACCCGCCGCTGCGCCGCCAGCGATTCGCGGTCCAGCCGCTCCAGCAACGCGACCAGGCCGGCCAGGTCGCGGCCGGCATGGGTCAGCAGCCAGTCGATCGCCGCATCCTCCAGCACCAGCCCGCGGCGTTGCGCGCGCTCGCGCAGCACCGCGGCGCGGCCGGCGTCGTCCAGCGGCGACAGCGCGATGCGCGTGCATTGCGCCAGCCGCGAGCGCAGGTCGGGCAGATTCAGCGCCAGCCCGTCGGGCATCGCCTGCGCGGTGTACAACAGGGTGCCCCCCGCGCTGCGCGCGCGGTTGTGGAAATCGAACAGCGCCACTTCGTCCTCGCGCTGCCCGGCGATCGCCTCCAGCCCGTCCAGCGCGACCACGTCGCGGCCTTCCAGCGCTTCCAGCGCGTCGCGCAGGCGCCCGGACGCGGCCTGCAGCGGCAGGTAGGCGGCGCTGCGCCCGGCCTGCTCGGCCGCCGCGCACAGCGCCAGCGCCAGATGGGTCTTGCCGGTGCCGGCGGGACCGGACAGGTAGATCCAGTCCACGTCGCGGCCGTCGGCGACGGCCTGCAATTGCGCCAGCAGGCCGGCCGGGGCGCCGACATAGCGGTCGAAGCGCTGCTCCGGCGGATAGCGCAACGCCAACGGCAGCTGCGGCACGCTCACGGCTGGTCGGGGCTACGCGGCGGCAGTTCGATCAGCGGCGCGCGCTCGGCGCTGCCATCGAGCAGGATCGCCGACTTGTCGCCGGCATACAGTTCGCTCTGCCGGTACTGCTCGTGCAGGTAGTGCAGCAGCACGTTGGCCACCGCCGCCACCGGCAGCGCCAGCAGCATGCCGAGGAAGCCGAACAGCTGCCCGCCGGCCATCACCGCGAAGATCACCGCCACCGGGTGCAGACCGATCTTGTCGCCGACGATGCGCGGGGTCAGCACGTAGCTTTCCAGCAACTGGCCGACGGTGAACACCACGCCGACCAGGATCATCAGCTGCAGGTCGAAACCCTTGGACTGGACCAGCGCCGCCAGGATCGCCAGCAGGATGCCGGTGGTCGCACCCAGGTACGGGATGAAGCTGATCAGGCCGGCGACGATGCCGATCAGCAGGCCCAGATTGAGCCCGATCAGGCTCAGCCCGCCGGCGTAGATCACCCCCAGCGCCAGCATCACCAGGAACTGGCCGCGGATGAACGCGCCCAGCACGTCGTTGGACTGCCGCGCCAGGCGGCCGACCGTGGCGACGTGGTTGCGCGGAATGGTCGCGGCCACGCGCTCGACCAGGATGTCCCAGTCGCGCAGGAAGTAGAAGGTCAGGATCGGCAGCAGCACCAGGTTCACCACCCAGGTGACCATCGCGAAACCCGAGCGCGACAGATAGCCGAAGAAGGTCGCGGCGACGCCGCCGGCCTGCTGCCAGTGGCCGCGGATCCATTCGATCAGCCGCTCCGGATCCAGCCAGGCCATCAACTGCAGCCCGGTCTTCTGCTCGGCCCACGGGATCGCGGTGCCGGTGAACCAGTCGCGCGCCTGCGGCAGCACATCGATGAAGGTGACGATCTGCCGCTCCAGCATCGGCACCAGGATCAGCAGCGCCAGCACCAGCAACAGCAGCATCAGCACGAACACCAGGGTCACCGCCATGTTGCGCGAACGGCCGGCGCGCTCCAGGCGATCGACCAGCGGATCGCCGAGCCAGCCCAGCAGCAGCGCCAGCACGAACGGGGTCAGAATCGGCGCCAGCAACGCGATCACCCACAGCACGCCCAGGATCACCGCGGCCCATTTCAGGCGGCGCAGGAACTGGGCGATTTCCGCTTCGGGGGACAGCGTCATTTGAGCCGGTACTCCGTGCGCTCGGTATTGAGGATGATCGGACCGCCCTCGACCGGCACCGTCACCGGCTGCAGCGGACTGTCGGCGCCGAGCATGCGGTTCAGCCCGGACACGCCGCTGAGCAGGTCCAGATCCAGTTCCAGGCGGTCGCCGCTGGCCTGGATCGGCACGATGCGCCGCACCACCGAGGTGTTCTGCAGCGCCGCGGACACGCGCAGGTAGTCGTCGGCGCTACGGATGCCGCTGATCACCACCCGGTACACGCCGGCCGGCCCGGTGCTGGCCGCCTTGGCGTAGCGCTTGACCAGCGCGTCGGCGGCACCGTCGGCGCCGGCGGCCATGGCCCGGCGCGCGTCGGCGTCGCTGACCGACCAGCTGGACAGCGTCTTGCCGCTGTCGACGAACACCCAGTCGGCGGTCCAGCCGCCGGACTTGCTGCGGTACAGCTTGCCGATCAGCTGCATCGGCGGGCTGTAGCGCGACGAGGCGCTGGCCACCGCGGCGGTGTCCTGGCGCCAGATCGCGCCGACCAGCGCCTGCTCGGCGGCGCTGCCGGTAGGCAGGCCGAGCCGGTAGCCGCGCTCGATCGCCCGGTCCAGCACGCTGCGCGCGGCATTGGACTGCTGCACGCCGACCAGGCGCGGGCCGCTGCCGTCGTCGATCGCCAGCCACAGCACCGGCTTGGGCCGCGGCTGCGGCCACAGCGGCAGGCCCAACGCCGCGGCCAGGCCGTCGACGTCGCTCTGCCGGAAGCGCGCGATCAAGGTGGTACGGAAGGTCGGCGCGCCGCTCGGCGAGGTGCCCTGGTCCTGGCGGTAGTCGTAGCTGTCGACGAAGTTCTTGGCGTTGCGCAGCGCCTGGGTCACCCCCGGGCGCGACATCACCGCGCGGTCGCCGGAGATCTTGCCGAGCACCACGCCCAGCGCGCGCGCCACCGCGCCGTTGCGGTCGGCCTCGCTCTGGCTGTTGACCGGCACCTCGGCGTCGTAGGGGCTCTGCGCGCCGGCGACGTCGCCTTCGGTGCGCAGACCGGCCTGGGCCAGGGCGGCCGCGGCAGGCAGGCACAGCGCGAAAGACAGGAGTAAGGCAAGGCTGCGGCGCATCGAAGGTTCCATTGCTCGGCGTATCCGGGGCGAATTGTTGCCCGAATGCGGTCGTAGCGCCAATGCGGCCTGTTAAAATCGCCGTCTTTCCGCCGACGCCACCGCCCGTGACCACTCCCAAGACCCCCGCCGCCGCCCCGTTGACCTACCGCGACGCCGGCGTCGACATCGATGCCGGCAATGCCGTCGTCGAACGCATCAAACCCTTGGTCAAGCGCAGTTTCCGCCCCGAAGTGATGGGCGGGCTGGGCGGTTTCGGCGCGCTGTTCGACCTGTCCGGCAAGTACCGCGAGCCGGTGCTGGTGTCCGGCACCGACGGCGTCGGCACCAAGCTGAAGCTGGCGCAACAGCTGGGCCGGCACGACAGCATCGGCATCGATCTGGTCGGCATGTGCGTCAACGACGTGCTGGTGCAGGGCGCCGAGCCGCTGTTCTTCCTGGACTACTTCGCCACCGGCAAGCTCGACGTGGAGACCACCGTGGCGGTGGTCGGCGGCATCGCCCGCGGCTGCGAACTGGCCGGCTGCGCGCTGATCGGCGGCGAAACCGCGGAAATGCCCGACATGTACCCGCCAGGCGAATACGACCTGGCCGGCTTCACCGTCGGCGCGGTGGAGAAGTCGCAGCTGCTCGACGGCGCCAAGGTGCGCCAGGGCGACGTGCTGATCGGCATCGCCTCTTCCGGCCCGCACTCCAACGGCTATTCCCTGGTCCGCCGCATCTACGACCGCGCCGGGCGCCCGGCCGAGCTGCAGCTCGGCGGCACCACCCTGGCCGACGCGCTGATGGCGCCGACCGCGCTGTACGTCAAGCCGATCCTGTCGCTGCTGCGCGGCGAGCACGCCGACGGCATCCACGCGATGGCGCACATCACCGGCGGCGGCCTGACCGAGAACATCATCCGCGTCATCCCCGACGGCCTGGGCCTGGACATCCGCGCCAGCGCCTGGACCCTGCCGCCGGTGTTCGAATGGCTGCAGCGCGAAGGCGCGGTCGCCGACAGCGAGATGTGGCGCACCTTCAACTGCGGCATCGGCTTCGTGCTGGTGGCCGCCCCCGACCAGGTCGCCGCGCTGGAGCGCAGCCTGGACACGCTGGGCCTGGCGCATTGGCAGATCGGCGCGGTGGTGGCGGCCGGCGCCGGCGAACGCGTGCACATCGGCTGAGCCGCATGGCGGCGGGCAAACGCGCCTGGCTGGCGCTGACCCTGGCGGTGTTCACCGCCAGCTGGGTGCATCCGCTGTGGCCGGCGGAACAGGCGATGCACAGTTCGCTGGCGGTGCTGGGCATCGCCTGGCTGGTCTGGCACGACCGCCGCTGGCCGCTGCGCAGCGCGCACTTCGCCGCGATCTGCGCGTTCATCAGCGTGCACAACATCGCCGCGCACTGGCTGTATTCCAACGTGCCCTACGACCAGTGGCTGCGCACGCTGAGCGGCGGCTGGTCGCCGAACGCCGCGTTCGGCTGGCAGCGCAACCACACCGACCGGCTGATCCACCTGCTGTTCGGGCTGTGCTTCGCGCCGGCGCTGCGCGACTACGCCCGTCAGCGCTGGCCGGCGCTGACCGCACGGCAGGCGTTCGTGCTGGCGACGATGGCGATCATGTGCGCCAGCCTGCTCTACGAATGGCTGGAGTGGCTGATCGCGCTGCTGCTGTCGCCGGAGCAGGCCGAGTCCTACAACGGCCAGCAGGGCGATCCGTGGGACGCGCACATGGACATGCTGCTGGCCACGCTGGGCTGCGCGAGCGCCTGGCCGTGGCGGCGTGCCGGCCACCCCCTCCCACCGCCGCGCTAGAGACCGCACGATGTCGCCGCCCCCGCCCCTGCCCACCCCGGACCTGGATCGGATGGCGTCCCTGCGCGCCGAATCGGATGTCCGCACCCTGGCGACCCTTTACGCGGTGATGGCGTGGCTGCAAGGCCTGTCGCTGCTGTTGCTGGGCGGCTTCCTCGCCTTCGGCATCCACTACGAAGCCGCCAAGACCGCGGCCGGGCAGAGCGCCCACGACGAGCGCAACGGCCAGGCGGTGATCGTCATGCTCTCGGTGATGCTGGCGCTGGGGCTGGCGTTGCTGCTGGCGAACGTGGCCGCCGCGTTGGCGCTGCGCCGGCGCCGCCAGCTGACGCTGTGCAAGGCCGCCGCGACGCTGGGCTGTTTCGGTTTCCCGCTCGGCACCGCGCTGGGGGTGTGGACCCTGCTGGCGCTGCAGCGCCCGGCCTGCGCCGCGCTGTTCCGGGACCCGCGCCGATGACGATCCGTCTTGCGGTGCTGGTCTCCGGCCGCGGCTCCAACCTGCAGGCGCTGCTCGATGCGATCGCCGCCGGCGCGCTGGACGCGCAGGTGGCGGGCGTGTTCAGCGACCGCGCGCAGGCGCCGGCGTTGGCCAAGGTGGCGCCGGCACAGCGCTGGTCGGCGGCGCCTGGCAGCTTCCCCGACCGCGCCGCCTTCGACCAGGCGCTGGGCGACGCGGTCGCCGCCGTGCAGCCGGACTGGATCGTCTGCGCCGGCTACATGCGCATCCTCGGCGCCGGCTTCGTGCAGCGCTTCGCCGGCCGCCTGCTCAACATCCACCCGTCGCTGCTGCCCAAGTACCGCGGCCTGCACACGCATGCGCAGGCGCTGGCGGCCGGCGATGCCGAACACGGCGCCAGCGTGCACTTCGTGGTGCCGGAACTGGATGCCGGCGCGGTGGTCGCGCAGGTGCGGGTGCCGGTGCAGCCCGGCGACCGCCCGGAGGACCTGGCGCAACGCCTGTTGCCGCGCGAGCACCAGCTGCTGTGCGCGGCGCTGCAGCTGGCCGCGTCCGGGCGCCTGGCTGAACGGGATGGCAGGGTCTGGCTCGACGGTCAGTGCCGGTTTAGTCCGCTGCGCCTAGATTGCCAGGGCATGCTGATTCCCTGAATACGTCGCAGCGCGAAGCGCACTGGTCGTGTTCGCGCCCAACTCCCCTCCCTCGCAGCCATCCCATGAAGCTCCTTCCGCGTCAGTTCGCTGTTCTCGCCGTGGCCAGCCTCGGCCTGCTGGCGCCAGCCGTCGGCGTGCTCGCGCAGGCGCCGCCGCCTGCGCCATCTGCACCGGCATCGGCCCAGGCCGCACCGGCCACGGCCGCCGCCCCCGGCGCGCCTGCCGCGGCGGCGCCGGGCCTGCCGGCCGAAGCCTGGACGCCGCCGCCGCTGCAGCCGTTCGTGGCCACCTACCAGGCGCTGTACAAGGGCAAGCAGGCCGGCGACGCGCGCATGGAAGTCAGCCACGGCAATGGCGACGAATGGCGCGTGGACCTGGGCGTGCAGGGACGCAGCGGCTTCGCCAGCATCCTCGGCCTGAACATCGAGCAGAGCACGGTGTTCCGCACCCAGGACGGGCGCTACGTGCCGCAGAGCCAGAGCACGGTGAAGAAGGCGATGTTCTTCGGCAAGAAGGTCACCGGCGTCTACGACTGGAGCAAGGGCGTGGCGCGCTGGGACGGCGACCTGAAGAAGGACCGGCAGCAGCCGATCCCGCTGCAGCCTGGCGACCAGAGCGCGCTGCTGATCAACCTGTCGATCATGCGCGACGCGCAGCCGGGCAAGACCATGACCTACCGTTTCGTCGATGTCGGCCGGGTGCGCGAACACATCTACCACGCCGCCGAGCAGACCGAGACGGTGCAGGTCGGCGACATCAGCTACGACGCGCTGCGCGTGTCGCGCACCAACGGCGGCAAGAATGAGACCATTCTGTGGATCGCCAACGGCGTGCCGACGCCGGTGCGCATCCTGCAGCGCGAAGACGGCGAAGACCGCATCGACCTGCGCCTGACCGAATACCAAGGAGTCTGACCATGACATGCATCGCCCGCCCGCTGTCCGCCGTCGCCGCCGCCCTGCTGGCGCTGGCCAGCCTGCCCGCCCTGGCGCTGGAGCCGTTCAAGGCGGACTACCAGGCCAGCTACATGGGCATGCAGGCCAACGGCTTGATGACCCTGGCCAGCGAAGGCAACAACCGCTGGCGCTACAGCCTGTCGATCAAGAACCAGGTCGCCGACCTGAGCCAGAGCACCGTGTTCGAGGAAAAGGGCGGGCAGCTGCGCCCGCTCAGCAGCGACGACCGCTCGCTGTTCCTGATCAAGAAGAAGGCAGTGACCGCCAACTACGACTGGAGCACCGCGCAGGCGACCTGGGCCGGCGACATCAAGCCCGACCGCCGCGGCCCGGTGAAGCTGCAGCCCGGCGACATGGACGCGCTGCTGATCAACCTGGCGATCGCGCGCGACGTCAACGCCGGCAAGACCCCCAGCTACCGCATGGTCGACGAGGGCCGCGCCAAGCCGATGACCTACAAGGTGGCCGGCAAGGAAGCCATCACCGTCAACGGCAAGAGCGAGCAGGCGACCAAGGTCAGCCGCAGCGACGGCTCCAAGGAAATCATCGCCTGGATCGTGCCGGACATGCCGGTGCCGGTACGCATCCTGCAGCGCGAGAACGGCCAGGACGCACTGGACCTGACCATCAAGACGCTGCACTGATCCGCGCAAGGGCGGCGAGGCTCGCCCACGGCGCGGACCGCCAGATATTCCGCACCGTGCGCGCCGGCAACGCCCTTCCGCAAAAAGAAACCCCGGCCGAGACCGGGGTTCTCTTTTAGCCGATGGCGGACGCCAGGGTCCGCCGACCGTGCGTTCGGGCACGGCACCGGCGCATCACCATTCGTACATCAGCTGCAGACGCGCATAGCGCGGCGTTTGGTAGTACTGACCGAGCTTGTAGTACTCGTAGTAGCTGGTACCGGACGAGCTCACGGTCTCGTAGGCCTGATACACCTGCAGCGGCTTGACGTTGTTGAAGACGTTCAACAGCGAGAGTTGCGCCGTCAGGCCCTTGATCGCGGCAGGCTTGTAGACCAGATTCGGACTGGCGTTGAAGGTCCACGGCGTGCGCCCCTGCGTTCCCTGGGTGCTGATCTCGCCGTTGCACACGTGCCACTGCGCCCCATAGCCGTAGTAGGTATCCAAGGTGCCGTAGCCACCGCCGTAGCAGCTGATCGGAGCGCCCGACTGCACCTGCAGGGACAGGCCGACCTGCCATTCCGGTGAGAACTTGTAGGCCCCATAGAGCTTCAGCGTGTGCATGTGGTCGTTGGGAAGGAAGCCGTACGCGCCTTGCATGATCTGCGCGAAATCGAAATCCGCCGTGGTTCCGGTATCCGACTGGCCGTTGTTGGATTTGACCAGGCCCTCGTAGTTGCCCTTGCTCTGCGACCACGTGTAATTGACGTTGGCATACCAGGTGTCGGTGGACTTCTCCGCGCTCAGGGTCAACGCCTTGTAGGTGCGCCGGGCCTTGGAACCGAGCGAATCGGCGGACATGGTGATGGTATCGAGCTTGCCGTCGCCATCGACGTCGACACTGACGGTGGAGGAGCTTCCGGGATTGTAGAGCCAGCAACCCGAAGCGCCTTCCGGCGCAGTCCACTCGTCCCATGCCGAGGTGTCGTAGCCGGCGGAAGTGGCCGCGTTGTAGAGCGACTGGGTCGAACAGGTATCGTCGATGGCGTTGTGGATCTTGCGGTAGGTTCCCTTGATTCCCAGCACCCAGCTGTTGAGGAAATCGTTCTGGGTGTTCAAGGTGTACTGGTAACCGAGGATCGCCTCGTCCTGGGTATACGGCTTGAGGTTCTTGCTGGTCACGCTTGTCGCATTGGGCGAGGTGCCGTTCTCGCCGTTGTAGTAGTAGGTGTCGCCGATCTGCGAGGCGTTGAGCGGCACGCCGGTCGAACTGACGCCGCTGTAGCTGTACAGCGTCTCCGAGTAGACCGAGGCGCTGGCCGCGCGCAGCGCGACGTTCGCGGCGATCGGCAGGGCGTAGCGTCCCAGGTTGCCGAACAGACGCGACGCGCCGTCGCCGTTCACGTCCCAGGAAAAGCCCAGGCGCGGCTGCCAGATGTTGTCCTGCTTGACGAACACGTCGCCGGCGGTGTTGTAGTTCTTGAAGCCATCGTTGCGGATGCCCAAGGACAGCAGGAAATTGCTGGTGACATGCCACTTGTCCTGCACGTACCACGAATTCTGCTTCACCTCGACGGTGCCGCCGGTCTTGTAGACGTAGTCGTAGACGTAGTTGTCGTTGTAATAGTAGTAGTAGTGGCCGCCGGAATACGAAGTGCCCTGGCGAGCGGTGAAGTCGTTGTAGTCGTAGCCGAAGGACAGATCGTGGTTGCCCAGCGTCCACTGGAAATCGAGCCGGGTGTCCTCGCGCTGGCTGTAGCCATTGCTGATGCCCAGCGTCGAACTGGCGTAGCAGCTGTTTTCGGCACCGGTATAGCGCGACGCATAGAAGGTGACCGGGCAGCCGGAGCTGCTGGTGGAATTCACATCGCCGTCGTAGGTCGTCGTCGTGCCGTCCGGGCTTCTGGTGTATTGCTCGCTGACGGTCTTCATCTTGCCGTATTGCAGCGACGCGGTCAGATTGTCGGTCAGGTTGCTGGTCCACTTGAAGACCGTCGTGGGACCACCGCTCTTGGACACGAGCCGGCCGTTGTAAGTAGTCCGGGTTACGTCGTCGCCGCTGAACGAGGTCTTGAAATAGTCGTAGCTGGTCCGGCTGCTGTCGTCGAAGCCGGTGAATTCCAGATGGTTGCGATCGTTCGGGAACCAGTCCAGCTTGACCAGCTTGTACGGCTTGCTGGTGTTGTAGTCGTAGCTGGTGCTGCTGGTGCTGGTGGACGCGGTGCGTCCGTTCCAGACGCTGCCGGTGTTGCGCTGAAACTGTCCGATCACGAACACGAACAGCTTGTCCTGGATCAGCGGACCGCCTTCCCAGAGCGAGTAGGTATTGGAGTTGGTGGTGTTGTTGCTTTGCGGGCGGTACAGGCTGCCGCTGCGGAAATACTCGTCGTCCAGGTGCGCGCGCAACGCGTCAGGCGCCGAGTCGATGCTCACGCCGCCGTGCCACTCGTTGGTGCCGCGCTTGATGTTGACGCTGGTGACGCCGCCAGTGGAAAAGCCGTACTCGGCGCCATAGCCGCCGGTCTGCACGTCGAGCTGGTCGATCGCCTGCCACGGCACCTCGCTGAAGGACAGGCTGTCGTAGGAGTCGGTGATGTTCATGCCGTTGACGTAGTACGCGTTCTCGGCCACCGACGCGCCACCGAACGAATTCAGGTTGCCGAAATAGCCGCTGCCCTGCGAGGTGCCTGGGGTCATGCGGGCGACGCTGCTCACGTCCCGCGGCAACGGCAGTTCGTTCAACTGTGCGGCATTGAAGGTGCTGCGCGATTCGACGCTGCTGGTGTCGATGCCGTTGACCACGATCGGCGCCTTGACCGTGACGGCACGCAACGACTTGGTCGCCGGCTCGCCGAAATCGACCGTCACCGTCTTGCCGGCCACGACCATCACGTTGCGCGTGGCGACCACATTGCCGTTTTCGATGAGACTGACATCGTAGCTGCCGCTCGGCAGCGCGGGGATGCGGAACTTGCCTTCCGCGCCCAACGCGACGACGCGGGCTGTCCCGCTATCCAGGCTCTTGATCTGGATCTGCACGCCTTGCACATAGGCCGCGCTGCCGGCGATGTCGCCGGCGGTGCTCTGCGCCAGCGCAGTGCCCTGCACCAGGCACAGGCTGAGCATCGTGGCTATTACGGTAGGTTTGAACGAGTAGCGTGAACGTGTCTGGCTCATGAGGGCGGGTTCTTGCAGGACGAGGCGTTGGGGCCTTCCGCGGCACGCGCGGCGAGAGACGCACACGTGGGCGGAAGACGGAGTCGCCGTTACGCAGGCTCTTAACGAAATTCCTACGAAGGCTTGACCCGCATTTACGCATCGGGGTTGCGCCGGACGTTTACCGGGCATCGCCGCCGCTCCACGCGATCACGACGTTCAGGCAAGAACCACGACATTGCGGACACGCTTTGCCCGCGCGCTGCGCCGAAAACGCCTGTCCACCAGAATTTCAGTCGTTGCGGTCACCGATACAAATGGCGCCACGCATGAACGGCGGGCTGCAAATCGGCCCACCGTTCTTCATAAAACGTTCATATGCGCGATGTGGCGCACCCGGAGCAGCTGCGTGCGCAGCTTCCACGCCATCCGGTGCGGCCGTCCCGATGCCGCCATGCAGGCGCAAGACGCGGCGCATGCGAACTGCCGGGCGTTGCGTCGTGGCAACGCCCGGCCTTGGCGCGGCCGCCGCGATCGACGGCGGGGCCGTGGCCGCCGACTACTTGGCGTGGTTGGCCGGCGCGAACGTGGTGCGGCAGTCCACGCGGATCTGCGCGCCGCTGTCGCGCCAGTAGAAGGTGCTGCACTGGCGCGGGCCGTCCTGGGTGCGGGTCACGCCGACCGCGTAGAACGCCTGCGCGATCTCGCTGCGGCTGACCTGGCCGTCGCCGTTCCAGTCCATGTCGCGCTGTTCGATGCCCTGGGTGATGGCGATGCCCGCATACCAGGCGTAACCGACCCAGGCCAGCACCAGGATCACCACCGCCAGCAGCACCTTGCGCCGGCGGGTGAAGCGGCCCTTGAGGATCATGCGATGCGCCGGATGGACGCGCCCAGCGCCCCCAGCTTCTCCTCGATGTTCTCGTAGCCACGGTCCAGGTGGTAGATGCGGTCGATGGTGGTGTCGCCGTCGGCGACCAGCCCGGCCAGGATCAGCGAGGCCGAGGCGCGCAGATCGGTGGCCATCACCGGCGCGCCGCTGAGCCGCTCGTTGCCGCGCACGATCGCGGTGTGGCCTTCGACCTGGATGTCCGCGCCCAGGCGCAGCAGTTCGTTGACGTGCATGAAACGGTTCTCGAAGATCGTCTCGTTGATCACGCCGACGCCGTCGGCCACGCAGTTGAGCGCCATGAATTGCGCCTGCATGTCGGTCGGGAACGCCGGGTACGGCGCGGTGGTCAGGCTGACCGCACGCGGACGCTTGCCGTGCATGTCCAGGCGGATCCAGTCCGGGCCGCTCTCGATGGTGGCGCCGGCCTCGCTCAGCTTGTCGATCACCGCGTCGAGCGTGTCGGCGCGCGCGCGGCGCACGGTGACGCTGCCGCCGGTCATCGCCGCGGCGACCAGGAAAGTGCCGGTCTCGATGCGGTCGGGCAGCACCGCGTGGCGGCCGCCGGACAGGCGTTCCACGCCCTGCACCACGATGCGCGAAGTGCCGGCGCCTTCGATCCTGGCGCCGAGCGCGATCAGGCAGTCGGCCAGGTCGGTGACTTCCGGCTCCATCGCCGCGTTCTCCAGCACCGTGGTGCCGTCGGCCAGGGTCGCGGCCATCAGCACGTTCTCGGTGCCGGTGACGCTGACCATGTCGAACACGTAGCGGCCGCCCTTCAAGCGACCGTTGCTGGTCGCCTTGATGTAGCCGTTCTCGACGCTGATCTCCGCGCCCAGCGCCTGCAGGCCCTTGATGTGCTGGTCCACCGGCCGCGAGCCGATCGCGCAGCCGCCGGGCAGCGACACTTCGGCCGCGCCGAACTTGGCCAGCAGCGGGCCCAGCACCAGGATCGAGGCGCGCATGGTGCGCACCAGCTCGTACGGCGCGACGTGCTGGTCGACCTTGCGCGGATCGACGGTGATCGCACTGCCGCGCGCCAGGGTGCCTTCGTCGATGGTGACTTCGGCGCCCAGTTCGCCGAGCAGCTTCACCGTGGTGATCACGTCGTGCAGTTGCGGCACGTTGGTGATCTCCACCGGCGCATCGGCCAGCAGGGTCGCGCACAGGATCGGCAGCACCGCGTTCTTGGCGCCGGAAATGTTCACTTCACCGTGCAGCGGGTTGCCGCCGGTCACTACGATTTTGGCCATGGGTCTCGGGGGATTCGAAAAGAAGAAACGGAACGGAACGCGGCTCAGCCGGCCTGCTCGGGGGTCAGCGTGGTCAGCGCCAGCGCATGGATCGCCCCGCCCATCAGCTCGCCCAGCGTCGCGTAGACCATGCGGTGGCGGGCCAGCGGCAGCTTGCCGGCGAACGCGGCGCTGACAACGGTGGCCTCGAAGTGCACGCCGTCGTCGCCCTGCACCTGCACGCGCGCGCCGGGCAGGCCGGCCTCGATCAGTTTACGGATGGTTTCGGCGTCCAACGGGCTTTCCTAATAAAATGATCGGCCATTCTACCCTCCGACCGGCATCCGCATGGCTGTATCGCCCCTGTCCCCCGCCGCGATCGACGACGCCAGCCTGGTCGCCAGCGGCCGCCGCGTGGTCGAGATCGAGCAGGCTGCGCTGGGCGCGGTCGGCGCGCGCATCGGCGCCGAGTTCGCCGCCGCCTGCCGGCTGATCCTGGCCTCGCGCGGGCGCGTGGTCGCCACCGGCATGGGCAAGTCCGGGCACGTGGCGCGCAAGATCGCCGCCACCCTCGCCTCCACCGGCACCCCGGCGTTCTACGTGCATCCGGGCGAGGCCGGGCACGGCGACCTGGGCATGATCACCGATGCCGACGTGGTCCTGGCGCTGTCCTATTCCGGCGAATCCGACGAGATCCTGATGCTGCTGCCGGTGCTCAAGCGCCAGGGCAACGCGGTGATCGCGATGACCGGCCGCGCCCAGTCCACGCTGGCGCGCGAGGCCGACCTGCACCTGGACGTCAGCGTGCCGGCCGAGGCCTGCCCGCTTGACCTGGCGCCGACCTCCAGCACCACCGCCTCGCTGGCGCTGGGCGATGCGCTGGCGGTGGCGCTGCTGGACGCGCGCGGCTTCACCGCCGACGATTTCGCCCGCTCGCACCCGGCCGGCAGCCTGGGCCGGCGCCTGCTGCTGCACATCACCGACGTGATGCACGGCGGCGACGACCTGCCGCGGGTGCGCGAGGACGCCAGCCTCAGCGAAGCGCTGGTGGAGATGAGCCGCAAGCGCCTGGGCATGACCGCGGTGGTCGATGGCGACGGGCGCCTGCTCGGCCTGTTCACCGACGGCGACCTGCGCCGTACCCTGGACAGCGCGCTGGACGTGCGCCAGACCCGCATCGCCGACGTGATGACCCGGCAGCCGCGCACGATCGGCGCCGACCAGCTCGCCGCCGAGGCCGCACGGCTGATGGAAACCCATAAGATCAACGGCTTGATCGTGGTCGACGGCGACGGCCGCGCGGTCGGCGCGCTCAACATTCACGACCTGTTGCGCGCCAGAGTGGTTTAACAGCCTGAACTTGTTCACCGCCCGCCGGCGCCTGCGCCGCTGGCCCTGGCCTGCTGGAAAGCCGGCCTTCCCGCCCCGATATAGCGAACCATGCCCTATTCCCCGCTGGCCGACCTTCCCGCCGACCTGATCGACCGCGCCGCCCGCATCCGTCTGGCGTGCTTCGACGTCGACGGCACGCTGACCGACGGCCGCCTGTACTACGACCGCGACGGCAACGAGAGCAAGGCGTTCAACGTGCTCGACGGCCAGGGCCTGGTGCAGTTGCGCCGGCACGGCATCGAGGTGGCGCTGATCACCGCGCGGCCCAGCCTGGCCGCGGAGAAGCGCGGCCAGGAACTGGGCCTGCTGGTGCAGATCGGGGTCAAGGACAAGCGCGCCGGGGTGCAGGCGCTGTGCGACGAACGCGGGCTGAGCCTGGAGCAGGTGTGCTTCATGGGCGACGACCTGCCGGATCTGGCGCCGCTGCGCGTGGTCGGCCTGGCGGTGGCCCCGGCCAATGCGCATCCGTGGACCGCCGAGCACGTGCACTGGCTGACCCGCGCCCGCGGCGGCGAAGGCGCCGCACGCGAACTGTGCGACGTGCTGCTGGCCGCGCAAGGCCACGTCCCCTCCCTGCTGCAGGAGCATGGCGCATGAGCTGGCGCACCGTTCTCGGCGGCCTGTTGCTGGTCGCGGCCGTGGTCAGCGGCTGGTCGGCCTGGCACCAGCGCAGCAAGCGGGTGCCGACGAGCGACGCCGAGGCCCGCTCGGACTACATCGCGCACGATTTCCAGATCGTCGCGCTGGACAAGCAGGGCAAGGAGTCGATGACCCTGCGCGCGCCGCAGATGGAACGCAGCCGCGCCGACCAGACCATGGCGATCGAAACCCCGCTGTTCCTGATGCCGGACGCCAATGGCCAGCACTGGGAAATGCGCAGCAAGACCGGCTGGGTCAGCGCCGACGGCACCGAACTGCGCCTGCGCGGCGACGTCGCCGGCGACAGCCCCAAGGTGCCCAGCATCCCGCCCACCACCTTCCGTACCCAGAGCCTGGACGTCTTCCCGCAGACCAGCACCGCGCGCACCGCCGAACCGGTCACCATGACCCGGCCCGGTATGATGCAGTCCGGCGTCGGCTTCGAGGTCGACTTGAAATCCCGGCAGTACAAGCTCCTTTCACAGGTCAAGACCCGCTATGAACCCAACGCTGCCCGCTAAGCTCGCGCTGCTCGCCCTGCTGCTGCCCGCACTGGCGATGGCCAAGTCGACCGATCGCAATCAGCCGATGGACATCAAGTCCAATGCCAGCGACTGCAACCTGATCGACGACAACGGCAAATGCCACCTTTCGGGCAACGTCGTCATCATCCAGGGCACGCTGGAAGTGCACGCCGACACGGCCGACATCTTCCGCAAGAACGGCGACATCGACCGCGTGCTGCTCAAGGGCAAGCAAGCGACGCTGAAGCAGGAAATGGATGACGGCTCGCCGATGGACGGCGTCGCCGACAACATCGACTACACCATGTCGAACGATACGGTGATCCTCACCGGCAACTACCGCATGACCTCGCCCAAGGGCACCAATGCCGGCCAGCGCATGGTCTACAACACCAAGACCGGCGACATGCAGGGCGGCGGCGACGGCACCCGCGTGCACACGGTGATCCAGCCGAAGAACGCGGCGCCGGCAGGCGCCGCTGGCGCCAAGCCGGCCGCCAAGCCCGCCGCGACGCCGGCCAAGCCCACCACCCCGGCCAAGCAAGGAGGCCAGTGATGCTGCTCGCCGAAGGCCTGCGCAAGCGCTACAAGCAGCGCGAGGTCGTGCGCGAGTTCGCCCTGACCCTGGAGGCGGGCGAAGTGGTCGGCCTGCTCGGCCCCAACGGTGCCGGCAAGACCACCTGCTTCTACATGATCGTCGGCCTGGTCGAGGCCGATGCCGGGCGCATCGTGCTCGACGGCAACGACATCACCGCGCTGCCGATGTACAAGCGCGCCAAGCTCGGCGTCGGCTACCTGCCGCAGGAGCCGTCGGTGTTCCGCAAGCTCAGCGTGGCCGACAACATCCGCCTGGTGCTGGAACTGCGCGAGGACCTGGACGACGCCGGCCGCGAACGCGAACTGTCCTCGCTGCTGGACGAACTGCAGATCGGCCACGTCGCCGACCAGCTCGGCGCCAGCCTGTCCGGCGGCGAACGCCGCCGCTGCGAGATCGCCCGCGCGCTGGCCGCCAAGCCGCGGATGATGCTGCTCGACGAACCCTTCGCCGGCGTCGACCCGATCTCGGTCGGCGAAATCCAGCGCATCGTCACCCACCTCAAGCAACGCGGCATCGGCGTGCTCATCACCGACCACAACGTGCGCGAAACCTTGGGAATCTGCGACCGGGCGTATATCCTCAACGAAGGCAGCGTGTTGGCGCAGGGGGCGCCGGAAGCGCTGCTGGCCAATAGCGACGTCCGCCGCGTCTACCTCGGGGAAACCTTCAGGCTCTGACCGCGCGGGCGTTGCGCCACGCCCTTTCCCGTTCGGCACAGGCATGAAAGCACGGCTGCAGACATCGCTGGGACAGCATCTGGTCATGACGCCGCAGTTGCGGCAGGCGATCAAGCTGTTGCAGATGTCCAGCGCCGAACTGGAAGTGGAGATCGCCGAGGCGGTGGAGAGCAACCCGCTGCTGGAATGGGCCGAAGACGCCGCACCCACGCTCGATGTGGCCGGCGCCGGCAGCGCCGAAGGCGAGGCCGAGGTCGCGCCGCCGGCCGGCGATACGCTGGACAACGTGCCGCAACACGACGGCGACGACTGGTCCGATGCCGAGCCGGCCTGGAGCAGCGGCGGCGGCGGCTCCTTCGACGACGACGACGACATGGGCAGCGCCGCCGAGCGCGTCGCCGAACCCGACACGCTGATCGATCACCTGTTGTGGCAGTTGCACCTGTCGCACCTGTCGCCGCGCGACCGCAGCATCGGCGCGGCGCTGATCGACGCGCTCGACGACGACGGCTACCTGCGCGAACCGCTGGCCACGATCGCCGAAACCTTGCAGCCGGACATCGTCGCCGAGGAGGAGGAAATCCTCACCGTGCTGCACCAGATCCAGCGCTTCGACCCGGTCGGCATCGCCGCGCGCACGCTGGGCGAATGCCTGAACCTGCAGTTGGACGTGCTGCCCGCGGACACGCCCGGGCTGGAACTGGCGCGCGCCATCGCCAACGGCCCGCTGGAGAAACTGCCGCGCAGCGGCATCGCCGGCATCGCCCACGAACTCAAGCGCCCGGCCTCGGCGGTGGAGACCGCGGTCAAGCTGCTGCGCTCGCTGGACCCGCGCCCGGGCAAGCAGGTCGGCGAACTCAGCGCCGACACCTACGTGGTGCCCGACTGCGTGATCTGGCGCCAGCGCGGCGTCTGGCACGCGGCGCTGGCCGGGCACGCGCGGCCCAAGGTCACCATCCACCGCGGCTACGAACAGCTCATCCGCCAGTGCGGCGAAAGCGACGCCGGCTACCTGCGCGGCCAGTTGCAGGAAGCGCGCTGGCTGCTGAAGAGCCTGGAGGCGCGCGGCGAGACCCTGCTCAAGGTGACCCGCTGCCTGCTGCGCCAGCAGGCCGGATTCCTCGAATTCGGCGAACAGGCGCTGCGCCCGCTGACCCTGCGCGAGATCGCCGGCGAACTGGGCCTGCACGAGAGCACCATCTCCCGCGCCATCGCCCGCAAGTACGTGCGCACCCCGCGCGGCACCATCCCGCTGCGCGCCTTCTTCGCCTCGGGCATCGACACCGACAGCGGCGGCGAAGCCTCCAGCACCGCCATTCAGGCGATGATCCGGCGCCTGATCGAGGCCGAGAACCCGCGCAAGCCGCTTTCTGACGCCAAGCTGGCCGACCTGCTGAAAGGCGCCGGCGTGCCTGTAGCGCGGCGCACGGTTGCGAAGTATCGTGAGGCCATGAACATTTCCGCTTCCCACGAACGCGTCCGCATCGGTTGACGCATCGGCGGCAGGCGGCAATGGTTCATAAGGTGAATCCCGAACCAAGGAGTATCCGATGCGTATCGAGACCTACGGCCAGCAGATCGAAGTCACCCCCGCCTTGCGCGAGTACGTGGAGACCAAGCTGCAGCGGCTGAAGCGGCATTACGAGGAAACCATCGAGGTCCGCGCCCAGCTGGCGCTGCGCAAGCCCGACCACCACGTCGAAGCCACGGTCAACGTTCCCGGCCGCACCCTGCACGCCGATGCCAGCGCGCAGACCATGTACGCGGCAATCGACCTGCTCGCCGACAAGCTCGACCGGCTGATCATCAAGCACAAGGAAAAGAAACAGGACCACCACGCCGCCGAGGTGCGCGACAATATCGTGTGATCCTGCACACGTTGCTCCTGCCATGCCCTTGACCGATCTGATGGCGGCCGTCCGCACCCAGGTGCTGCCGGCCGCCGATCGCGACACCCTGCTGCGTACCGCCGCCGGCCTGCTGGCCTGTCCGCAAGCCGGCTTCGACGAACTCTTCGCCAGCCTGCGCGAGCGCGAACAGCTCGGCAGCACCGCCATCGGCCATGGCATCGCCATCCCGCACGGCCGCGCCCCGCATCTCGACGCACCGCGTGGCGCGTTGTTGCGGCTGGACCAGCCGATCGACTTCGACGGCCACGGCGCGCAGGTCGACCTGATCTTCGCGATGGCCGTGCCGGCGCACTACACCCACCAACACCTGATGCTGTTGTCGGAACTGGCCGAACAGTTCTCCGACGAGGGCTTCCGCGCCGCGCTGCGCCGCGCCCCCGACGCTGCCGCATTGCACGACCTGCTCGGCGGCGCCCCCCAGGCCAGCGCCGCATGAGCATGAATACCAGCATCACCGCCCGCGAACTGTTCGACCAGCAACGCGACCGGCTCGGCCTGCGCTGGCTGGGCGGACAGAAGGGCGAACACCGCGAGCTGGAAGCCGGCAACGCGGTGTCGCGGCGCCCGTCGCTGGCCGGCTACCTCAATACGATCTACCCGAACAAGGTGCAGATCCTCGGCACCGAGGAACTGGCCTGGCTGGATTCGCTGGATTCGCGCCAGCGCTGGGAGACCATCGAGAAGATCGTGCAGGTGCGGCCGCTGGCGCTGGTGATCACCAAGAACCAGTCGTGCCCGGAAGACCTGCGCGCGGCCGCCGACGAATCCGATACGCCGCTGTGGGGCTCGCCCAAGCGCGGCCACGAACTGCTCAACCACCTCTCCTATCACCTGGCGCGCACGCTGGCGCCGCGGGTGATCCTGCACGGGGTGTTCATGGAGATCTACTCGATCGGCGTGCTGATCACCGGCGAGGCCGGCTCCGGCAAGAGCGAGCTGGCGCTGGAACTGCTCAGCCGCGGCCATCGGCTGGTCGCCGACGACGCCCCCGAGTTCACCCAGATCGCGCCCGACGTGCTCGACGGCACCTGCCCGGAACTGCTGCAGGACCTGCTGGAAGTGCGCGGCCTGGGCGTGCTCAACGTGCGCGACATGTTCGGCGACACCGCTGTAAAGAAGAACAAGTATCTTCGCCTGATCGTGCACCTGACCCGGCCCATGACCGAACCGACCCCGCATGGCTACGAGCGCCTGACCGGCGATTCCGGCACCCGCCACGTGCTGGACCTGGACGTGCCGCTGATCACCCTGCCGGTGATGCCCGGGCGCAACCTGGCGGTGCTGACCGAGGCCGCCACGCGCCTGCACATCCTGCGCACCAAGGGCATCGACCCGGCGGCGATGTTCATCGCCCGCCACAGCAACCTGCTCGAACGGCGCACGCCATGAACGCGGTGGCGAACACCTCCACCCTGGTGATCGTCAGCGGCCTGTCCGGCTCCGGCAAATCGGTGGCGCTGAAGACCTTCGAGGACCTGGACTACTACTGCGTCGACAACCTGCCGGTGGAACTGCTGCCGGCCTTCGTCAAGAGCCTGGTGCGCGACGACGTCGGCCCCGGCAAGCTGGCGGTGGGCATCGACGTGCGCAGCCGCCACAGCGACCTGGCGCAGCTGTCGCGCTGGCGCGAGGCGGTGGCCCAGTTCGGCCTGGACGCGCGGCTGCTGTTCTTCGACGCCACCGACGAGGCGCTGATCAAGCGCTACGCCGACACCCGCCGCCGGCACCCGCTGTCGCACCTGGGCCTGTCGCTGCCCGAGGCGATCGAGCGCGAGCGCGCGCTCACCGAACCGCTGCGCCGCGAGGCCGACGCGGTGATCGACACCAGCACGCTCAACGTGCACCAGCTGCGCCGGCGGGTGACCACCGAGTTCGCGCTGACCAACGAGAACAGCCTGTCGCTGCTGTTCGAATCCTTCGCCTACAGGCGCGGGGTGCCGGCCGAAGCCGACTTCGTGTTCGACGCGCGGGTGCTGCCCAACCCGCACTGGGATCCGGAACTGCGGCCGCTGACCGGCCGCGACAGCGGCGTGCGCGACTACCTGGACGCACAACCGGACGTGCAGCGGTACACCGCGCAGATCGTCGACCTGCTCGACACCTGGCTGCCGCGGCTGCGCAACGACACCCGCAGCTACGTCACCATCGCCTTCGGCTGCACCGGCGGCAAGCACCGCTCGGTGTACCTGGCCGAACGCCTGGCCCGCCACGCGCGCGAGCAGGGCTGGCCGGAAGTGGCGACGTTCCATCGCGAGCAGGACTGAAGGGCCGGGATTGGGGATTCGGGATTGGCAAAAGCGGGAGCGGCTGCGGCCGTTGCTCTGGCGTTTGCGAATCCCCAATCCCGAATCCCCACTCCCGGCCTTCCGGCCATTCCCTGCGCCCTGCCCGACCTGTTAACGTTCTCCCATGGCCTGTGGCATTCTCCTGATTACTCATCCCGGTGTGGGCGCGTCGCTGTTGAGCGTGGCCACCGGATTGTTGCGGCAGTTGCCGCTGAAGACCGAAGCGTTCGAAGTTCCGCTCGATGCCGATCTGGATGCGCTGCTGCCGCAGGCGTCGGCGGCGTTGCGGCGGGTCGATGACGGCGACGGCGTGCTGGTCGTGACCGACCTGTACGGCGCCAGCCCGAGCAACCTGGCGACGAAACTCGCCCGCCTCGGCACGCCGGTGCGGCGCGTCTCGGCGCTGAGCCTGCCGATGCTGCTGCGGATCATGAACTACCCCGAACAGGGGCTGGACCAGTTGCCCGCGACCGCGGCCGCTGGCTCGCGCAATGGAGTGGTGATCGACGATGCTTGAACGCGAACTCATCGTATCCAACCGACTGGGCCTGCATGCGCGCGCGACCGCCAAGCTGGTGCAGACGCTGTCCTCGTTCCGCTGCAACGCCACGCTCGCGGCCAAGGGCCGCGAGGTCAACGCCAAGAGCATCATGGGCGTGATGCTGCTGGCCGCCGCGCAGGGCACGCCGGTGACGGTGCGGGTGGACGGCGCCGACGAAGCCGACGCGCTGGAGGCCGTGGTCGGCCTGTTCGAGCGGCGCTTCGACGAGGACAGCTGAGCATGCGGTGCCGGCCGCCGGCCGCGACCACGCCGCCGCGCCAACGCGGGTGCGCGCGGTGAGCCTGCGCATCGCCGGCCATGGCGCCTCGCGCGGCAACGCGCTGGGCCGCGCGCGCGTGCGCCTGCCGCATGCGCTGGACGTGGCCGAACAACGCATCGGCGCAGCGCAGGTGCCCGAGGAACTGGAACGCCTGCACCTGGCGGTGAACGCCGCGCGCGAGGAAATGCACGGCCTGCGCCAGCGCCTGCATGGCGCCCTGGCCAAGGAGGTCGGCGAGTTCCTCGACCTGCACGCGCTGCTGCTCGACGACCCGGAACTGCTGCACGGCCTGGACGAACTGATCCGCACCGGCCGCTACAGCGCCGACTATGCGTTGCGCCTGCAGCGCGACCGCCTGGCGACCGTGTTCGACGCCATGGAAGACGCCTACCTGAAAAGCCGCATGGACGATCTGGACCATGTGATCGGGCGCATCCACGCGTTCCTGCAGAAGCGCCAGCCCGACAGCGCCGGCCTGGCCGGCGAGATCCTGGTGTGCGAGAACGTGGCGCCGTCGGAACTGGCGCAATTGCAGGCGCAGGGCGTGGTCGGCATCGTCACCAGCGCCGGCAGCGCGCTGTCGCACAGCGCGATCCTGGCGCGCAGCCTGCACCTGCCGCTGGTGGTCGGCGTCGCCGATGCGCTGCAGAAGATCAACGACGGCGACGTGCTGATCGTCGACGGCGTGCAGGGCGCGGTGATCGTGGAGCCCACGCCCGACGACCTGCGCGACTACCGGACCCGCGTGCGCGACCAGGCCAAGCTGCAACGCGGCCTCGGCAAGCTGCGCTCCAAGCCCAGCCGCACCCTGGACGGGGTCGATATCGTGCTGCTGGCCAATGCCGAGTCGCGCGACGACGTGGCCCGCGCGCATGCGCTCGGCGCCGACGGCCTGGGCCTGTACCGCACCGAATTCCTGTTCCTGCAGCGCGACGCGCTGCCCGACGAGGAAGAACAGTTCCGCACCTACCGCGACGCGGTGCTCGGCATGAGCGGGCGGCCGGTGACCATCCGCACCCTGGACCTGGGCGCGGACAAGGCCGACCGCACCGGCCTGACCATGAGCAACGAGCAGAACCCGGCACTGGGCCTGCGCGGCGTGCGCCTGTCGCTGGCCCGGCCGAAGGTCTCGGACACGCAGCTGCGCGCGATCCTGCGCGCCTCCGGCTACGGCCCGGTGCGCGTGCTGGTGCCGATGATCAGCGCGCGCGAGGAGATCATGGCGATGCGCCGGCATCTCAAGCGCATCGCCGCGCAACTGCGCCGCGAGGGCCACGCCATCGCCGAACAGGTGCAGATCGGCGCGATGATCGAGGTCCCGGCCGCGGCGATCGCGCTGGACACCTTCATCGACGCCATCGACTTCCTGTCGATCGGCACCAACGACCTGGTGCAATACCTGCTCGCCGCCGACCGCAACAACGAAGCGCTGGGCGAGCTGTATTCGCCGCTGCATCCGGCGGTGCTGCGCCTGATCGCGCAGGTCATCGCCACCGGCCACGCCCACGCCAAGCCGGTGGCGGTGTGCGGCGAGATCGCCGGCGATCCGGCGCTGACCCCGATCCTGCTGGCGCTGGGGCTGCGCGAGTTCAGCCTGCACCCGGCGACGATGCTGGAAGTACGCCGGGTGATCCGCGACACCGACCTGCAGGCGCTGCGCTTGCGCGGCGCCAAGCTGCTGCAGGCGCGCGACCGCAAGGGCATCGAGCGCTGGTTGGCTTGAGAGCCGGGATTGGGGATTGGGGATTGGGGATTCGCAACAATCAAGAGCGTGCGTGGCCACGTGCGCTACCGCCGCGCCGGTGCTAGCGCAGTGACCCCTGCTCCAGCTCCCGCGCTTTCAGGCCCCACCGCCTCTGGAAAGCAGATTCGGGATCTGCAGCTGCGCCTGCGCAGGAAGAGCTTCAGCCCCGGCGCTCTAACGGCAAGGCGTCGGGGCTGAAGCCCCTCCTACAGGGAGCGGACGCTGAGTTGCGGGCATGGCACTTTTTTCGCCAGCCCGCAGGACGCGATTTCGCCGGACGGCGCCGCGCCGTTGCGACTCCCCAATCCCGACTCCCAAATCCCGGCCCGCTGTGCTTCCCGCAACATGCAGGCGATAATGTTGCGATGAACATCTGACCGACCGCGAGCCCTCGGCGCGCGGCCTTCCACTTTCAGGAGCAGCGCATGGCCGATGCCGTCCGCCACGACAAGACCGCGCGGCAGCTGCGTTTGCTGTCCGATGCGCTGGACAGCGGGCGCCTGGGCCCGGTGCGGCGGCTGGTCAATACGCTGGCGCCGGCCGAGATCGGCAACCTGCTCGAGTCGCTGCCGCCCGGCAAGCGCGTGGTGGTGTGGGGCCTGGTCGATCCGGAAGACGACGGCGAAGTGCTGCTGCACGTCGGCGAGGAGGTGCGCGAAAGCCTGCTCGCGGACATGGACCCGGACGAGATCATCGCCGCGGTCGAAGACCTCGACATCGACGACCTGGCCAACCTGGTCGAGGATCTGCCCGACACGGTCATCGACGAAGTGCTCAAGTCGATGGACCGCGAGAACCGCGAGCGCCTGGAACAGGTGCTGTCCTATCCCGAGGACAGCGCCGGGCGCCTGATGAACCCGGATGTGGTCACCGTGCGCGCCGACGTCAACGTCGACGTGGTGCTGCGCTACCTGCGCCTGCGCGGCGAACTGCCGGACCACACCGACCACCTGTTCGTGGTCAGCCGCCGCCACCAGTACCTGGGCCGGGTGTCGCTGGCCGCGCTGGTCACCCACGAGGATTCCACCCCGATCAACCGGCTGATCGACGACGAGCAGCCGGCCATCGACGTGGGCGAAGGCGCCGACGAGGTCGCGCGGCAGTTCTCCGACCACGACTGGATCTCCGCGCCGGTGGTGGACGACAACAACATCCTGCTCGGCCGCATCACCATCGACGACGTGGTCGACATCATCCGCGACCAGGCCGAGCACCAGGCGATGAGCGCCGCCGGCCTGGACGAGGACGAGGACATGTTCAGCCCGGTGCGGCGCGCGTTCCGGCGCCGCCTGCTGTGGCTGACCATCAACCTGGGCACCGCGTTCATCGCCTCCAGCGTGGTCAGCCAGTTCGAGGGCACCATCTCCAAGCTGGTGGCGCTGGCCGCGCTGATGCCGATCGTCGCCGGCATGGGCGGCAACGCCGGCACCCAGGTGCTGGCGCTGATGGTGCGCGGCCTGGCGCTGGGCCAGATCGGCGCGTCCAACGTCACCGTGCTGTTGCGCAAGGAACTGGCGGTGGCGCTGATCAACGGCCTGGCGCTGGGCATCGGCCTGGGCCTGATCGTACTGGCCTGGTTCAAGCAGCCGCTGCTGTCGCTGGTGATCGGCTCGGCGCTGACCATCAACCTGCTCACCGCCGCGCTCGGCGGCGTGCTGGTGCCGCTGACGCTCAAGCGCCTGGGCTTCGATCCGGCGCTGGCCGGCGGCGTGATCCTGACCACCCTGACCGACGTGATGGGCTTCCTCAGCTTCCTCGGCCTGGCCACGCTGGTGCTGCTGTAGGCAAGCCTGCGCGGCATGCGCATTGCCGCGAACGCCGTCGCATCGCCCGCGCGCGCACATGTGTCGGCTTTCTCGCCGTCGCGTGCCGGGCGGCCGCGACAGGCTGAACGCCGCGCGGGCGGCGCCTGACTGGCGCATGTCCGGGCCCGGCCCTGGCCGCACGCCGCTCTGTCGCCGAAGCGCCGGGACGCCGATACTGGGGACCTCCACCGCCGAGGGCCGCCCATGTCCATGCGTTCGTTGCTGATGCTGCTGTGCCTGTCGATGGTCGGTTGCAGCAGCCTGCCCAGCGACCCGGCCACCGGCCATTTCGTGTCCCGCCAGCTGACCGTGGACGGTCGCCTGTATCGCTACCAGGTGTTCGTGCCGGCGCCGCCGCACCGCCAGGGACCGGTGCCGGTGGTGCTGTTCCTGCACGGCTCCGGCGAGCGCGGCAGCGACGGCAGGCAGCAGGCCGATGCCGGCGTGGGCCCGTACCTGCGCCGCCACCTGGGCGACTTCCCGGCGCTGGTGGTGATGCCGCAGGTGCCGGACGAGCAGGAGTGGAACGGGGTCAACGCGACCATGGCGCTGCAGGCGCTGGACGCGGCCAGCGCGGAATTCAACGGCGATCCGCAGCGCACCTACCTGACCGGCATGTCGATGGGCGGCTACGGCACCTGGGAAATCGCGCTGCAGCAGCCGCAGCGTTTCGCCGCGCTGGTGCCGGTGTGCGGCGCGATCCTGTCCCCGCACGAGGATCGCGAATACCTGGTGGTGACCCCGGTGGCGGAACTGCCCGACCCCTACACCGCACTGGCCGAACGCCTGCAACGGATCCCGGTGTGGATGTTCCATGGCGCCGAGGACGACGTGGTGCTGCCGCACGACGACCGCAAGATCTACCGCGCGTTCAAGAACCTGGATGCCGACGTGCGCTACACCGAATATCCGGAAGGCAACCACAACGCCTGGGATGCCACCTACCGCGACCCGAAGATGTGGCAATGGCTGTTCGCGCAGAAGCGCGGCGGCGACACCGCCGACGCGGCGCCGGAAACCGCGACCGGCGGCAGCTGAGCCGGCGGTGCGCACCGGCGCGTCTTCCGGCCCTGCCGCCTGTAGGAGCGGCTTCAGCCGCGACCGAACCCTTGCCACAAGCGGCAGCGCCCGGACCGGAAATGCGCCCGACACGGCCGGCGCCAAGCCAGGCGAAGGCAGGACAGCAACGGCGACCAGACGAAGGCGCCTGAATGCCGCAGCGGCGCGCTCACCCGCCGAATGTGCGTGCAGATGCTGCGCGCCCGCGCGGCATGCACACCGCGCCCTTCCCCGGCGGCGCAGCACCCACCCCACGCGCAAAACCGCGTACAGTCCGCGCTCGTTTCTTCCCGGGCCGCCCATGGCTACCGACACCGCCTCCGCACAGGCCGATTTTCTCGAACGGCTGCAGCGCCTGGACGCGAGCGCCGCCGGCCTCGCCGATGCCGCGATCCCGCCGTTGCTGATCGCCACCTCCGATCCCGCCGCGCCCTGGCGGCTCAGCGAGACCGGGCAATGGCTGCTGCAGGTACTGAAGGCCAGGCAGGCGCTGTCGTACGCCGCGCACGCCACCACCCTGTCCGCCGATGCGCTGCGCCGCGACCAGAAGTTCGCGCCGCCTGGGCGGCCGTCGCTGCACATCGTGCAGTTGCGCCAGCAGCAGGCGGCCGCGCAGCAGGCGACGCGGCGTGCGAAACAGGACTTCGCCCAGGCCGCGGCCGGTTTCGCGCGCAGCGCCGGTCTATCGCCGCCGACCAGGCTGAGCCTGAGCGAGTTCCTGCAGCGCTGGATCGATAGGTATGTGCGGTAGGGGAATGGGGAATGGGGAATCGGCAGAAGCGGGGTCTAATCGATCGCTGCCTGCACCACGCGCGCGCAGTGCATTCGCAGCGCTGGTGCGTGCTTTTCCGAGGCCGGCAGAAACGTGCGTGGGCGGTCGCCGCGTGCAACGCATAGTGGCGACGCCGCCATGGCCCTTGTCCCTGCTTGTCGGAGTTCGCGTGTCGCTACCGCCTCGCCGCTGAACGCCGACGCGCGCCCGCTCCGCGAAGCGGGTTGAACGCCAGGCCGCAGGCGACCGGCTTGCTATCCTTGCCGGCCCGTTCTTCCCCGCCGATACGCGCGCCGATTGCCGCCATGTCCGTTCTTCCCTCCGCATCCGCCGCAGACCGCGCCACCACCCTCGCCGACTGCCGCGTGCATGCGCCCTGCCCGGCCGCAGCCGCCGCATCGGCGGCATGACCATGCTCAGCGGACACACGGCGAACCTCGCCACCTGGAGCATCTGCGCGCTGGCCACGGCGGGCGTGATCACGCGGCCGTTCAAGCTGCCCGAGGCGCTGTGGGCGGTGGGCGGCGCGGTGCTGTTGATGGTCCTCGGCCTGATGCCCGGCGTCGAAGCCTGGCATGCGGTGCTGAAGGGCTACGACGTCTACCTGTTCCTGATCGGGATGATGCTGCTGTCGGAAACCGCGCGCGCCGAGGGCCTGTTCGACTGGGTGGCGATGCATGCGGTGAACCTGGCCAAGGGCTCGCCGCGGCGCCTGTTCGCGCTGGTGTTCGGGGTCGGCATCGTGGTCACCGCGTTCCTGTCCAACGACGCCACCGCGGTGGTGCTGACCCCGGCGGTATACGCGGCCGCACGCAAGGCCGGGGCCAAGCCGCTGCCGCTGCTGTTCGCCTGCGCGCTGATCGCCAATGCCGCCAGCTTCGTGCTGCCGATCTCCAATCCCGCCAATCTGGTGCTGTACGGCGGCACCATGCCGACCCTGGGCGCGTGGATGGCCGCGTTCGCGCTGCCGTCGCTGCTGGCGATCGGGGTCACCTTCGGCATGCTGTACTGGGCCGAGCGCAAGGACCTGCGCGGACGCTGCGCCGAACGCGTGAACACGGTGCCGCTGAGCCGCGGCGGCGCCTTCGCGCTGGCCGGCATCCTCGCCACCGCGGCGCTGCTGGTCGGCGTCTCGGCGCTGGGCCTGGAGCTGGGCCTGCCCACCTGCCTGGCCGGCGTGGCCACGCTGGCGGCGGTGTGCCTGGGCGGCCGGCAATCGCCGCTGCCGCTGGCCAAGGCGGTGTCGTGGGCGGTGCTGCCGCTGGTGGCCGGGCTGTTCGTGCTGGTCGAGGCGTTGTCGCGCACCGGGGTCATCGCCTGGCTCGCGCAGACGCTGTCCGCCTCCGCGGCGCAGTCGCCGCTGGTCACCGCCGGCGCGTCCGGCACGCTGCTGGCGTTCGCCTCCAACCTGATGAACAACCTGCCGGCCGGATTGATCGCCAGCACCACCATCGCCCAGGCGCATCCGCCGCAACTGGTCGTCGACGCGCTGCTGATCGGCGTGGACCTGGGGCCGAACCTGTCGATCACCGGCTCGCTGGCCACCATCCTTTGGCTGACCGCGATCCGCCGCGAAGGCGAGGACGTGGGCTTCTGGCGCTTCCTGAAAGTCGGCGCGCTGGTGATGCCGCCGGCCCTGCTGTGTGCGCTGGGCGCGCGCCTGTTGCTGGGCTGAGCCGTCGCCGCTCTTGTGTACGAGCGGCTTCAGCCGCGACGAACGTGAGCACCGGGCGCTCTGCGTCCCTCGCAAAAAACGCAACGTGCTCTTCAGCCTTCATCGCAGTGCCCGGCATCAGGTCGCGGCTGAAGCCGCTCCTACAGGAAGCTGGGCGCCCTGCCCTGCCCTGCCCGCTGCGCGCGCAGCCGCCGCGCCACGCCGCCGATCAACGCGATCGCGGCGGTCAGCGCGGCCATCGACAGGAATTGCGCACGGGTGTCGGGCAAGGCCACCAGGCCGTTACCGCTTTTGTGTAGGAGCGGCTTCAGCCGCGACGAACGTGAGCCAGAGGGCTTTGCGTTCTCGCAAGAACCCCGTGCTGTGCGGGCCTGATCGCGTTACCCACCTTCCGGTCGCGGCTGAAGCCGCTCCTACAAGGTAGCGCGACGCCCTACCCTGCCCGCCCGCCGCGCAGCCGCCGCGCAACGCCGCTGATCAACGCGATCGCGGCGGTCAGCGCGGCCATCGACAGGAACTGCGCGCGGGTGTCGGGCGAGGCCACCAGCAGGCCGAAGATCATCGCCAGGATCGCCAGCGCCAGCAGGGTCAGCACCGGATAGCCGCGCATGCGGAACGGCAGGCGCGTCCCGGCGCGATCGGCGCGCGCGCGCAGGATCAGCTGCGACAGCAGCGAGATCGTCCACACCAGCAGGCAGGTCGCGCCGACGATGTTCAGCAGCGTCGGCAGCACCCGATTCGGATACAGCAACTCCAGCACCGCGGCGACGAAGCCGAACAGCACGCTCGCCAGCACCGCCAGCAGCGGCACCTGCTGGCGGTTGGTGAAGGCCAGCACGCGCGGCGCCTCGCCGCGCTGCGCCAGCGAGAAGATCATCCGCGAGGCGCCGTACAGATTGGCGTTGAGCGCCGACAGCAGCGCGATCACCGCGATCAGGGTGATGCCGGTGGCCGCGCCGGGAATCTTGGCCGCCTGCAGCACCGCGGCGAACGGCGAACTCAGCGCCTCGCTCTGCCACGGCACCACCGCGATGATCACGCTCAGCGAGCCGATGTAGAACACCAGGATGCGCCAGGCCACGGTGCGGATCGCGCGCGCGATGCTGCGCTCCGGGTCGGCGGTCTCGGCCGCCGCCACCGCCACGATCTCGGTGCCGCCGAAGGCGAACACCACCACCAGCAGCGCCGCGCCGATGCCGGCGGCGCCCTTCGGCGCGAAACCGCCGTTGCCGGTGACGTTGGACCAACCCGGCGAGGCCACGTTCGGCAGCCAGCCGGCCAGCAGCGCCACGCCGACCAGGATGAAGGCGACGATCGCCACGACCTTGAGGATCGCGAACCAGAATTCGAACTCGCCGAAATTGCGCACGCCGAGCAGGTTGATCGCGGTGAAGGCGGCCATGAACACCACCGCGACCAGCGGCACCGGCAACGCCGGCCAGACCGTGGCCAGCAGCCCGGCCGCACCCACCGCCTCGGCGGCGATCACGATCACCAGCTGCAGCCACCACAACCACCCCACCGTCGCGCCCGCGGTGGCGCCCATCGCATCGGCGGCATACACCGAGAATGCGCCGCTGGCCGGCTTGGCCGCGGCCATCTCGCCCAGCGCGTTCATCACGATGATCACCAGCGCGCCGGCGACCAGGTAGGAAATCAGCACCGCCGGCCCGGCCGCGTGCACGCCCACGCCCGAACCCAGGAACAGGCCGGCGCCGATCGCGCTGCCCAGCCCCATCATGATCAGTTGCCGCGGCTTCAGCGCATGGCGCAACGCAGGCGCGGCGGACGGGGCGGCGGGACCGGGAGGCATGGACGGATGCGGCATCGGGTTCGTCGATTGGCAAGAATCCCGACACGATACCGCGTCGCGATGGTGCCGTGCTCGCCGCCGCGCAGCAGCCGATCCTGAGCGGGTCGCGCCGGATCTTCAGACCCGCAGCCGGTCTGGACGGGCGCGGCCTGCGCTCGGTGGCGCCGAGCGTGCGGCGCCGCGTCCGCGCTGTCGAGCGGCGACCGCCCCATCCACTGCTCTGCGCGTTCGCGCGCAGCCGAGAGCAGCGGCGCCGCCGCCACCGGATGCATGCCCGTCGCTCCGCCCTTCGCGTTCCCTGCCCGTCTCAACCTGCCCGCGCGCGTGCGGACCGGGCACGACCTGCACGGCCGATAGGCGACACCCCGAGTTCGGAGATACAAAACCATGAAATTTCGGCGAGCGCGACGTATGTCGTTGATTTTAGATATTGACAGCGATACTAACGTCAGAAATACTGAACAAAGCGTCGAATCGGAAGCGTTGCCCGACGACCGGCGTAGCGCCGCCCAAAGGCGCTACGTCGATCGTCAGGTACGGCTCCGTCCGCACGCGTGATGGCAGGCCGGGAGATGGCCTGCACCGAGCGGCTCGGCCGGAAAGGACCACGGCTGCCGCCCGGCCCGAGCGCAACGGTCCGCTGCATCAAGACAAGGAGAGACACCATGATCAAACCCCTGTTGACCCTGGCCGTTCTGGCGGTCGCATTCACCGCGGCGCAGACCCACGCCACCGGGCAGAAGCTGGACGCCAACGACACGATCCAAGGCCTGGGCGAACGCGTCCCGGCCGGCAAGAAGAACGTCAGCCTGTCGCCGCTGTTCAAGGTCTACACGTTCGAGAAGTCCGGGCTGACCTTCGCCCAGATCAACTCGGCGAAGGACGAGGTGATCACGGTACTCGGGATCACTCCGGGTGCCCAATCGCGCCTGCCGATCGGCCTGGCCGCCGAAGAGCAGCTGATCGTCGTCAACGACGAGAAGGACCGCCCGCTCGGCATGGTCACCGCCGCCGCGAGCTGCCCGTGCAGCGCCACCGTGGTCTACCAGGACGCCAACCAGATGATCGTCGTGGTCTACGGCTCCAACGGCGAGTACATCACCTCGTACGTGCTCCCGCGCACCAAGGCGCCGAGCGCGCCGCAGTAACCGGCCTCGCCTGCACCTGCATCACAGCGCCGCGGCTGGCGACGGCCGCGGCGTTTTTTGTTGCATGCGCAAGTCCACATTCGACCAAGCAGGATCGCGATCCATAACCGCGTGCAGCTCTGGGCGAATCAGACACGCCGGCATTACCGGGACAGCGGACGCTGCATCACCTCATGCATCCGCGCGCGGCACGGGCACCCGCGTCGGCGACGCGCCGCCGGCTCAGGGCAGTTGGTTGCCCGACAAGACCTGTTGCACCACCAGCAGTGCCGGATCGCGGGCATCCACCTGCTGCAGGCGTTGCTCCAGTTCCTCGCTGCTCAGCACACCCTCGCGATGCAGCCATTTGAAGCGGTTGCGGCGCTGCTCGGGATGCTCTTCGGCGAGCATGACGTCGTACTCGCGCCGCAGGTAGCTGGCGCGGCGCTGCTCGATCTGCGCGACGATACGCTCGCCGTCGGCATTCTTGATCACCAGCAGATTGCCTTTTTCGGTCGGAATGATCAGGTAGTGGGTCACCACGAGGTGATAGGCGCAATAGCAGATCATGCCGACCCACAGCCAGAACGAGGGCGCGAACGCGTGGTATTTCAGCGAGGACATCACGGTCAGCACCAGCCCCAACACGCCCCACAGCAGGCCGGCATTGCGCAGCCACTGGTTGCGTTCGGTCAGCGCCTGGCGGTCGCGGCCGATATCGCCGTAAGCCACCGAGAAGCTGCGGCTGCCGGAACTGTCCTGCACCGAATAGTGCACTTCGTCGTCGCCGAAAACGTAGCCGATACGGTTCGAAAAGCGGCGTTGCTGGATTTCCACGATCTTTCCTTGATCTGCGACGCCCGCCCCCTGCCGGCGCCCATGCGGCAAATATAGCCAAAATCGTGGCGCTGCGCCGCTGCCTGACACGGCGTTTGCCTGGGACAATCGGCCCGTGAAACCTGTGCGACACGCGATGCTTGCGTGCCGCGACGGCAAGCCGCCCTCCGCTCGGAGGGCGGCCAACACCGCAGTGCCGATCAGAACTCCTGCCAATCCTTGTCGTTGGTCACCGCGGCGACCGCCTGCAGGCGACGCGCGGCGGTCGGCGCCGGCGACGGCACCGGACGCGCGTAGCTCCTCGGCTTCGGCGCTATCGCCGGAGTCGGCTGGCGCACCGGCACGGCGTTCTCCTCCAGCTTGAACAAGGCCACTGCCTGCGCCAGTTCGGTCGCCTGCTGCTCCATCGACCGCGCCGCGGCGCTGGCCTCTTCCACCAGCGCCGCATTCTGCTGCGTGCTCTCGTCCATCTGGGTCACGGTCTGGTTGACCTGTTCGATACCGGCGTACTGCTCCTGCGAGGCGGCGGAGATCTCGCTCATGATGTCGGTCACGCGCTGCACCGAGGACACGATCTCGTGCATGGTCTTGCCGGCCTGGCCGACCAGCGCCGAACCTTCGGCGACGCGGCTCACCGAGTCGTCGATCAGCTCCTTGATCTCCTTGGCCGCGCTGGCCGAACGCTGCGCCAGCGTGCGCACTTCCGAGGCGACCACGGCGAAGCCACGGCCCTGTTCGCCGGCGCGCGCCGCTTCCACCGCCGCATTGAGCGCGAGAATGTTGGTCTGGAAGGCGATGCCGTCGATGACGCTGATGATGTCGGCGATCCTCTTCGAGGAGGCCTCGATGCCGCT